>JBPCJC010000102.1:0-30765 GCA_051005695.1 Chthoniobacterales bacterium | reverse complement strand
CTGCTGTATTCCTGGCTGCATTTGAGCGGCTACGACCTCCCGATGGAGGAGCTCAAACGCTTCCGGCAATTGCACAGCAAGACGCCGGGGCATCCGGAGTTCTTCGAAACGCCGGGCGTGGAATGCACCACTGGTCCGCTTGGGCAGGGCGTCGGCAATGCGGTCGGCGTGGCGGTCGCGGCGAAGATGGCAGCCGCCAAATTCAACACGTCCGAGCATCAGATTTTCGATCAGCACATCGTTTGTCTCGCGGGTGACGGCTGCTTGCAAGAAGGCGTCTCCGCGGAAGCGAGCGCCTTTGCCGGACATTTCTGCTTGGACAACCTGATCCTGATTTACGATTCCAACGCGGTCACGCTCGACGCCATGGCCGCGGTCACGCAAAGCGAAGACACCGGCAAACGCTTTCAAGCTTACGGCTTCGACGTCCAGAAAATCGACGGCCAGGACATGACCGCGTTCCTCCGCGCTTTCAACAAAGCGAAGAAGCGCGATAACGGAAAACCGCAGATGATCATCGCCCACACTTTGATCGGAAAAGGAATCCCGGAGGTCGCGGGAACGTCCAAGGCCCACGGCGAAGCCGGCGCGAAATTCGTCGATGAAGCGCGCAAGAATCTCGGGTTACCCGCGGAGCACTACTACGTCTCGCCGCAAGTGCGGGAATATTTTGCCAAGCACAAGAAAGCTCTTGTTAGGCAATACAAGCGCTGGGAAAAAATGTTTCAGGATTGGCAGGGGAAACATCCCGAGCAGGCGCAGCAGTTGCAGGATGCGATCGACAAAAAAGTGCCGGCCGATCTCCTCGCAAAGATGCCCGCTTTCCCGGTCGATACGAAAATCGCCACCCGCAAAGCCGGCAGCGAAGTGCTCCAACCCCTCGCGCAGGCGATGCCGTTTTTGATCAGCGGCAGCGCGGATCTCCACGGATCGACTTTGAATTACATCAACGACGGCGGCGATTTCACCCGCGAAAATCATCTCGGGCGCAACATCCATTACGGCATCCGCGAACACGGGATGTGCGCGATCATGAACGGCGTCGGCTATCACGGAATCTTTCGCGCGTCGGGCGCGACCTTCCTGGTTTTCGCAGATTATTGCCGTGGCGCCATCCGCCTGGCGGCGCTCTCGCGACTGCCGAACATTTACATTTTCACGCATGACTCGATCGCGGTCGGCGAAGACGGACCGACGCACGAACCGGTCGAAACCGTCAGCGGACTGCGCGTCATTCCGCAGTTGGATGTGATTCGGCCGGCCGATCCCGAGGAAACTGCGGGCGCCTTTGCCGCCGCCGCCGAACGGACCGATGGCCCGACACTTCTTGCCCTAACGAGACAAGCGGTTCCGCTCCTGGACGAAATCGAGGCCGACTTGCGGCGTCGCGGCGTCGCCCGCGGCGGTTATATCGCGAAGCGCGAGACCGGCGAGCTGAAATTGATTCTGCTTTCCTGCGGGAGCGAATTGCAGCACGCCCTCACGGCCGCGAAGGAACTGGGCGAAGGCACGCGCGTGGTTTCCATGCCCTGCTTCGAGCGCTTCGCGCGTGAATCGGCGGAATACCGCGCGGAAGTTTTGCCTAACGAGTGTCGGCGACGGGTGGCGATCGAAGCCGGCGTCACCGGACTTTGGTATCAGTACGTCGGGCTCGACGGCAAAGTGGTCGGCCTCCATCGTTTTGGCCTGAGCGGCCCCGGCGACCAGGTGATGAAGGAACTCGGGATCGACGCACAGCACGTGATCGCAGCCGCGCGTTCGCTCGCGGAGTGATCTACTCGCGAAAAACGATCCCGCGGGAAGCGGTCGCCTCGCATTACGACAAGCTCGATCATTTCTATCGCGACGTTTGGGGGGATCACGTCCATCACGGGCTCTGGCGCAGCGGCGACGAAAGCCGCGAGCAAGCCGTCCTGCAATTGGTCGATCTCGTGGCGCGGGAAGCTGGGATCGGCGCCGATCCGACGGCCGGATTAAAAATTTGCGACATCGGCTGCGGGTATGGCGCAACTGCACGGGAGTTCGCAGAACGGGGTGCCGAAGTGATCGCGATTACGATTTCTCCGAGGCAATTTGAAGTCGCGAAACAATTGCAGGACGGAGAAACGAATCCGGAATTTCTCCTCGGCGATTGGTTGGCGAATCAATTGCCTAACGACACCTTCGACGCCGCGGTTGCGATCGAAAGTTCCGAACACATGCCGGACTTGCGCGCATTTTTTGTGCAAGCCTCTCGTGTCCTCCGGCCGGGCGGCCGCCTCGTCGTCTGTGCCTGGCTCTCGGCGGAAAATCCCAGTCCGCGCGCGCGCCGTTGGTTACTCGAACCGATTTGTCGCGAAGGACGGATGCCCCACCTCGGCAGCGCGAGCGATTACCGCTCGTTAGGCGAGAGCGTCGGCTTCAAGCTGCAACGCTTCGAGGATGTCAGCCGCCAGGTGGCACCCACCTGGCCGGCGATCGTCCGGCGACTTCTGGTCAAGTTCGCCACCCAGCCGCGCTATCTGCGCTTCCTCTTCGATCCGCACCAGAGCAACCGCGTTTTCGCGCTCACCATCCTCCGCATCTGGGTTGCCTACCGCACCGGCGCGATGCGCTACGGCGTTTTCACTTTTCTGAAAACGTCCGCGCGCGCCGGCTAGTGTGGCTCGCTGACGTTGCGCGCGCGGTCTTCGAAGCGGGTGAATTCCTTCAGGAACGTCAGCGGGATTTCCCCGACCGGGCCGTTGCGCTGCTTGGCGATGATCAATTCCGCTTCGCCGGCTTTTTCCGCGCGCGCTTCTTCGTCCTCTTCGTAAATTTCCGGCCTAACGAGTAGTCCGACGAGGTCGGCATCCTGTTCGATCGAACCGGATTCGCGCAGATCGCTCAGGCGCGGTTTGCCACCGGAACGCGCTTCCGGTTGGCGGTTCAACTGCGCGAGCACGATCACCGGAATCTTTAATTCTTTCGCCAGGCCTTTCAGCCCTGCGGAGATTTCAGAAATTTCGAGCTGCCGATTATCTTGCGCGCGCCGGGTAGTTGATTTCAAAAGCTGCAGATAATCGACCACGATAAGCTGAATATTTTTCTGCGCTTTCAGGCGCCGCGCTTTGGCGCGCAATTCCAGAATGCTCAGGCCCGCGCTGTCATCGATGAAGATTTCCGCTTCCGCCAGCTTCGAGGCCGCAGCGGTCAGACTTGGGAAATCGCGCTCCGCCAGAAATCCCTCGCGCACTTTTTGCAAATTCACGCGCGCGCGTGAGCAAAGCAGACGCTGCACGAGCTGCTGGCTGCTCATCTCCAAACTGAAGACCGCTACCGGCAGCTTGCCGTTGATCGCCACGTGCTCGGCGATGTTCATCGCCAGCGCCGTTTTACCCATGCTCGGGCGCGCGGCGATCACGATCATCTCCGCTCCGTGCAGTCCGTTGGTCATCCGATCGAGCTCGACGAACCCGGTGGAAATACCAGTGATCCCGCCGCGGCGCTCCCAGAGTTTTTCAATCGATTCGAGAGCGCCCATGACCTGCTCTTTCATCCCGGGCATCTGGCCTTTGAAACGATCTTCGCCGACCGCAAAAATCTTTTGCTCCACTTCATCAAGCAGATTGTTCACCTCATCCTGCTCTTCGTAGGCGCGGCGCACGCTCTCGGTCGCGGCCGCGATGATTTGCCGGAGAATGTATTTCTCGCGGACGATCTCGAGGTAGTAAGTCACGTTCGCCGCCGTCGGCACGAAGGTGAATAGGCTGGTCACGAACGACGCGCCACCGACCGCATCGAGCACATTCCGATCACGCAAAACCTGCGTGAAAGTGATCAGGTCAATGCCTTGCGCGGTGTTCCAAAGCTCGACCAGATAGGTGTAAATCGTCTGGTGCGCGGGAACGTAAAAGTAGGCCTCGTTAATTTTCTCGACGCATTCCGCGATGGTTTCGCGCGGCGAGATGAGCATGGAGCCAAGGACGCCCTGCTCCGCCTCGACCGAGTGCGGCAGGGTTCTGTGAATATCCTGTGCAGGGAATGTGGATGACCCGCCTCCGTCAGGGCCACCATTTCTGACTGCCGAGCCTCGAGCAGATCCGTTTGCCGGTTGCTTGCGAGGCTTCTCAGGACCGGCCGCGCCGGCACCTTGAGAATCTCTCGGCATTTATTTTCTGTCGCGGGTTCGAGGAGAACGAGTCCGGCTGCCGGGCTCGGGCGCTTCTTCGGTTTCGGGTTTCGGTTCGCTGGCAGATTTGACGTTGAACTTGAGCGTCGCGGTCACGTCCGCATGCAGCTTGATGGAAATTTCGTGTTCGCCGGTGTTCTTGATCGGGTGCTCGAGGACGATGCGATGACGATCCAGGTCCGCGCCGATTTCATTTTTCAAACGCGTGGCGATATCGTTGGCCGTCACCGAACCGAAGGCTTTGCCGGATTCGCCGGTCTCGAGGGTGAAGACCATCTTCGATTTGCCGATGCGGCGCGCGATCTCTTCGGCTTCATTCAGCTCCTTGGCTTCGCGTTCCGCGCGTTTCCCCTTCAACATATCGAGCTTGCGCATGCTCGATTTGGTCACCTCGTAGGCTTTGCCCTGGGGCAAAAGAAAATTGCGCGCGAACCCGCGACGGACCTTGACCACATCCGCTTCGGCACCGAGGCCGGGGATGTTTTCGGTAAGAATGATTTGGGTGGAAGGCATGAGAATCGGCTCCGAGTTGACCGCGGCGCGATGCGGCGAGCGGCGCGGGGACAGGATTATAAAGGGACGCACTCGCGTGTCAATCGAGCGAGGTGCGCGCAGCGAATCTTCGCGGTGCGAATGATAACTGCGGAAGAAAATGGGAAACGCCGGATGACGGAAAACAAAAAAGAAACGGTCGCGATCCTCGGCGCTTCGCCGAAGCCGGATCGTTACGCGTATCGCGCGATGGAAATGCTTCGGCAATACGGACACCGGGCGATTCCGGTGAATCCGGCGTTTGAAGAAATCCTCGGCGAGACTTGTTACCCGAGCCTGGCGAAAGCGCCGCAGCCGCTCGACACCGTCACGATGTATCTCGGGAAGCAGCGCTCGGATTCGTTGATCGACGAGATCATCGCCGCGAAACCGCGCCGGATTATCATGAATCCGGGCGCGGAAAATCACGAGCTCGCGCAGAAGGCGGAGGAGGCCGGGATCGAAGTCGTCGAGGATTGCACCCTGGTCATGCTTCAGACGGGCGCGTTTTGATTCGTTAGGCTGGACGCTCTCGCGAAAATTACCCTGCTTGCCAGCCGCGGCGAATCAGGCTCACGGCGATCGCGGCCAGCAGGAGGGCGATTAATTTCGAGACGCCGTTCAAGCCTTGCTTGCCCATGAGCGCTTCCACCCGGCGCGCGTAACAAAAACCGAGCTGCACCAGCGCGAGGTTGAGGACAAGGGAGATGACCGTTAAACCAACCCCGACAGTATCGATCAAAATCAGCAGCGCCGTGAGCAACGCCGGACCGGCGATCAACGGCATCCCCAGCGGGACGATGCCGAACTCCTCGTTAGGGCTGCGAGTTCGTTCTTCGCCACCGATCAACTCGCGTCCCGCAAGTCCCAGCAAAATTAAACCACCTGCGACTTGGAAATCCGAGACGGAGATCCCGAGCGCCTGGAAGATAAATTTGCCGAGAAAAATGAACCCGATCGAAACTCCGAAGCCGGTGACAATCCCGAGCCGGCCCTGGTGTTGGCGCACCTCGCGGGAAGCGTTCGGCGCCAGCCCCATGAAGAGCGCGATCAAGCCGATGGCGTCGATCGCGACAAAGATCGGGATGAACGCGACCAGAAATTTTTCGCCGTAATCACGCATGACGGAGGAGCCCGGCAGGAACGCCTGAATCCTCGGGCGTCTCTACACAATCTTCTCTCGCACAGCAACCTTGCCCTGAAAACTCCCCTCCTCCGCCCCAGTCTCCTCGTTCTAGCACTCGTTAGGCCAGCGATTCGCGGCCGGGATCGTTCCAATCCTTACAATCGCATCCGCCTCGAAGCGCGATTCTTTCCTGTAACTGCGGCTCTCTCCGCGGCTCGGCAATTCTATGAAAAAAATCCTCAGCATCTGCACCGTGCTCTCTCTCGCCGCAATCACCTTCGCCGCCGATGAACCCGCGATGCCGCCGAAGGCCGCGCTCGCTTCGATCAACGCGGCCGATTTGCTCAAGCACATCAAAGTGCTCGCATCGGACGAATACGAAGGACGCGCGCCCGGCTCGAAGGGCGAGGAGCTGTCGGTGAAATATATCAGCGACCAATTCAAGGCCCTCGGCTTGCAGCCGGGCAATCCGAACGGGACCTACGTGCAGGAAGTTCCACTCGCTGGAATCAAAACCGAGCCGACCGCGTCGTTTGTGGTCAAAGGGGAAACGATGGCGCTAAAATTTCCGGAGGACTACGTCGCCTCCTCCGCGCGTTTGCAGAACGAGATCAAGGTGAAGGATTCCGAGATCGTCTTCGTCGGTTACGGAGTGGTCGCGCCCGAGTACGGCTGGGACGATTACAAAGGCGTGGATGTGAAAGGCAAAACCATCCTGATGCTGATCAACGATCCGGCGGTTCCCGATCCGAACGATCCCACCCAGCTCGATCCGAAAATGTTTAAGGGCCGCGCGATGACTTATTACGGACGCTGGACTTACAAGTACGAGATCGCCGCCGAGAAAGGCGCCGCCGCCGCGGTCATCATCCACGAAACGGAGCCGGCGGCGTATCCGTTTTCCGTCGTCCAAACCAGTTGGTCGAAAGAGAACTTCGAGCTCGATGCGCCGAACAAAAACATGGACCAGGTGGCGGTGCGTTCGTGGATCAATCTCGAGACCGCGAAGAAATTACTCGCGGCCAGCGGCCAGGATTTTGATGCGCTCAAGAAAGCGGCGCTGAGCAAAGATTTTCGGCCGGTGCTGATCGGGGCCAAGGCGAACTTCGAGCTCAAGCAAACCGTGCGTTCGCTTAAGTCGCACAACGTGGTCGGCAAAATCGAAGGGAGCGATCCGAAGCTAAAAGACGAATGGATTATTTATTCCGCGCACTGGGATCATCTCGGGAAACATCCCGAGCTCGAGGGCGACCAGATTTTCAACGGCGCGCTCGATAACGCCTCCGGCGTGGCCGCGGTTTTGGAGCTCGCCGATGCGCACATGAAGTTGCCGAAACCAACCAAACGCTCCGCCTTATTCATGTCGACGACCGCGGAGGAAGCGGGCCTGTTGGGCGCGAAATATTATGCGGAGCATCCGCTCTATCCGATCTCGAAAACGCTCGCCGATATCAACATCGATGGCACGAGCGTCTGGGGAAAAACGCGCGATATCGAGGACATCAGCGACGGTTATTCGGACCTCGATGACATGCTCGGCGAAGCCGCGAAAGCGCAAGGCCGGGTGATGACCCCGAACAGCAAACCAGAACGCGGAAGCGTTTATCGCGCGGATAATTTTGAATTCTCCAAAGTTGGTTTGCCCTCGCTCTACACCGGTCGCGGAAAGGATTTTCCCGATAAGCCGGCGGGATTCGGGACCGAAAAAATCGAGGAATATGTTTCCAAGCATTACCATCAGCCGTCGGACGAAGTTGATCCCGGCTGGGATCTTTCCGGCGCCGCGCAGGACGTGCAGTTGATGTTCGAAGTCGGCTACGAAGTCGCCAACGGCGATAAATTTCCGGAATGGAAACCGGGCAATGAATTCAAAGCGCGCCGCGACCAGATGATGAAAGGCGCGGCAAAATAGCACTCGACGATTCGTTAGGCGGAATGAATGCTTCGCTCCCGATCGTCAGCGCGCTCCTCGGCGTGGTCGTGCTCTTTTTCGGGCGCAAATTATTCTGGGTTTGCGTGGCCGCGGTCGGTTTCGCCGCGGGCGTGGAACTGGCGCCGCATTTGATCCAGCAACCCACGCCGCTGCTGCAATTGAGCATCGCACTCGTGCTCGGATTCGTCGGCGCGCTCCTCGCCTTGCTCCTGCAAAAAGTGGCGGTCGGGATCGTCGGTTTTGCCGCCGGCGGCCGGCTGGCGGTCGGTCTGGCCGCAACCTTTTTCGTCGATCACGCCAGTTACTACTGGCTGACCTTTCTTATCGGCGGCGTGATCGGTGCACTTCTTCTCCTCGCGCTTTTTGATTGGGCCCTGATCGTGATCTCGTCGCTCATCGGTGCACATTTGCTCCTCGGGGCAATCACGCTCCCGCAAACCGGGGCCACCCTTCTGCTCGCCGGACTGACCATTCTCGGAATCATCGTGCAGGCCGCGGTGCTCTCGCGCCGCCGAGCCGCGAGTTGACGGTTTGCACTCGTTAGGCGATTCCTGCCTAACGAGCGCTTCTAGTGACGGAAATGCCGGACCCCGGTGAAGATCATCGTCATCTTGCGCTCGTTCGCCGCGGCGATCACTTCTGCATCGCGCACGGAGCCGCCCGGTTGAATCGAGGCCGTGGCGCCGGCTTCGGCCGCGGCAACCAAGCCATCGGCAAAAGGAAAAAAAGCATCGCTCGCGACCGCGCTGCTGAAGAGCGAAAGACCCGCTTCGACCGCTTTCCAAACCGCGATCCGCGACGCGTCCACCCGCGACATTTGTCCGACGCCAATGCCGAGCGTGCGATCGGAACCGGCGTAGACAATCGCGTTCGATTTCACATGCTTGACCACCCGCCAACCGAAAATCATGGCCGCCATTTCCGCGGTCGTCGGCGGGCGCTGGGTGACCACTTTCGTCGCCAGATCGATCAGCTCGCCGGTGTCTGGGTCTTGCACCAGGATTCCCCCGCGGACCGAACGAATGTCGGGCGGAGGCGCCGCCAAATCTTTCGCGGGCAACGCTCGGATCAGTCGCAGGTTTTTCTTTTTTTGAAAGACAGTGCGCGCTTCCGCGTCGAACTCCGGCGCGATAATTACTTCGCTAAAAATTTCGCTGATCGCTTTCGCCAGCGCTTCATCAATCGGGCGATTGCAAATGATCACGCCGCCGAACGGCGCCTGCTTGTCGGTCGCGAAAGCTTTTTCCCAGGCCGCGCGCAGGTCTTCATCCGTGCCCACGCCGCAGGGATTGGTGTGTTTTAAAATCGCCACCGTCGGTTCGCTGAACTCCGCGATCAGGTTGGTCGCCGCGCTGATATCGAGAATGTTGTTAAAGGAAAGCTCCTTGCCGTGGAGCTTCTCGAAACACTGGTCGAAGTCGCCGTAGAGCGCCGCGCTTTGGTGCGGATTTTCGCCGTAACGCAATCGGCTAACGAGCGGTAGCGAAAGCGAAAAAGAAGCGTCGGTGGTTTGCTCTTTGTTCAGGAAATTGCCGATGGTGCGATCGTATTCGGACGTCTTGATGAAAGCTTTGATCGCCAGGCGCTCGCGCAGTTTCAGGCTGGTGCCGCCGTCGTGATCGCGCATCGCATCGAGGACCGCCTCGTAATCTTCTGGATCGACCACCACCGTGACCGATTCATAATTTTTCGCCGCGCTCCGGATCATCGACGGCCCGCCGATATCAATTTGCTCGATCGCTTCCGCGAGCGTCACATCCGGTTTCGCGATCGTGGCCTCGAAGGGATAAAGATTCACCACCACCAGATCGATCGGGAGAAAACCGTTCTCCTTCGCCTGCTGCTCGTGCAAGGCGTTGCCGCGTTTGTAGAGTAAGCCGCCGTGGACACGCGGGTGCAAAGTTTTCACCCGGCCCTCGAGCACTTCCGGGAAATCGGTAAACGAGGAAATGTCGCGCACGGGCACGCCTTCCTTCCGCAAAAGCTCGGATGTCCCGCCGGTGGAGATGATGTCGACGCCCTGCTTTTCGAGCGCGCGCGCGAACTCCGCCACGCCGGCTTTATTGGAAACGGAAATCAGCGCGCGGGAAATTTTCATGGACCGGAGGGCGACTTTGTCGGAAAGCGCGCGACCCGTCACGCCGAAGTTTACCAGCGGAAGATCGGCTTAGCGGGCGAGGACGATATGCTTCGCCATCGGATAGAGCGCGGGGCAGCAGCCGATGGTCTCGCAGAAGGCTTTGCTGAAATGACTCAGGCTGGCGTAGCCCACTTCGGTAGCGGCTTCGGTGACATTGTAGCGACCGCTGCGCAAAAGCTCGGCCGCGCGATCCATCCGCAGGTTGCGCAGGAATTGCGGAATCGTCAGGCCCACTTCCCGCGAAAAAATCCGGCTGAGATAAAACGGACTACAACCGACTTCCTGGCCTAACGACTCCAGCGTGGGCGGGTTGGCCAGGTCACGCGCGAGCAATTCCTTGGTCCGCTCCACTCGATCGCGCGCGACCCGTTTCTGCCGCATGCAAAAGAACTCCGGATCTTTCGGTGTGAAGAGCAAATGCGCCATTAACTCCAGCGCCTTGCTTCGATACCACAGACTTTGGGCCGCTTTCGGCACCGGGGGCTCGAGTAAAGCCGCCACCACTTTGCGTTGGTCGGCGCTCATCGGCTGCGGCGTTGAAACGATGCTCGTTTCTCTCTGTGGAAAAATCGCCCGATGCACCTGCGGTTCGAGATCGCCTTCACAACCGGCAAGCTGCGCTTGCAAGTGATCGCGGGAAAATTCCAGGGTGATGAATTGATGCCGCTCGTTCCCGCGGCGAGTCGCCGGCAATGGTTCATCCGCGACGGCGTAGTAGCCGGAGCTGCCGGAGACGTAATCGCTTTGCGCGCGCGCACCGACGGCTCCGCGTCCTTCGAGATTCAAACAAAACTCGACGCTGCGGGGGCGAAAACTAAGGCCCCAATCGAGCGGCGCGGCCGTTTTGAAATCATGCCACTCCACGCTCAAGCCTAGCGCATCAAAATCGCCGTAAAGCGGGCGGCAGGCGTGCTCGACTTCGCGCCATGGACGCGTTCCGGTCGGGGAAGTCTGCGCGGCGCTCATCGGCGCCAATTACGAAGGAACGGCCGCCAAATGCAAGGCGGCGATTTCGGGACGGCTGCCAAGGCGGCGCGAAATTCGGTTGCGAGCGGGCGGCGATCCGGCGAAATATCACCCCATCGCTCGGGTGGTGAAATGGCAGACACGTACGTTTGAGGGGCGTATGCCGAAAGGCATGCGGGTTCAAGTCCCGCCCCGAGCACTTCCCTTCCCCTACATGAAATCCTGGTCTTTTCTCGCCGCGGTTATTCTTTTCGCGTTTCGTTGTCCAGCGAGCGCGGTGGTCCTCGGACAACTGGATGATTTCCAGGACGGAACGCCGGGTCATTGGATGGATGGCGGGGTCGCTCCCGCGCCGATGAACATTGCCAACGGCGGGCCGCTGGGCGCGGGCGATCGCTATTTGCAACTGACCGCCGATGGCGCCGGCGCGGGCAGTCGCCTAACGATTTTTAATTTCCAGCAATGGATCGGGAACGATTATGTCAGCGCCGGGATCACCGGGATCGAAATCGATTTGCTCAATCAGGGCTCGGTGCCGTTATCGATTCGCCTGGCCTTCCAGCCGGCGGCCGTCAACGGCTTCCCCGGTTATCTCTCAAGCGCGATGCTCCTTCCGGTCGGCAGCGGCTGGCAGCATTTCTCGATCTCGTTCGTCGCCGGCAACCTGATCCCGGTCGCGGGTCCGGCGCCATTTAACACCTTCTATAATGATGGAAAGGGTTGGGTGCGGATTATTAATGAAGCCGGTACCTCGAACCTGAACGGCGACATCGTGGTCTCACAGCTCGGGATCGATAACATCCATGCGGTGCCGGAGCCGCACAGCGGCGCGTTCCTGGCGGTCGGTTTGCTGGTGCTGACGGCGCAGGCAATCCGTGCCCGACGTCGTCGCCACGCGGCGGTTTAACTCCGCGCGCTGGCGGGCGAATTCATTCCGCGGCGGATGACCAATCTTCTGCTTCTTTGCGGCTTCTCGGCGATCGCAGGATTCGTCGATGCGGCGGTCGGCGGCGGCGGGCTGATTCAGTTGCCGGCAGCGCTCATTCTTTTGCCGGGCGTTTCCATTCCGACCGCGCTCGGGACGAATAAGTTTGCCTCCTTCTTTGGCACTTCGATCGCGGTGCAGCGCTACGCGCGCCACGTCACTTTCGATTGGTCGACGCTTATTCCGTCGGCACTCTCGGCGTTCGCCTTCGCGTTTCTCGGTTCGCTCGCGGTGACCTTGCTCGACCCGGATTTTCTCCGCCCGCTGGTCCTCGCCCTTTTGGTGGTGGTCGCGGCCTACGTTTTTTATGTGAAGGATCTGGGGCTGGTGCACGCGCCGAAACATCCGCCGCACAAGGCGCGCTTGCTCGGCATTTGCCTCGGCGCACTCCTCGGTTTTTACGACGGCTTCTTCGGGCCGGGCACGGGAAGTTTCCTGATTTTTGCTTTCGTCGGAATTTTCGGTTTCGATTTTCTTTCCGCTTCCGCTTCCGCGAAAGCGATCAATTGGTCGACGAACATTGCCTCGCTGATTTTCTTCGTCGGCAGCGGGCACGTCCTCTATCGCGCCGGCCTGGCGATGGCCGCGTGCAACATCATCGGCGCGCTCGCCGGCAGCCGCATGGCCATCGCCAAGGGTAGTCGCTTCGTCCGCGTCTTCTTCCTCGTGATCGTCTGCGCATTAATCGCGAAGCTGACTCAAACGCTGTTGTCGCGTTGAGTCAGGCCTCGCGTTAACCAGCCCGCGCTCCGCGATTGCGGGTCAAGGACAGTCAGGATTTCTCCCTGAAAGACCGCGATCCCGTTGAATTCCTGGCGGAACTCGACGAACGAGAGATTGCCCGCCGGGTTGTTGTAGTCGGCAAATTTGATCAGCTGTTTCGCCTGCGCATCATTCAAGCCGTAAACGTCTGCATGTGCTTCGACGAAACGGCAGGTGATCGTTTCCGGCGGCTCGCTCGAGGCTGGCGTCAGGAAATTCTTGACGCTCTTCGCGAGGGCGGCGCGAGTCGCTGACAATCAGTGGGACGCTGCTAGCATCTCCGGCGATGGAAATCGCCGCCGCGGAATTGAGGGAATATCTGACCGCGCGCTTCGAGGAAAACTTCGCGCGTTTCGGCGAGCTCGGGGCGGCGGTTTCTGTTTGGCAACACGGACGCCCGCTGCTGGAACTGCATGGCGGTTTTCGCCACGCTCATCGCGAGTTGCCTTGGACTAACGAAACCTTGGTTCTGGTCTGGTCGGCGACCAAAGGTCTCGGCAGCGCCTGTCTCCTCCATGTCTTGCAGGACGAAGGAATCGCACTCGATCGCCGGGTCGCGGAACTCTGGCCGGAGTTTGCCCAAAACGGGAAGAGCGCAATTACGCTCGCGCAATTGCTTTCCCATCAAGCTGGCTTGTGCGCGCTCGAGCAGCGCACGGACGTGCAGGATTACCCGGCGATCATCGCGGCGCTTGAAGGCCAGGCGCCGCTCTGGCCGCCGGGCAGCGCCCATGGTTATCACGCGCGCACTTTCGGTTTTCTCCTCGATGAACTCGTTAGGCGAATCACCGGGGTGACGCTCAGCGCTTATTGGCGGACGACCTTTGCCGAGCCGCTCGCGCTCGATTTTTGGATCGGTTTACCCGCGGAAGAAATGGCGCGGGTGGCCACGATTTACGCCGCCAAATCCGGACGCCCTCCGGAGCCGGCAAAGTTTTACCAGGAATTGGCCACGCCAGGAACACTCGTTAGGCAAACCTTTACCTCGCCCGCGGGAGTGCACGCCGTCAGCGGGATGAATGCGCCCGCGAATCGCGCGCTGCCGCTGGTTTCATTCGGCGGCATCGGGAGCGCCACCGCGTTGGCAAAATTCTACGCCATGCTCGCGAATGACGGCGAAATCGACGGACGCCGTTTCTTCCAAACGGAAACGATCGCGCAAATGACGACGACCTTGAGTGCCGGCCGCGATCTCGTTTTTCAAATCCCGACCGCCTTCTCCGCCGGTTTCATGAAAGATCCGCCGCAAACCGCCCGGCGAATTTTCGGTCCTTCAAGCCTCGCCTTCGGTCATCCCGGCGCCGGTGGCAGCCATGCGTTTGCCGACCCGGAAAACGGCATCGCTTTCGCCTATGTGATGAATCAAATGGAGCAAACGCTTTTGCCTAACGAGAAGTCGCTCCGCCTGGTCGACGCGCTCTACGCCAGCGCGCGCTGAATCATTCGCCCAGCACCGTGACCAAAATCTTCCGCCGATGCGGCGCGCGCCGGTGTTCGAAAAGAAAAATGCCCTGCCAGGTTCCGAGCGCGATCCGACCATCGACGATCGGAATAATCTCGCTCGTCCGGGTCAGGACCGCGCGAATATGCGACGGCATGTCGTCCGACCCTTCCGCGGTATGTTGAAAATAAGGTGCGTCTTCCGGGACTAATCGGTCGAAATACTCCTCGAGATCACGGCGCGCACTCGGGTCGGCGTTTTCCATCATGATCAAACTGCAACTGGTGTGCTGCACAAAAACCGTCGCGGTCCCATTCTTGATCCGGCTCGCGGAAACGATTCGTTGCACGTTTTCGGTTAACTCGATCATGCCTTTTCCGTTGCTGCGAATCTCGAAACGCTCGTTGAAAACCGGCATCGTCTTCGATCATAGCCGAGGTCGCGCGTTGCGCGCGCGTCATTTCGGCGGCGTGCTCGCATCTGTAATCTTGCTCGCGTCTTCGGTCGCGTTCGCGGCTTCCGACGAGAAGGAAATCGGCGAGCTTTATCGGCGCGGTTTGGCCGGCGACAAAGTTGCGGTCGTGGAATGCATCGATCGCCTCGAAGCAACCATGCAGGCCCAACCTGGCAACCAGGTCGCGCGGGTTTATCTCGGCAGTGCCTACACTTTGCGCAGTCGCGATCTCGGTATTGGGTTGGAAAAAATCCGCGTGCTCAAGCGTGGCCTAACGACCATGGACGAAGCGGTCGCCGCCGCGCCTAACGAGCCCAAAGTCCTGTTGGTGCGCGCGCTCACTAATTCCGCGTTGCCCGCTTTTCTCGGCCAGGCGGCGTCCAGCCGGAGAGATTTCGCGCGCCTCGCCGAGATCGCGGAAAATGCACCGTCGAAATTTCAGGAAGGCGATCTTCAGGTGATTTATTTCCAGGCCGGGTTCGCTGCCAAAACGCGCGGCGATCGCGCAGGCGCGCGGGTGTTTTTTCGAAAATCTCTCACCCATCCGGCCGATCCCGCGCTCAGCGAAAAAGCGCGCGCCGAACTCTCCGCGCACTAGCCCCGCAGTCGACAGCGCGCGCACCCGCGCTTACATCCTTCAGATGCAGGACGATCTCGAGCGGGTCCTTTTTGACGAGGCAACAATTCTTGCGCGGCTCGATGAGATTGCGGCCAAGATCGTCGACGATTATTGCGACCGCGAACTGACCGTGATCGCGATCCTGAACGGCAGCTTGATTTTCATGGCCGATCTTCTCCGGCGCATTCCGTTGCCCTTGAAATTGGATTGCCTGAGCGTGGCCAGTTATCACGGCGGCGTGGAGACGAGCGGCGAGCTAATTTTTCGCCAAGTGGCGCTGCCCGATATCGCCGGTCGCCATATTTTACTGCTCGACGACATCCTCGATAGCGGGACCACGCTCGCGGCAGTTCGGCAAAAATTGGAAACCGTTGAGCCTTTGAGCGTGCGCGTTTGCGTGCTCCTGCAAAAAACGAAAACGCGCCTCCGACCGGTGCATGCGGATTACGTCGGCTTCGAGATCGCGGACGAATTCGTCGTCGGCTACGGACTCGATTATATGGAGCGTTATCGCAATCTCCCCTGCATCGGTGTTCTCCGAAAAGAGCTGATCGTGTGATGAAGGTGCGCCTGCTTTTTTTCTCACATCTCAAGGACATCGTCGGGGCCGCGCAGCTCGACGAAGAAATTTCCGAGGGCGCGAGCGTTCGTGATTTATTGGAGAAACTCTTCGCGCGTTACCCGAAATTGCGCAATTGGAACGAGAGCATTCTCGTCGGCGCGGGGGTCGAATTTGTCGGGCGCGATTACCTCCTGAAGTCGGGCGATGAGATCGCGATCATGCCCCCGGTGCAGGGCGGCTAACGAGTCATCGCTAGTCGCGGAAATTTTGAAACGCGGTCGCGACTCCGAAATCTTTCCCGCGGACAAACTGGATCACTTCCTGGAGATCATCGCGCTTCTTTCCGGTCACGCGGATCTGTCGTTCCTGGAGCGTACTTTGCACTTTGAAGCCTTCGGCTTTGATCGCCTTGATGATTTCCTTCGCCTTCTCGCCTTCGAATCCCTGCTTGATCTTTAACTCCTGGCGCGCGTGTCCGATCGATGAGATCGCCGCTTCTTCCTGGTCGATGTTTCGCAGGTCGACTCCGCGTTTCGAGAGCTTGTTGATCACGATCTCGCGCAAGCCGCGCAAGCGATTCGCGTCCTCCGCGGTGATCACGATTTTGTCCTTCTCGTAAACGACCTCCGCGGTGCTCCCTTTGAAATCAAAGCGCGTCGCCAGCTCTTTGCGCGCTTGGTTGAGCGCGTTGTCGATTTCCTGGTTGTCCACTTCCGAGACGATGTCGAATGAAGGCATGGCGCGATTTCCAATTTTCTGGTTTCTGAACTAAGGGAACGAGCGCGCTATTTTCTTTGTTTCTACCGTGACCGCCAAGCGCCTTTTTCATCCGCTCGTGGGCGCGCTCCTGCTCGCCTTCTGCGCTGACGGATGCTCGCGCAAAAGCGCGCCCGAACAAACCCCGCCGCCGATTCTGGCAAATCCTGCAACGCCGGCCAGCCCCGCCGACGAGGTTGCGCAGCTGCTGAAGCTCGCGCGCGACGATCGTGCACAACATCGCTGGGCGGAAGCGTCCGACGATCTCCGACACGCGCAGGAGTTGGCGCCGAATGATCCAGAAGTGCGACGTTCCGCCGAACTGCTCGCGCGTTTGGAAAAGTCGCTCCCGGCAATTCGCGAGCTCGACGCGCGGATCGCACTCACGCCTAACGACGACCAATTGCTGACCGATCGCGCACTTCTTTTCTTGCGCGCCAGCGATCCGGAAATGGCGCTGGCCGATGCGACCGCCGCCACGAAACTCGCGCCTTGGGCCATGCGCCCGCGATTATTCCAAATCCTCGCCCGGCAGGATCTGAGCGCCGAACCCTCGACCGATCCGGAACGTTTGGACCTGGCGAATTTGACTCCGGAATTTCTCGAAACACTCGCGCGCCATGACTCCGAAATTTCTCTCGAGCGCGACAACGCGCAGCTTTACATCAGTCGCGCCTGGGAGTTGAACGAGATCGGCCAGCCGACCCTCGCGCTGGAAGATGCGGCTAGCGCGCTGGAAAAAAATCCCGAGTCTGCCGCGGCGTGTGCAGAGAAGAGTTATGCGCTCGCAAAACTCGGCCGCGCCGACGAAGCCTACGCCGCGATCAACAACGCGACCGAGCTGGATGATAAATTTTCGATCGCGTGGAATTACCGCGGCGAACTGGAAATGGCGCGCGCGGATTTTGCCGCGGGCGCGGAATCATTTAGCCGCGCGCTCGCGCTCGAACAAACAGCGACCGGCTTGCAACAACGCGAGCAATGTTATCGCAAGCTCGGCCAGCTCGAAAAAGCGGACGCGGATCATCGCGCCGCGGACGCCCTGCGAGGCGGCCAGCCTGATTAATCGAAACGCAGCGCGACCACTGGATCGATTTTCACCGCGCGCCGCGCCGGAAAATAACAGGCCGCAAACGCCGCCGCCGCGAGCAGCACCGTGACGCCGAGAAAGACTGTCGGATCGTTCGGATTCACTCCATAGAGCAGCGCCGCGAGCAAGCGCGTCAAGCCGCACGCCGCCAGCAACCCGACCAGCAAACCGATCGCGGCGAGAATCATTCCCTGGCGCAAAACCAAACCGACGACTTCGCGACTTTGCGCGCCCAGCGCCATCCGGATACCGATCTCGCGCGTGCGTTGACTAACCGAATACGCCATCACTCCATAGACGCCCATCGACGCGAGCACGAGCGCGAGTAACCCAAACGCGCCTAACAAAAGCGCGCCCATCCACGACGGCCAGAGCGCAAAGGCCATGTGTTCCGCGACCGTTTTTTCGTAAGTGATCGGGATGCGCGTGTCCGCCGCGCGCACCAGTCGATGCGCTTCCGCGAGCACGGGACCAGGCGCGCCGATGGTTTGGATGAAAAGCGTGACCGCGGCCTTCGGCGAATCCGTCATCGGCTGATAAACCATCGGCGCTGGCATTTCGCCGAGGCTGACCGCCTTGATGTCTTTCGCGATCCCAATGACCTCGACCGGTTCGCTCTGGAAAAAATGAAAACGCTGGCCGACCGCGTCCTCGTTAGGCCAAAGCTGCCGCGCCATTGTTTGATTGATGATCGCGACCGGCGGCGCAGCCATCTCGGCATCGTGTTCGTCGAACTTGCGGCCCTTCAACAATGGCACGCCGAGAGTCTCGAAATATCCCGGCGTGATCGTGCTGAAGTTGGCAAACTTGCGGTTCAGCTCCGCGTCGGAATCGCGCCCTTCCACGTAAATCGTGCGACCGCGCCCGCCGAAACCAAGCGGGACCCATTCGCCTGCTTCCGCGCGTTTCACCTGCGGAATCCGCCGGAGTTGCTCGAGCAATTGCCGGATGGTTTGCAGCCCGCGCGGGTTGTCGTAACCGGCGAGATTGAGATCGAAGGAAAGCAAGGCCAGCTCGCTGGTGCGAAACCCGGGATCGATCAGCTGCGCGTTGTGAAACGCTTTCAGAAAAAGCCCGGAGCCGATGAGCAACAAAAGCGAAACCGCGATCTGCGCGATGACCAGGAGATTGCGCAAATTAAAACGCGCGCCGCCGCCGCCGCCGCTGGCGGCACGTTCGCGCAGACCCTGGGTGAGATCCCAGCGCGCCGTTTGCAAAGCCGGCGCCAACCCGAAAATCACCCCGCTGCCGAGCGCGAGCAGAAAGGCGTAAGACAAAACTTTCCCGTCCGGCGCGGGATCGAGCGCGAGCGGCATCGGCGTCGCCGGCAACAGCGCGAGCAGGACATCGCCTAACCAATAGGCGAGCACGATCCCGCCCGCGCCGCCGATGAGCGCGAGCAAGACACTTTCGGTGAGCAGTTGCCTAACGATACGTGCCCGCCCCGCGCCGAGCGCCAGCCGCACCGCCATTTCGCGCTCCCGGGTAGTGGCGCGCGCGAGCAAAAGATTGGCCACGTTCGCACAGGCGATCAGTAAAATACTTGCCGCCGCCACGATCAGGAGCGCGGAAATATTCTGCACCCCGCTCTCGCTATCCGGTCCGCCGAGCCCCTGGGTTTTCGAAGATTCCAGCGTCGCCAAAACCACGCTGCGTTCCTTATTGAACTCCGGATAAGCCAGCTCCAGATGTCGCGCGACGGTCTTCAACTGCGCTTCCGCCTGCGCTAACGAGACCTCCGGTTTCAAGCGCGCGATCAAATTCAACATCAACGCGCGCCGGTTCTCGTACCAGTCGAGCGTTGCCGGGGTGACCCAGCCGCGCATCGCCAGCGGCACCCAAAGGTCCGGCGAGATGCCGACGTCGGTCCCGGTGAACTTCGGCGGCGCCACTCCGAGGACGGTAAATTGGCGACCGTTCAAGGTCAGCGTGCTCCCGATGATCGCACGATCGCCCCCGAGTTTTTTCCAAAACCGATCGGATAGCACGACCACCGGATAACGATCCGGCGTCCGGTCTTCTTCCGGGAGAAAACCCCGGCCTAACGAGAGCTTGACCTGGAGGAGCGAGAAATAATTTCCGCTGACGGTCTCCGCGAAAACGTTCGTGGTCTCGCCGCCGCTCGACCAGCCCATGGGAACAAATTGATAAGCCGCAATCGCGCTGAAGACCGTGTTCTGTTTCGCGAAATCGAGGAAATTTAGATACGAGTTCGCCTGCTTGCCGTTGCGCACATCGAGGGTGTAAATCTGCACCAGCCGTTCCGGATGCCCGACCGGCAGCGGCCGCAGGAGCAGGGTGTTGACCACGCTGAAGATGGTGGTGTTAACCCCGATCCCGAGCGCAATCGCGAAAAACGCGACCACGAAAAATCCCCGGCTCTTCAAGAGCATCCGGAGCGCGTATCGCAGGTCGCCGATCATACGCAGACGGCGGCGCTAGTAGGCCTTTTCGATTTTGATGTTGCCGCTGTCGGTCTGCAGTTTGAACTCCGCGCCGGGGGCGGGGCCGATCGTGGTTTGCAGGTGATGCTCGTCGCCCGGGCCCGCTTTCGCTCCAAACTGATTAAAAATTTGTCCCGTCCGACTGGTCGCCTCGAGGTGAACGGAAGCCTCCGGCGGCAACGCCAGGTGCAGGTTTCCCTCATCCAGGGTCGCCCGCAGCGAAACCGCTCCCGGTTCCCACCAGTTGAACAAAATTTCCAGCCCGCCCTGGCGCGCGGAAAGATCCAGCGCACTGAAACAATCCAGGGCCCAGATCAAACCATTCGTTAGGCGCGCGTGCACCGCCGGACCGCGCAAGCCGGAAAGAATGATTTCACCATTCGTTAGGCCAAGCTCCGCGATGGTCGCGGTTTGCGGAACCAGGAGCATGTAATCAACCGTCCCCGAGCGATCGCGCAGGCTCAAACCTTTTGGCTGCGGCGGCATGATCGTTTCGATCGTCACCTTCGCCTCCGTGACTGAAACCTTGATCGCAATCGCCTGCAGTCGCTCCCGCGAATAAGCTCTTTTTCGCACGTAGAGCTTCAGCTCCTTGACCTCCGAGCCGTAAATGGAAACCGTGCCGTCGGTATTCCGTAGGCTGATCTCAGCCTGCGCGCCTAACGAGTAAGTTTTCTCCCAGGATTCCTCCAGCGGCGGTTTCGCCAGCAGTTGCGGCGCGAAAAAAATTACCAGGAGAATCGCCAAGGTCAGTCGCGCGCATCCCATCTTCAATGCGCGCTCATTCATATCGGAGCGCGGTGATCGGGTCGACTTTGAGCGCGCGCCGCGCGGGCAGGAAACAAGCCAGCCAGGCCACCGCCACGAGCGCGAGCGCGGCGAAGGTGGCTGGATCAGTCGGCGCCACGCCGTAAAGAAAGCGCGCGAGGATGCGAGTGCTTGCGAGCGAAACCGCGAGACCGATGAGCACGCCGGCGAAAGTTAACCGCAAATCCTGCGCGAAAATCATCCGCAGGACATCACCCGCCTGCGCGCCCAGAGCCATGCGGATTCCGATTTCGCGCGTCCGTTGCCCGACAGTGAACGCGAGGACGCCGTACAAACCGACGCTCGCGAGCAAAAGCGCGACCCCGGCAAAGATGCCGAGGAGGAGCGCATTGAAACGCCGCTCCGCGAGCGAGACCGCCATGATCTCCGTCATCGAGCGAATCTTGGTTACCGGAATCGACGGGTCGATCGCCCAGACGCATTCCTTCAAGCGGGTCGCGAGCGTTTGCTGATCGGAAACCGCGGCGCTGCGAACGACAAATTCGCTCCAACGTTTCCAAGCCTGGCCCGATTGCGCATAAGGCGTGTAGATCGCCGGCGCCTCCGCTTCCGCGAGACCAAAATGCCGGACGTTGCCGACCACGCCGACGATCGTGATCCAGGAAACACCCTCGTCATGGGCCCAGCGAATCCGCGTTCCGAGCGCATCCTGCCCGGGGAAATATTGCCGCGCCATGCTTTGGTTAATCACCCCGACGAGGGGCGCATTCGCGCGATCACTCCTCGTTAGGCCGCGGCCCTGGAGAATTGGAATCCCCAGGACCTGGAAGTAATCGCCCGCAATCGTGCGCGAATAAAGTTCCGGCGCTTCGCCCAGCGCCGGCGGCGCGCGGCCTTCGATGAGAAAATTGTGATTGATCGAATCGCCGGCGAGCGGGAGTTCACTGATCATCGCCGCCTGCACCCCGGGGAGTTGATTCATTTTTCCCAGGACCTGCTCGCGAAATTGCGTCTGCCGCGCGACCTCGCGGTAACGTGACTCCGGCAATTCGGTGCGCAAGGTGAGAACGTTCGCGGGATTGAAGCCGGGCGCGATACTCGTTAGGCGGGAGAAAGTTTTTCCGAGCAAGCCGGCGCCGATCAGGAGGACGAGCGCGAGACTTAGCTCCGCAATCACGAGCGCGCCGCGTAAATTGGAGCGCGCCGGAGTGACGCTCCGGACGGAGGATGGAACCATTCCGGCGACCTCGAGACGCGTCGCCTGCCACGCGGGCAGAATTCCAAAAACGATCCCGGTGACGAGCGCGAGCGCGAAGGTGAAGAGGAGGACCGATGCATCCAGCGAGATGCTGTCGACCCGCGGTAATTCCTCGGGACGCAAAGCGAGGAGCGCCTCCACACCCCAGCCGCCGAGGAGCAACCCGGCGCCGCCGCCGAGGATCGCGAGGAGCACGCTTTCGAGCAGGATTTGTCGGATCAAATGCGCCCGTCCGGCGCCGAGTGCCGCGCGAATCGTCAGCTCCTGCCGACGCGCTTCCACTCTGACGAGGAGGAGATTGGCGAAGTTTCCGCAGGCGATCAAAAGGACCAACCCGACCGCGCCGAAAAGGACCAGCAACGCCGGCCGGACATCGCCGACCAGTCGTTCGTGCAAAGAAATCAGACTCGTTAGGCGCGATTTTTCTTCGTCGGGAAAAGTTTGCGCGAGCCACTGATCGAGCGCGCGCAAATCCGCCTGGGCCGCGTTGATCGAGACCCCGGTCCGCAACCGGCCGACGACCCGGAGGAGATGCGCCCCGCGGGACTTTGCCGCCAGCGGATAGAACACATGCACCGGGACGAACGCGTCCGGGTTTCCGCGCGGCGAACGAAAGTCAGCCGCGGTGATTCCGACGATGTTGTAAGACTGTCCGGCGAGCGTGATCGGTTTTCCAAGAATCGCGGGATCACCGGCCAGTTGTCGTATCCAAAATGCATGACTGAGCACGACCACGCTCGGTCGGCCAAAGCGATCGTCCTCCGCGGAGAGCGTTCGCCCGAGCGCAGTCGGGGCGCCGAGCACGCGAAAAAAATCTCCCGCAACCAGCCCCAGTTCGAGCTGCTGCGGTTCGCCGCCGTTGGCGTAATCAGCCGCCTGCAACCCAAGCCCGCCGAGGCCGGCGAACGATCGATTTTGCGAAATGAGATCGTCGAGCTCCGGGACGGATTGGTTCGACTTCAAGGTTACCAATTCCTCAGGCTGCGGATACGGCAGCGGCCGCAGCAGGACACCATGTACGACCGTGAAAATGGCGGTGTTCGCGCCAATCCCGAGTGCCAAAGTGAGGACCGCGATGGCGGTAAAGGCCGGCGTCTTCCACAGCATCCGGCAGGCGTATTTGAATTCGTTCAACATCAGGACTCGTTAGGCGTGAGCGGAATTATTCGTAACGCAGCGCCACCATCGGATCGACTTTCATCGCTCGGCGCGCCGGCAGGTAAGAGGCCAGGAAGGCGGCTCCGCCTAACAAGAGCAAGACCGTCGCGTAGGTCAGGAAATCATTCGTGCCCACACCGTAGAGCAGGCTGGCGAGCAGACGCGTGGCCGCGAAGGCCGCGATCAATCCGAGGAGCAAACCAATCACGACCACGCTCAGGCTTTGCCGCAAAATCATCCCGAGCATCGCGCCACGTTGCGCCCCCAGCGCCATCCGAATTCCGATCTCGCGCGTCCGCTGAGTGACGCTGTAGGCGATCACGCCGTAGATACCGATCGCGGCCAGGATCATCGCGACGGCCGCAAAAATTCCGAGCAGGAGCATGTTGAAACGCGGTTGCGCCAGCACCTTTCCGATGAGCGTCTGCATCGGTTCCAGCTGGCCGACAAATATTTCCGGATCCTGTTCGTGAATCAGGCGGCGCACGCTCGCTTCCAAGCCCGCGAGATCAGCCTGCGCCGTCCGCAATACGAGCCAGGTCCCGCGCGTCGGCGCTTGCGCGTGCGGCTGATAAATTTCCGGCAAGGCCGGTCGCGCGAGCTGTAATTGTTTGCTGTCGCCGACCACGCCGATGATCTCAAGCGTGTCAGTCTTATTGTCGCCGAGATCGAGCAGGATGTGCTGGCCGATCGAAGTCTCGTTAGGCAAATAGCGCCGCGCAAAAGCTTCGTTGATCATCGCCACCTTGCCGGACGTCTCGGTGTCGCGCTGATCGAACACGCGCCCAGCGCGCAAGGGAATTTTCATCGCCCGGAAATAACCGGGCAGTGTCGTTAGGCGCGAGGCATCGGGATGATTGCCGGGCGCGATCGGCGGTTGCCCCGCGATGGTGAAAGAGTTGTTGCTGTCGTCGCCGCTGAAGGGCAACGGATTGGCGCCGCCGACCGCTTCGATTCCCGGAAGCGCGGCCAGCTTGGGCATGAGCTGCTGGAAGAATCGACGCTGTTGCTCGGGCTCGGGATAACGGGAACGCGGTAGAGTTTGGTCGAGGGTGAGCAGGCGTGAGGGATCGAAACCGGGATCGGTCGCGCGCAGATTGAAGAAGCTCTTGATCAACAAACCCGCGCCCGCGAGCAGGAGCAACGAGAGCGAGACTTGCGAGATGACGAGGAGCGCACGCACGCGCGTGCCGTGGAGGCTGCCGGCCGAGCCTTTCGCGCCCTGTTGCAGGGAGGCGTTCAGATTGCTTCGCGAAACCTGGAGCGCGGGAATCAATCCGAAGACGAGCGTGCTGAAAATCGCGAGCGCGAAAGTAAACGCCCAGACGCTGAGATTCACATGAATTTCGGACAAGCGCGGAACGCGCGGCCCGAGCGCGCCGAGCAGATCGACGCTCCACCAGGCGAGGAGCAAACCGCCGGCGCCGCCGGCGAGGGCGAGCAACAAACTCTCAGCAAGCAATTGCCTAACGATACGTGCCCGACTGGCGCCGAGCGCGCTGCGAATCCTCAGCTCGCGGCTGCGCGCGGCGGCGCGGGCGAGGAGGAGATTGGCGACATTCGCGCAAGCGATCAGGAGCACGAGAGCGACCGCGCCTAACAAGACCAAAAGCGCCGGCCGCACATTGCCGACCACGTCTTCGAGAAGCGAACGGACGAGCACACCGCGGCCAGTGTTGGTGTCTGGATATTGTCGCTCGAGCTGAGCCGCGAGCGGTTTCAATTCCGCTTCCGCCTGGGCCGCGGAGACGTTCGGTTTCAAACGCCCGATCAGGTGGACAAAATGGCCGCCGCGATGCGGCACCTGCGCGGCCGCCAAGGGCTCCAAGGGCATGATGAATTCGCTCGTGGTCGCCTCGACCGGAAACTTCCAACCCGGCGGCATGACCCCGAGAATGGTGTAGCTCCGGCTGGCTAACGAGACCTGCCGGCCGATGATGTCGGAGGTGCCGCCGAACGCGCGTTTCCAAAGTCCGTAGCCGAGCACGGCCACATTCGGCGCGCCCACTTTCGCTTCTTCGGCGCTGAATCCGCGACCGAGAATCGGTTGCACCCCCATGACCTCGAAGATGTCGCCGCTGGCCGCGAGACCCTCGACTTCCTGCGCGTTGCCGGCGTCGCCCACGACCGTGCCGGCACCCGAAAAACCCGCCATCGCGCTGAAGCTGCGGTTTTGCGCGCGGAGATCGTAGAAGTCGGGAAAGGACGCGGTCTCACGCGCATTCGGGTCGTCCGCCGCCGTGCCCCAGATCATGACCATTTGCTCGGATTTCGGAAACGACAGTGGCCGCAACAAAACCGTGTCGACCACGCTGAAGATCGCGCTGTTCGCGCCAATCCCGAGCGCAAGTGTGAGCACCGCGATGATGGTGAACCCTGGTGCTTTCAGGAGCACGCGGAAGGCGAATTTGAAATCGGCGAGCATGCTTTACTCCGCGCGCAAAGCGATCACCGGATCGATTCGCGAGGCCCGGCGCGCGGGCAGCCAGCAGGCGAGCGTCACAGCCAGACCGAGCACCACGCCACCACCGCCGACGGCGAGCACGTTCGGCGCAGGCATGGCCGCCCATTGACTGCGCGCCAGCCTAACGACACCCCAGGTACCGAGCGCACCAATCGTTAGGCCAAGAGCGAGCAGGCGCGCGCCTTGTTGTGCGACGAGTTGCATGATCTGGGTGGCGGTGGCGCCGAGGGCGCTGCGAATTCCGAACTCTCGTTTGCGACGCGTGACCTGCAAGGAAAGCAAACCATAAAGACCGACGGCGGCGAGAACCAAACCGATCACACCGAACGCCGAGACCAAGACGAAAATGAAACGCTCGGTCGCGTGCATCCGGCCGGCGGCCTCTTCCAGCGAAACGATATTGAAAACCGCCAGGCGGGAATCGGCGCGGGCCAGCGCGATCCGAATTACGTCCGCGGTCAGCGGCGCACCTTTCGATTCCACGAGGAAGGTGATCTCATCGAATTGGATCGGATCGCTCGCGAGCATTTGCGGAATCGGACGCGTGATCGTGCCGATGACTTCGCCGTCTGCGGGCTCGGCAATCACCTTCACGTCGGCGACGACACCGACCACGTTCAGCCACGGCCGCGGTCCATCCAGCCGTCCCCATTTCACCCGCTTACCGATCGCATCCTGTCCCGGCCAGAAGCGCTGCACAAAAGCATTCGTGACGATACAAACCGGTGCGGCCTCCGCGTTGTCGCTCTCGAGAAACTCACGGCCGTGCAGAAGTTGCTGGCCCATGCTCTTGAAATAATCCGGCGCCGCCGCGCGCTCGTAGGCCATGTGAAATCCGCGCGGCTCCGGCACCGGCGCGCCCTCCGCATTGAAGAGCATCAAATCCCGCGATGGATTGAGCGGCGAAGGAGAAGTCAAGGTCGCGGAGACGACGCCGGGGAGGGCGCGCAGTTGCGCGAGGGTGGCGTTCAGCACATTGAGCTTCGCCGCCGGTGAAGTGAAAAGGCGATCCGGCGTGCTGGTGTTAAACTGGACGCGGCCCTGCGTCTCGAAGCCCCACGGCTCGCTGATCAATCGCTGAAAATATTGCGTCGTGGTGATGCTCGCGGTCAGGAGGACGGCTGCGATCGCCAGCTCCACGACCACGAACGAGCCGAGCAGCCGGCGCGTGCCCGGGTCCAAAGTCGCGGCGCGCGAAACCGCATTCATCGCTCCGCGCAAATCGGTGCGAGCGGCCCGAATCGCCGGCAACAAACCAAATCCCAACCCGGTAAACAGCATCACGCCGGCCGCAAATCCAAAGACCGGCAAATCCAGGCGCACCGCGTTATCGAATTCGCGCATCGCGCTCCCGGTCGCATCGGTGCCCTCGGGACTCAACGCGACCAGCATTGGCGTAAACCAAGAGGCGATTAGCAGGCCCAGCGCCGTCCCGATGAGCGCGAGGAGCAGCGCCTGCGCGAGTTGTTGCCGAATCAATCGACCGCGACTCGCGCCCAAGGCCGCGCGGAGCGCGAACTCGCCGTTACGCTCGATCACGCGCGCTAAAAGCAGGCCGGCAAAATTCGCCGCGGCAATAATCAAGGCGCACAAGGCCGCGCCCACGATCACCAAAATCTTCGGCCGCAAATCCATCACGAAACTTTCGCGCAGCGGCGGCAGATAAGCCGCGCGCGGGTTCAACGGATTCGGATCGGTCTGGTTTATCGCCGCGCAGATGCGCCGCAAGCCTGCTTCCGCCTGCGCGATGCTGACGCCGGCGCGCAACCGACCGACGCCATATAGATAGTGGCTAATGTTGCCTCCATCCGTCACCGGCGGCGCTGCCAGCGGCACCCATACATGCGCGCGATAAGGATGCCGAAAAGCTTTCGGCATTACGCCAACGATCGTGTATGGACGGCCGTCGAGCGTCAGCGAACTGCCAAGAACATCCGCGCGCGCGTTGAGGGTCTCGTGCCAAAAATCATCGCTCACGATCGCCACCGCGGGGCCACCCGGACGATCTTCTTCGCTGGTAAAGGTGCGGCCGCGCGCGGTCGGCAAACCGAGCACGTCGAAAAAATTCGCGGTCACTCGCGCGGCCGAAACCGTCCGCAGTGGCTCGCCATTCCCGAGGCCAACAGTCATGTCGCCGCCAGTCGCGGCTCCGATGCCGGCAAAGATGTCGCGGCCAAATTCGCGCCAGCGCGCCACCGTCTGATCGCTCAGATTAACCGACGAACTGCGCGCCCCGCTCTCCACCTGCGCTTCGTAAATCCTAACGAGTCGTTCCGGATGCGGAAACGGCAGCGGGCGCAAGAGCGTCCCTTGGACCACGGAAAAGATGGCAGTGTTCGCGCCGATCCCGAGCGCGAGCGTTAGCACCGCGACCGCAGTAAACGCCGGCGATTTCACCAGCATCCGAAACGCGTACTTGAGATCGGTGATCATCGTAACTCAGGCTTCCAGCCTGACAGGTTGGGCGGGCTTCCAGCCTGCAATTGGCGGCGTGCGCAGGCAGGATGCCTACGCGACAAAACGGCCAGGATGGCCGTGTTACTCATAACGCAATGCGACCATCGGATCGACGCGGGTGGCGCGCCGCGCGGGGATAAAACACGACAGCGCTGCGACGAGCGTGAGCAATCCTGAGACCGCGAAATAAATCGTCGGATCGAGCGGGTTGACCTTGAAGAGAATGTTCTTGAGCGCGGCCGCGGCGACCACGCCGAGAAGTAGCGCGACACCACCGACGCCGAGGATCAAACCGATCGCGAGTTGCCATGCGCCCTGGCTCATGACCATGCGCAAAATCCGTTTCGCGTCCGCGCCTAAAGCCATGCGAATGCCGAATTCCTGCGTCCGCTGGTTAACCGAAAAACTCATCACGCCGTAAAGCCCAACGCCGGAAAGGATGAAGGCGACGACTCCGAAAATGGTGAAGAGGGTCGCGATCACGCGATTGCCGGAAAGGATTTCGTTGTGAAATTGCGCGGGCGTTCCCGCGAAATAAGTTGGGAGATTTGCGTCGAGTTCCGTCACCGCTTTGCTCAGCACCGGCCCGAGTGTATTGGCGCGCTGACCGGCGCGCGGCCTAACGAGGACGGTAGCAAACTGCGTCGCCGGCGAGGCGCCGAGGAGCGGCATGTAGAATCCGGCGGCCTCGGTTTGCTGATCGAATGGCCCTTGCATCAATGTATCCGGCACCACGCCGACGATGGTCCGCCACGGCTGCTCCTTGCCGGGATTAAAAATGCGCACCTGATGATTGAGCGCGCTTTGGTTGCCCCAATGTTTCCGCGCGAAACTCGCGTTCACGATCGCCACCGGCTGCTTCGAATCCGTGTCGTCGAGAGTGAAATCGCGGCCTTCGCGAATCTTGAGGCCGAGAGTCGAGAAGTAGCCGTCAGAAACGGATTCGAAATTGCCACGCGGACGATCGCGATCAGTCAGGTAATTTTGGCCATCGACTTCGTATTGCCCGTTAGGCGCGAAGGTCATGCGGAAGCGATCGGTCATGGCCGCGGCTTCGAACTGCGGATTGGCGCGGAGCGCGCGCACGGCGTGCTTGAAAAATTCGCGACGCGAATCTTCGCTCGGGTAAGTGCCTTCCATCAAGGCCATGCGCGCAGCGTAAAGGCTGTTTTCGTCGTAACCGTAGTCGAGCGTCGTCTGGTTACGGATCGACTTGATCTGCAAGGTGGCGGCAATCAGCAACGCGGCAGTGAGCGCAATTTGTGCCACTACGAGCACGCGGGTGAGCGTGTTGACCAGGCGGCTGCTATTGCCGCGTCCGCCTTCCTTCATCACCTCAGCGGCGTTGCCTCGCGAACTGAGAAACGCGGGGAGCAATCCGGAAACCACTGTCGCCACCACGGTGATGATGAGGGTGAAAATCAGAACCCGGCCGTCGATGGTGAATTGCCACCAGTACGGCGGCGGAAAGGGCGCCGCTTTGACGACGCTCTCAAACATATCCACCGCCCAGTAGGCGATGAGCGAGCCCGCGATCGCGCCCAAGATGGCGACGAGAAGACTTTCCGTGAGCATTTGCCTAACGAGTCGCCAACGCGTCGCGCCAAGCGCGCCGCGAATGGCCAGTTCTTTGGCCCGGAGCGCGGCCCGGCCGAACTGCATGTTCATCACGTTCACGCACGCGATCAGCAAAACGAGAATGACCGCGCCAAGCATGGCCCAGACGATCTGGCGCAGTTGCACGCCGGTGAATGCTTTGAGCAGCGGCTGCACACTGGCGGAGGTGAAATTTTGGTTCGTCTTCGGATTTCCCTCCGCGATGTGCCGCGCGATTCCGACCATCTCCGCGTTCGCCTGATCCAGAGTAACGTCCGCCTTGAGTCGGCCCATGACCGCGGGCGCACGACCGTTCGCGCCGAGGAATAGCTCGCCGCGCGGCGTCGGCGGCCATTCATTATAGAGAGGCGTCCAAAGTTCTTCCGAGATCGGGAATTTAAATCCCTTCGGCATCACCCCGATGATGGTCGCGGCTTTGCCATTAATCGTGACGCTTTGTCCGACGATGTTCGGATCGGCATTGAAATCGCGACGCCAGATTTCGTCGCCGAGAATCGCGGTCTTCGGCGCGCCCGGCTTGTTGTCCTCCGCGTTGAAATCGCGGCCGAGGACCGGCGAGACGCCGATGATCTTGAACAACTCGTCGGTCACATACGCGCCGGTGTAACGCTGCGGGTTGTTGTTGTAGGTGACGTTGATGGTCGAGCCGTTGAGGTAGCCCGCCATCATCGCGAACGAATGCTGCGCCGCATTGATGTCTTCGTAATCCTGCGCGGCGGGGATATTGCCGTTGCCGAAGTTGTTGTTCTGGTCGCTCGCTTTCGGATCGATCAACCCGACGCTCATGAGCTGTTCGGGATGCGGAAACGAAAACCCGCGGAGCACGATGGCGTTGACCACCGCGAACTGCGTCATTGCGCCGCCGATGCCGAGCGCAAGCACAAGCACGGAGAGAATGCAGAAGACTTTGTCTTTGAGGAGGACGCGGAGACCGACCCGCACGTCCTGACGAAACGATTCAAGAATCATGATGATTTACCTGGGTTGCCGTCGACGATGAAGCCGTCGCGGAGTTGAATGACGCGGTTGCCGTAACTGGCGTTTTTATCGGAGTGTGTGACTTGGATGATGGTCGTCCCTTCGC
>JBPCJC010000101.1:0-54272 GCA_051005695.1 Chthoniobacterales bacterium | reverse complement strand
TAGGCAAATGAAAGCCTCCGCGCCGGACGCGCACTTTTGTTTGCTCGGCGGCGACTTGGCGGACAATGGAACGGCCGCGCAACTCGAGTCGGTGCGCGCGATTTTCCGGGAGCTGGCGATGCCGGTTTACCCGGTCGTGGGGAATCACGATTACGTCTCGGGAATGGATCGCGCGGCCTACGAGAAGTATTTCCCGGGCCGGATTAACTACAACTTTCTGCATGATGGCTGGCAGGTGCTTGGGCTCGATAGCTCGCAGGGGACACTTTCGCGCGATACCATGGTCTCCGACGCGACTTTGCATTGGTTGGATGAGAATGTGCCCAAGCTCGATCCGCGGAAACCGACAATCGTTTGCACGCATTTTCCGATGGGCCGCTTCGTCGCCGCGCGCCCTCGGAATGCCGACGAGTTACTCCGCCGCTGCCTGCAATTGAATGTGCGTGCGATTTTCAACGGCCACTTTCATGGTTACACGCTGCGGCAGGTGAATGACGCGATCCTGACGACGGATCGCTGTTGCTCGCGGGTGCGGGCGAATCATGATGGCACGCCGGAGAAAGGCTGGTTTGTTTGCCAGGCCAGCGACGGTGACGTGACTCGCCGCTTTGTCGAATTCCGAGCCGTCTAGGCTGCGCGAGTTACTGATCGAGGTGCTGGAATTTCGCTTCCGCGACCGGGACTTTCTTCTTCCGGCGAAGGCGCATCCAGTTATTCCAGGTCTTACGCACGCTATCGCGCGGGGTGAGGTAATGCTGGCTTAGCTCGTTACTCTGGCAAATCTGCGTGAGCATTCCCTTCACCGAAAAATCTTCGGTGTTCAGAATGGTATAAGCCGTGCCGAGGGCCGCCGAATGGTGGGCATCGCTCGCCGCGGTCATGGGCAGGCCGCGAAGCTTCGCGTAGTCGAAGGCGAAACTGTTGTAGCGGCGCAAAGTGGTGGCGGCGTTGAAAACTTCCAGCGCGTCGATCGGCAAAGTCTCGAGCACCGGAAAGCGAATTCCGGCGCGAAATAAATCATAGGGATGCGGTGGAATCGCGAGCCCGCCGCGTTCATGAATGATCTCGCAAACTTCGCGCGCGGGTGTGCCTTTTAGATCCGGGATGGTGGCGCCGATGCAAAGCAAATGACCTTCGCGCGTGGTCACTTCCTGGCCGGGAATGATGAGGAAATCATCGACCGGCAAGCCGTCCTCGCGCATCAGCCCTTTCTCGAGCAGGTAGGTGACGGCGTCGCAGGTGTTGTGATCGGTGACTGCGAAACCGTGCAAGCCTTTGGCGCGCGCGGCCGCGATGTTCTCCTCGGGGCTCGACACGCCGTCACCGGAAAAGAAGGTGTGGGTGTGGAGGTCGATGTTGAAGGGCATCGGCGGGAGGGTAGTTTCCGCGGGAGCAAATGCAAAGCGTCGGTTTCAAGGAATGGGCGATCGTCTGCGAAGCGCTTGGGCGCGGTGAGCAGAGCATCATCCTGCGCAAAGGCGGAATTGCGGAGGGACGCGCGGGTTTCAGTTTTCAGGAGCGCGAATTTTTTCTGTTCCCGACTTTCTTCCACGAACAACTGGAGAAAACGCGCTCATCGGGCGCGACAATCCCGGAGCGGCGCGCGGGCGAGATTGCCCTGCAGTTTTTCGCGACGGTGGAGTTTTCCGCGGTGGTGACGGATTGGGAAACGGCGCACGCTCTCGAGCCCTTCCATATCTTGCAGCCCGCGGTGGTGCAGGAGCGCTTTGAGTACGCGGAGGCGCCGGGAATTCATCTCGCGGTGTTGCGCGTTTATCGACTGATGCCCGAATGGATCTCGGCCGATGCGCCGCAATACGGCGGTTGCCGTTCGTGGGTCAAACTTCCGGAGCCGCCCGCCGGAATGAAACGCAAGCCCGTCATGGCCGATCAAGCGCACGCGCACCTGGTGGAAGAGATTCGTGCGCTCCTGGCCGCGCCCGTAACTGCTCGTTAGGCGAGCGCTTCGACGAAGAACGGCTCGTCCGTTGTCGCGGGTGACTCTTCGGACGTGCGGTTAAATTGCATGTCGTAAAGCCGGCGATAGTAGCCCGATTGCTCGAGTAATTCCGCATGCGTTCCGATTTCTTTGATCCGGCCGCCATCCATGACCACGATTTGATCAGCGGACAAAATCGTCGAGAGCCGGTGCGCGATCGCGATCACGGTGCGGCCGGCGGACAGCCTCTCGAGGGCCTCTTGGATTTGCTTTTCCGACTCGGAATCGAGCGCCGAGGTCGCTTCGTCTAACAAGAGGATCGGCGCGTTTTTCAAAAGCGCGCGCGCGATCGCGAGGCGTTGTTGTTGCCCGCCGGAGAGAAGGCAACCTTTGTCGCCTACGACGGTGTCGTAACCCTGCGGCTGCGCGAGAATGAAATCGTGCGCGAACGCGGTGCGCGCGGCGGCGTAGATTTCTTCTTCGGTCGCGTCGAGACGGCCGAACTGGATGTTCTTCAAGATGGTATCGTGAAACAGAAACGTATCCTGAGTGACCAGTCCGATCTGTTCGCGGAGCGAGCGCTGAGTGATCGAGCGTAAATCGTGGCCATCGATCCGGATGTTGCCGCGGTTCGGATCGTAGAGGCGCAGGATGAGCGAGAGGATGGTCGATTTGCCGGCGCCGCTCGCGCCGACGAGCGCGAAACTTCTCCCCGGCTCAATCCGCAGATTCACACCGGAAAGCGCGTCATTCACGCCGCGGCTATAGCGGAAGGTGACGTCGTCGAATTCGATCAAGCCGCGGGCGGACGCCAAGACGACCGCATCCGCACGATCGCGCACCGATGGTTTCGAATCGATGATCCGGAAAATTTCCGTCGTCGCTTGGATCGAACGCTGGAGAACGATGTGCACGCGGCTGAGCGTTTTGATCGGGTCGTAGAGGAGAAAAATGCCCGCGTTCAAGGCGATGAAACGCGCGGCCGAAAGATTGGCGAAGAAAACATAGAGCAACGCCAGACCGACGCCGAGCGCCGCGATCGTTTCCACCAGGGGCCCGGTCATCTCGGTGGAGCGAACGATCCGCATCATGTTCACGAACTGCAGCCAGTTGCTGTGCTTGAAGGAATTTTCCTGGTGATCTTCGCGCGCGAACGATTTCACCACGCGGATGCCGGCGAAAGTTTCCTGCATGGTCACGACCATCTGGCCCATGTCTTCCTGCTCGTGCTTGACCGCTTTGCGTGCGCGCTTCCCGTAAATCGTCAGCGGAATCAGGCAACTCGGAAACAGGACCAGCGTTACCAAAGTGAACTTCCAATCCATGTAGAAGAGCACGGCGATGCCGCCGACGAGTGAGACCGGTTGCTTGAAGATATCGCTGCTCACCGTAGAAAGCGCGGCTTGCATCAAGCGAGTGTCGTTAGTCACGCGCGACATCAACATCCCGGAATGATTTTGGTTAAAGAAATCCATCGAGTTGCGCAGGATTTTTCCGAAGAGCTCGTCGCGGATATCGGTCAGCACTTTACTGCTCACCCAGGCGGTGTAGTACGCGCTCATATACGAGCACAGACTGCGCGCAGTCATAACCGCCGGTATCAGCAGGCAGAGGAGGAGGATGGAATTAATCCGCGGCCCGGCGTTGAGCGCAGTCGTGTCGGACATAAGCGACTGCGGATTGATCGCCTTGCCTTGGAAAACGAAGTTCATCACGTGGGCCAGGACGAGCGGGAGCGAGGAATTGATCGCGCCGAAGAGAAACCCAAAACCGAGCGCGAGGCCGAAGCGAAACTTGTAGGGTTTAACGTAGCTGTAAACCCGGCGGTAAGGTCGCCAGGCCACCCGCACGGTCATCCAAAACGAGAGTTTGGTTTTTGCGGCAGGAGTGTCGCTCATGAAACAGAAGCTGCCGGCGCCGACAGCAGCGATTCCATAGCATCGATCACCTGTTCCGTCGAGATCAGGTTCATCGCTGCGCCCCTCTGTTTCGGGGCAAATTCGCTCAACGGACCTGCGTGTCCGCCTTGTAAAATCAGCGCGGGCGTGAAGCGCGGTCGCCAATGCAACGGATTCGTCGGGCCAAACAAAACCACCTGCGGCGTCTGCATCGCCGCGGCCAAATGCATCGGCGCAGAATCAACCGTCAACACCAGGCGCGCGCGTCGGATGATTGCGGTCAACGTGAGCAAATCGATCTGTCCGGATAAATCGACAAACGGTGGGCGCGTGTGCGCCTGGATCGCGGCGATGTGTGCGCGTTCGATCGAAGCGTGGCCGCCAGTGACGACGCAAGCCAGCCCGCGCGCGGCTGCATATTCAATCACCGCCGCCCAGCGTTCCGTTTCCCAAAATTTTTCCGCCCGCGCAGAGCCCGGATGAAGCAGAAGGAAATCTCCGGCGACGCCGGCGCGCCAGAGCACGCGCTCCGCTTCTGCTTCCGCCGCGGCCGGCAATTCCAATCGCAAAGTTGGCGAAGCATTGTGAATCCCGAGCGGCGCGAGCAATGCCAGGTGGTAATCGACCGTGTGCACTAAACCGATTGGCGTATCGACCAACTGATTGTAACTGCGCGCGCGAAATTTTAACCGCTGCTTCGGATGATCGGTGGTGATCCGCTTCCGCGCGCCCGAAAGCAACGTCAGAAAGGCCGAGCGATCGTTGCGGGTGAAGTCGAGACAGTATTCGTAATTGCGCCGCGCGACCGTGAACCACGACGCCGCGTCGCTGATTTTGCCGCGCGCAATCAAGGTCCGATCGATTCCCTGGATCGCGGGCAGTAACTCGCGAGTGCCCGCCGAAACCACCAGCGAAATATTCGCGCGCGGGAATTTTTCGCGGACCGCCGTGATCGCCGGCGTGGTCAGGACGAGGTCGCCGATGCGCTTGAGTTGAATGAGAAGAATGTTCATCTCGCTCGCGCATGACCACGAATAAGGCGCGCTCAGCGCTTCATCTGCATCGCGCGCTGATACGCAATCAGCAAACGCGTGCGGAAATGATCCCAGGTGAAATTTTGCACGACGCGTTCGCGCGCGGCCACGCTCATTCGCTCGACGATTTCCGGATGATCGTAGAGATGCTGAATCGCTTCCGCCAAACGATCGACGTTTGCCGGCGGGATAATGATTCCTTCCACGCCGTCGACGACCACGTCGCCGGCTTCGCGCGTGGTGATTTGTGGCAACCCGCAAGCCGCCGCTTCGTAGGTAACTTTGGCGCTACCTTCGCAGGTCGATGGAAAAACGTGAATCGTTCCCTGACTTAAATAATTTTCCACGTCGCGCACGAAACCGACCACGCGGATGTTATCGCGCTGGAAGCGCTCGAGATGCGGTTTCGCTTCCGCGTGCACCGAGCCGACCAGCCAGAGCTCGGCGTTTTTCAGCGCGAGCCGATCCCACGCTTCAAGCAAGTGATGGATCCCTTTGCGCTCGATCAACGCGCCGGAAAAAACCGCGCGAAAGACCGGCGGACGCGGGCCGGGTTTGAATCGCTCCACATCCACGCCGCGCGGCAGGTAGTAGAGTTTCGATTCCGGAAAACCTTGCACACGGAAGGTGTCCGCGGCGCGTTCCGACAAGACCACGAGGAGATCGGCCAGTTCGTATTCCTCGAGAAAACGCTCGCGTTCCAGGAGCAGGTTTTCTTTCCAACTTTTCTTCGGCGTCGGCGGCGTCGCCGGCCGATCAATCTTCCCGCGGTCGCGATGCCAGGTGGGAATTTCGACTAACGAGGGGATGCCGCGGCGCTGGGCCACGCGCAGTGATTGCAGGCAATCGCCCGACCAACTGTGGAAGAGATCGTACTTTCCGCTTTCGAGCATTCGCGCCGCGACCCAGTCGAGATACTTCTTCTTCGCGCCGTAATAATAAGGACGATCGAGAAACGAAATTAGCCGCACCGGATGCCAGCGCAGCGACTGGATGTAGCGCGCCGGGATTTCCTTTTGCCGATTATCGTACGCGACCGCTTTACCGAGAAATCCGCCGCGATGCGACGCGCGCAACGCTTCAAACGCATCCGTGTCTAAACCGGAGCCACCGATGCGAGCAAAAATAGAGTAGAGGAGATGTTGCGGCAGCGATTTCGCTTCCGTTGCGACCACTTGAGACGGGGCCACGTTTAAGGTTTCACCGACCATCGGCTCACCAGTATTGTGGCGTTTACCGGCAAGTAAAGAGGGACTCGGCCGGCGCGCGCTTCATGGATTCCACACAGCTCAAGATCAGTTTTGTGCGCCGCGGCTTTTCCGGCAGCGGCGGCGCGGAGGCGTATTTAAAACGGCTCGCAGAGGGCGCGGTGGCAGCGGGCCATGAAGCCACGCTGATCAGTACGGACGACTGGCCGCCTAACGAGTGGTTGGCCGGCCCGTTCGTGCGGCTGCCGGGAAAATCGCCGCGCCAATTTGCCGATGCGGTGGAAACGCAACGGGCGGCGTTCGGTTGCGATGTCTTGATGAGCCTGGAGCGCGTCTGGCGTTGCGATGTTTATCGTGCCGGCGACGGCGTCCACCGCGCGTGGCTCGATCGGCGCGCGAGACTCGGCGGCGCGTGGGAAAAAATCGCGCTCGCGTTGAACCATAAACATCGCGCGATTCTCGAGTTGGAGCGCGCACTCTTCGCCGACAACGGCGCGCGCCGCGTAATCGCAAATTCCGAAATGGTGAAGCGCGAGATCATCGACGTTTATGGTTATCCGGCCGAACGAATCGCGGTCGTGCCGAACGGCGTGCCGGTAAAGGAGTTTCAACTCAGCGCCGAAGATCGCACGGCGAGCCGCGCCGAATTGGGAATCATGCCGGACGAGATCGCGGTGCTTTTCGTCGGCTCCGGTTGGGAACGGAAAGGGCTGCGTTTTGCGATCGATGCGGTCGAAACGTGCGGCCTTTCCGGGATGCGATTATTGGTCGCGGGGCGGGGGAACGAACCGAAATATCGCTCGCCGTTCGCGCGCTTTCTCGGCGTCGTCCGCGACCTTCCACGGCTTTACGCGGCCGCGAATATTTTTCTGCTCCCGACAATTTACGATCCGTTTTCCAACGCCTGTTTGGAAGCGCTCGCGGCCGGTGTGCCGGTGATCACGACCCGCGCGAACGGCTTCTCCGAAATCATCGAAGACGGAACGCACGGGAGCATCGTCCACGATCCGAACGACGTCGCCGCCCTCGCGCGCGCGCTGAAATTTTGGTCGTCCGCCGAGGCGCGCGCGGAAGCACAAAAGCAGAACCGCAAGCTGGCCGCCGGTTACGACATTTCGGTCAACGTCGCGCGCACGCTGGAAATCCTGCTCGCCCGATAACCGCGGGGCCGTCGCCGCGCTCCTTGTCATCCCGAGGCGGCGAAGAGCGCCGAGGGACCTCGCCCGTGGGGGTTGGATTACCTCCGGTAAACTTGTACGCGCCGCGCGGATGGGTGAGGTCCCTCGGCGCTCTTCGCCGCCTCGGGATGACATCCTGCGGAGTGGGCGAGACGCGGGGTTGGCTGAAAGCGTTTCGCGCGTGCTTGGAAACTACTCGTTAGTCCGCGGCGAGCGCGGCGTCGGTCGTCGGAAAAATCCGGAAGACCTGATCGAGCCGCGCGATTTCAAAAATCGGCAGGACCGTTTCCTGCAGACCGGCGAGGGCAAATTTCCCGCCATACGCGGCCACGTTTTGCATGCCTTCGATCAACACCGCCAGGCCCGAGCTATCGATGTAATTCACCTCTGAAAGATCGACCACCAGTTGCTGTGGCTTCGCCGCCATCATTGTCTGCAGCGAGGCCGCGACTCGCGGCGAAACGTGCAGATCGATTTCGCCTTTGAGCGGGAGAACGTTGGAATGATCGGGCGAACTCATGCGGCGAAGAAGATGTCACTCTCCGCGGCCTCGTCAATCCGTCACCAGCCGAGGGTGGCGCAGACTTCGTCGACCTCCGCGAAATCGTCGAAGAGAAAATCGGGCGCGCGTTCCGCGAGTTGCGCGCGCGTCCAGGTGCCAGTCGCGACGGCGATCGTGCGCGCGTCGAAAACTTTTCCGCAGGCGATGTCGTGGCCGGTGTCGCCGATGACGTCGATCTGCGCGCCGGCAAATTCTTCGCCATGTTTTTCGAGCGCGCGGGCGCGGGCGAAGGCGCCGAGCTGGTTGCGATCGCGATGATCATCGGCAAAGGCGCCGAACTCGAAGTAATCCCAGAGTCCGTAATAGCGTAGTTTCAACTCCGCGCCGCGGCGCAGATTTCCGGTGAGTAAACCGAGGACGCGCTCCGGGTTGCCCTGCAGGCGTTGAAGGATTTCGCGCACGCCCTGGAGCACGCGGCCGGGCGTTTGCGATAGTTGTTTTTCCAGGCGCGCGAGATATTCCGCGAGGAACTCGGCGATGTTTTTCTCCGTCGGCTCGATTTTATATTTCTGGAGAATGCTGATCACGATGCCGGTGTCGGTGCGGCCCGCGATCTCGATGTCGTGGAAATCATCGCGCGTGCCGAAACGTTCCAGCACCATTTGTTTCAACCCTTTTTCGCCCGCGCCCCCGGTGGTGATCAGGGTTCCGTCAATGTCCCAAAGCAGGAGACGTTTTGACATTGAAAAATAAAACGCGCAGCGAGCGACGATGAAGCGGAAACCGGAACGATTCAGGAATCGTTTCGCGGCGGCTCGATTTTTCCCGGCGCCGAATCCGCCAGCGTCGCCGGGTTTGCGGGGCGCTGAAGCCACCGGCGCAAGAGCAGAAACAGGAGCGCGCCCAACGGCAGCGAGACTTTCAAAATCCACGGACCGTAAAGCCCGTTGCGCATAAAGCCCGCGCCGAAGAGGAGGAAGGAGATGGTTTGGAAATTCCAAACGCCGGTCGTCCAGTCGAGTTGAAATTGGCCGATGCCGATGAGGATGAAAATGATCCAGAGCCAGCGCCGCCGGACGCGCGAGCGCACGCAAACGATGAGCGCGAGCAGGACGAGCAAAGGCACGAGAATGGCCACGCAGAGGACGACGTAATGCCCGGCGGATTTGTGTTGCAGACTAAAGGCGTTGAGCACGGCTAACGAATTCGTTAGGGGCACAACGTGCGCGCCGCTGATGTGGCGATTCCCGTTGACCGATTCCACGATCACGTCGGCCACGGCCCAGCCGTCGGGAAAATGAATCTGATAGGTCAGCTCGGATTGTTTCTTCGTGGGTTCGTTGTTCAACTTCGTATAGCCCGCGAGAAAATTAATTGTCTCAAACGATTGCGCCTCGCCGCGCGCGAGTGCCGGCCGCATTTTCGAGAATTCCTCCGCGGCTTGTGGGCGCAGTTTTTCCTCCAGCATCGCGGTCGCCGCGGGGTCGTCGCTCGATTTTACCAGCTCGAGAAAATGGCGCGCGAAGGCGTCATCATCTTTCGGGACAAACTTTTGCAAGAGCGTGCGTTCGCCGTTGCAGCCAGCCAGGAACAGGGCAATCGCGAGGACGAGAAAACACTTCATGGAGCGAGAAGTATCGCCGCGAGCGCGCGGCGTCGAGCGCGGAACGCGCCGGGCCTACGGCGACGGCGGATGCATTTGCGCCAGTGCGAGCATGCTCGCGGCGAAGGCAAGCACGGCCACCCCGGCGGCCGCGAAAATTGCTGTTCGCATCGGATCGCGCGGCGTCTTTCGATTCGGAAACGGCGACGCGTTTGCGAAGTCGGCCGGGCGCGCACTCACTTCCGCGGGCCGCGATTCCACTTCTGCCAGGACCGGCAACGGTTGCGCCTCGCCCGCGTGCTCGGATTCGAAACGCGCCTCCACCTTGCCAAAGCGCACCCGGTCGCCCCCGCGCAAAGTGACGGACTCGATCACCTGGCCGTTGACCCGGGTGCCGTTGGTCGAACCCAGATCCTTCAAGAGGTAATCTTCGCCCGCGGCCTGAAGTAGCGCGTGCCGGCTCGAGACGGAAGGATCGTCGATCACGATCGCGTTTTCGGGCGAGCGGCCTAACGAGACCAAATCCTCCGCGAGCTCGTGCGCTACGGTCCCGGCCCCGGTCGTAATCATTAATCTTCGCATCGGCGGACATCGATAGCAGCGCCGCGCCCAAAGGACAATGAACTTCCGAAACCGCACCGGCCGGTTCATTGACCCACCCAGCGCGCGCCCGCATAGTGTGCGCTCCATGTCGATCGAGCTCACGCGCAACTTTTGCATCATCGCGCACATCGATCATGGCAAGACCACGTTATCCGATCGCTTGCTCGAGCGGACCGGCACGATCCAGGATCGCGAACGCCAGGATCAGTTGTTAGACTCGATGGACCTCGAACGGGAACGCGGGATCACGATCAAGGCGCACCCGGTAGCGATGAAATACACCGCGAAAAACGGGAAGACCTATCGGCTGAATCTTTCCGACACGCCGGGCCACGTCGATTTTGCCTATGAAGTTTCGCGCTCGTTAGCTGCTTGTGAAGGCGCGCTCCTGATCGTCGATGCGGCCCAAGGCGTGGAAGCGCAAACCGTGGCCAACGTTCACCTCGCGCACAAGCAAGGGCTGACGATCGTTCCGGTGATCAACAAGATCGACCTTCCGAACGCCGACATCCCCTCGGTCCACCGCCAGATCGAGGAGATCCTGCAAATTCCCGCCGAGGAAGCGATCGATTGCAGCGCCAAGATGGGCATCGGGATCGAGGACATCCTCGAAGCGGTAGTCGAGCGCATTCCGCCCCCGAAACAACCGGAGGACGAAGTCCTGCGCGCACTCGTTTTCGATTCCGTCTTTGACGTTTACCGCGGCGTTGTCGCCTATGTGCGCGTCATGTCCGGCAGCATCGAGGAAGGGCAGCAGGTGCGGATGATGAACAACGACTCCCGCCACGAGATCAAGGAAGTGGGCGTCTTCACCCCGAAGATGTTTCCGCAAAACAAACTCAATGCCGGCGACGTCGGTTACTTCATCGCCAACATCAAGACCACCGCCGACATCAAGATCGGCGACACCATCACCGACTTGCGCAATCCGGCGAAGGAACCGCTCCCCGGTTTCCAGGAAATTCATCCGATGGTTTTCAGCGGCATCTACCCGATCAACACCGCCGACTTCGAGCACCTCAAGACCGCCATCAGCAAACTGCGCCTGAACGATTCCGCCTTCATCTACCAACCGGAAAGCTCCGTCGCGCTCGGCTTCGGTTTCCGCTGCGGTTTCCTTGGTTTGCTCCACATGGAGATCATCCAGGAGCGTCTCCGGCGCGAGTACGACATGGACATCATCGCTACCTCGCCCAGCGTAGTTTATGAGATCCTAACGACACGTGGCGAAGTCTTGCTGGTCGATAACCCCGCGCATCTCCCCGACCCGAGTATCATCGAGGAAATCCGCGAGCCGATCGTCAAGGCCTACGTCCTTTGCCCTAACGAGAACATCGGCGACCTCCTTCAGCTCATCATGGAAAAGCGCGGCACCATGGATCACACCGAGACGCTCGATACCCGCCGGGTCATGCTCCACTGCGAACTGCCGCTGAACGAAATCCTGGTCGACTTCAACGACAAGATTAAATCGATCACCCGCGGCTACGGCTCGATGGACTACGAGCACGCCGGTTATCGGGCCGCTAAGCTAGTTAAGCTCGACTTGTTAGTTAACGGCGAACCCGTCGATGCCTTCTCCATGATCGTGCACCGCGAACGCGCCGAAGCCCGCGGCCGCCAGCTCGCGGCCAAGCTAAAAGAAGTTATCCCCAGCCAGCTCTATCAAGTGGCCATCCAGGCCGCGATTGGCGGCAAAATCATCGCCCGCGAAAGCGTCTCCGCCTTACGCAAAGACGTCACCGCAAAATGCTACGGCGGCGACATTACCCGCAAACGCAAACTCCTCGAGAAACAAAAAGAGGGAAAGAAGCGGATGAAAAGCATCGGCCGGATCAACATCCCGCAGGAAGCCTTCATCCAGGTCCTGAAGACGCAGTAGGCCGAATCTATTCGGAGCTGGTAGCTCCAGATCGAAGAAGAGACAACTCTCGGAGTTGCTGATGGCCTTCAAGTTGGAATCGAGCCACCTCCGGCAGACGTTCGCCCGGCTGATCGGCGCACAGTCAGCAAGCCGACGCGATTGCGTTCAGTGGAATGCTACGAGTGGCCTAAATGGGCAACGCCGGAGGTCGCACAATTATCAGATGCCGAATCGGCAATGATTGCGTAGCGTTCACGCCATGTTTACGCCGCGCTACGTCAAGCACAGCAAACTCCTTCTGCGGCATGCGCAGAAGTATCTGCGTTACAAGAGGGACGTTTTGCCGGACGCCGAGCGCGCCGCGGTGCAGACGCGGATCGACGCTTTGGACATCGCTCTGCGGCAGAAACAATCCGAAAAGATCAAGACCGAGGCGGAAGCGCTCGATGCCAAGCTGCATCAGTTAACCCCGGTGACCTGGGAGGCGCACTGGCGGGAGAACTGCGAGGTCATCCTGGTGGCGATCATCGTGGCCATCGGGATCCGCTCGTATTTTCTGCAGCCCTTCAAGATCCCGACGGGTTCGATGCAGCCGACGCTCAACGGAATCATCGGGCACCCGAGCGATCAGCCGGGGCCGAATATTCTCCAGCAGGCGATGGAATTTTTCGCCTTCGGTCGCAACTACATCAACGTGGTCTCGCAGGCGGACGACCGGGTCCTGCAAATCGTACCGAAGAAGTTTGGGTTCTTCTTCACTTTCTCGCGCATCATTTGTCAGCAACAGCAGTTCCTGGTTTATGCCTCGCCGGATACGCTCCGGCAGGATTTCAAGGTGGCCCCGGGGAACCTCTACCATCGCGGGGACGTGATCGCGCGCGGCGCGGTCGATACGGGCGACCAGGTTTTCGTGGATAAGTTTAGCTACAACTTCCAGAAGCCGCATCGCGGGAACGTCTTTGTTTTTCGCACAGACGATATTCCGCTGATCCCGGCCGACCCTGAGACGGGCGCGCCCTTTTACATCAAGCGATTGGCGGGGACGCCGGACGATGAGCTACGAGTGGCTTCGCCGCAGCTTTTTATCAATGGGCGGCCTGCGGAAGGAATCGGGTTCCAACGTGTCATGTCGGCCAGGGATGGCTACCGTGGTTATAGTCAGGGCCGGGATAACCTGGCCGCGCCTGACCAGACTTACATCGTGCCGGAGCATCATTACTTCGCGATGGGGGACAATAGCTACAATAGCTACGACAGCCGTTACTGGGGGCCGGTGCCGGAGGAGAACTTGGTCGGGCGCGGGCTCTTCGTTTACTGGCCTTTCGGGAAGCACTGGGGCTTGATTCGTTAGGTAGGACTAATGCTCCCGAGCGTGCCGCCGGTATATCCTCTGCTCGGTCTCGGCGGCGGCTATCTGCTTTTGCTTTTCTTTAACCCGGTGCGACTGGCGCTTCGGGATGGCTTGCGGTGTCTCCTGCGCTTCAAACGGGTCTGGCTAACCTTTGTCCTGCTCGGGTTTGCCTACTCGGTTTTCCAATTCGCCACCTTCACCCCGTTGCAGAATTCCTCGGAACTGGATTTCGGCGCGATCAGCTCCATCCGCACCTGGGAGTGGCCTCGGCTTACAGAAGTGTGGCAGGAAGCGCCGTTGCCCGCCGCCGAAGGCGTGGCCGGGATCTTCGATAACGCGACGACGACTTACCCGCTTTCCACGATCGCCGCGATCATGCTGCTTTGTAACTGGCGCGGGCTACATCGCGCGCTCTTCCGGGCGTTACACCAGCGCTTTCGTCTTTGGGGTTACCTAATCTACTTGATCTTGGTGCTCAGCGCGATCGCTTCGCTCTTCAAACCGATCGTCTACTGGCGGCTACCAGTCTGGCGGACGGTCCTGCCTCAATCGGTCCTCTTCCAAACTTCGGCGACGGTCGACGCGGTCGCTTTTATCTTCGAATATCTCTTCGGCGTTTACATCCAGGTTTACCTGATCACGGTTTGCCTGGCCTGGATCAAAGGCCTTAGCTTTACCGAGGCCGCACTGGTTAAGTTCGCCGTGCGGCGCTTTAGTTACGTCCTGAAGTGGGCTGGCATCGTCATCCTCGTCAGCACGTTGATCGTTAGGTTACCGTTGCTCCTGGCCTACTTCACTAATGTCCCAGACGTGCTCGACTACCTCCCGATCGAACGGGTGGTCATGACGGCTCTGATCCTGGTTTTTTGTTCGGTGCAAATCTCGCTCGTTCTGCATAACGAGAACTTGCCTGCGGCCTTTCGGGCGCATCGGCAATTCGTGCAGCGCAATGGCCTCCGCCTGGCTTGGTTTCTCCTTATCTGCGCGCTCCATTTTTTCATTCTCACCGCGGGCGACGCCATCGTCCGGGGCGCGATCGCTGATCGGGTAGTGGCGGTCTTACTCTGGAAAACGATCTACGTGATCCTGCGCGGTTTCGTGACCGGCTGGTTGCTGGCTTCTTGGGTTTGTCTTTTCCGCCAATGCGAGACCGGGCGCATCGGGCAGGAGACTTGGATTCGCTACTGAAAAATGGCCGACGCAGCCCGGATCACTCGGCAGAGTAAATCGAACCTCGCCCTGGCTTTTGTTTCGTTAGGCCGGGAACGCCGCGAAGACATCACTACCTTCTATGCTTTCTGCCGGGTCATCGATGACCTCGCGGACTCGAGCGAGCTGCGCGCGGCGGAGAAGGCGACGGGGTTGGCCAGATGGCGGCGGAGCCTAACGAGACCAGAAAATGGCGAGGATCCGCTGGCGCCGGAAGTGCGCGCGTTGATCGCGAAATACCGCCTCGCGCCCGCGATGCTGGAGGAAATCATCGCTGGCGTGGAGATGGATTTGAGCATCTCGCGTTATGCTACGTTCGACGAGCTGCGGCTCTACTGCTACCGCGTGGCCAGCGCGGTCGGCCTGGTGAGCATTGAAATTTTCGGCTATCGCAACTCGCAATGCCGCGAATATGCGATCGAGCTCGGGCTTGCCTTGCAAACAACCAACATCATCCGCGACGTCGGCAAAGATTTGCGCAGCGATCGCATTTACCTGCCCCAAGACGAGCTCGCACGCTTCGACTATTCCGAAGCGGAGCTACGCGCGCGCACCTACGACGAGCGCTTTCTCGCCCTGATGAATTTCCAAGCGGAACGCGCGCACGCGCTTTTCGCAAAGGCAAAAGCGCTGCTCCCGCGCGAAGATCGTCGCGCGATGATCGCGGCTGAAATCATGGCCGCGGTTTATCACGATCTCTTGCATCGGATGGAACGCGATCGCTTCCGCGTCTTCGAAAAAGAGTATCGCCTGAACCGATTGCAGAAGGCGGGTCACGTCGCCGCGCGCCTTCTCGGATTCTGAGCGGAATCGAATACGGGTGCGCGTTTGTCCGTCAACCCACGGCCGGAGTTAGGCCTCGCTGCGATACATTTCGCCGCTAGGTTAGCGGCTTCTTAGAATCAAAATTATGAAAATACTTAATGCAGCAGTGGTCATGGCGGTGGCGCTCAGCGCTCTCGCTCTCAGTTCTTGTGATACTCCGACCGGGCAGGGCGCAGGCTTTGGCGCGGCTACGGGTGCGATCATCGGCGGCGCGGCCACCGGTAATCTCCGGGGCGCGGCCATCGGCGCAGGCATCGGTGCCGGCACCGGCGCGCTTATCGGCGCTTCCATCGAAGCGGATCAGAACGGTTATTACGAAGGTCACGAGGTCGGCTACTATCCCTATGGGCGTAGCACCGGCACTCGCGGGCTGCTTCGCAGTCCGTATCCTCCGCACTCGATTGTGGATGTCCGCGGTGTTCCGCGGGGCGCGCTCGTGCGTGATCCATCCAGCGGTCGCATTTTTCGCCGGCCCTAACGGCGACGTGCTTTCCGGCGTTCGGCTTTTAGCCTAACGAACGGAGACGTAGAGCAATTCCAGAGCGGGGTTGGTTCGGCGAAAACCGGATCAACCCGCTTTCTTTTGCAGGGCATCGACCAGCTTCTGCGCTTCCTCGGTCATCTTGAGCAACTCCGGCCACGCGCGATGGTAATTTTCCCCGGGCAATTTCCGGGTCGCATCGAAGCCCATGTGCGAGCCGATATTTTGCGCAGAGGGCGCGTGGTCTAACGAGTCGCTGGGATTACGAATGATGGTGCTGTCGCGCGCTGGATCAGTGTTGGCGCAGAGGCGAAACAAGACCTCGCTGGTGTTGTGTACGTCGCAATCTTCATCGACCACGATGATGTATTTACTGAACATCATTTGCCCCATTCCCCAGAGCCCATGCATGACCTTGAAGGCCTGATACGGGTATTGCTTGCGGATGCTGACGAAGACGAGGTTATGAAAAACGCCTTCCGGCGGCAGGGTCATATCGACCAACTCCGGGAAGTTCATTTTGAAAACCGGCAGGAAAATGCGCACGCTCGCGTCGCCGATATAAAAATCTTCCATCGGCGGAATCCCCACGATCGTTGCCGGATAAATTGCCTCCTGCCGATGGGTAATCGCGGTCAGGTGAAAAACCGGATAATCCTCGACCGCGGTGTAGAAACCGGTGTGATCCCCGAATGGTCCCTCCGCTTTGGTCTCGTTAGGCTGGACGTAACCTTCGAGAACGAAATCGACCTCCGCCGGCACTTCCAGGTCGATGGTTTTGCATTTCACCAGCTCGACCGATTTCTTGCGGATGAAGCCGGCGAATAAAATCTCGTCGAGTCCATCCGGCAACGGCGCGGTCGCGGCAAACGTGTACGCGGGGTCGCCACCGAGGGTGACTGCCACCGGCATGCGTTCGCCCCTTTCATAATAACGCTTCCCATGCCGCGCCCCGACCTTGTGCACCTGCCAGTGCATTCCAGTCGTTAGGCCATCATAAATCTGCATCCGGTACATCCCGAGATTGCGTTCGCCAGTATCGGGGTCACGGGTGTGCACGTTCGGCAGGGTGATGAAACGCCCGCCATCCTTCGGCCAGCATTTCAGGATAGGCAGTTCGCCTAACGAGACGTTGTCGCCTTCATGGACCACTGCCTGGCAGGCGCCTGCCTTGACGTGCTTCGGCCGCGCATGCAGCAGGTTCAATCCCTGCTTGAGCAGGCTCCAGCCTTCGCGCAGATCGGTCGGCGGTTTCGCTTTCAGGATCAATTGAATCTCCTGCGCGAGATCGGCGACGTTGTTCAACTTTAACGCCAGCGCCATCCGTCTGGTCGAGCCCATGGTGTTGATCGCCACCGGGAACTGCGACGGTTTCCCGTTGATCAACGGTTTCTCGAAAAGCAATGCCTTCCCGCCGCCGGGCGCTTTCATTTCCCGGTTGGCCCACTCCGCGATGAGCAGATCGGTCTCGACCGGGATGGAAACGCGTGTCAGTTCTCCGGCGTGCTCGAGCGCGGCGACGAACTGGGCAAAGGAGCTATAAGCCATCGGCGCTCGCCGGATTAACCGAGTTCAGACGCGCGATCAACAATTCGCCGGCTCTTAATAGATCGAGGGCGGGGCGAGGAATTGAAAGGCGACAACGTGCCGCTTTTGAAAAGAGATCGTCTTGTAAGGATAACGAATGATCGACGTTCCGCTAAACAGGAACGGATCGTAGTAGCCATAGCCGAAGCCATAGTAGCGATAGCCGCGATGCCGATAAAACCGGCCGCCGAAAGGACTGTAGAACCCGCGCGAATAGGCGCCATAGAACGGGTCGTATCCGCCGAAGCCGCCGCCATATCCACCGAAGCCCCCGTACCCGCCGTACCCGCCGAATGACCCGTAACCGTAATCGCCGGTCGTGGAAGCATCGTAAACCCAGGTCTCGGCGGGATGCCCATGCACGTTCGCGACTGATCTCCGGTCCGGCTCGCCCCAGGCGAGAAAGACGGCGTCCTGCGATAACCCCGGCCGAATTTCGCCGCGCGCGACCAGGTCGCGATCCGATTGACCGAGCCGATTATAAATTTCCGGATGGTCCGCGATTCGACTGGCGGGCGTGGTGCAACCGCCGAGAAGAAATGCACTGACCGCGAGGGCGGCGAGCGCTCCAAAACAAATTCGACGCTTCATGCGCGACGATACAACCGCGCATTTTTACCGTCAACCCGCCGGCCGGTCGCCTTGCTTCCACCAGACGTTGCCGGTAGCGTTGCCGCGAGATGGAAGATCGTTTCGGCCACCGGATTTCCTACCTGCGGGTCTCGATCACCGACCGCTGCAACGAGCGTTGCACGTACTGCATGCCGCAGGAATTACAGGAATGGTTGCCGCGCGTCGGCATCCTGAGTTTTGAAGAAACACTTCGGCTCATTCGCATCTCCGCCGGGCTTGGGGTGAAGAAAGTGCGCGTCACCGGCGGCGAACCGCTCACCCGCCGCGACGTCCTCGGTTTCATGCAGGAACTGGCGCACGTTCCGGGGATCGATGACATCGGCTTGTCGACCAACGGAACTCTGCTCGCGCGTGAAGTTTCATCTGGCCTGACGATGGCGCAGGCTTTGCGCGACGCCCGCGTCCGGACGGTCAACATCTCGCTCGATACCCTCGATCGGGAAGATTATCGCCTAACGACTGGTCGCGATTTTCTCCCGGAGGCGCTCGCTGGAATCGAAGCCGCGCGCGCTGCCGGTTTCGAGATGATCAAACTCAACTGCGTCCTCATGCGTGGCCGAAACGCGGACCAGCTTGCACCGTTGGTGGAATTCGCCGCCGCGCGCAATCTTCTTCTACGCTTCATCGAACTCATGCCCGTGAGCACCACCGAAGTTCTCGAAGAACAAAATTTCTTTCCCATCCGCTCCGCGCAACGCGTGCTCGAAGAGCGTTTCGGCGCGCTCATTCCCGAGCCGCAATTTCGCACCAACGGCCCCGCCAGTTACTACCAGATCCCGGGCCGAAACCAGCGCGTCGGTTTCATCGGGGCGATGACCAATCTCCACTTCTGCGAGAGCTGCAATAAACTCCGCCTGACCTGCGACGGAAAACTCCGGCCGTGTCTCGGGAGTTATCTCGAGTTCGACATCATGAAACCGATGCGCACGGGCGCGAGCGATGCCGAGCTCGAACGGTTCTTCCTCGATGTCGTGGAACGGAAACCGGAGCAGCACGATTTCCGGAACAACTACCAAACCAATCGCAAGATGGTCGCGATCGGCGGCTAAAACATGGCCGGTCTTTCTCACGTTGCGGCCGACGGCCGCGCGCAGATGGTCGACGTTTCCGCCAAGCCGGTGAGTGTGCGCGAAGCGATCGCCGCGGGCCGCATCATTGTGCGACCGGAAACGCTCGCGCTCATTTCGTCCGACAAAATCGCCAAAGGCAACGTCTTCGCGACCGCGCGTCTCGCCGGCATCCAGGCCGCCAAGCAAACGTCCCAGCTCATCCCGCTCTGCCATAATTTGAACCTCAGCCACGCGGAAGTGGACCTCTCGTTAGGCGGGAACGCGGTCGAGGCCACATGCACTGCCCGCACCACCGGCCAGACCGGCGTGGAAATGGAAGCGCTAACCGGCGTTTCCGTCGCGCTCCTGACGATCTACGACATGTGCAAAGCGGTCGACAAGGAGATGCGAATCACCGAAATTCGCCTACTCAAAAAAACCAAACGCGATGTCTGAACGCCGCCACGTTGTCGTCCCGAGCGGCGAAGACTGCGAGGAACCTCGCACAGGGAGCTTGGAATCCTCACCTGGCCGCGCACCAACCATCCTGCGTGAGGTCCTTCGTCGTCTCCGCGACTCAGGATGACGGTCAGAGGGGAAGCCACACGTCTCGTTAGGCCATGAGTATCGCCGTCGGGATCATCACCATTTCCGATCGCGCCAATGCGGGCGAGTACGATGATCTCGGCGGGCCCGCGCTGAAAGCGGCCGCGGAAAAAAACGGTTGGACGGTGCAGAGCGAAGCCATCATTCCGGATGAGCTGGCAAAAATAAAAGCGACCATCCGCGCCTTCAGCGCACAGGGTTGCGGCCTGATCCTAACGACTGGCGGCACCGGCATCGCCGCGCGTGATTTTACCCCGGAAGCGATCCGCGAAATCATGCGTGTGGAGCTGCCCGGTTTCGGCGAAGCCATGCGCATGGAGTCGATGAAGATCACCCCAAATGCGATCCTCTCCCGCAGTCTGGCCGCGGTCGTCGACCAGTCGTTAGTCATCGCGCTCCCGGGGAAACCGAGTGGTGCGGTCGAATGTCTCGGTTTTGTCGCTGGCGCGATTCCGCACGGGGTCGCGCTCGCGCAGCGCGTGCCCACCTCTTGTTAGGCTAAATTGTCACCGCGGTCACTTCCGGCCGACAATTGAAACGATAGGGAAAATAGTATGTGCCGATCCCTGCGTTGACGTAGAGCGGACCGCCGCGGGTTTCGAAGTATCCAAGATCGTAACGGCCGACGCCCCAGGGCAAAACCGGCGCGCCGAAAAATGGCACCCGCACCTGTCCGCCATGCGAATGCCCGGCGAGGATGAGATCGTAACGCAAATCGCCGAGCTGATCGGCCATCGCCGGATAATGCATCAGTAACAACCGGCGCGGCGCTTTCGGCGCGCGTAAGGCGTGGATGCCGATCATCGCCATCCCCACAATTTCCAGCCCGTCCGCGGGCCTAACGAGACTTTGATCGACCAGCCAGGCCCCGCCGGTTTGCTCGAAGGCGCGCGCGTAATCCGCGAAGTCCGCGTGACACCAGTAATCATGATTTCCCGGGCAGCCATAAACCGGGGCGGCGATTTGCCTAACGAAGGCAAGCGCTTCCGGGAGATAGCGTTTGTCTTCCACGAGATCGCCGGTGAAGCAGACGAAAGCCGGCGCCAGTTGGTTGATTGTCCGGATCACTTCCGCGGCGTAGCGCGCGTTGCCCTTGTAATGAAAGTCGGTGAAATGAACAAAGCGCAGTCCGCGATTTCCGCTCAGCGCGAAGTGGGTTACGCGCAGATTGGTCGGCTCGGCTGCCGCCTCCGCCGCGATCGCAGCCGGAAAAGCGAGCGCTCCGAGGGCGAGAAATTTCCGGCGCGTCATCATCGTGTGGAAACTTCATCAGCACGATGCGTTCTCGCAAGAGAACGTCCTGCGTTCAGTCCGGCCAGATCAGGAGGTGCATCAGGCGCTCGCCGCTTTCACTCAAGCGCGCGTTCGCGCCGCGGCCGGTGACGACGCCGCGAGTGAGGTCCGAATAATCGCCCTCGCTCCGCTTCACATACGACAACGCCGGTGCGCTCACCGCTTCCTTCGCCGGCTCGATTTTCAAAGGTACGCCCGCGCGATTGAAGGAAATTTCCCACGGCCCCGCAACGCTTTCCGCGCCGCCGCGTAACAGCCACGGATACCGTTTTGGCAATTCAAAATTACGCGATGCCGGCAGCGCCACCTTGTAAAAAGCATCTTCCTCCGCGAGAAATTCCGCGATCGTGAGCGCGGGCTGTTTGCGAAGCGCAAGATAAAGCCGCGCGATGTCGACTCCGGCCAGATTGATCCCGCTGTAGATGCCGTGACGGTTCGGATCGTTCTTGATGAAGTGGTCATACCACGATTCGAAATGCCGGCTCAGCATCAGGTTTAATTCCAGGTGCACGTGCGCGCGTTCCTGGTTCAAACCTTCGCCGGTGTAACCCATCACGCCGACTTGCTCACCGCGATTCACTCGCGCGCCTTTGCCCACGAGCACCGACGCGAGATGGCCATAGAGACTATAGTAACTCGCGCCATCCCAGCGATGCTCGACCACCACGTAGCGTCCGTAGTTCGAATAACGCGGAATCACATTCACGTAGGCCACGGTGCCATCGGCGATCGCGCGCACGGCATCGAGCGGCTCGCCGCGGGCGTCGCGCCGCAGTGGACGAATATCGATCCCCTCGTGAAAGCGCGTGTAAACCAAACCGGCCGCAGTCTCGATCGGGTTGCGCACGAAACCGTATTGTCCGCCCTCCCACGGCGTCGATTTCACCCCGTGGAAGTCGCGCTCGATATGTTGGTAAAACTCCGCGCCGCCACCGCGAAAAAGGGCGTCGTTCTCCGTCGGCAAACTCAGGTTCAATTCCTCGCCGCGAATGTGTGCGAGCGTCATCGCCTGGAAAAAAAACAGGATGCAGCCACCGCGAACCGCCGCCCGCATCACTTCCGGGTCCGCTTGATCCGCGGCCAATCTTTCTTCATCGATTGCAAGTCAGCACTCGTTAGGCCGGACGGGACGTAGAGGATTCCGTCAGCGACATGTCGATCGATCTCCATCTCCGCCATCGGTCGGCCATTGATGAACACGTGCAGGCTGGTGCCGCGCTTCTCCAAGCTTAAGGTGTCGAGCGCGATTCGGCCGTGGTCGTCGAGTTGAAAGAGCGCCCCGAAAGTCCCATCAACCGCCACGTGCGGCTCGTAGGCGACGACGTCGCGCTCCGAAATCGCGGGTATTTTTTCAATGGTCACTTCCCGCCCCGTCGTCCCCGAATGCACCGTCGTCGAAAAAACTTCCCCGCTGCTCGCGTTTGTCTCCAGATGCGCGCGCAAAGTGCAGTGCGGCTTCCCCGCGCGCGTCTCGAGGATGCTGCAAGCAACGAAAATGAGCAGCGCCAGCAGCCTCAGCATGCGCGATTGATAAAGAGTTTGACACCGTTTGCAACGTTTGCTGATTACCCGCTCATGAAGCGCGCCGCCATGCCGTGCCTCCTCGTGCTGGCCTTGGCCGCGAGCGCGCTCGCGCAGGAAACCGAGGCCACTCCGCGCCGGGGCTGGATGAGCCGGCTGCTCCATCCCTTTCGCTCCGAAGGCCTGCCGCAGTATAAAAAAAATCCGGAACTGCAGGGCCTGGTCGTCTCGCTTGAGTTGTCGCCGCAACCGGTGAAGTTGTCCGAAATTCGCCAGCTCGAAGTTCGGTTTAGTTTGACGAACAGGTCCAAACATCCAATCACGCTGCAGTTCCCGACGACGCAGCGTTTTGAGATCAATCTCCGCAACGCGACCAGCGCTTTGCTCACGACCTGGTCGGATAATCACGCCTTTACCGACGAGCCGGCGACGGTTTTCATCAACCCGCAGGAGCACGTCGACTACGCGGACACGATCGCGACCCGCGATCTCGCGCCCAACAAGGTTTTCACCGTGGAAGTTTTTTTCCCGAGCTATCCCGAGTTGCGGGTGCGCCAGAAATTTCTGACTGCGCCGTGAGTGCGGCCGCGGAAACGGGAAAACTTTTCTCGGATTATCATAGCCATCCCCAGGGGCATCGGGTGCAGCCTTACACGCGCGCGCTGCTTCAGCCATGGGTGGAAAGCGCGCGTGCGCGCGGGCTGAGCGAGATCGCTTTCACCGATCACGATCGCTACTGCACCGGGATCGATTTCGAAGAAATTGCCCGTCTGCGGGAAGCGAATCCGTCGGTGAAAATTCGTGCCGGGATCGAGCTGGATAACGATCCGGTAAACTCCAGCGCCGGGCGCCGCTGGATTGAGAAACACTGGGACGAACTCGATTTCGTCCTCGGCTCAGTCCACTTCCTCGATCAGCCTAACGAGATGTTCGACAGGGTCCCGGAAGGCGCGCAGCAATTTGCCGGCAAGAATATCGACGGGATTTACGCCGATTATTTCCGGCGAGTGCGCGAGATGGCGGCGAGTGGGTCAGTTGATTGCCTGGCGCATCTCGACCTGGTCAAAATTCACGGCCACCGGCCGAGCGCCGAGATTCAATCACTCGCGGAGGAGACCCTTGAGTTCATCCATGCGCGCGGTTTGGCGATCGAGCTCTCCACCGCCGGCTGGCGCAAACCGGTGCACGAGCTTTATCCATCCGACGCCATCATCGAGTTAGCGATGGCCAGGGGGATTCCGTTCACGACCGCGTCGGACGCGCACGCGCACGTGCAGCTAGGTGAAAACTACAGAAAGCTGGCGGAGAAGATGCGCCAGTTTTCCATCGGCGAAGTCGCGATCTACCAGCGCCATCAGCGCCAACTGCGCCCGCTTCCTGCCTAACCAGACGACGCCGCTTTCTTGGCCGCGGGTTTCTTGCCGGCCTCCTTCGCCAGCGCGAGCCGCTCGGTTTTTTTCCGGCGCGCCGCGCGTTTCTTCACGTTGTCTCTGCCTTGGCTATTTCCCATAAGTCCGACTCTCGCCCGTCTGTCCGCGGTTCCAAATGGTTTCGCTTGATTCGTTAGTCGCGCGCGGCCACGTCGTTTGGGGATCACGAACGCGAAGCCGGTTGTACTGACAGCGCCCGAAGAAAATATAGGGAAAAGGATGCCCTCAATCAGCCGCAAACGCGGACTTGGCACCGGACGGAAGCAGGGAGAAACAAGGCGCGCAGCCGGCAGGTCTAACGATGATCGCGCAACTCCTGCAGAATCTGTTGCCGTCCGTCTTCCGAGAGCATGCGATCGCGATCAACAAACATCATCCACGACAAAGGCGCGGCGGCCGCGGTCACGATCAGGAGCGCGATTCCGGCGAGGAAGTTGCGTTGCCTGATCGATTGAATTGCGAGCCCCAAGGCTACGATCGCCAGCGGAAAAGAAAGCAGGATCAATCCCGGCCAAAGCAATGGCCCCGCGACCGCGAGGAGAACACACACGCAACCGATGCTTCCGGCTCGCGGCAATCGTGCGGCCGGAGTTTGCGGGCCCGCTTTTGCTTTCGGCGGCAGCGGCATCACCGGTACTGGGCGTACGTTGGTCGGTAATTTCGGACGGCGTTTGGGCGGCGCGGTCGGCGGGGCCGGTTTTCGCTTGCGCTTGGAAATCGTCAGCCAACCGGTCATGCCTTCCGACCAAAAATGATCGGTCGGCAAAATTTCGCGCGTGCGAATTTTGTTTTCGAAATCAGCGTCTTCGAACTCGCCGATCTCGACGCCTTCCCTGGCAACGAAGAATCTCAAAAAAATTACAAGCCGAGACCGGCAACTCCGAGTCCGCCGGTGATCTTGGACATTTCGTCCTGCGCCAGCGCTTTCCCTTGTTCGATCGCCTGCTTCACCCCGCTAAGCACGGCTTCTTCGAGAAACTCGACGTCTTCCGGATCGACGATCGCCCTGTCGATCTTCAATGAAATGACATCGCCGGCGCCGTTGGCGACGACCGTGACTTTGCCCCCGGCAGCCTGGACTTCGACGGTTTTATCCTCCAGCTCCGCCTGGGTTTTGGCCATCTGCTCCTGCATCTTCTGCGCCTGCTTCATCAACTTGTTTAGATTCATAAATTATCTTTGCTCTCGTTAGGCCAGGCCGCGCAGCACTGGTTAGGTTTTGATTTCGCCTTTGAAAATTTCCAGGGCCTCGCGAATGAACGGGTCATCCTTGAAGGTAGCGGCGGCTTCCGTTTTCGGGCGCGCGGAAGTTTTTTCTTCGCTGATTTCCGGCGGCGGCGGTTGCACTTCGAGTCCTTCCTTTAAGCTGAACTTCAGGCTCCAATCGCGCCCGCTGATTTCCTTCAGGATCGACTCGAGGAAATCGCGATTCCGCGGCAGCGCGATCGATTCCATCGCGGTCTTTTGCTCCGGCGGAAAACCGAGCAGCAACGAGCGGCCTTCGATCCCGAGCGGTTTTGCGGAATCGATCCAGCCCTTGATCAGCGGGCGGCGCGCGCGGATTTGCTCCACCGCTTTCTGCCAAAGTTCATCGATGTCGACCGGGCCGTCGACGGCTAACGCGGGCGTCTTCGCGAGTTCCGGCGCGGGTTTTTCGGCGACGCGGAGGGGCGCGGTTTTCGGCGCAGCCGGTTTGGGCGTCGGCGGCCGGGCGGGTGTTTTCTCCGCGGAAACTTTCCCGTCGCGAAGCGCGGAAAGATTTTCGATCACTTGATCGAGCGTCACTTGCCCGAGGGTCTGAATCGCTTTGATGATCGCGATCTCGAAATGCAACTTCTTGTTAGGCGCCCATTTCATCCGGCCTTCAGCGCCGGCAAATTGGTCGATCAATTCCAGCAACCGATCGGTTTCGATCACGCTCGCCTGTGTTTCGAGCGCGCTTTGCAGTTCGGGATTGAATTCCTCCGCGACCGCGTCCGGCTTGACCTTGAAGATTAACAAGTCGCGCAAATACGAGATCAGGTCGGACATCAATTTCATCATGTCCTTCCCGTTGGCCGCTTCGCTTTGCAGGAGCTCGAGCGCCTCGGCAGTCGCGCCAGTTAAAATTTTCTCGGTAAAACTCGCGACCGTTTGCTCGCTGGTGAATCCGAAAACGCTGAGCACATCCGCCTCCGCGATTGCTTCGCCGCAAAACGCCACCAGTTGATCGAGCATCGATTCCGCGTCGCGCAATCCGCCATCGGCGCCCTTCGCGATCGCGTGGGCCGCGGCCGGGGCGAGCGTGACCTTCTCTTTTCCGGCGATGTATTGCAGATGATCGGCGATCAGGTTCGCCGGAATGCGGTGGAGATCGAAACGCTGACAGCGACTCAGAATTGTCGGCAGCACTTTCTGCGGCTCGGTCGTGGCGAAAATGAACTTCACGTGGGGCGGCGGTTCCTCGAGCGTTTTCAGGAGCGCGTTGAAGGCCTGCGAAGTGAGCATGTGCACTTCGTCGATGATGTAGATCTTGTATTTCCCCTTCGTCGGCGCATAGCGGACGTTGTCGCGCAACTCGCGCACCTGCTCGACGCCGTTGTTGCTCGCGCCGTCGATTTCGAGGACGTCGAGACTGTTGCCGCCGGTGATTTCTTTGCAGGAATCGCAGACGCCGCAGGGCGTGATCGTCGGTCCGTGAATGCAGTTGAGCGCTTTCGCCAAAATGCGCGCGGTGGAAGTTTTCCCGATGCCGCGCGGACCGACGAAAAGGTAAGCGTGCGCGAGGCGATTCTGCTCGACCGCGTTCTTCAACGTGCGAGTGACGTGCGCCTGCCCGACGAGATCATCAAAGGTTTGCGGACGATATTTGCGCGCGAAAACCTGGTAACTCACGCGCTCAATCTAGGCGGCTGTTTGGAGGGCGAAAACAGAAAACGAAAACTGCGCGCAGATATCCGCGCCGATTCGACGCGCGAGCGTTTGGGCTCGCCGGTTTATCGTGCTCTTGGGAAGATTCGATGACGCTTGCTTTGCGCGATGACTTCTGAATCCAGTGATGCTCAATTCGAAATCCTGCGGCGCGCGTTGCCGCGTTTGTTAGGCACGTTGAGCGACGAAGCGTTGGCCAGGATTCGGCCGCATTTGGTTTGGGAATGGGTCGAGCGTGCGGGCGGGGAATTGCTTTGTCGCGAAGGCGAACCGAGCGATGCGATCTACGTGGTCGTGAGCGGGCGGCTGCAGGCGAGTGTTTCCGGCGCGGGCGGGCGCACGCAGGTAGTGGGCGAGATCGGGCGCGGCGAAAGTGTCGGCGAAATGGGCGCGTTCACCGGCGAGCCCCGGCGCGCCACGGTGATGGCGTTGCGCGACACGCTGCTCGCGCGCATCGAGCTGGCCGCGTTTCACGAAATTTTGAAAGCCGCGCCGGAACTTGCGCTCAATCTCAATCGCGTGATCAGCGAACGTTTGCAGCGGCGCAATACTTCGCACAAGGCGACGCACAACGTAGTCAATCTCGCGGTCGTGCCGATCAGCGAAGGCGTGGAGCCGGGGCGATTTCTCGAAGAATTCCAGGCCGAATTGCGCGCGCAAGCGGAGCAGGTTTTTCATCTCACGAGCGCGGCCATCGATGCCGCGGCCGGCCGGACCGGAGCCGCCCAGGCGACAGTGGAAGATCGCGAAGCGTACTACTGGTTAGTCCAATATCTCGACGAGCTGGAAGGTCGTTACTCGTTAGTCTTTTACCAGGCGGACGAAGCGCTGACCAACTGGACGAAGCGATGTTTGCGGCAGGCCGACGAAGTTCTGCTCGTCGGAAAAGCGGATGCGTCGCCGGTGCTTTCCGCGCTCGAGCGCGCAGGTTTATCCGGTGAAAAACCGATAACGTCTGCACGGCAAACGCTGCTGCTTTTGCATCCAGGCGGTCGGCCGTTTGGCGTCGGCACTCCGGGGTTTCTGGCCGTGCGGCCGAGTGTTTATCGGCATTTCCATTTGCGTGCGGGCGAACAAAAAGATCTCGCGCGGCTGGCGCGTTTTCTTAGCGGCCACGCGGTTGGTCTGGTCCTCGCGGGCGGTGGCGCGCGCGGGCTCGCGCACATCGGCGTTTTTCGCGCGCTCGAGGAAGCGGGCGTCTCGGTGGATGCATTCGGCGGGACGAGCATCGGCTCCGTCCTGGCCGCCTGCATGGCCGCGGATTGGGGTTGGGAAAAAGTTTACGCGGAGAACCGGCGCGAGTTTTTAGCCAACCCCACGAGCGATTATAATTTCATCCCGCTGGTCTCCTTGCTCGCGGGTCGCAAGCTCGACCGCATCATCGAGCATTCGTTTCCCGGCACCTTTATCGAGGAACTTTGGCAGCCGTTTTTTTGCGTGAGCAGCAGTTACACGCGCGCCTGCGAAGTGGTCCATCGGCGCGGCCAACTCAAGCGCGCGCTCCTCGCGAGCATGGCGATCCCGGGAATATTTCCGCCGGTGGTGCACGAGCGCGACCTGCTCGTCGACGGTGGAGTTTTCAACAACCTGCCGGTCGATGTGATGGCGCGGTTCGGGATCAAAAATATCATCGCGGTCGATCTCCGGCCGAAGGGAAATTTTCTCAGCGAAATGAATTTCGAGGAAATGCCGGGCGCGTGGACGCTGCTGCTCGATCGCTTGAAACCGAAGTCGCGCCGGCGTTTTCCGGTGCCGAGTTTGATCACCACCTTGATGGCGGCGAACACGCTCAACAGTCAACAACGCATCACCGAACTGCTCGGCGATGTGGACCTGCATTTGCAACCGAACGTCGAAGGCTTCGGCCCGCTGGAGTGGCAGGCTTTCGACGCCATCGTCCAGCGCGGTTACGAATACACCCGCGAGATGATCGCGAACGGTTTGCCCTTTTAAACGGCTAAGCGCGCCGGCCGAAAATCATCCGATAAATCAGGAGCAGGATCATCGCGCCGATGATCGACATGATCCAGCCGGCGATGTAATTCGGCCCGCCGAACATGGCTCGCCCGAGAAAAGTCCCGAGCCACGCGCCGGCGATACCGAGGAGGATCGTGATGATGCAACCGCCGGGGTCTTTCCCCGGCATGAGCAGCTTGGCAATGGCGCCGACGACGAGACCGATCAAGCAGGTGATGAGAATTCCAGAAATAGTCATGGGTGTGAGGCTATGAGTTGGTGGTGAACTGCGAAAGCAGATTCGGTTTCCGTTCCGCGCGCGGACGCCGCCGATTCATAATTGGATGACCTGCGCGGAGCGGATGTCTTCGCTCGCGCGAATCGTGGCCAGCAATTTTTCATCGGGCGCGGTGTCGAGATTCAAAACCGTCCGATGCTCGCGAGCAAGCGGTGAGTCCGGGCCAGCTTTCGTTAGGCATACCAGTGAGGCTAGCAACCAAGAGATAGACTGCGGCCAGCACGGCCTGGCGACCCGGCGCGAATAACGAAGCCGCATCAATTACCGACTCCAGCGCGTGCGGGCAGATATTCGGCGTCTTCCACGGTTCGTCGTAATTCCCGGTTCGCTCCTCTTGTGATTTGTGTAAGCTGTCGATCGATTCTTTCCCGATGAAAAAGCACGATATCGCCACGCGCGTGATTCACGCCGGCCAATCTCCCGACCCGAGCACGGGTGCGATCATGACGCCGATTTACCAGACCTCGACTTACGTCCAGGAAAGCCCGGGCCGGCACAAAGGCTACGACTATTCGCGCTCGATCAACCCGACGCGCTCGGCCTACGAACGTTGCGTCGCGGATTTGGAAAGCGGCACCCGCGGCTGGGCTTTCGCTTCGGGTTTGGCGGCGATGGCCACTGCGCTCGACACCCTCGAGAGCGGCTCCCATGTGTTAGTAAGCGACGATCTTTACGGCGGGACTTATCGGCTGTTTGAAAAGGTGCGGCGGCGCTCGGCCAATCTTGATTTCTCCTTTATCGACATGTCGGATGCGGGTGCGATTGAACGGCACTTTAAGGCGAACACGCGCATGGTTTGGGTGGAAACGCCGAGCAATCCTTTGCTCAAACTTATCGACCTCGCAGCGGTCGCGAAAATCGCGCGCGCGCACGGCGCGGTCAGCGTTTCCGATAACACCTTCGCCAGTCCGTGGGCGCAACGGCCGATCGAGTTCGGCTTCGACATGGTGATCCACTCGGCGACCAAGTATCTTAACGGCCATTCAGACATGGTCGGCGGCGTCGCGGTTGTCGGGGAAAACAAGGAATTGGCCGATCAGATGCAGTTCCTGCAGAACGCGGTTGGGGCGATTGCCGGACCGTTCGATAGCTTTCTCGCGATGCGCGGGTTGAAGACGCTCGCGTTGCGGATGGAGCGTCACAGCGACAACGCGCTTGCGATCGCGCAGTGGCTAACGAGTGAAAAGAAGATCGCGAAAATCTTCTACCCGGGTTTGGAGAGACATCGGCAGCACGAGCTGGCGAAACGGCAAATGCGCGGTTTTGGCGGCATGGTCACGATCGTGCTCGAGACCGATCTGGAAGGCACGCGCCGCTTCCTCGAGAACACGCATTTGTTTTCGTTAGCCGAGTCGTTAGGCGGCGTGGAAAGCTTGATCAATCATCCCGCGATCATGACCCACGGCGCGATTCCCGCGGAGAGACGGCAGGAGCTGGGGATCACCGATTCACTCGTTAGGCTTTCGGTCGGCGTCGAGGACGTGGAAGATTTGAAGGACGACCTGCGAACTGCGCTCGCCGCGATTTAGCGCGACCGCTAAGCTTGCAGCGCCATGTCCAGCAGCTTCGGCCGAATCTTTCGCGTCACCACCTGGGGAGAATCTCACGGTGGTGCCGTCGGCGTGGTCATCGACGGCTGTCCGCCGCGGATCGCGCTCAACGAAGCCGACATTCAGCGCGAGCTCGATCGCCGTCGGCCTGGCCAGAGCAGCATCGTCAGCGCGCGAAAGGAATCGGATCAGTGCGAAATCCTTTCCGGCGTTTTCGAAGGAAGGACGCTCGGCACCCCGATCAGCATCGTAGTTCGAAACGAGGATGCGCGTCCGGAAGCGTATGCCGAGATGGAGAAAACGTATCGGCCCTCGCACGCCGACTTCACCTACGAAGCGAAGTATGGAATTCGAAACTGGCAAGGCGGCGGACGCGCTTCTGCGCGCGAGACGATTGGCCGCGTCGCCGCCGGCGCGGTCGCGCGGAAAGTTCTCGGCCAGGTCGAGATCGTCGCCTACGTCGCGCAAGTGCACGAGATTTCCGCGAAGATCGATCGGGCGACGGTGAAACGCGAAGAGGTGGAGCGCAACATTGTGCGTTGTCCCGATCAATCGGCGGCGGAGCGCATGCTCAAATTAATCGAACAAACCCGCGCGGATGGCGACTCGTTAGGCGGAATCATCGAGTGCGTCGTCCGCGGATTGCCCGCGGGTTTGGGCGAGCCGGTTTTCGATAAACTCGAAGCCGACCTGGCGAAGGCCATGTTGAGTTTACCGGCGACCAAAGGTTTCGAGATCGGCTCCGGTTTTGCGGCGACGAAAATGAAGGGCTCCGAACACAACGACGCCTTCGAAATGCGCGACGAAAATGTGCGCACGAAAACAAACCACTCCGGCGGCGTTCAAGGTGGAATCAGCAACGGCGAAGACCTCTTCTTTCGCGTCGCTTTCAAGCCAACCGCGACGATCGCGCGCGCACAGCAAACCGTCACCGCCGCGGGCGAAGAAACCACCCTGGCCGCGCGCGGCCGTCATGATCCCTGCGTCCTTCCGCGCGCCGTCCCGATCGTCGAGGCGATGGCCGCGCTCGTCCTTTGCGATCACCTGCTGCGGCAGCGCGCGCTGCAAGTGAACGAACCCGCGTGAAGCCCGATCTCGTTTCCGGTTCGCCGCTCTGGCAAACGGTTTTCGTTTCCTTTGCCGTCGTTCTGATTCTCTTTCAAATCCTGCGCGGCTGGCGGCTCGGCCTTCCGCGGCAACTGGTGCGGTTGACCGCGCTGGTCGTGGCCTACAGCACCGCGTTGTGGGGCGGCGCCGCCTTGCTGCCGCTGCTGCGGCCGCTGATTAGCGCGCCGGATTTTGTCCTCTCCGCGCTCAGCGGCGCCATCCTCGCGATGGTTCTCTACTCGTTAGTCAACACCGCCGGCGCCCTCCTTTTCAAACGCACCGGGCAACAAAGTTCTGGTCTCGTTAGGCTGGTTTACGGCTCCACCGGGGCGGTCCTGGGTATCTTCTTCGGGCTCTTTTTTCTCTGGTTGCTAGTCGTCGGCATTCGCTCGTTAGGCGCGATCGCCGAAGCGGAAATCAACGCCCGCGCGCCGCAGCGCATCCCGGCGTTCGACGAGCGCCCAGCGCGCGATCGCAGACTTGGTCATCGCACCGCGGTCGATGTCCCGGACCGGGATTCGCTCCTCTTCTCGCTCGCGCGTTTGAAAAAATCGCTCGAGCTCGGGCCGCTTGGTGCAGTCGTTAGGCAAAGCGATCTCCTGCCGGGTGGGATCTACGAGACGCTGACCAGAGTGGGGCAAGTCTTCGCGCAACCGGAAAGCGCCTCGCGTTTCGTGGCCTATCCCGCGGTCGCGGACTTGCTCGACAATCCAAAAATTCTCTCGCTTCGGGCCGATCCGGAAATTGCGCGGATGATTCAGGAAGGCCGCCTGCTGGACCTGCTGTCGGACGAACGCCTGATCGAGGCGGCGAACGATCCCGAGCTGGCCGCGCGTTTAAAAAAATTCGATTTCAAAGGCGCGCTGGATTACGCCGCGCAAACGCCCGCGTCCGACAAGAGATGAGCTATCGCGCCAGCATCGGTCTCGAAGTGCACGTGCAATTAAAGACGCGCTCGAAAATGTTTTGCGGCTGCGCGGTCGAGTTCGGCGCGCCGCCGAACACGCGCACCTGCCCGACGTGTCTCGGTTTGCCGGGCGGATTGCCGGTGATGAATCACGAGGCGGTTCGCCTGACTGTGCTCACCGGCCTGATGCTCGGCTGCGAAATTCCCGCGGTCAGCAAGTTCGATCGGAAGAGTTATTTTTATCCGGATGTGGCCAAGAATTATCAGATCACGCAATACGACCAGCCGTTTGGTCGCGGCGGTTCGGTGGCCTTGCCTGCGCTGGCGTATCCGAAAGACGCGCAGAAAAATTTGCCGGCCCGCGAGCGAAAAATTCCGTTGGTTCGGATTCACCTGGAGGAAGACGTCGCGAAAAGTTTTCACTTCGAGAGCAGCACCGGGATCGACTTCAACCGCGCAGGCACTGCGCTGATGGAGATTGTGACCGAGCCGGAAATTCATTCGCCCGAGGAAGCCTTCGCTTTCCTGAGCGCGCTCAAGCAAATCCTGATTTACGGCGGCGTGAGCGATGCCGACATGGAAAAAGGCCAACTGCGCTGTGACTGCAACGTCTCGGTTCGGCCTAACGAGCAATCCGAACTGGGCGCGAAGATCGAGATCAAGAACATGAACTCGATCAGTGGCGTGCGGCGCGCGCTCGCTTTTGAGATCGAGCGCCAAAGCGCGGCCCTAGCGCGCGGCGAGAGCTTAACCCAGGAAACCCGCGGCTGGGACGACTCGTTAGGCGAAACTTTTCTCATGCGGACGAAGGAATCCGCGCACGATTACCGCTACTTCCCCGATCCCGATCTGGTCCCGGTGAAAACGGAAACGCTGATCGCGGAAGCGCGCGCGCGCTTGCCAGAGTCGCCGGCGGCGAAACGCGCTCGCTTCGTCGAACGGTACGGCGTGAGTGAATACGACGCCGACGTGCTGACAAACGATCTCGCGCTGACGAGTTATTTTGAAGCGGCCGCGAAAGATGCGCCAAAAGCAAAAAGCATCGCCAACTGGGTGCTGAACGATTTGCAAAACGCGCTCGCGACGGCTGGTCTGTCGATCGCGGAATCGCCGCTGCGGCCGAATGCGCTCGATGAACTTGTGCAGTTGATCGAGCGCGGCGCGATCAGCGGGAAACAGGGGAAGGACGTTTTCGCGGAGATGTTCGCGACCGGAAAAAATGCCTCCGTGATTGTGAAGGACAAAGGAATTGCGCAGTTGAGCGACGTAACGGCGTTGGAGGCGCTGTGCGAGGAAGTGATCGCGGCCCATCCAAAACCGGCGGGAGATTTTCGCGCGGGCCAGGCAGCTTCGCTAAATTTTCTCAAAGGCCAGGTGATGAAACTTTCCCAGGGACGCGCCAACCCGCAACTCGCGGGGGAAATTCTGGAACGGAAATTGCGCGCCTGACGATGCGCATCCTGGTCGCGCCGGATAAGTTTAAAGACTCGTTAGGCGCGGCCGCGGTCGCGGAACAAATCGCTGCGGGAGTGCGCGAGGTTTTTCCGCGCGCGGAAATCATTCAACTTCCATTGGCCGACGGCGGGGAGGGGACGGCGGCGGTGATCTGCGCCGCGGCCGGTGGTGAATGGCAGACCTGCGACGCGGATGATGCGCGCGGTCGTCCGATCGTCGCGCGCTATTGCACGATCGACGGGGGCGAAATCGCGATCATGGAAATGAGCGAAGCCGCAGGTCGGTGGCGCGAACCGGAAAACGGTCGCGATCCGGTGGCCGCGAGTTCGTCCGGCGTGGGCAAAATGTTGCTCGAAGCCGCGCGCCGCGGCGCGCGCGAGATCGTCATCGGTCTTGGCGGGAGCGCGACGAACGACGGCGGCTTCGGATTGGCGCGCGCGCTCGGTTTTCGGTTTCTCGATGAAAACGGCGTGGAGCTTGCGGGCGATGTCCTCGGCTTGCTGCGGTTGCGCGAGATCCGGCCGGGTCCGCGCGTGCTGCCGCGAATCACGGCCGCGGCCGATGTGCGCAATCCTTTGCTCGGTGATCGCGGCGCGACGCGAACCTTCGGCGCGCAGAAAGGTGCAACGGTGGCGCAAACGGAACTCCTGGAAGCGGCGCTGAAAAATCTGGCGGACGTTTGCGCGGAAGATTTCGGGAAGGATTTTCGCGAAACGCCGGGAGCGGGCGCCGCTGGCGGGCTGGGTTTCGGTTTGCTGAGTTTTTGTTCCGCGGAAATGCGCTCCGGTTTCGAGGTGGTGGCGGAACGGATCGGTCTCGAAGAAGCAATTCAAAATGCGGATCTCGTGATCACCGGCGAGGGCCGACTGGATGGGCAAACGCGTGAGGGCAAGGCGCCCGCCGGGGTTGCGCGATTGGCGCGGAGATATGGCAAGCAAGTGTGCGCGATCGTTGGGAGCGCTGATGATTCGGTGAATGCGCACGAGTTGTTTGATGCGGTTGTCGTCCTGGCGCGGCCGCCTGTTTCCGTGGCGGAGTCGATCAGTTGCGCGCCGGAGCTGCTCCGGGCCCGGGCGGCAGAACTTGCGCGCGGAGATGCCTGGCGACCTCGACATACTTCAACGCCCAGGTCTTGATCCCGGCCTGTTCATCCGACGAAAGTTGCCTAACGACTTTGCCGGGCGATCCGAGGACAAGCGAGCCCGCGGGCACTTTCATCCCCATGGTCACGAGCGTGTGTGCGCCGATGATCGAGCAGGCACCGATTTCCGCGCCATCGAGAATGATCGCACCCATCCCGACGAGCACTTCATCGTCGACGGTGCAGGCATGAACGACTGCGCTGTGCCCGACGGTGACCAGTGCGCCGATGATCGTCGGGAATTGATCCGCCAGATGGACGACCGCGTGGTCCTGAATGTTAGTCTGCGCGCCGATGACGATGCGATTAATGTCGCCGCGTAGGACCGCGCCATACCAGACGCTCGACTTCTCGCCTAACGAGACGTCGCCGACGACGGTCGCGTTCGGCGCGATGAAATTGTCGCCGAAAAAACGCGGCCCGAGAGCGAGACGCTCGGGGATTCCGGCAACCCCGGTGGGCAATGGGTCGGGAAGAATGTTCACGATTTTAACGAGGCCTCGACGCGGTCCGAATGGAAGCAACCGCCGCTCTTGGCACAGGGCAAGCTATAGAGCAGGCAATGAGTTCTGGGCCTCTCCGCATCATCGTCGTCGAGGATCACGCCGATACGGCGGAAGGTCTCCGGCGTTTCCTCTCCAGCATCGGTTACAAGGTTTACATCGCACCGGATGTTGCTTCCGCGCGCGGCCTGGCGAAGGCGGTCGAGTTCGACATTTTGCTGAGCGATCTTCGCCTGCCTGACGGGACCGGTTGGGACTTGATGGAAGAACTGAACGCCGAGCGGCCGGTGCGCGCGATCGCGATGAGCGGTTATAACACCGATGCCGATATCGCCAAGAGCATGCACGTGGGGTTTCTCCATCACATCGCGAAGCCGCTGGTGCCCGATCATCTGAGCGAACTAATCCGGCAGGCCGCCGCGAACTGAAACCGCTCGTTAGGCAGCGTCGGCGTTCGACTGTTCCCAAAGCTCGGTTTGCAGGCGCGCGACCACGCCGATGAGCTGTCGGTGATTGGCCGGTTTGTCGATGATCGCTTCGACCGCCAAGGCACCGAAATATTCCCGGTCCGCAGCCGTTAAGGCACCCGCGAAAACAACCACTTTGCCGCGGTAGCCGGCGGCCAGCGCTTCCGTCACCAGGCCCGCGCCATCGAGGTGCGGCATTTGCATGTCGGTAATCAGAAGGTCGAATTTCTCCGGCTCGGCGGCGATTAACTTCAATGCTTCCTGCCCGTCCAGCACCCACTCGACCCGATAACCGTAGAACTGCAAACTCTCCGCGATCAACTCGACGAGTTCCGCGTTATCGTCTGCGCAAAGGATGCGCAGCGGATGGCGATAACGTTTGGAGTTGTTCATGAAAGGACAGCGACACTATAAATCGCTGCGTGATCACTGGGCTGCGCGCGCATGCTAATCGGGGCAGAGTTCGAGGAGTTCCATTAGGCTTCGGATTTGCCGGGGAAACTGCGCGTGCCGAGTGTCATTTTCGTAATGGGCACTCCGCCCAAATATTGGCCCAGTTTTTTAGTCAGTGTATTTGATATAGCTAGTATAAATTCACCCGTCGTCGTAATCTTTCGATCCTGTGCCGAAATTGTTCCGTAAAGCCGCCTTTGCCCTCGCCGTTTTGTTGTTCGCTTCCTGCGCACGCGAACGGGTTGTCCTCGTCGAACCGAAAGAGGATGACCTCATCGTCCTCAACGGTTGCGTCATCTCCGCCTGCAATTATCTCGCGATTGTGAAAACCAAGCACACCCTCGAGGCGGATTTTTGGACGCGGATTTTGCTGGTCCGTTACGACAATCATCCGGCAGGTCACGCCTATTGTGTCTGGGAGACCGAAGGCACGATTTACGGTTACGATCGCAACTCCGGCGGGTTTCCGATTCCGGTTTACACGCGCGATCCGCGCGCGATCGCGATCGTGCTTTCGCAGGAGTTGTCGAAAATCATGAAGGAACCGCTTTCGGTCAGAAGCGCCGACTTCGTCGAACCGAGCAACGCCCGACTGGAAAAATTTTCCGATGGTTCCACCGCCCCTTCGGCGACCCATTTTTTGAGCACGGCGCCGTTTCCGATTCGCGAGCTTTCCTTGAAACGCGCGAGCGATCCTTTCGCGAAATAGCGCGCCGTCGCGGCGCGGACCGCGACAACGCTGGCCAGGATCTGCTAGTCTGCGGCGCATGCCGTTCATGACTGATCCGCTCTACGTCAGCACGGTTCTGCTTTTGTTAGTCGCGCTCTCGGAATGGCTTTGCCGACACAAATTTTTCCGTGCCTTCGGTTCGGCTTTGATTGTCATCCTCGCCGCCGCTGTCCTCGCGAACCTGCGCCTGCTTCCGTCCTCCTCGAATGCGCCGCCGCTGTACGACGGCATCTTTAATTACCTCGCGCCGCTGGCGATTTTTTTCCTGCTGCTGGATGTGCGCCTGAAAGATTTGCGGAAAGCTGGGTTGCCCATGCTGATCCTCTTTAGCTGCGGAGCCGCGAGTACCGTCATCGGCACGCTCGTCGGTTACCGATTGGTCGCGCCGCAGCTCCACGGAGTCGAAAACGCCTTCGCCGTCGGCGGCATGTTCACCGGCACCTACATCGGCGGGAGCGTGAACTTAAACGCCGTTGCGCTCCAGTACGGCGTGACCAAAAACGGCACCCTCTTCGCCGCGATCAACGCCGCCGACAACATCATCACCACTACCTGGATTGTGGCCACGATTCTTCTCCCGCGCTTTTTGCAGAAGTGGTTTCCACGCGGCGCTTCCGCGCAAAAGTCGACGACCGCCGCAGTCGCCACCGCGGAAACACTCGAGGCGCGCGAGCAAATCAGCGTGCTCGACCTCACCCTGCTGCTCGCGCTCGGTTTGGGCACTTTGCTCGCTTCACAACTCGTTAGCCGATTCCTTCCGGTCCTCCCGGTGATCCTGGTTTTAACCACACTCGCGCTCGTGCTCGCGCAATTACCACTCGTGCAGAAACTCCGCGGCGCGCATACGCTCGGTTACTTCTGTGTTCTGCTTTTTCTCGCGGTCATCGGCGCCTATTGCGACATCCCGGCCTTGATCGCCAATGGTTCCGTCGCCGGCATTCTGCTCCTGTGGGGAACGATCATCGTCGGCCTCCACGGCGTGCTCTTGTTCGTCGGCGCGGGCTTGCTCCGGCAGGATTGGGCGATGATTTCCGTGGCTTCAAACGCGAACATCGGCGGTGCCACCAGCGCCGGAGTTTTGGCGACGGCGATTGGCCGTGATGATTTGCGCCTGCCCGGCATCCTCGTCGGCTCGGTCGGCAACGCTCTCGGCACCTACGCCGGCATTCTCGTCGCGGAAATTTTGCGTCGTTAGTCTATTCGCCTAACGAGTCATCGATCGCCGAGCAAAGTTTGGAAACGCGGATCGCTCCGCAGCGGATCCCATTCCCAACGGCTTTTCAAGTCGCTCACGGTGATGCTGTAAAAGGCGCTGTCGATGGCGCCGGAAGTTTTCAGGAGTTGCCCGAGCGAAGTGATGGCCGCATCCGTCTCGCCGACGCGCGCCTCGATCAAGGCCAGGTAACAAAGCATGATCGCGCCATCGACTGCGTCCTGCGAAGTCGATTTCAATTCCACCGCCCGCCGCCCTTCGCGCAGCGCCTCTTCCTTGTGACCGAGAAACGCCTCGACCAACCCGAGGTTTGCATGCGACTCCGCAATCGTCGGCGCGGCTTCCTCCGTGGCGGCGAGCTCCGCGCGAGCGCGTTCCAGGAGCGGTTGTGCCGACGCGAGTCCAGCGCGCGCCAGCACCGTACAACCGGCCAGAAGCGTTTTCGGAGTGGAGCCGCCATTTAAATAATCGAGCGCGTTCAGCGGTGATTTTTTGAGCACGCTTTCGGCGGCAGCGAAATCGTGATTGATCATCGCGATGTCCCAGCGACAACTCGTGGCCACACCGTCCGGATCCGTCTCCGGCGAAACCTGCCCGACGAGGGCGGCCAGCGCGCCGGTCCCGTGCCCTCCGAAAAACTCCAGGTAACCTTCTTGGATTTTCGCGACTAACGAGTCCGGTGCGAGTGTCCGCCAGCGCTTCATCGCCTTGTTGGCCTCCGGCCATTGGCGGAGCGCGGAGCAGGTGTAAACCAGATTGCGCGCGATGTTCGGATTCTCCGGGTCCACTTTTTCGACCCGCTCATAGGAGGCGATGGCTTCCCGCCACTGCCCCTGCCGGCGCTGGATCGCGGCCATCAAGGCCGTCACATTGGAGTCGTTAGGCGCGAGTCGGGCCGCGATCGAAAACTCCTGCAGCGCGGCTTGGTAATTTTCGTCCAGCCAATAGAGACAAAGCCCGCGCGCGAAATGGCCCTCGGCCAGGTTCGGTTCCAAGCGCAAGGCCGCGGCCGCTTCCGTGCGCGCTTTACTCGCCCAGGATTCCAGCGGTTCATGAAAATGAAAAATCGCCGCGCTCGTGGAAGCGAGATGCGCGTGCGCCAGCGCGAAACTCGGATCGCGCGTGATCGCTTCGCCGAAAAGTTGCACCGCCAATTGGTAATCCCGCAGGAGGGTGTCCGGCCGGTGTTCTAATTCGACCGCGCGCAAATAAAGCGCGTAGGCCTCGGCGTTGTCCGTCGGCTTGCGCGTGACCCGCGCTTTTTCCTCCGGCGAAAGCGTCGCGTGCAGCGCCTGCGCGATCTCCGCCGAAAGCTCGCCCTGCAAGCCTAACGAGTCCTCGAGCGTGCGATCGTAATGCTGTCCCCAGACCTGGCGATCGTCACGCGCTTCGATCAACTGCACGTTCACCGCCACCCGATTGCTCGCGCGCCGCACGCTGCCTTCGAGGATATTGGCCGCGCCGAGCGTCTGCGCGATTTCGCGTAAACTGCGCGCACCTTGTCGCCCGCGAAACCGTTCCGTCGAAGTGCGGCTGATCACCCGCAGGTCGCTGATCTTCGCCAGGTTGGTCAGAATATCGTCCTGGATGCCGTCGGCGAAAAAAGCGTTCTTCGGATCTTCGCTCAGATTTTCAAACGGCAGAACCGCGATGCTTTTGGTCGGGATGGTTTCGCCGCTCGCTCCGTGCATCGGCAGCCGTTGATAAACTAACAAGACGATCACCAGCAGGAGCACGCCGATGATGGCGAAATCTGTTTTCCGCCCGAGCCCTTTGCGGATCGCGGGATCGACCTCCTCCTCGCGCACGAAACCCTCCGGCGTCAGCTCGTAAATCCAGGCCAGGAGCATGGCGATCGGAAAGCCGGCGACGAGGGCGACGCCAATAAAGCGCACCGCGGAATTCGGAATATCGAAGAATGGGAAAACCTGCGTCGCGACCTGGATGAACAGCCAGCTGGCCGCGCCGTAAGCGATCGCCGCGCGATAAACTTGCCGGCGTTTAAGCTCAGCGAAGAAGTTTTGGAATTTCACAACGTCGCGGCGATTAGCCTAACGGCTGCGGTTTGTTTGCATGCTGAATCCGGCGCCGGCAAACGTCAAAACATTCGCCCGTCCGCTAATCCGGCCGGATCATTTCGAAGCGATCGCGCGTGCGGCAATACCAGTGCGGACTGGCCATGCGGCCGATGACGTGAAACTGCTCGCTGCGAATGCGGAGCTTTTCCGGGTCGATCAACTCGTCGCGCACCTGCAAGCGCCTAACGAGTCCTACGATCAAGCGGTTCCCGCCAATCTGGAGCGTGCCCCATTCCGCGCACTCGAAACTCGCCGGCGCTTCCGCGATTCGCGGCGGCTTGACGGAGGAGGAAGGAAGAGTCGTTAGGCCAGCGAGCTCTAACTCGTTAGTCCCATACGGCACCGAGGCCGCGGTCTGGTTCATCGCTTCCGCGAGCGCTTCGTCGACCAGGTTGACGACAAACTCGTGGGTTTCGCGAATGTTGCGCGCGGTATCTTTCGGCTCGCCGTTATCGCGATCGCCCGGACAAAAACCGATCATCGGCGGATCGCCGCCGAGGGCGTTAAAGAAACTGAAGGGCGCCGCATTCAATTTCCCATCACGACTGAGCGAAGTGACCCAGGCGATCGGCCGCGGTGTAATCAACGAAGCCAGCATCGCGTAACCGCGATCGGCATGTTTCCCTGCGAGATCGAGTTCCATGCCGCACCGATACGCCACGCGGCCACGGTGCGCATTCCGGCCTTCGCCGAAATGGCAACGCCGCCGCAAAAAGTTCGGTGGGAGCGGCGGCGCGCGTATCCTCTTGGCAATGAAATCAATCTCCCGGTCGGTGCTCCTCGCTCTCGTTGCCTCGATCTCGTGCGCCACCGCGGGTCGAGCCGCACCTACTGCTCCGGCGCCTAACGAACAGATGCTCCGCGTTCAGCTTTTTCTCGATGCCTCCGCTTTCAAACCCGGTGCGATCGATGGCCGCTGGGGTGAGTTCACCCGCAAAGCGATCGCGCGTTATGAAAAAGCGCAGGGGAAAACGTCGCCCGCGCTCGGCGATAAGCCGCCCGCGAAATTCGATCTGCCACTTGATGAAACCAAGGCGACCACCGTCTCCTATCAATTTACCAGGGCCGACCAAGAATTGGTCGGCGCCATCGCGAAGGATCACGCCGCGCAGGCGAAGCAGGAGCAGTTGCCTTACGAAGACTTGCTCGAACTTGCTGGGGAAAAATTCCATTGTCGTCGCGCGTTTTTGCAATCGCTCAATCCCGGCTTCAACTGGGCAAAAGCGAAAGCCGGCGATGAAGTCAAAGTGCCGAACGTGGCCGCGCCCTTCGCGGTCCAGGAAGCGATCGATTTGCGCCAGCAGACCGACCGGGCCGAAAAGGCCAACACCTTGAAGACCGAAGGCAAAAAGCCGGAAGCGGAGCAGTTCCGCATCGACGTCAGCGTCTCGGAAAAGATTCTCGAAGTCTATCAGGGCGATAAACTCGTCGGCAGTTATCCGATCACGCCCGGCTCAAAAACCCTTCCCGCGCCGATCGGCGATTGGTTCGTTAGGGGATTTGTCTGGATGCCGACCTTCCGCTGGGACGAAGCGATCTTGCACGGGACCGAGCGCAGCAAAGACTTCTTCCAACTCCCGCCTGGGCCGAACAATCCTGTCGGCATTCTCTGGATGGAGCTGAACCACAAAGGCAGCGGTATTCACGGGACTGAAGTGCCGGAAACGATCGGCCGCACCACCAGCCACGGTTGCATCCGTCTCTCGAATTGGAATGCGCTTGATCTCGGGAAAAAGGTCCTCCCCGGCATCCACGTCCACATCCATTGAGCCGCGGGTCGCAGAAGCGAATGCCTTTGAGTTCTGTAACGCCTCCCGCAAGCTTCCGGTGCTCGATGAAATTGCAGCACCTGATCCTTCTCACGTCCCTCGTCCTCGCCTGCACTCGCGCCGAATCGCCGCCCACGCCGGCGAAAACGCTCAGTTGGTCCGAGCTTTCCGACATGCCGTTGCCGCCGAAGGGTGAGCGCCTCGCCTACGGAGAGGAGCCGCAACAATTCGGCGAGCTGCGGGTGCCGAAAGGCGACGGACCGTTCCCGATCATCGTCCTCGTTCATGGCGGATGTTGGCTGGCGGATTTTGATTATGTCTACACCACCCGGCTGGCCGCGTGGTTCAGCGATCACGGCGTCGCCACGTGGACGATCGAGTATCGCCGCCTCGGCGACAAAGGCGGCGGCTGGCCTGGTACCTTTCTCGATGTTGCCCGCGCGACCGATTTCGTCAGGCAACTCGCGCTGACACATCCGATCGATCCCAAACGGGTCTTCACCGCCGGGCATTCGTCCGGCGGCCATCTCGCGCTCTGGCTCGCCAGTCGCAGCAAACTCCCGGCTGAGAGCGAGCTCTTCGTCAAAGATCCGCTGCCTATCCACGGAGTGCTCGGTCTCGCCGCGATCACCGACCTCGCGCAATACCGCAATGGCCCACCGGGTAGTTGCCACTCCTCCGTCGAGCATTTGTTAGGCGGTCCGCCCGATAAATTCCCGAAGCGCTACGCCGAGACTTCGCCTAACGAGCGGTTACCGCTCGGGGTTCCGCAAGTTTTCATTCAGGGCGACCACGATCCGATCGTCGATCCGTCATCGGTAGGCGCGTATGTGGAAGCGGCAAAGCGAGCGGGCGACGAGGCCAAGATTCTGCCGCTGTCTGGCGCCGGTCATTTCGAGGCTTCGGTGCCGCTGCCGCAAAACGAGGCGCAATTTACGGAAGCGTTGCGGCTTCTTCTGCGCTGAGCGCGGCGATCATTTGCTCATTTCCAGCCGCGCCGATTCGTGATTTGATCGACTCGTTAGGTTGATCATGAGAAATGTTTTCTCGTCGGCGCTGGCCGTCCGAGCGCTCGCCCTCGGTCTGCTTCTCGGCGGAATTTTCGGATGCACCGGGAACGTGCAATATCGCGTCGGCGCCGCCGCGGTTGAACATCAGATACCCGCGGAAGGCGGACACTACGACCTCGGTTACATCGAGTTCGATGAGCAGGGCGATTTCTGGGATCGCGATCAACTGAAGCGCGCGGTCGAGCTGATTCATCACACGACCAATCCGTTGCTGGTGGTTTACGTGCACGGCTGGCAGAACAATGCTTCGCCGAACACGAACGACGTTCCGCAGTTTCACCATGTCCTGGCGAAACTTGCGCGCACCCCGGGCGTGCGGAACTACCAAATCGTCGGCGTTTACATGGGTTGGCGCGGCAAGCAGGCCTACGATCCGCTGCTCAAGATCCTCAGTTTTCCGACGCGCAAAGTCGCGGCCGCGCGGCTCGGCAGCAGCAACACCATCACCGAAGCGATCTTTCGGCTGGTCTATGAAGCGCGTCATCAACCGCAGCGTGGTCGGACGGTTTTGATCGGTCATTCCTTCGGCGCGCTGGTGCTCGAACGCGCGATCGAGCAGGCCATGACTGCCGGATTGCTCAGCGATCATCCAGTGATCCCGGCGGATTTCATCTTGCTGGTTAACTCGGCCGCGGAATCGATCTACACGAAAGAGATGCGCGACATGATGGTCTCGACGCTGAACTTCGAGCCCAAGAAAAAATGCTACATGCGTCCCGGCGACGACCAGTGCATCTACAAAGATGAAGCGCGGATCGTCTCCGTGACTTCGGAAACCGATCGCGCGACCGGTGTGGCCTTTCCGCTCGGCGCGGGGATTTTTAATTCCGGAAAACTTTACCGCAAATACCAAACGCCGGATGGCAAACTGGTAAGTCAGCGGCAATTTTTCACGACCACGCCCGGCCACAACAAGCTCCTGCTTGATCACCAGATTGTGGCCTTGCAGGAATCGATGCCGGCGACGCACGCGGCGACCGCGTTTGATGAAAACTTGCAAAATCCGCAGGGCTTGCCGCCACGCCCGGATGATCCGCAGCCGACGCCGATTTTCGCTACCGGCGGCGAAGAGGACGACCGCGGCCAGGTTACGCCGTGGCGTTGGTGGCGCTTGAATTACCCCGGCGATCCGGCGCATCGCTCGCCCTTCTGGGTGGTGAAAGTGCCGAAGGAAATTCTCAACGGACACGGCGACATTTTTAACGAGAACGCGATCGACATGATGGTCGCGCTCTTTCGGTTGAGTAACGTGCTCGGGAAAACCGGCGGGTCGGTTCCGCCGGTCGAGATCAAAGCAAAACCCGGCACCCAAGGGCAGCAGCTCACGCCCGCGGTCAGCAGCAACGCGCCCGTGCCGACGACTGCAGTCCCGGTCACCACTGTGACCACTGGCGCGTCGGGCACGAAAGTCAGACGCACGAGGATTCGTCGCCAGCCCGTGCTTTTGAAAATGACCGGCGGCGTTTCCGGTTAGCGCTTTGCTTGCGGATGCGGCGCGGATTTACGCGGCCCGATCCTCTTTGGGGATTTCGAGATCTGGCTCGCGCCCCATCAGGTGGACGGCGATCCCGCGGTAGTTATCGTAAAACCAGACTTCGTCCTGGGAAAGGGTGCCGGCGCAAAAGTAATTGTTAGCCAGCGGGTGTTCGTCGTCGGCAAACATCATCTCGGGCGGATCGGGGTCAGTCTCGATCGCGATGCCGCCATCGTCGTCGGAGTTGGAATCATCGACGTCATCTTTCGCCGGGAGGATGTCTTCCATTTGAGGATACGGCGGCTGTTCGGTGGGGGAAAATTCTTCGGGATCAATTTCAACGCCCTGCTGTTTTTTCAATTCCAGCTGATGGAGCCGGTCGAGGTATTCGGCTTGTTCGCGTTGGTGCTGCGTTTGCTCCCACTCATCGCGGAGTTCCTGGAGACGGTTATCCAGCTCGGTCTGCGCCGGGCTGGGAGCAGTGGGTCGGACTTTTAGCTGAACCGTGACCATGCCGATGTATTCGTGCCGAAGGTGGGCGAGCGCGGTGCGGGCGGCCTCGAGGATTTCGGGAAGCCGTTCCACGACTTCGAAGGACTCGACCGTGAGGATGAAGGACCGAACTCCTTCGTTCACTTTGAAGCTACCCCAGTCGGTATGCCCGATCCGCTCGGAAATGATTCGCGCGGCATATGTGTTCACCCAGCCGGCTTCGCGTTCGCGCAGGACGGGATCGGCATCGCCGGTTTCCTCCAATGACTGGGCACTGGGACGACTAGGGGCATCGGCGGGCGCGATGATCAAACGCAAGGGCGCGAGCGGTCGCGGCTCCGGAGCGAGGAAAAGATCGTCCCACGGGGCCAGGCCGGCGTTGATCGTGCCGACTTCCATCGCCACCGGCGGGCATTGTTGCACGACCAATTCCCGCAAAGCTGGCGCCTCGACGAGGGGCGAGTAATCGCGTGGCCTGTCCGGGCTATAGTCCGGACCGATCTTGAAATAGAGCAGACGCGGCAGACGAGCGAGCGGCGCGACATCGCGCGGCTGGTGTTCTGGATCGGTGTGTTCGCGGACGCCGACAATAAGGCAGGTGAGTTCCTGCAACCCAGCGAGCGGCTCGAAGCTCTGGAAGGGACCGCGGATGGTGAGATTGCGGAGGTGCGGAAATCGTTCGATGGCATCGAGCCGTTCCGCACCGCAGAGAGTGAGGAATTGGCAGGCTGGAAGCTGGGGAAGATCGGCGACATCCCGCGCGGCCAAGGGTAGGCAATAGAGACTGCCGCGACGGACATTTGGAAAAGTGAGCCCGCGCGGCAGGGCAAGAAGGTTACCGGAAAGATGGAGGGCTTCGAGTTCGTGCAGAGTTTCGAAACCCGTGAAATCCGGCCAGTGTACCCCGAAGCCGAGAGTAAGATCGCGGAGCGCGCGGCAGCGGGTGAGCGGGGTGTAATCAGTGCAGCTTTTATTGTAGCGATCGGCGCCCGGGTAACCGAGCGCCAGCGTTTGCAAATGAGGCAGCTCGGCCAGGGGCGAGATGTCCACCGGTTCGCCGAAAGCCATGTTCAAACTTTCGAGCGCGGTCGTGAAGCGCAGAGGCTCGAGACTGCGGACCGGCCGATCGGAGCAATGCGCCCACCAAGTTTTTAATTCGGCGAGAGGACCGGCAGCCTTGCGCAATTCTTCCTCAGTGTAATGCGGCTCGTAGGCGGGATTAAGTTTTCGTTCGCGACTGCGGACAAGCGTTTCTTCAAACGGTCTGGTGTCACTGATTTTGTTGGCCGCGTTCCAAGAGCGCACTCCCAGCTCCACTAGCAGCTCAGTAGTGTAACGGTCTTCGATCGTGCGCGCGGGATCGAGCGCCCAGCGGATAAATATTTCAGGGTCCATCGTGTGTAGTCCGGCACGGCGCCTGGTTATCGTTAGCAGAAGATTTACCATTGTCGCGCGCATCGCGAATTGCCTGCAACCTTTAGCTGAGATACAAGCGAGACCGATGCTGCCGCTGGTGCCATTCTACCTAACGAATGGTTAGCGTGACCGGCGTTCATTTTTTCCCGGCAGTCTTTGCGCCGCGCGCTGATCGCCCGCGGGTCCGCGTGCAGGTTATTCGCGAGGCTGAAAGAGCCGCGCCAACTGCTCGCCCGGGTTCCAAGTGAGCGGCGGCTTCTCCTGACTCGACCATTTCATTCCCGCGCTGCGCCATCGCTTTCGCCATTGCTCGTAAGTGAATCTACCGTCGTCGTCGCTCACCCGATTGGAAGCCGCTGCTCGGACAAATTTCGAACGAGCCTACCCCGCCCCGAGTGCGCGGAGCTTCTTTTAATTTCGGATCACCGCAAACCGACAGGTGTGGTTCATCTCATCTCCATGTTTGCAGGTTGATCGAGCGACCCGGCTGATGATCGAAGTAACCACGGTTGCCCGGTTTGAAGAAAGTCTTGGTGTGCCAGTCGCGATTGTACGCGCCGAAGGTGCCGCTGCCATAATCGAACACACGCACCACGCCTTTGCGGTCGACCTTCGCCGGCAGTCCCTCAAGCTGCGCGCGCCGCAGGAACTGCAGCGCCAACCACGCATACTCGTCCGGATTGCTTGCCCGGAAATCCGCTCCGTGACGCGCGAAATGATCTGGCAGGCTGGCCGGATCGCCCCAGGGTGCTCGCGGCGCGAACCGCGCTCGGTCCCGGTGCGCGGGCGGCGGTGGTGGGCCGCGCGACGGGTGCCGCAACGAAATGCTCTTTTTCCTGAATCCAAACTACCGACGCGAGCAGCGCGAGGCTGACAAGACAAAGGAAAACTCGAATCACGCAGCGCGATCTTTGATCGCCTGCAGGATTCCCGCAATCACTTCATCGCGAACGAGGATGCGACATACCCGCTACGACCACGCTGACCAGATCGCTCCGGTGGCTTGTCTAACGAAATATTGCCTTCGCCGACCGACGCGCTTCGCAATCGACGCGAGTCTAGTGACTCTCGCCCGCTGGACGTTATGCGCACCCTTCCGATCCCGGTGAACGATCTGGTCTGGGATCCGGTTCGCGCACGACTATGGGCGAGTGTCCCCGATACCGCCGGGGTAATCTACGCCAACGAAGTCATCGCGATCGATCCGGCTACGATGCAGGTCACCGCTCGAGTTCCCGTGGGACAAAACCCGGGAATCCTTGCACTGACAAGTGGAAGTGAAGCGCTCTACGTAGCGCGCAACCGGGATGGGACGGTCGCGAAAGTCGATCTTGAGCAGATGACGGTCGCCTACACCTTTGCGGTCGTGCCCGACTCGGGGGGCGCGGTTCTTTATGCCACCGACCTTTGTACCGTCGCGGGCCAGCCAAATTTGCTGGTCGCCCATCAAAGCACCAGCCCCCCACCTTACACGGGGAATTTCCGCTGGCTCGCAGTTTACGACAATGGCGTCGCACGTTCTGCCAAGATCTACGATTACGCCAATGTGATCTCCCATATCGAACCATCCGCCGATCCGGTGACGGTTTTCGGTCTGAACAGTAACACTTATGGGCAAACGAAGATCCACTCCTTCCGCGTGGGCAGCACAGGACTCACGGAACCGACTCCTGGCGTAGCGGTACTGACGACTACTGTCTCGGATTTTCGAACCAGTGGGAACTCCATCTATACACCGACTGGGGCGGTTATCGACGGAACCTTGATGAGGCGGGCAGGAGATTTCCATACGCTCGGGTTGGTCACGCCCGATCCGGCAACTGGGCGCGTCTACTACCTCGAGCAGCCAAGTTCTTATTCCTCCTATGACAAGCTAGCTGCCTACGATCCCGTGAGCTTCGGGCTCATTCGTCGGCTTTCGATTCCACCCATGTCATCCAGTTCGAGTGCTTTGACCCGGTTCGGCGTGGATGGAGTAACCTTCCGAACTCCGACCGCGGTTGTTCTGATTAACAGCAGCCAACTCGTACCCACCGGCCCGCCGGCCGACTTGCGCGTCGCGCTGAGCGCAACCCCAAACCCCGTCGCCGCTGGAACACCCATCACCTACCGCATCCAGGCGACCAACGACGGGCCGAACGTGGCGCGTAACGCAGTTGTTACAGTCACGCTCGGCGCCACCCAGACCGTTCTCAGCGTTACTGCCACTGCCGGCGGGGCCACCATTAACGGCCAGAGCGTGACGGTCTCGCTGGGTGAGTTAGCCGCGGGGGCCTCCCAAGGTATCGATGTTAGTGTTTCGCCGACCGCCGCAGGTCGGGTCACTTGTGTCGCGACAGTCAGTTCTAGCTCTCTCGATAACGACATGCACAACAACAGTGCAAATCTCGCCGTGGGCGTTGCCTTCGCGTCGGTGACCTTGAACACATTCAATCAGCTGAACCTGGCCGCCAATAACCTGATCTACGATCCGATGCGTAACGTCCTCTGGGCTACGACCCCAAGTACTACCGATCAAGACGGAGCAGTCGTCGCCATCAATCCGGCCAATGGCCTTATGTCCGACCCGATTCCAGTTAACGGAAATCCAGTTTCGAACTGCATCGCCCTGTCGGCCAACGGTCGTTATCTCTACCTTGGGTTATCGGATGTCGCCGCCGTGCATCGGATTGATCTCAATGCCACTCCATCAGCCAGCTTCCGCATTCCACTCGGTCCGGTGGGCGAAACAAACTCGGCCGTGGACCTCGAGGTGCTTGCAGGTGACGGCACCAGCATCCTCGTCAGCGACAGTCGGAATCATACTGCCGCGGTCTTCGATGGCGCCACCCAGCGGACCAATCGCTCCAGCCAATATTCCGTGCGTCTGGAGCCCACCGGCGATCCCGACGTTTTCATCGGCTTCAACAGTTGGACCTCTTACGCGAACTTAAGCCGGCTGCGTCTGGGTCCGTCGGGCGTTACCGTCATTGCAACTGCGACCAACATCGTCGGAACATCTAACGCCGACATCGAAGGCGCCGGCCCGTGGCTCCTTTCCAGCAATGGTCGCATCATCGATAGTAACGGGCTCGCTTTCAGAATCGACCTGCACAATTCAGGAACACCCTGTCTCGATTTACCAAACACACGCGCCTACCTGCTGACGAATGATCTGAGTTACGGCAGCGTCCTGCGCTCCTTTGATCTCCTGACAGGGCAGCCGACCGGCACCCTGTCAGTGCCGCTTACCTATGCCGGTCTGCCATCGGCCTTGACCCGCTGGGGGCCGGATGGCTTTGCGACAATCGCACCCGCCAATCTCATCCTGATTGCGCGCTGGTCCGAGACGAACCCGAGCTTTGTCGATCAAAATAATGACCTGATCTCGGACGCCTGGGCAGCGACCTATTTCGGAACACTCAGCGTCAATCCATCGGCCGACCCGGATGGCGACGGCATCTCGAATGCCCTCGAATACTTGTTAGGCACATCGCCCATCGCCAGCAATTCCAACCCCATCCAGTCCACTCTGACGAGGATCGACGGTCAACCTTTTCTCCACATTCTGTTCCCGCGTCGGTCCGGGCTGGCGGCGGGGTCGTACGGCTACGAGTTCAGCTCCAATCTGCACAGTGGACGCCCGCGACCGGTGTCACTGAAACTATCCTATCGTCACAAACTTCGCCCGATGGTGTTCCAACTCAGACCATCGATGCAGCAGTTCCTGTGTCCGGGACGCTCGGTTTCGCTCGGATAAAATGGCTCGGGCCCTAACGACAGCTACGCGCGACGCTCTTTGTTGCGGCAATGATATCCTGTGTCGGAGTCTCAGCTCCGTCGTTGTTTAATCGACTCCAGGATATCGGCAATCACTTCAACGCGCGGTTTCGCGCCGAGGTTGCCTTTGCCGTGTTCGCGGACGCTGACAGCATTCGCTTCCATGTCGCGGTTTCCGATCACTAGCATGGTGTGCACTTTCATTTGCTCGGCGTGCGCGATCTTTGCCTTCATGTGATCACTGCTCCCGTCGAGTTCGGCGCGGACTTCGTGGGCGCGGAGTTCGGTTTGAATTTTGCGCGCGTAATCGATTAACGCTGGTTCGTCGCCGATCGGCAAAACGCGCACTTGTTCCGGCGCGAGCCAGAGCGGGAAGTTGCCGGCGTAATGCTCGATCAAGAAGCCGATGAAACGCTCATGGGTGCCGAGTGGCGCGCGGTGAATGCAAAGCGGAGTCTTATCGGTGTTATCGCGGTCCTTGTAGACTAAACCGAAACGCGCGGGGACGGCGAAGTCGACCTGGTTGGTGGCGATGGAGAATTCGCGGCCGATCGCGCTCCAGACCTGGACGTCGATCTTGGGGCCATAGAAGGCGGCTTCGTTAGGCACTTCGATGTAGTTGATGCCGCTGCGCTGGAGGACGCCGCGGACCATGTCCTCGGTCTTGGCCCAGAGCGCAGGGTTATCGACGAATTTTGCCCCGATCCCGCTTAAGCGGGACGGATCGTGTGTGGAGAAACGCATGACGTATTTCTCGATCCCGAAGATTTTGAAATACTTCAGATACATCTCGTTGACGGCGCGGAACTCCTCTTCGAACTGCTCTTCGGTGCAGTAGATGTGGGCGTCGTTCATCTGCAGCGAACGCACGCGCATAAGGCCAAAGAGTTCGCCGCTTTGTTCGTAGCGGTAGTTGGTGCCGTACTCGGCGAGTCTTAGCGGTAAGTCTCGATAGCTATGCGGCACCGCGGCGAAGAGCTTGTGGTGATGCGGGCAGTTCATCGCCTTGAGGTAGTACCGGCTCCGCGACAGCAAATCCTCCCTCCGCTTATTAAGAACCTCTAACTCGCTCCTATTCTGTTGGAGACGCTCAAACTTTTCTAAATGGTCTCTTCTTGCTTCTTCCATCCCAAGCCTCGCGAAGATTGCCTCGAACGCTGCGATCGCTTTTAGCTTTTCACTGATGATGCCTTCTAACTCCGCAGCCTTATGCTCTTCTGCAGCATCATACTTTAGCTCCATCGGCGGGAACATGCTCTCGGCGTAGTAGGGGAGATGGCCGCTCGTTAGGTAGAGTTGTTCGCGCGCGATGTGTGGAGTTCTTACTCTTTGATAGCCAGCGGCGAATTCCGTTTCCTTTGCCAGCTTCTCCAGTTCCTCGATGATGGCGGCGCCGCGCGGGAGCCAGAGCGGGAGGCCGGGGCCGACGTCGTCGTCGAAGGTGAATAGCTCTAGCTCTTTGCCGAGCTTCCGATGGTCGCGCTTCTTCGCTTCCTCGAGCATGGCGAAGTATTCGTCGAGCTGAGTCTTGTTCTTGAAGGCGGTGCCGTAGATGCGTTGGAGCTGCGGGTTCTTCTCGTCGCCTTTGTAGTAGGCGCTGGCTACGTTCGTTAGGCGAAAGGCGCCGATGTTGCCGGTGCGCATGACGTGCGGCCCGGCGCAGAGATCGGTGAATTCGCCATTGCGATAAAGCGTGATCTTCTCGTCTTCCGGAATGTTCTCGACGATATCGAGCTTGAACTTGCTCGCTTCGGGTCGCGGTCCAAGTGCAGCCAGCTCTCCCGCATGAGCGAGAGCGAGCGCTTCGGCGCGCGTGACCTCGACACGCTCGAAGGGATGATTGGCTTTGATCTCCTTTTTCATCTCGGCCTCGATCTTTTCGAAATCCTCGGGTGAGATGCGGTGGGGCAGCTCGAGGTCGTAGTAGAAGCCGTTCTCGACCGGCGGCCCGGCGGCGAACTGCGCTTCCGGCCAGATTTTTAGAATGGCGGTGGCGAGGACGTGGGCGGCGGAATGACGGAGCCGCTCCAGGTCTGTCATCTGGGCGCGTTGTTCTAAAGTCTTGCGTTCGTCGGCCATGGTTTCGCGGAATCCTCCGCTGCGCTCAGGATGCCAGCGCGCAGCGGTGGAGGCAAACGCGAGAAGGCCATCGCCACTTCACTGCAGCGTTGTTGCGTCCGCTTCCATGAGCGGACTTGTGACGTGGACAGCAGGTCAAGACACTGCGCCGGGGGGGGGGCGCGCGCTACAGGCTCAGTCGCTCGCGTAACTCTTGGGCGCGACGTCGCGCGACTTTCATCTGCGGATCATTTTCGCCAAGCCAGAGGGCGAGGCCGCCGTCGAACCACGGCTCAACCTTGCGCACGGCGCGCAGATTGATGATGTGCTGCCGGCTGACCCGGAAGAAAAGTTGCGGGTCGAGCCGCGCCTCGAGCGCCTGGAGCGAGCGCGGGATGAGCGGACGATTTTCCGCGAAATAGACCCTCGCGTAGTTGCCCTCCGATTCGAGCACGCGGATGTCGCTCAACCGCACGAGCCAGCAACGATCGCCGTCTTTCAGGAAAACCTGATCGTCCACCCCGAGCAAGCCCGATGGGGAAGTGGCTGGCGCGGCGGTTTCGGTTTCCGCCTGCACACGCGCGAGCGCCTGGGCAAGCCGGGCCGGCTCGATCGGCTTAAGGAGGTAATCGAGCGCGCCGAAATCGAAAGCCTTGAGTGCGTACTGATCGTAGGCGGTGGTGAAAATGACGCGCGGCGCGTCGGGCAGGGCAGCGAGCAGTTCGAAGCCGGTCTGTCCCGGCATCTGCACGTCGAGGAAAATGAGATCGGGCCGGAGCGCGGAAATTTTCTCCTCGGCTTGGGCGGCGTTGGCGGCTTCGCCGACGATCTCGATTTCCGGATGAGCGCGGAGGAGCCGGCGCAATTCCGCCCGAGCGAGACGTTCGTCGTCGATCAGGAGCGCTTTCATTCTTTGGTGACGGGAAGTTGCAGCCGCGCTTCGACCCAGCCGGGCTCGGGTTCGCGCAGTGCGAGCGTGGCGCGGTCGGCGAAGAGCAGGCGCAGGCGCGTGCGCAGATTCGTTAGGCCGAGGCCGATCGAGGAAGCGGAGGAATCCGAGCTGCGCAGGGCGCCGGTGTTGCCGATGGAAATTCCAAGCCGCTCGCCCTCCACTCGAGTCGCGAGCCGGAGCAGGCCGGCGCCGCTCTCGCGCGAGACGCCATATTTGATTGCGTTCTCGACCAGCGTCTGGAGGGCGAGGGGCGGAACGAGGCATAACTCCGCCGCCGAATCGAGCGTGCGCTCAATCGTTAGGCGATCCTCGAAACGAATGAGCTCGAGCGCGAGATATTGCTCGACCGCGGCCAGCTCGGTGGCGAGCGGAACGAGCGAGGTATCTCCCGATTGCAGATGGTAGCGCAGGATCCCGGCGAGCTGGGTGATCGCCTCCTGGGCTCGCGTTGGATCTTCCAGGACGAGCGCGCGCAGGCTATTGAGCGAGTTGAAAAAGAAATGGGGATTGAGCTGGCTTTTCAGTCCGCGCAGTTCCGCTTCGGCGAGGGCGGTCTGCGCCTGGTAACGCTCGATCTCGAGCCGGCGTTGACGTTGGGAATAATGGAACCCGAAGTAAATCCCGGACCGAAGAGTGAAGATGATGAAGTCGTTGAAAACGAAGACGACCCAGGTGGCGATCAGCGCGGTCAGGCCGTGGT
>JBPCJC010000100.1:0-63042 GCA_051005695.1 Chthoniobacterales bacterium | reverse complement strand
TATAGAGAAAGAGCAAGGCACTCAGCGCCTGGTTCTGGGTCGAAGCCGCCACCTTGCCCTCCCGCGCCAGGTGGGTCAAAAACTCCGTCACCTCGGCCTCGGCCATCTCCCGCGGGTGGCGCTTGCCATGAATGGAGTAGCTGGGGGGAGCTACGACATAGACGGGAAGGCCGAGAGGCTGAGCGAATGGGGTATAAGCGAATCAAAGCGAATAAAGCGCTCGATCCAATCGCAATAAGTTCTTTCCGTCCGGAAGGAATAATGCCGGAAGCGCAAAACATCGCGCACTTGCTCGAGCAATTTTTTGTCCTTGTCGGCAGGGCGGGGAACCGGCAGTATATCCAGCATGAATCCGTTCTACAAGGGCGGCCGCCCGGCAGGCAAGCGGAATAGACGGAATTATTCCGCTTTGTTTTACGGATTTAATCCACCCACTTCTCGTTAGACGGTGACCACGTTCGATCTAGTTCGCAGGTTAAAGTGGTTCATGTTTGTTCCGGCGTTCCTATTCACCTACTGGGCTGCACTTATGCTCTACTGGCTGCCGGATCGGCAGGCGTGGGTGCATCAGCATCCGTCTCTTGGTGGCGGTTACGGCGACGGCATCGTCATTGCACGCGCCGTAATCGCATCCACTGGCCCGGCCCTGGCAGCACTTAGTGCACTCTTGCTCCGGCCGCCGCGCTCACTCATCCTCCTGCTTCTCGGCGTTATCGCCGGGGTATGCGGCTTCTTATTACAGCGCGGTTTGTGGGATCGGGTTTTCCACGCCTTCGGCTTTCGCGTTGCTGTCCATCTGCCGGTTACTGTCGCAGCGGTGGTTGTCATCGCATCGTATATTGCAGTAGACTCATTCCACCGTGTTCGAGCCGCTGCACGAACCGTCTAACCAGACGATGCAGCGAACGCCTACCCGCTGTTCGCTCCACATTTTCAATGACTAAACCATTCCACCTCCGATCGACGCTCGCTCCCGGTAGGCGTCGCTGATCTTGTTCTCGTTAGATGATGAAGATCCGATGAGCATCATATCCTTCCTCGGTCGCGCCGTCTTGTGGGCAGTCGTTGGCTTCGTTACTCAGCTTGGTATTCGCTACACTTCGGCACCATTTTCAAGCGTCCTGAGTCACATCTTCAAAGAAAATTGGGGTGTCTATACGATGCTCGGTTTCTACGGTTTTGCCTGCGCAGTCTTTGGCGTTTGGTTTCTTCTCGGTTTGCTGAGCCCCGCGGTGCGTGGTTCCCGCCCATCGCCCTTCACCACTATCAGTCAGAAGGCATGTGACGTTGCACTCAACGTAGTCGCAGGTGGTTTTGGCCTGCAGATCGGAGCTCTGTTCTCTACTGTAGGCAGCGCTAATGACGCCCTACGTTTCACCTCGGCAGCGTCTGCCCTGAGCGTTTTTATTCTCGCAGCTTTCCTTTTTCACATCCGCAGTATGCAAAATATACCAGCGCAGACCCCGGGAGCTAAGACCTTTCGCACTTTGTTCGGCATTGTACTTGTGCTACAGCTTATTTACATCGGCGTTGCTCTTGCACTCGGCGTGGCAGCGAAGGGGCGTGAAACCGCATGATATCATCTAACCAGGCGATGCAGCGAACGCCTACCCGCTATTCGCCCCACACTTTCCATGACTAAACGATTTGAGCCCCGATCAACGCTCGCTCCCGGTAGGCGTCGCTGATCTTGGTCTCGTTAGGCGACTTCTGCATCTCCCGTTTTTATGAGGGAGGATGAAAAGGGGTCAGAGTGGGGTTGCCCTGATTTGACGGACAGTGGGCTTAGGGTCAAAAGGCCGAGGAACCCACATGAAAACACAGATCAGCAAACCAACTCGTGAGAGAACGAGCTACCCGCAGGAGTACAAGCAGGAGGCGCTCTCGCTCTGGCGCGCGAGCGGCCGAAGCGCGGCCAAAGTCGCAGCGGAGCTGGGGATCCGCCCGCCGCTGCTCTACCGTTGGGCGCGCACAGAGCGAGCGCCGGATGATCCTGGAGGCGGGCGCAAGCCGCGGCGCAGCCTGGAGGAACTGGAGGCGGAGAACCAGCGTTTACGCGCGGAGAACGCCAAGCTCCTGGAGCAGCGTGAAGTGCTAAAAAAATCACTGGGCATCCTCTCCGAAGTGCCGCCGAGCGGTATGCCCGGATCGAAGCCATGAGCGGCCCATACAAGGTAGCCTGGTTATGCGAGGCGTTGCTCGTCTCGCGCAGCGGCTATTACGACTGGCAGGAGCGACGGCGTCAGCCTAGATCGCGGCAAGTCGAGACGATCCACTTACGGGCTCGGATCCGGGAGGAGTTTGCCCGCAGTCGTCAGACTTACGGCAGTCCGCGCCTGGCGCAGGTGCTCGGTTGTCCAGGACGGCGCAACCGCATCGCCCGGCTCATGCGGGTCGAACGCCTCTTTGCCCGGCAGCGCTCCAAGTATCGCCACGCCACGACCGACAGCCGCCATGGCGGACCCATTGCTCCTCACCGTCTCCAAGGCCTCGCCGTCCAACGCCCCAATCAGGTCTGGGCCACCGATGCCACCGGCATACTTACTGGCGAGGGTTGGCTCTATCTGGTCGCCGTGCTGGACCTTTGCAGCCGGCGAGTCGTCGGCTGGGCCATGAGTCCTCTCCTCGATGCTCCCCTGACAATCGCCGCGCTACGCATGGCCTTGCACCAGCGGCAGCCGGGCAGAGCCCTCATCGTCCACTCCGATCGGGGTAGTCAGTTCGCCAGCGCCGCTTACCGCCAGGTCCTCGCTCAACATGGTCTGCTCGCTTCCATGAGCCGCAAAGGCAACTGCTACGACAACGCCTTCATCGAATCGTTCTGGAGCAGCCTTAAATACGAAGTGGTCTATCATCACCGCTTCGCCACCCACGCCGCGGCGCGCACCGCCATCTTCGATTACATCGAAACCTTCTATAACCGCACCAGACTTCACTCCAGTCTTGCTTACACCAGCCCCGTCATCTTTGAATCCCACCTGAACAACTAAACTATAGGAATTGGTCCTAACACACTGTCCGAAGAAACAATGCAAGCCCAGTCTCAGAATCTCGGCGCGTGACTTTGTCAGGGCAAAAAAGAAAATGAAAAAGATTAAAACCGATAAAGAGAAGTTATCCCCCAAGCAACGGGAGGAGTTGCTCGGGACCTTGGAAGCTCGTTTTGGGAAGAATATGAAGCGCCACCAAGGTCTTGAGTGGAGCAAAGTAAAAGCAAGGCTGGAGTCCCAGCCCGGAAAGCTGTGGTCACTCGAGAAGATGGAAGAAACGGGCGGCGAACCTGACGTGGTCGGTCAGGACACGAAGACCGGCGAATACATTTTCTTTGACTGTTCAGAGCAAACTCCCAGTGGCCGCACCAGTTTCTGCTACGACGATGAGGCGCTGGAGGCGAGGAAGGAAAACAAGCCGCAGGACAGCGCCGTGGGCCTGGCGACCGCCATGGGCGTCGAGCTTCTGACCGAACAAGAATACTTCGCACTGCAGAAGCTGGGAGAATTCGATACGAAAAGATCGAGCTGGATCAAGACGCCAGCGGAGATCAGAGAGCTTGGTGGCGCGCTCTACTGTGACAAACGCTACGGGCGCGTCTTCGTTGGGTCAAACGGCGCGGAGTCCTACTACAGCGGCAGGGGCTTCCGCGGCTCGCTCAGGGTCTAGGTTCGCTCTCTATATAGGTGAGAAACTGGATCAAGAAGCGCCGTTTGCTGCGGTCGGTGCCGGAGCTTTTCTGCGACGAACCTAGGGAACGGTTACTCGATAGAAACGTTGCGGGGAGATCAGGCCGCCGGTCTGGGAACCGTCATCTTTCCACGTTAGAACATTGCCAGTGCCCGCGATGACCGGAGTAATCGGGGACCAACCAGCGCCCAACTGGTCCTTCCATTCGATCCGATAGGTGATGCCGGGTTGGCTAGTCCAACTGATCGTTGTCCCGCTGACCGCGCGCGAGACATTTTGGATGACTACTCGCGGGTCGCCGTTGGGAATCGCGCCGGGTTGGAAAAGATCGCTCAGGTCGAGCGCGGTCGCCGCCCCGCCAAGGAACGGAGCTACCCCGAAGATTTTCTGGAAGGTGCGGAGGGTCGAGCTATGCGTGTAATGCAGGGCGCTATAGTAACCGCCGCCTTTCGCCAGCGGCGAGAGGACGATCATCCCGATGGGCCCGTCGCTTGAGCTCGCGCCTTCGTCCCAGGTAATGAGAAGGAGGCCGTTGTTCTGGTAGGCGCTTGATTGCAGGATAGCCGGGACGGTGCGCGAGAGGAAAGTGTCGCCTTGGGCGATGGTGCCGTCATGCATGTCGTTGACCAAATTTGGAGTAATGAAGTTGTAGTGCGCGACGGTATTGGTCGCGAGATCATTGGCTAGCTCGGTCAACGGTCGCATGACGGTGGTGCAACCGGCGGCGACGACATCGTCAAAGTAGGCAAAAGGGTTATGCTTCACTGCGTAGGGATAGCTATCGAGGGGCGGACAGGCCGTAGTGCTGATGTTTTCCTGGTAAGTCTTCCAGCTAATCCCAGCGTTCTTTAACTGGGTCACGAAGTGGCTGGTGGTTATCTGGTGATTGCTGGAAGGCAGGCCGTCATTGGTGATGTTGAGATTGGTCCCGGCTTCGAGCCAGATATAGTTCGGCTCGCTCGGGTGGATCCCGGGCGGGTTGTAATATTGATCGGTGAAGGAAGCCATCGGCAGGAGGGTGCCATTAATGTAAGGCGCATTCGCGCTCCCTTTGATCGAGGACCAGTTATGATTCTCCATCAGGATGAGGAAGACCTTGCTGTTGCCATCGATCGAGCTGGCGAAGAGGGTCGAGCCGCCGTTCCACCAGCACAAGAGCACGAGAGCCAACGCAGCCACCGGAGATTTCATCGGCTCTATTACTCCACAATCCCTCATCAAGCGAAGAAAAACCCCGCGGCGCCTCGGTTGGACTAACCGGGCCGCGGTGCCCCGTCCTAACGAATCGGGGTCAGCGGCCACATCACCGGGATGAGCACGCTGGCGACGCCCCAGAGGAGAAAATTCAGAAGTAGTCCAACGCGCGGGAAGTCCGAGAACTTATAGCCGCCGGCGCCGTAGACGTAAGTGTTCGTCTGATAACCGATGGGAGTAGCAAAGCAGGCACTGGAAGCGAAGATCACCGCCACGACAAAGCCGCGGCCGTCGACATGCATCTGGCTAGCGAGCTGCAGAACTAGCGGAGTGAGGAGCGCGGCGGTGGCGTTGTTACTCACCAGTTCAGTAATGATCACCGTGACCAGGTAAATCACCGAGACCATGACCACCGGTCCGAAGTGGCCGAAGGTGTCGATCGCCCCGCGCGCGATCAGCGTGGCCGCGCCGGTTTTTTCGACGGCGGTGCCGACGGTGAGCATCCCGATGATGAGGAAAATCACTTTCCACTCGATTGATTGGTAAGCTTCCGCGGTATCCACGCAACCGAGCAGGACGACCGCGACCGCCGCGAGCACCGCGAGTAAGACGACCGGCACCTTAAAGCTCGCGAGCAGGACAACCAAAACGATCGCGACGATCGCGAAAGGCGCTTTCGAACGCCGAAACGATTGCTGCTTCGGTTCGCTTAGGCTGAGGAAATCGCGCTCTTCCATGAGCCGATGAATTCCCTCCGTCGGCCCCTGCACTAAGAGCGTGTCGCCAAACGCGAGTCGGACATCTTCAAATTTCTCGCGCAGATTTTGCCCCTGCCGATGGACTGCGAGAATGAGCGCTCCGTATTTTTGCCGGAAGTTCAATTGCTGGAGCGTGCGCCCGACCATGCTCGATTGCGGGCCGATAATGCCTTCCATCAAAACCGCCGAACGCGTCTCGACGTTATCCAGCCCGAGCGCTTCCTGCGGTTGAAAATCGAGCCCTTCGGTTTCTTGAATGCCTTTCACTCCGGCGGTCACAGTTTTCAGCACTAACTGATCGCGGCGTTGAAAAATCAGCTCGTTCAACGGCGTCCGTAAGCGCGCGCCGTTACGCAGAACTTCGATGATCCGGAGCTCGCGCATTTTCGCCAGCGGCGTTTCCGCGAGTTTTTTGCCGACCAACGGCGAGTCCTTGCTGATCACCGCCTGGGTGAGGAATTCCTTGATGTCGCTTGGGTTGATCAAGGTCGAGAGCGTCTCGCGTTGCGGCAAAAGATAACGCCCGAGGGTAAGCAAATAACCAATCCCAACCACTGCGTAGACCACGCCGAGCTTGGTGAACTCGAACATCCCGAACGGCGCCATCCCATGCTCCCGCGCGACGCCATCGACGACCAGGTTCGTCGACGTGCCGATGAGCGTGCAGGTGCCGCCGAGCATCGCGGAAAACGAAAGCGGAATGAGCATGCGCGACGCTTTCACGCCCGTGGTGCGCGCGAGCCCGAGAACGATCGGCATGAAAACGACCACCACCGGCGTGTTGTTGACGAATGCGGAAACGACCGCGGTCAGCAACATGAGCGTGGTCAAAACGCGCAGTTCACTCTTGCCCGCGATCCGCGAAAAGATGTGCCCCATGGTGTCGATCGCGCCCGTCCGCTCGAGCGCCGCACTCAGGACAAACATGGCCGCGATCGTGATCGGCGCCTTGTTGTTGAAAGCGTGCAGAATTTCATCCGTGTTCAGGATTCCGGTAATCACGAGCGCGCCCATCGCCGCCAGCGCCACCATGTCGGGCGCGAGCCATTCACGCAGGAAAGCGACGAAAACGCCGACGACGACGAACGCGATCACCGCAAGTTGGAAAGTGTGCATGTTCACAGGCGGCGGTAGCTAAGCCAGAATCCGAGCCGCGGTGCAATTCCGCGTTTCAGCGGTCACGGTCTAACGAATCAATCGCCGGTCGAGGAGCGCGCGCGCGTCTCCGTCTCCGCGAGACCTCGGCGCGAGCGTTCGAGATCGTAGATTGTCTCAACCTTGTCCGATGGGCGGTGTGCTACCTTCGTTCCGGCGCATGATGGATCCACTCCTCGTTCCCTTTGTCGCCGCGACGACAGAGGTGGAGGCGAACGAGGCGCTTATGCGGTTGCTCGAGGCGGAGGCCGGTCCCGTGATCGCGCGCGTTTTGCACCTGAAGCTCGGGTCGCATGCCTCCGAAGCGGCCGATCTCGCGAGCGCCGCGCGCGCCGAATTGATCGAGCGACTGCTAGCCCTGCGAGGGGGCCCGGAGGCTCCGGCGATTACAAATTTTCGCGGCTACGTCGCAGCGGTCGCGTATAACACTTGGGCGCAATCTTTGCGCGTCGAGCAACCGGCGCGCGCGATGTTGCTCAATCGCGTGCGCTACCTCCTGGAGAATCGCAAAGCGCGGCACGGGCTCGCCATGTGGAATGGGATCGCTGGTGAACGCTGGTGCGGTTTCGAGCAGTGGAAAGCGGATGCGATGATCACTGCTTCCAGCGCGAAGGTCGCGCGGCTTACCCTGAATCCGACGGCGACCGCGCGCGAGGCACTGCGGGCGCAGGACTGTCGACACATTAGTCTGGCGGAGCTGACGTCCGGCCTTTTCACCTGGATCGGCGGACCACTGGAGCTGCGAGATCTAGTCGGAGTTCTGAGTGAGCTCTTAGAGATTTCGGACGAGAAAGAATTGTTCGACGAGGAATCCCCGACCGAGAGCCGCGAAGGGGTCGCACATCCCGGCGCTAGTCCGCACGACGAGCTAAAATGGCAGGAATATCTGCGGTGGTTGTGGAAGGAACTTGGCTTGCTCTCGTTGCCGCAACGGAGCGCATTTCTCCTGCACTCCGAGGTCACTCTGGAATTCGATTTCCGCGGCATCGCCTCGATCCGGGAGATTGCCGCGGCCCTTGGTATTACGGCGGAAGAATTCGCCCTCCTTTGGTCGACGCTGCCGCTGAGTGATCTCTTGATCGCGGCTCGGCTGCATCTGCAACGTCAACAAGTCATCAACCTTCGCCGCGTCGCGCGCGACGGCCTCGGTGCCGCCTGGCAAAAATGGATAAATTGATCTGCCCACAAATAACGGCGCAGTTTTCGCGACTCTCTCTTGAGGAAGGAGAAGTGTCATGAAGAGCGAACATCTGAACGCAGCTGAGCTGGTGTCCTACCGGCAACGAAATTTATCGCCTAACGAGTTGTTAAGCGCGAGCGATCACTTGGCCAGTTGTGCGACGTGCCGGGTCCAGTTGCTGCAACTTCCACCCGTCGAGCCAACGAACGCGTTCTCCGACGTAACCTACGAGGAGTTGGTCGCGTGGGTGGACGACAAACTGGCGCCGATCGATCGGTTCGAAGTTCAGGCAAAATTCGCGCATTCCCCCGGGGCGCAACGCGAACTTGCGGATCTGGTGCGCTTCAAAGCTGAGCTGGATCAGCCAGCGGTTCCATCGGGCAGCAACGTCGTGCCGGTCTTTTTCGGGCGCTGGATCCTGCCGCTGGCGGCCGCCGTGGCCCTGACGTTTGGCGGAATTTGGTGGATCCTGCGCACGCCTTCGAATTCCGGAGAGTTCGTTAGGCTAAATGACCGAGGACGCGACCTGCGGATTACGCGCGGCGGAGAATCCGCGGCCTTCTCGAGCTTCAATTCATCTTTACGCGCGGCCCTAAAGACGGCCGTCCTCGAAGGACAACTACACATCCCGACCGAGGTCTCCGCGTTAGCCGGGCGAGCTGGAACGCTCGCCGGAGAAAACCAAACTGGCGCGCCGGCGTTCGCGGTTCTCGCGCCGATCACGACAGTGTTGCGGGACGGAAAACCGCGGTTTCGCTGGACCGCTTTTCCAGGAGCGAACGCATACAGAATTCGAGTGATGGACACGAAGACGGATGAGCTCGTGCGCACTGAAACTGTGTCCGCTGACCAGCCGGGGTGGAGTCCGGAGCAACCACTTGAGCCGGGCGGGATCTATGAATGGGAAGTGGAAGCTTTACGCGATGACGCAGTGCTCGCGAAAGCCCCCGCGCCACCGCAACCCGAGGCGCGCTTCGCCGTGATTTCAGCGGAGAAGCGCCGCGAACTGGAGAAGCTGGACGAACATTCGCGCGGATCACATCTGGTCGCCGGGGTAACGGACGCGCAGATGGGATTACTGGACGATGCAGCGGTTGAATTCGCCGCATTAGCCAAAGAAAATCCCGATTCGGAAATTCCTCAGCGACTTCTCGAGCAGATCGCGCGGGCCAAGGTTTCAGCGCTTCGGTAATAGGCAAGGCGGCGAGCGCGAAGGTTTATCGGCTGTCGCCGACGACTGCAAACGCTGCCCAATAAAATGGATGCCGATACTCCGGCCGCTTCGCCAGCGCCATGCTCGCCGCGCGTAACGCTGCCGCCGGGGTCGCTCCCGCATGCAGGCGTTGATGAAAATCGATCATCAATTCCGTGTTGCTCTCGCTGTCGACTTTCCAGTGACTAACGACAGTGGTCGGACATCCTGCGACCAGGAAAGCCCACGAAAGTCCGATGACGCCTTCGCCGGCACTGATCCGGCCGCGCGCTGTTTCGCAGGCGGAGAGAACCGCGAGCCGCGCGCACAGATTCATCTGCATAAGCTCGCGCGCTTCGAGCAGCCCATCCTCACCGGGCGCGAGATTGGTCTGCGCAAAGAGCAGATAAGAATACATCGGCGCGTGATTGTTCAGGACGCCGTGAGTGGCAAGGTGGAGGATGTCGAAACTTGGCGCGTTGCTTTTGAAATCCTCTTCGCGCGCGCCTTGGCCCTCCAGCAGGCGAGCCTGATCCTTGCCGTAAATTTTTTTCAGCTCGCCGAGTTGGCGTTCGGTTGCGGGGAGCGGCTGCCAGGACTCACTCATCGATGCGCTCACGCCCGGGTCGTTTCGCACACGGTAATGTTCGCCGGTGCCGAGCGCCGGATTGCCGACCGCGAGCACGCTCGCCGTAGAAAAATTGCGAGGCGCCTGCACGGCGCTCCGGCTTAGAAAACTGAGCGACGGCGCGTAACTGATCGCTCGATCCTCCATTAGGCAATGCCCATCCCCCTGGAGCGCCTGGAAGGGTAACTCCCAGAGCTGGCCATCGGGGATGAGGACAATTCGATTCGCATCCTTCCACGCCGGTTCTGATTCCTTGAGCAACGCCTCATAGAGTTGGCGCGCCGGTTCCTGCCAGCCGAGCGAACGCATCGCGAGTTTTTCACGGAACTCCGCGACGCGATGCGCGAGCGCTTCACCCGACAGCTTGAGCGAAAAAACCTGCAGCGGATTGCCCGAGTCGTTGGCGCGCAGAACGAACAGGAGCGTCTCGCTCTCGGTGACGACGAACTTGAGCAAGGCGCGGCTGCGGTCAGCTGCGAGTTGATTGATCTCCGCAATCGTGGCCGGTTGCGCGGAGGAAACCGCGCGCTTCCAATTCGGATGCAGCGCCAGCAGCTCGGCTTGGAAATTTTCATGCGCCTCGCGCGCGTGCACCAGGTCGCTCTGCAGTGCGCTGATTTTGCTCTCGTTAGGCTGAGGCTCGTTGCGCGCTTGTTGCCAGGCGTGATTCAGTTCGGCAATTTTGCGACTGAACTGGTTGGCATGTTCGCGCTCGGTCGCAGTCATCGACTTTTCAAAGTCCGGTTTCCCACCGGCCACGATATCGAGCAAAGTGCGCGCGGAAGCGCGCTCGGCCATGGCGAGTGCTTCTGGATAACGCCGCGCCTGCACCAGGAGTGAAACCATTTCCTCATAGGGTGCGACCTGGGTCGAAAAAAACGATTCCGCTTCGACCGCGCCGCCGGCGATCCCCGTGCGCACTTGCTCAATCTGCGTAATTGCCCGCTCGAAGGCGACGCGTGCTTCATCGATGCGTCCGAGCGCGCGCAACGAACGTCCGGCGAGCGTTTGCGCGGCCGCGAGCTGCGTGCGCTGACCGGCGGTGCGCCATAACTCGGCGGCCTGTTGCGCATGCTCGAGCGAGGCGTTGAAATCTTTATCGTCGTAGGCACAATTCGCCAGCCCCAGCGCCGCGCGCGCTTCCCCGGCGCGGTCGCGCAGGTCGACGCTCAGCGCGCGGCTTTGTTCGTAGGACGCGCGCGCCTGCGCTACCTCGTGACGAACGAGATGCAAGTTACCGATGACGGCGAGCGAAGTCGCGACCCGCGGCCGCATCTTGACCCTTTCGGCGACGGCGCGACCGCGATTGATAAAGTCGAGCGCCTTCGCGGTATCGCCCATGGCCTCGTAGGATTGGCCGATGTTGTTGAAAATAAAGGCCATGTTCCAGGCGCTGTCGTCGCCTACTTCCGCGCGGGCGCGTTGGTAGAATTCGAGCGCGCGGGCGGGTTCTCCCTGCATGCGAAAGATTTCGCCGGTGGTGTTGAGCGCGGGGATGACGCCCTCGTGGTAACCGACGCTTTGCGCGGTCGTCAGTGCCTGGTGAACGTGGCCGAGCGCGCGCGCGAAGTCGGAGCGGTAGAGATCGACAATGCCGAGTGCTTGGAACGTAGCGACCAAGCCTCTGGAGTTGCCCGGTTCCTTTTCGTAATAATCGAGCGCTTCGTGCAGTAAAACATCGGCTTCGTCGAGGTCGCCAAACTCGCGCAGACTGCCGGCAATTTGGGTTTTGATCGCGGCGATTCCTTCCGCGTCGTGCTGTTCGATGAGGAACCGGAGGATCCAGCGACCGAGCGCTTCGGCGGCCAGATAATCACCGGCGACGGATCGTTCGTAAACAACAAGGACAAGCTCTTTGCGCAGCCGATGGTCGGCGAGCCACGCCGGCTCGGCCTTCTCGAGAAGCGCGTCGCGTTCGTGGTCTCCCGGTGCATCCGCGATCTGAACGGCCAGTGTTTTGATCGGATCGGACGGCGCGGGAGTTGGCTCCGCGACCGCGGTCATGAGCCCAAGGAAGAGGAGTGCGCACGAGATGCAGCCACTCGCCCAACGCCTCCGGGGAAAAAAAATCGCTCCGGCAGTAATATCGGCGCGGATTCCACATCTCTGATTTTGAAAGGCGGGTTTCCGCTCGTCACGAAATCTCACCTTTGGATCGTATCACCCTCACTTCCAGAAAACCTCATATCTTATGATTCGTGCATTCCTTTTGTCTGCGGTCATTGGCGTCGCCGCGTTGCTCGGCGCAGCCATCCCGAGCCTCGCACAAAGCCCGTCCTCGCGACCAAATCAGCTAACCGCCTCGGACACCGAAGCCGAGAAGGAGAGCGCGCGCCAGATCGCAAGCGATTGGCTAGACGCGCTCGACCAAGGAAAAACGGCGGCAAGCTTCCGCGCCCTTTCCCCGAGTGCCACCGCCTCGGTCGCCGAAGCGCAGTGGCAGGAGGCCTTCGCGAAAAAGCGGCAGGAGTTGGGCGTGCCGAAAGGCCGCAGCTTTCACAAGATGCAATTATTCCGTCAAGGCGACGGCCGGGCGCAGGATTTCTATCTCCTGCATTACAACTCCGTCTCCGTGGAGCGAGGCGCTTTGCACGAAATCGTAACCGTCGCACTGGATGCCGACGGCAGCTGGCATGTGGCCGGTTATCAGGTGGAGCCGCGCCATCAAGGCGGCGACGAGGAGGGCCCGGAAGATGTCGACTAACGAGCGATTTACCATGGCAAAATCATCTTCCTTTCTCTGCCTGGCCGCCTGCGGTCTCTCGCTCGTATTCTCGGGCACTGGCCGCGCGGACATCTTCAATCCCGCCTGGAGCGCGCTCGGGCCGGCGCCGATTCTCAACGGTCAGACCACTCCCACCATGCCAGTGAGCGGCCGTGTGACCACGATTGTCGTCCATCCCACCGATGCCAAAACCGCTTACGTGGGCACCGCGCAAGGTGGCGTTTATCGTACCACCGACGGCGGGACCACCTGGACGCAACTGATGGAAAGCGCCAGTTCGCTCGCGATCGGTGCCCTCGCGCTCGCGCCTTCCGATCCAACCACCCTTTTCATCGGCACCGGCGAACCATTCAATAGCTCCGATAGCTATGCCGGCGTCGGTCTCTACGTCGTCACCAAGGCCGATACTACGCCGGTCCTGGCTGGCCCCTTCAATCGCGACGGATCAAACGCGGACGTTTTCACCGGGAATGCCATCAGCCGCATTCTCGTTAGCTCCTCGGATGCGAACACCATTCTCGTCTCCACAACCAACGCGTCCTCCGGCATCGGCTCGCAACCCACCCTTAGCGTCCCGAGTCGCGGCGTCTATCGCTGTAGCAATGCGCTCAATGCCAGTCCCACCTTCACTTCGCTCAGTACCGATGGCCGGGTCTTCGACATGGCAGCCGATTCAGGCGACCTGAACAATGTGGTCGTCGCTACGCCGGGCGCCATCTATCGCATGACCAACGCTATTTCCGGGAGCGTCACCTTCACCGCGATGTTCACCCCGACCTATCCTTTCGGCCTCGTGCGGCTGGCCTTGAACAAGGTCGGTAGCACCTTAACTGTCATCGCCGCGACCGACGAAACGCAGGTGGTCAATGGCAAAGCCGTCGATGGCACCGGCACGGTGCGGCGCGCGACCTACACGAACAGCGCCTGGTCCTCCTTCTCCGCGCCCCTCTCGGCCGCGACCGGTTTCGCCGCTAGCCAGGCATTCTATGACATGGCAGTGGCGCTCGATCCAGGTAACGCGAGCAAGATTTACATCGGCGGCTGCCAGACGGCCGCGCCGTCACGCATCTTCGCCTCCTCGACCGATAGTGGTGCTACCTTCACTTCCTCGGAAAGCGGCTTGCACTCGGACAGTCATGCCATCGCGGTCGCTCCTTCCGACCCCGCCGTGATCTACTTCGGCTCCGACGGCGGCATTTGGAAATCCATTAACTCCGGTGGCGCCTGGACGAGCCTGAATAACTCTACCTTTAGCGCGACGCAGTTTCAGGGGATCGCCGTTCATCCCACCGATCGCAATTTTACCATCATCGGCGCGCAGGATAACGGCACGGAAAACTATAGCTCGAGCAGAACCTGGGCGCTGATCGAACCAGGAGATGCCGGCTACTGCCTGATCGACCAAAACGCCACCAGCACCTCGGATATGACCTTCTATTCCACGCGCTTCAACTTGCAGGGCTCCTTGATCGGCTTCTTTCAGGTGGTCGGCGTGAATAACAACTTCACCTACACTTTCCGCGGCTACTCCCAGACCGGGACGGATCCAATGGGGAATCCGATCTACACCTCCAACAACGGAATCAGCGGGGCCGATAGCGTAAAGTTTTACGCTCCCATGGCCTTGGGGCCGGGCAACCCGAACTCACTTTACTTCGGTACCGACCGGCTTTACCGCTCGACTGATAAGGGCGTGAACATGAGCGTCGTCAGCCAGGCGCCGCTCGACCCGCTGCCGATGAGCACGACGGTTGGAAACCCCATTAGCAGCATCGCTATTTCGCCCCAAAACGACGGCGTGCGTGTCGTGGGCTTGTCGAACGGGAAAGTCTTCGCGACCACGAACGGCTCCAGCGCGATGACCAATGTGAGCGGGTCAATTCCGGCGAACTACATCGGCCGAGTAATGATCGATCCGCAAGATGTGAAGACCGTCTATGTCGCCATCGCGCAGGCGGGCTTGCCTGCCGGGCAAAACCTTTGGAAGACGACTAACCTAAGCATTGCCGGAACTACCTGGACGGCATTCGGCACCGGCCTGCCACAGATCGCGATTAATGCCTTGTTGGTTGACCCCAATAACTCCAGCCGCATCTACGCGGGAACGGACGACGGCATCTGGGCATCCGACGACGCCGGCGCCAGCTGGTCCCGCTATGGCACTGGCATGCCGCACGTGGCCATCTTCGGCCTGGCCATGCAGAATTCGAATCGCGTCCTGCGCGCCTCCACTCACGGGCGAGGCATGTATGAGATCTTGCCGGACGCGCCGCATACTCCGCCGGACGTTGCCATTACTACGCCTGCGCATAACTCGGCCATAGGCAGCTTCACCTCCATCGCCGGGACTGCGCTGGATCATAGCGGAACCGGACTAGCCGGCAACTCGATCAACTTCACGCTCTACCACGTGAGCACCGACCAGTATTGGACCGGCAGCGGCTGGAGTAGCACAGCCACTCAGTTTGGCGTCACCGTCGATCTGAACACCCACACCTGGACTTATAGCGGCGCTCTTCCCACTGGAGCGAACTTGCGCACCGGCCAATACCTCATGAGCGCGTTCACCCGTGATAACAATGGCGACAATTCGCAGCCGCAAAGCGGCGTGAACAACATTAGCTTTAACGTCGATGCCAGCCCGCCGGCAGTCACCATAGTCTCGCCCGCGGAAGGCTCTTCCATTACCACTTCCACTTACAGCTTTAACGGGGCCGCGACCGACGATCAGGGAGTGAATCGCGTCATCCTCTTCATCCGCCGGGAGAGCGATCAAACTTTCTGGAACGGGAGCAGCTGGGTGGCCGATTCGCAGCAGGCTAACCTGCTCACGACCTACAATGCCGGCAGCCATACTTGGACGCCGAATGCGAACCTCCCTGTGCCGGGCTCGTCCTTAGCCAACGGTAACTACAACTTCCAGGCACTGGCCTTCGATAACGCTGGTAACTTTACTTACGCCACGGCCGAGGTGACGGCGAACTACCATCCACAATGGACCTGGACGCATGGCAGTATTTACGATTCGGATCCGAACAACAACGACAACCGCTGGGATAACCCAGCTAACTGGAGTCCCTACGGCGTCCCGCCAGCAGAAGCGATCGTCAACATCGGCACGGACACGGTGAATAGCTCTTTCATCCCGCAGCAAACCTTCTACGGATTAAACATCGGCAACGGCGGCGGACTAAATGCCGCCATCGTGAACATTGCTGTCGGCAGCACGATGAATTGGACCGGTGGCTCATTTACCGGTACGCTCAATCTTCCCCCGGGCGCGAGCGCCAACTTCTCCGGCTCCGACAAACTCCTCGGCCAGAGTTCCGTGGTCAATAATCACGGCACGATCACCTGGGCCGGTTCCGGCGTCGTCCAAGGCTATCAGAGCGTAACCTTCAATAACTTCGCTGATGGTTTGCTCAAGATCACCGCCGATGGCGTGGTTTTCACCAATTACTACTCCTCGAATGTCTTCAACAATTTGGGTAAAATCCAGAAGACGGGCGGCGCAGGAACTACACTCCTGCAGGACTGGGCTTACGATAACAGCGGTGCGATCGAGGTCGACAACGGCACGGTCAACTTCCCGCAGGGGGTCAAGCTAACGAACAACACCGTGGCCACAGGCGCCGGCCGGTTACTGCTCGGCAGCGGGAACGCGGTCATCAACGGCAACATCCATCTCGATGGCGGCGTCGTGTTGCAATTCGGCGGGGCGAACGTCAGCGGCACCTCGACCTTCTTCTCAACCAACAACGGCACCTTGGAATGGACCGGCGGTTCGTTAGGCGACAACATTACGATTGATCAGAGCGCGGCCCTTTCGATTGATGGCGGCGGCACCAAACTGCTAGGCAACGGCGCGGTGATCCAAAACTACGGTATAATCGAAGTATCCGACAGCGGCCAACTTCAAGGCTATCAGAGTTCGATCATTGATAACCACAGCGGCGCGAGCTTCTTTCTCAGCAGCGATGCGCCCCTCACAAACTATTACTCCGGCAACGCGCTTATTATCGAACCAGGGGCGACCTGCTTCAAAACCGCGACCGCCGGTGGAACAACCCAGATCGACTGGACCTTTAACAACAACGGCCTCGTCCGCGTCAGCCAAGGAACGCTCGCTCTCAACAGCCTCGGGAACAGCTCAGGCGTATTCAACGTATTCGCTTCGACGGCACTAAGATTCTTGCCGGGCGCGAATCAGACTATGGGGAACGGCGCGACTTTCACTGGCGCCGGCAAATTGCAGGTCGTCGGCGGAACCGTGAACGCCACCGGCAACGTCAATGCCGGCTCCGCAGCTAATCCGTTCACCTGTGAAATTTCCAGCGGTGTCCTAACGACGACTGATCCGGGGATCTTTACCGCCTATGGCACGACCAACTGGACTGGCGGAGTAATCGGTGGGCAATTCCACGTCGCTGCGGGCAGCACGCTCAACCTAACCGGCACCGACATCAAACAAATCGGCAATGGGGCTACGATCAGCAATGCGGGCACGATCAACTGGACCGGTCCGGGCCTGCTCCAGGGTTATCAGAGTTCGACGATCAACAACCTGGCCGGCGCGACCTTCAACGTCATCGGCGACGGACAGGTCTTCGGGAATTACTACTACGGAAATGTCTTCAACAACGCCGGAACCTTCGCGAAAACGAGCGGCAGCGGCAACACCATCCTGACCGATTGGACGTTCAACAACACCGGCACGATTGACATCGCCAGCGGCGTGATTGAATACGACAGCACGCTCAATCTCAACCCCGGCACGATCTTGAGCGGCGCAGGTCTGGTCCGTTTTGTCGGCACGATTAACGTCGCCGATGGCGTCTCGTTAGGCAACAACATCGAACTCGCGGGCGGCAACTTCAATTCCGCCAACCCTGCAAACCCGTCGGTCGTCACCGGCACCCTCACCTGGACGACCGGCAATCTTAACGGCACCTGGAACATTGCCAGCGGCGCGACCTTCAACATCGCCGGCAACGCGACAAAGCTGATCGGCAACGGCGCCGCGATCAACAATGCCGGGACGATCAACTGGAGCGGCCCCGGCGACCTGCAAGCTTATCAAAGCGTGGTCCTGACTAACCTTTCGGGGGCGAACTTCAACGCCACCAGCGACGCCACGATGTCGAATTATTACTCCGGCAACGCCTTCACCAATAACGCCGGCGCCCACTTCACCAAGACCGGCGGGAGTGGAACGACGCGGATCGATTGGAACGTAAACAATGCCGGCAACATGACCGTCTCGACCGGCCGGGTGGAGATGAGCAATGGCGGCTCAAGCGCAGGCGCCTTCATCACGGCCGCGAATACGACCATGGCTTTCGTCGGCGGCTCGCCTAACCTAACGAACGGTTCCGTGCTCCAGGGTCCGGGCAGGTTCCAACTCAGCGGCGGAAACCTGACCGTTTCCGGCAGCGTGATTGCGGGCACGGCCCAGAACCACACTACCTTCGAGTTAATGCCCGGCGCGAACCTGTACAGCGGCCCGGCCGGAAGTTATCTGGCGGTTTACGGCCTCTTCAATTGGACCGGCGGCTCGCTCAGCCAGGTCATCATTCCGGCGGGGACCGCCATGAATGTTTCCGGTCCCGACACGAAACAAATTAACAACGATGGTTCGATTTCGAATAACGGCACAATCACCTGGCTGGGCGATGGTCAGATCCTAGGCTACCAAAACAGCACCATCCTGAACAACGCCAGCGCGCAGTTTGTCGTCCAGACCGATGGCACGCCGCTGGTCCGTTATTACTACGGTAACCTCTTTATCAATCAGGGCACCTTCATCAAAAATGGCGGCACCGGCACAACCTCGATAGCGGACTGGCGCTTCGATAACAACGGCGGCACGATTAACATACGTAGCGGCACGGTCGCTTTCACGAGCGAACTGCATTTGAACGATGGCAGTACCTTATCCGGCCCGACGGTGGGTGCACCCACTTACCTAACGAGTAATGGCGGCACTCACCTGAACGGAACGACCCTGCTCAAAAATTCCGTCCTCGCCTTGATTGGATCCTCGATTAACGCGGAAACGAATGCATCGCTCAGCGCGAGCGGGCTAGGACAGTTTCAATGGCTGGGCGGTTCCATCGCCGGCACACTTGGTCTGAATGCGAACTGCCCGGCGTTTGTTTCCGGCCCTGACTCCAAACTGCTGGATAATGGCGCCGTGCTCAACAACGCGGGCGCCCTAACCTTCCGCTCGGGCAGCACGCTGCAAGGGTTTCAGGGTTCCATCATTAACAACCTCGCCGGCGCGAATCTCACTTTCGAAACCGGGGCCTCGCTGACCCGGATCTATTATGGAAACGCGATCAACAATGCCGGCACCATTACCATGGCCGGGTCGGTCGGCCCGGCTACCATTAGCGGCTGGGCCTTCAGCCAGAGCAGCACCGGCGTGCTCAACTTGCGCATCGCCAGCTTGAGTGGCTTTGATTCCCTTCAGCTTGATTTTGCCGCGACTTTTGAGGGCACGCTCAATGTCAGCCTGCTCAATGGATACCTGCCAAACGTCGGTGACGGTTTCCCATTACTCGCTTACAGCGCAGGGAGCGGGCAATTCGCCACCGTCCACGCCCCAGGCTTTGTCTTTAACGTCAACTATAACCAGAATAACTTCTCGTTAGTCGCAGCCATGCAACCGAGCGTGCTCGACTGGAAGATCGGCTACTTCGGCGATCCAAATTCAGCCGCAGCCGCGGACACGGCCACGCCGGCGAATGACGGCATCGCCAATTTGTTGAAATATGCCCTCGGCCTGAACCCGACGCTTCCCTTCGGTTCGCTGAACGGCTTGACCGGCGTCGGTCAAGGATCGAGCGCAAGTCGCGGCCTAACTGATGCAACCCAAAGTAACAATCACCACGCGACCTTCAGCTTCCGTCGGATCGATCCGGTGAATGTGACCTACGTCGTGCAAGCTTCCGATAATCTCGCGGATCCAAGTGCCTGGGGCGAAGTCGCACGCTTGAACGCGGGTACGAATACGTGGTTCGGCAACGCGAGCGTGGGAGAAACCGGCACGGGTTCCACGAGGTCGGTCACGGTGACCGATTCCTTCGCCTTGTCGCAAAAGCCGAAGCGCTTCTTCCGGCTGGTCGTGAGCCACTGACGAAGCGATTGTAGCAACGGCGCTGTGCGCCATTCGGCGCGCGGGCCGGTGAGCGCGCACGTTGAAGGAAACTAAGGCCGCACGGTTTTCTGGGTCTGCGCGCCCTCGGGTTTGCTGTGATTACCGGCTTGAATGGCGTCGCCCAGGCCGAGCCGGGATGAGACGACCAGTCGCCGCCAATCGTCGGCCTCCGTCGGATCGTCCCGTAAAGGTGCTTGCCCATCGCCAAGGCGCGCCGATTTGTCTTGCGTGGCCGCTTCGAGCTGATTGTTGCGCGATCACACGGTGGCCATGCTGGCGCACGCGATGGCAATCAGGCAGCGTGCGGCGGACTGTCGGGTTCCGGTTCCGTGGCCGCTCCGTGAAATGAATTTTTCTCGGTCTCCCCGAAGGAGCGCCCAGCTTTCGCCCAAAAAGCGCAGGCGAAGAACTGGCAGCCGCGAAAATCATTTCGGCGAAAATCCGTATTTATTCGTGACATTGAACCCTAATTTAAGTTCAACTTTTCTCAGGAATTGTTCTTGCTTCAGAATATCCCGCCCCATAACATCTATCCGATCACGCTCACTATGAATAAATCTTCGATTTTTTTCTCCGCTCTCGCCGGCATTGTCCTCTCCGGAATTGGCCTCCAAGCCCAAACCGTCGCCACCGATCCAGTCGGTTTCGTTCAACCATTCGCCACCAGCCCCAACATGCTGGCAAATTCCGACACTCAAGTCTCGGTTCCATTCACACGGCCGCCCGAATTTGTCGGCGCCACGTCGGCAGCGACTGCGAGCACGCTCACCGTCAGTGGAAGTCCCTGGACCTCCGGCCAGTTCGTTTACACAGCTGGAACTCAGCCAAAAACCTATTTTGTCCTTATCGGACCTCACGCTTCCACAAATCCGAAAGAGGGACGGATGTTTCAAATCACCAGCAATACGACGAATCAACTGACCCTGAGTACCGGCGGCGACGATCTCAGCAGCGTGGCGGCGAATACGCAGATCCTGGTGCTCCCATACCAAACATTGAACAGCATTTTCCCGGCAAGCGATGCGGGCGTGTCATTCATCGTTTCTCCGAATTCTATCAACCGACAGACCCAGGTTTTCATCCCTAATTACGGCGGCACCGGCACCAACTTGCCTCCCGCGATCACGTATTACTACCTGAATGCATCTCCCAACATTGGCTGGAGGCAGTTTGGACGGCCGCTAACGGAAGATCATGGTGACGACGCTATGCCTAATGCGGGATACTTTACTGTTCGAAATGCAGCGGCTGGCACTACCCTGACCACCCTCGGCAGTGTGCTGACGAAAAAGGCGACAATTCCGCTTTTCACCAAAGTCGGCACGGCTCAAGACAACTTTGTTTCGCTCATTCGGCCGGTTGATGTTCAATTAAACGATCTCGGCCTCATAACCAGCGGGGCGTTTACACCGAGCCCAAGTTCAGTAAATCGAATTGATCAGCTATTTGTTTTTGATCCTGCTCAGGTCGCCACTAACAAACAGCCCAGTGCGACTTACTATTACATTACACAGGGGGCCAACGCAGGTTGGCGGAAGTTTGGGCAACCGGCCACGACCGATTCTGGAACCGACGCGATTAAGGCTGGTTCCGGGTTCATTATTAGAAAAGGCGCGACCGTCGGCGGCGCTTCCGCATTTTGGACGAACGCACCAACTTACTAGTCGCTAGCTTCAGCACCACTAAACCTATGAAACGCATCCTTACTTTCTGCTTCGTACTCCTTGCCGGAACCGCTCTCAGCCACGGTGCCATTTTGATCAATTTGAGCGCGGGCAATCTTTATTCGGGAAATACGTCGACTCCGTTTCCAACAGGCGGATTGATCCAGCTAGTTGCTAGCACCCTCGACAACACCTTCAGCAACCCGACGCCAGGAAGCTTCACTGGAACTTCAGCTGACGACGTCGTCATCGCGAGTTTTGCATCGAACGACATACTCGGTCCTGGAAGTGTTCAGCAGCCCATCACGTTCAATCTTTCAGGCAATCTTAACGCAGGAGATCAACTTCTCTTGCGGTGGTTTCCGAATTTGACGCTTGCGGATGTGCCTACGGGACCCGCAGCCGGTAACACGTTCGGTCAATTTCGCACCGATCTCGTAATCGACTTTTCCGACATCGCGTGGTTTGTTCCTGCCGATAATACTACTTTTTCGCTCAACTTCTTGACTGCAGCCCAAGGTGGATCGAACCCCGAGTCTGCTGGGGTTGCGAACATGATGGTAGTGGCCGTTCCCGAACCATCGACCTATGCACTGCTCGCGTTTGGACTAGGCGGCCTTGTCTACGCTGGTCGTCGCAAACGGCTCGCGTAAGGCTATCGGCGGTTTTCTCCACCTTCGGTTGGCGGACATGGCTCCGCTATCACAATTCGGAGCGAACCAGTAATTTCGATTTCTTACGGATACAATCTTTCTCGCATGGATGGAACGCGCCGCGAGCGTCGCGTTCCTTCTTTCCATTCTCGGAGTCATCGCTGTCTCGTTAATCGGACGCGTTCTCTCTCCGGCGCTTGGGAGACGAACGTCATCCCGGCTCTCATTACGCCTCTTGGCGCTGGCGAGCTTGCTCCTGCCCCTTTGCGTCGCCGCAACTAAGCTCGGAGTAGTTAGTCCAATCTCCGGGTTAATCGTCATCTTTATGATTGCCAACCTGGCATTTTGCGTTTGGGACGCACGTGTGGGCTATCCCGGGATTTCAAAGAATCTCCGCGAGGCGGCCGACCTTGATGGTGCTTCGCACTTTCAAATTTTCCGATATGTCACCTTCCCGGCAGTGAGGCCGGCGTTGTTGGTGAGTTTTTGTTTTTCTGCTATGACGGCATGGAGCGTATTTGGAATCCTCCCGCTGATCTTTCCGAACTTGGATCTAGCGCCCCTGCTGTACGAGCGCCCCGTCTTTGATCTTCGCGAGGCGATCATCGTTTCCCTTCCATTGCTCGCTCTTTTCCTTCTGCTCGTCTGGCGAACGCGATCCGTATCGCCCACACCGTGGTCCGCCGGGCGGCCGCTTCGCCTCGGCAATTAATCTTTCCGGTTCTAGCGTACGCGATAACGTTTCTCCCATGGAATCGCTCCCGCTCATCGGCTTCGGCATTGTCCTCGTCCTCAGCCTCGTTTTTTTTATCATCGTCTTCAAGTTCCTGGGGCTCTGGGTGCGCGCTCGGATCGCGAACGCGCCGGTCGGACTTTTCAAGATGCTCGGTATGAGCCTGCGCAAGGTGCCGGTTGGTTTGATCGTTGATAACCGGATCACCGCGGTCAAAGCCGGCATCGAAGTACCGAGCGACCCGCTGGAAGCGCATTACCTCGCCGGTGGTGATGTCAGCCATGTGATATTGGCTTTGATCGCAGCCGACAAGGCCGGCATCTCCCTCGATTTTAACCGCGCCTGCGCGATCGATCTCGCGACCAAGGGCACCGGTAAAACCGTGCTCGAAGCCGTGCGCACGAGCATTAATCCGAAGGTGATTGATTGTCCGAACCCCGCCATGGGCCGGGCCACCATCGATGGCGTGGCGCAGGACGGCATCGGCGTGAAGGTGAAAGCACGCGTCACCGTGCGCTCGCATCTCGATCGCTTCGTCGGCGGTGCGACCGAAGAAACAATCATCGCGCGCGTCGGCGAAGGGATCGTCAGCTCGATTGGTTCGGCCGCTTCCTACAAGGACGTCCTTGAGAATCCCGATCGCATTTCAAAAACGGTCCTAGCCAAGGGCCTCGACAGCGGGACGGCGTTCGAGATTCTCTCGATCGACATTGCCGATGTCGACGTCGGCGAAAACATCGGCGCCAAACTTCAAGCCGAACAAGCGGACGCGGACAAGCGCGTGGCCCAGGCGAAAGCCGAAGTGCGCCGCGCCGCGGCCGTCGCGGTCGAGCAGGAAATGCGCGCCCGTACCCAGGAGCAGCGCGCGAAAGTCGTCGAAGCCGAAGCGCAAATTCCCCAGGCGATGGCCGATGCCTTTCGCTCCGGCAACCTCGGAATCATGGATTACGTGCGGATGAAAAACGTCGAGGCCGACACTTCGATGCGCGATTCGATCGCTGGCGGCGAGAAGAAGAGAACCGACGGCACAACGTGACCTTCGGCGAGCTTTGCATGGTCCGCGCCGCGCTCCTCCGACCGTCGTCTGCGGTGTGAGCTGATCATGGAAAATATATTCTTCCTCGTCCTCGTCGCGGTCGTTGGGTTGATCCGCGTTCTCTATCAGGTCGCGGAGAAAAACAAAAACGCCGAAGCGCAAAAACGCGCTGGAACGCAAAGCCGAAATCTCCCGCCGCCGCGCGCTCCCGCGGCGAGCGAAGAAGAGCGAGTTCGCAAATTCTTCGAAGCCCTGGGTGTGCCCGTTTCAGGTGCTGCGCCCTCGCAAACTCGTCGGGAGATTCAGCCCCGCAGCGAACGCGCGAAAAGAAAACCGATCATGCCGGTGGATCCATTTCCCAGTCCGCGTGGAGCGAATCCGCGACCACCATCCCCGGTCGCCATCCCTGAGCCCAATCCGTCTCAACTTGTAACAATCACACCCGAACCCGCGATTCGCCGCGCCGCGTCGGCGGATCGCTCCGCTCCTGTTTTCGAAGTCCACGATCTTCAAGCCACAGATTCGCCAGACTTCGCCCGCGCGATGCCGGCGCCGACGATCGCCACGCTCGACCCGTCCGCACCAAGTTTAGTCGAGCGTCTCGCAGCTCACGACGGTTTGCGCGACGCCGTTCTCCTTCGGGAGGTCTTCGGTCCACCCCGCGGCCTGCAACCGCTGCACTGACTTCGACCGATCGCCGCCCGCGCGCGGAGATCCGGCCGACACAGTTTCAACTTGCGCGGGACCCGGGTTGCGACACGATTAGCGGACTGCCGCCGGCGTGGCGGAATTGGCAGACGCGCTAGACTCAAAATCTGGTACTCGTAAGAGTGTGTGGGTTCGAGCCCCTCCGCCGGTAGCGTTTGACTCGTTAGACCAGCCCGCTCCTCGCGCCGCGGGATTAGCGGCGACGATTAGTAACCGCGACCGCTCAGCTCGCTGCGATGAGGCGGCGGGGTGGCGCCGAGTTTGCTTCCCGTCTGGACATCATCCTTCGAGCCTTCTTCGACCCAATGGCCGCCTTCCATGCTCGAAGTTTGCGGACGCACCCAAATATAACGCTTCCCGTTAATCATTTTGGTGGGCGCGTCGTCGCGTCCTTTGCTGCTCGCTGCGGCAATCGTAGTTGTCGTTTTCGCTTTGGCGACGCTCCCGGCGGGACCGACGCGTCCGGTCATCGGCATCGAAGACGCGACCTTCAAGCGCATCGCAATCCCGGGATCCGAAAACCGATTCCCCGCGACCGCGTTCGCGGACATTCTCGCCTGGCCGGCGGAAGCTTCGAGATCGTAAGGCCCGCCTTTGCCGCCCTTGGAGAGAAAGAGCACGGTGTAATTTCCGGGCGCGAGATTGCCGGTCGTGAAGGAGCCGTCCGCCTTCGTGCTTCCTTGGTAAACCACTTTGCCACTGGCGTTGGAAACCTTCACTTCCATGGACGGAACCGAACCGGCCCAGGCGACGGAAGCGATGAGCAGACAAAAGAATGGGAGAAGACGCGCGAAGATTTTCATGGAGAGAAAATACGCCCGGACGAGCAAAACGCACAAAGTAAATCGTCGGTCGGAACAAACTCCACGTTTCCGACGACGCGTGCCTCTTCGGGGCAACGCATGTTGCCTAACGAAAGCTTACGCGGCTTTCTTGTGGTGCTTCGGCGTTCGCTTCGCCTTGGCTTTCACGGAGGATTTTTTCTTGCCGCCCTGCGATTGTTGGAGGCTCTGCTGGAGGACCGCGACGAGGTCGATGACTTTACTCGACTCTTTTTTCTCTTTCGGTTTTTCCTCGATTTCCTTTCCGCCAGATTCAACTTTTTCTTCGATCACTTCCAGGAGCGCGTCGCGGTAGTCATCCTTGTATTTCTCCGGATCCCACTTCGCGGACATGCTCTTGACTAGAGCCTGCGCCATCTCCTTCTCGCGTTTTCCGGGCTCAAGTTTTTTCGGCACATTCAGCTTCTCCGCGTCCGCCAGTTCCTCGGCGAAATGCATTAACTCGAGCACGAGCGCGTGCTTCAGCGCCTTTACTCCGGCAAGATATTGCCGGGTTTTGATTACGACTTTCGCGATCCCAACTTTCTTCCCGTCGGCCAGCGCTTCGCGCAACAAGACGTAGGCTTTGTCGCCCCCTTTCTGCGGCTCGAGGTAATACGGCTTGTAAAAAAACATCGGATCGATTTCATCGACATTGACGAAATCCTGGATGTCGACCGTCTGGGTCGCTTCCAAGTCGACGCGCTGAAAATCTTTTTCGCCGAGGACGACGAACTTTCCTTTTTGATATTCGTAGCCCTTTACGATTTCATCCCAGGGGACTTCCTTCCCGTCCTTCTCGGCCACCCGTTTGTAATTTACCGGGCTCAAATCGGAGCCGCGCAAGAGCCGAAATTTCAGGTCCTCTTTCCGCGTCGCCGGATAAAGCGCGATCGGAATATTGACCAGGCCGAAACTGATGCTACCCTTCCAGATTGCTCGCATGACACTGGTTCGCTTCTCGCCGCAGTTGCGGCGGTCTTAAGAAAAGGCGGCGAAACGCGAAGGGGCGCGCTCAGGCCGCGGCTTCGAGCTGTTGGTGCGAAATCCCGCGCAGTTCGAAAAGACGAATCAGCGTTTCTTCGATCAAGTTGTTCGGGCAGGACGCGCCCGCGGTGATCCCGACGACCAGCGGCCCTTCCGGGAGCCAATTTCTCGCGACGACCTCATCCTTGGCGTGCAGATCGTAATGCAAAATCTCGCTCGGCGAGAGCAGGCGGGAAGCGTTCCGAACAAAGTAGGTGGGCAATTTTTCCTCACCCATTTCCGCGAGGTGCGACGTGTTCGAGCTGTTGTAACCACCAACGACGAGGAGCAAATTCATCTGGACATCGAGCAGCTCGCGGAGCGCGTCCTGCCGTTCCTGGGTCGCGCCGCAAATGGTGTCGAAGAAACGAAAATTAGTCGCCGCGGCTTCCGCGCCGTCACGATCGACGATCGCCTGGCGAATGCGCCGCTGCACTTCCTCGGTCTCGCCTCGGAGCATGGTGGTTTGGTTAGCCACCCCGATGGTGCGCAGGTGCAGGTCGGGGTCGAACCCGGGCGAATGCGCGTTGCGGTTAAACTTCTCCAGAAATTCCTGCTTATCGCCGCCGTGGCGGATGTAATCGCAAACGTAATCCGTTTCCGCGAGGGTCAGCACGACCAGGTAATGTCCCTTGCCGTCGCCGAGTGCGCGCGAGCTGGTCGCTTTGGTTTCCTCGTGTTCGGCCTTGCCGTGAATGATCGAGGTGGCGGACTCGCTGGCATATTTGCGCACTCGTTTCCAGACGCTCATGACGTCGCCGCAAGTGGTATCGACGATCTGGCAGCCGCGCTCTTTGATCTGCTGCAAAGTCGAGACCTCGGTGCCAAAGGCGGGCACGATGACGACATCTTCCGGTTTCAGGTCGGCGATCTCGGCCTGCTTGTTGGTGCCCATCAGGTTCTTGATGCCTAACGAGGAGATCTGCTCGTTCACTTCAGGATTGTGAATGATCTCGCCGAGAATGAAGAGGCGGCGATCCTTGAAAACTTTGCGCGCAGCGTAGGCCAGATCGATCGCGCGCTCGACCCCGTAACAGAAACCAAACTGTTTCGCCAACCGCACCGTGATATCGCCGACCGTGAGGACGCCGCCGTTGCGCCGAATCTTCTCGACGATGTCGCTGCGATAATGCGACTCGACCTGCTCCTGCACCGCGGTCATGACCTCGGGCGTGCGCAGATTTACTTTCTCGCGCGCGGTCGTTCCGCTGGAGATCAGGTTCGTGGTCACAGGCCTGACTATCGGGCAAAGCCCGGGTGATTGCTAGTCCACCAGCAACGGTTCGGCCGGCTTCGAAAAGGCCGCATCCGAAATGGAAACTTTATTTGGCGGGTCAGGCGTTTTCGAATCGTCAAGCCGTTGGACTTCGCGGCCGAAGGTAAAGTCTTCCGGCTGCGCCTCGGCGATGTTCACCGGCGTGCCGGTTTTCACCAGCGCATAAAACTTCGCCGCCGCCTCGCCCTTCAAGCGCAGGCAACCGTGACTCCGCGGACGGGGATGAACGTAGCCTTGATGAAATCCGTAGGCCGGCGAAAACTCGCACCAGTAACCCATCGGGTAACCGACATAGCGACCCGGAATATTCTTGCCCGCTTCCGCAGGCACGATGCGATCGCCCTGCACCCGGAAGCCGTAGGACCCGGAGCGTTTGTGTTCCTGCTTGGAATAAATGTGGAAGTTACCTTTCGGCGTTGGCTTGTCCGCGATGCCCACGGTGGTCGCCACCGCCATCAGGCAACGATCGCCTTCCATCACGTAGACGTTTTGTTTCGAGAGCGAAACCTTCACCCGCACATCGCCGGGACTATGCGGACGATGAGCGACCACGCGATAGGGCCCGCCCGCGACACCCCCGGTTTCGCAACTGCTGAGCAAACCGGCGAGGGCGATGGCGCCGAGAAGAGATAAGCGAGAAAGGAAACGCATAAGTCAGTATTGGAGACGCTATTCGGTGGCTTTTGTCAATTCCTTCGCGGTCCGCGCGAGCAGTTTGCGGAAGTGCGGTGACTGGTTGGCGTAAACCGGATAGGGCCTGGTCTCGTTAGGCGGGCGGTAGCGCCAATGCTTGTACATCCAGAGCCAGGGCGCGGGATTTTGCCTAACGACTGGTTCGAAGCAATCCCAGCAAGCCTGCGCGATTTGCTGGTTGGTGGCCTCGGCGGACAATTGCAAAGCCGGATGCAAGACCAGCCGGTAACGTCCGTCCGGCAACGGCTCGCAATGCGTCGGGATGATCGGCGCGCCGGCCCGTTTGTGCAGCCAGGCGTGCGCGAAGGTCACGCACGTTTGCAAACCGAAACACTCGATCGGCACGCTCGGCAGTTTTGCCGAAACCGTCAGATCCACCGCCAAGGTCACGCTGCGACCGGCGCGCAAGGCTTTGAACAAACGCAAAATCGCACCCTCGCGCCGGATGGTTTCGTGACCGGAAACTTCCCGCAGACGATTGAAAGTCTCATTGAGCAGCGGGTTCTTAAAGGCCTGCGTGACCACGGTACAGTTGAAACCGAGAAGGCCGAGCGCGAGCGCGATCCATTCGAAGCCGCCGTAATGCAGGCAGGCGAAAATCACCGCGCGCTCGCCCTGTTCCGCGCGCAATTCTTCGAGACCTTTTAACTCGAAGATCTCGCGAAATTTTGCGCTCGTTAGGTGCGGACTCCAAAAAAGATCGGCCATCGCGCGGGCAAATTGCTGATACGATTGCCGGACGATGCGGCGCCGTTCGTTAGGTGAATATTTTTCGCCAAACGCGGCCGCCAAATTTTCCAACGCCACTTTTCGTCCCGGCAAATGCACGAGCGCGGCTGCGGTTCCAAAACCATTCGCCAGCCAATGGCAAAATCTTCTGGGCAGATGCGAAACCACCCTGGCCAGCCCGCGCACCAGCAGCCATTCGGCGCGATGCCGGATTGTTTTCGCCACCGAGTTCATCGGCCGCGCGGCAAAGCTTCCGTGGCCGTGGGCGGAAGGATTCCGCGCGCGATCTGGATCGGGAGGCGATCGAGCTTGGCGTAATTCGGACGCGCGGCGATCTGGTCGAACTCGAGCGATTCCTGCGCATAAAACGGATAGGCCTGCTGCGTCCCCGGCGGTTTATAGCGCCAGTGTTTATACATCCAGAGCCAGGGCGCGGGGTTTTGCCTAACGACTGGTTCAAATGCATCCCAGCAAGCCTGCGCGATTTCCTGGTGCGTCGCACCCGCGCGCAGCTCTACTTTCGGCAACGCGACTACGCGGTAACGTCCGCCCGGCAAAGGCTGGCAGTACATCGGAATCAGCGGGGTGTCGGTTCGTTCCTGCAACCAGGCATGCGCCACCGTGATCATCGTTTTCAATCCGAAACATTCGATCACCACCGTCGGATGATGCGGCGGCAAGGTGGTGTCGACGAGCAACGCGATCCGCCCTTGGCGCCGCAGAATTTTATACAGTCTAACGATTGCTCCTGCACGCGGCACCGTCTTATGACCCGATTGTTCACGCAGGTTGGCGAAGAAATTATCGAGCAGCGGATTCTTGAATTCCTGGGTCGCGATGTAGCCCTCGAATCCACTCCAGGCGCAGGCCAGGCTGAGCCACTCGAAGTTGCCGTAATGAAACGCGCCCACCATGCAACTCCGCGCTGGCCCGGCGTCCAGGCGCATTTGCTCCAACCCCTCGAACTCGATGTAATCGCGGAAATTTTCACTCGTTAGGCGCGGACTCCAGAAAAGATCGAGCATGGTGCGCGCAAAACCCTGATAGGATTCACGAACAATCTGCGCCCGGCGCGTGGGCGAGAATTCATCACCAAAGGCCGCCGCGAGATTTGCCAGCGCGACCCGGCGGCTGGCGCGATCAAGCTGGGCCGCGAGCGCGCCCGCCACTCCCGCGAGCCGATAGCAGGCCTTGCGCGAAAGTAGCGGCACGATTTTCAACGCCGCCATCAGCGCCAGCCATTCCAGTCGATAACGGATTTTTTTCCAAAGCCCCCTCACCCGCGCAGCTTAAGCAATCTTCTCGACGCCTGCGAGCGCCGCTCGCAGGTGTATTCTTCTCGACGATGAAATCAGCGGTTGTCCTGCTCAGCGGCGGTCTTGATTCAGCGGTCACTTTAGCGGCGGCGCGCGCGGACGGCTTCGAGGCCTACGCGCTCTCTTTCGATTACGGACAGCGCCATCGAGTCGAACTGGAGTCCGCGCGACGGGTGGCAAATTCGTTAGGCGCGCGCGCGCATCAGGTCGCACAAATCGATCTGCGCATTTTCGGCGGGTCCGCCCTAACGAGTGATCTCGCAGTCCCGCACGGCCGTTCGGCCGACGAGATGAGCCACGGTATCCCGATCACTTACGTGCCGGCGCGCAACACCATCTTTCTTTCTTATGCGCTCGCCTGGGCGGAGGTGCTCGGCTGCGCGAATATCTTTCTGGGCGTAAACGCGGTCGACTACAGCGGGTATCCGGATTGCCGGCCGGAATTCTTACAGGCTTTCGAAGCACTCGCGGCAGTCGCCACAAAAGCAGGAGTCGAAGGCGGCCGTTTTCAAATTCACGCGCCGCTCCTGCGTTTGTCGAAAACGGAGATCGTTCGCAAAGGAATGGAACTGGGCGTCGATTTTTCGCTGACCCACAGTTGCTACGATCCGACGGCGAGCGGGGCTGCCTGCGATGTTTGCGATTCCTGCCAACTGCGGCGGCAAGGTTTCGCGAATGCTGGCATCAGCGATCCGATCCGTTACGCGACCAAATGAAACGTCTCAGGGACGTCTTCGAGCTGACTGTGCCGGAGCAACGCGCGATCGTTTTCCTCGTCGGCATCCTGGTCGCGGTCGCGGCGGTGAAAACTTATCGCGTCGAAAAACCCGTCGCGCCGCGCGCGCAAACTCAACCTTCGCCGAGCCCCGGAATTCGGCCGTAGCCGACAAACGTTGGCGTCCGTCCGCTGGTCGCGGCTTTATCGGAACGCGGAAGTTTGAAATCGAAAACACCGACGCCGTAACGCGATTCGCCGTGATAAACCCGGCCATCGCTCGCGCCGACCATGATCCGGTTTTTGGTTTTCTTTTCGCGCCCGAGATAAATCATGGTGTGGGTAATCGGTGGATCTTTTTCGGCATCGTAGGTGCCGGTCCAAAACAAGAGGTCGCCCGGCTTGAGCTCGTTGAGTTCGAAGGTGTCTTCGCTGCGACTGATCACTGCCTGGAAATATCCTGCCTTTCGCACCCAGGAATATTGCCCGCTGGCGTCGCGCGGAACGTCTTTCACGCCGTTTTGCGTGAGCACGAAATAAACGAAACCGGAGCAATCCAATCCGCCACTGTCGGGATCGGCGGAGCCGTATTTGTAATCGAGATTTCGCGTCGTGAGTCCGAGCGCGGTCTCGATCACTTTGCGCAGCGCCGGCGGATAATCATCGATCCCGCTGATGTCGTTAGGCGAAATAGAAACTCCCGGCGGTTGCTGCTTCTTCGGGCTCGGGGAAACACTGGCGCTGGGGCTTGGGCTTTCCTCCGCTGCTGGGCTCGGCGAAGGAGTTGGAGTCTCGTTAGGCTCGGGCGTCGGCGACGCCTTCTTTTTGTGTTTGGGCGTTGGCGAGGGAGACGGCGAATGCTTCATCTTTGGGTTCGGCGTCTCTTCCGGCTCGGGCGTGGGGCTCTTTTTAGCCGTCGCTTTTTTCTTTTGCGGAGTGGGACTCTCGTCCGGCTCCGGAGTTGGTTTCTTTCGCGGCGTGGGAGAGGGCGTCGGTGTCGTTTTCTTCCTGGCCGTCGACGAAGAGTGCACGCGCTTTTTCTTCGGTGGCGGCGTGGGTTCGAAGATCTTTTTGATCTTGTCGCCTAACGACTCCTCGGCACGAAGCTGCGAATTGCCGAACGAAAGAATTCCTGCAAGGACGATCAAACTCATCGATCGCCACCACCCCGCGCATGCCGGCGAGCGTCGCCCCATTTTACTTCGCCAACTCGCGGAGGACGGCTTTGTTCAGGCGAATGCCGGCGTCGAGATTTTCCAAGGGGAAGTTCTCGTTAGGCGAATGCGCCCGGCAATCAGCCAGGGCCAAGCCTAACAACAACGTTTCCACGCCGAGGATGGTGCGGAATTGCGAGGTAATCGGAATGCTGCCGCCTTCGCGAATCAGTGCCGGCTCTTTGCTATCGAAGGCGTCGCGCAGGGCGCGTTGCGCCGCCTCGCCCACTTCCGAATGCGGATCGCAAAGATACCACGGGCCGCTGTGGCCATCCACGATTTCCATGGTTACGCCGACCGGCAAATGTTTGCGCAAATGCTTTTTTGCCAGCTCCAGAATCTCCGCACCTTCCTGGTTAGGCACCAGGCGGAAGGTTAACTTCGCCATCGCGTGACTCGCGATGACCGTCTTCGTGCCCGGCCCCTGATAGCCGCCGCCGATGCCGTTGATCTCCGCGGTCGGTCGCGCCCAAAGTCGCTCGAGCGTGCTGTAACCTTTTTCGCCGTAGAGCGCGGGTGCGCCGGTTTCACCGAGAATTTCCTGGTCGCCATCGATCGGCAATTTCCTCCACGCTGCGCGCTCCCAATCCTCCAGCGGTTTTACGGTGTCGTAGAAACCCTCGATCGCGACGTGCCCATTTTCGTCATGCAAAGTGGCGAGCAATTGCGCGAGCGCAGTGATCGGGTTCGCGACCGCGCCGCCGAACATGCCCGAGTGCAAATCCATTTTCGCGCTGGTGATTTTCACTTCCAGCGCGGTCACGCCGCGTAATCCGTAACTCAACGTCGGGACGCCTTTCGCGATCATTCCGGTGTCGGAAACCACGACGACCTCGCATTTCAGCGCGTCGAGATTTTGCTTGAGGAAATTCCCGAGATTGCCGCTGCCGATTTCTTCTTCGCCTTCAATGATCAGGTGGAGATTCACCGGGAGATCACCGTCTTTTTCGAGCGTCTCCTGGATGCCGAGGATATGCGCGAGAATCTGGCCTTTGTTATCGGTCGAACCGCGCGCGAAAACGTAACCGTCTTTCAAGACTGGATCGAATGGCGGCGAATCCCAAAGCTCCAACGGATCGGGCGGCTGCACATCGTAGTGGCCGTAAATCATGACCGTCTTGCGGCCGGGCTGATGTTTATTTTTCGCCCAGACCACCGGATGCCCGGGCGTCGGCATCAACTTCGCTTCGAGACCGATGCCGGTTAGTTTTTCGACTAACCAATGTGCGCACTCCGCGACTTTATCGGCGTATTCGTCATCCGTGGAAATGCTCGGGAAACGGAGGAACTGATAATAATCTTCGAGATGAGAAGCGCGCATGGCGGGAACGTTAGAGCGCGACGCGGCGGTTGTCATCCCGAGCGGACGTCGCCGACTCGCAGGCGTGCTGACGGCGCAGTCGCAAACCGCGCCGTCAGCGTGAAAGAAAAACTACGGCACCCGGGTGGTCAGGGTGTCCTCGTGGAACGAAACGAAGTCGCGCAGCTTGAACCAGCCGCCGCTTCCTTTGTCGGCTGCCGCGACCAGTTTGGCCTCGCTGCTGGCAAAATCCTGCCAGGATTTGTAGCGCGAAATCGCCAGGAAACGCCAGCTCGCGCCTTCGAGGTGCTGCATGATGACCACGCCGGCAACGAGGTCGTTAGGCACGGGAGGTTCGCTCAGAAATTTCTCCAGCGCCTCTTCCTTGCCGGAGACGGCGCGATAGATCGAGACGACGTAGACTGATTCCGCGCTTTTGCTCTTACCGGCTTCATCGAGCGCCATTTCCTTCGCGAACTCCGCCCACGACGGACCATTGGCAAAAGTGTCGGTATGCCAATCGCTCAAGCCCTTCATCGAGGGGCCGCGCGGATTGCCGCTCGCTTCCACCGTGGCCTTGGTTCCCATGTGTTGGATGTTTGCAAAATCCCATGCGGCTCCGTCTTCATGGCGGAGCAACAGAACGTGACCGGCAGTGGCTGAGTCGGGCACCGGCGTTTTCAGGAAATCCGAAAGCGCGGAGGCCTTGCCGGTGGCGGCGCGGTTGAAATGGACATGATAAACTTCCGTGCGCGCGGCGGGGGCAGCGGCCGGGGAAGAACTCGCGGAAGGAGCAGCCGTGGGCGAAGCCTGGCTGTAAGCGATGCTGACTGAACCGAGCAACGCCAGGGCGGCGCTTAGGGGGTTGGATAATCTCATTTGTTTCCTCTCGTTAGGCACATCCGGAAGACCCCATGGCCCTTCTTCGCGGGCGGCGATTGTTGGTTGAGCGCGTGGTTGAACGCGCAGGTTTTGAGGCTATCTGCAGCGTTCGTTAGGCGTCAATCTCTTAACGAGGGGCTGAGCCAGACGCGGCGCGACATTCGCTCGCCATCGATGACGAATCTGTTTCAATGACTGGGCCGCATGTCCGCCGCCGTTCCGCCCTCCACGCCGCGCGCGAACTCTGCCGATGCCCAATTGCTGCGCGCGATCGGCGTTCCCGGTCTGGCCGCGAACATCATCAACAGCACCATCGGCGCGGGCATTTTCGTCATCCCCGCACTGGTCGAGAAGGGCCTGGGCGCGGCGGCGCCGTTTGCGTTTGTCGTCACCGCGATCGCGTTGTTTTTCTTCGTTACGTGTTTTGCGATTGCCGGCAGTCGGGTCTCGTTAACCGGAGGACTCTATGCGTATGTCGAAGTCGCTTTCGGGCGTTACATCGGTTTCTGCGGCGGGCTTTTGTTTTATCTGACTGCGGTCTTGAGCGTCGCCGGGGTGGTCAACGTTTTCGCTGGCACCGTCGGCAAGCTGGCTCCGTTGCTCGCGAATCCCGCCGGTCGTTTCGCGGTCATCTTCGCGGTTTACGCGGTCCTCGCGTTGATCAATATCCGCGGCGTCCGCGCCGGCGCGGGCGCAGTTGCGGGAGTGACTTTGGTTAAACTCATTCCGCTGCTCATCTTCGTGATCGCGGGAATTTTCTTCATCAAACCGCAGACACTCGCGTGGCCCGGATTTCCCTCGAGTAAGGCGCTCGGTGAAAGCGTGCTCCTGCTCGTCTTCGCTTTTACCGGCATCGAGGTCGCACTTGTTCCGAGCGGTGAAGTGAAAAATCCCGCGCGCACCGTTCCGCGCGCGATCTATCTCGCGCTGGCCATCACCACATTATTATATGTGCTCATTCAACTGATCGCGCAGGGCACGCTCGGCCCGGCACTGGGGCAGAATTCGATCTCGCCGCTGGCAGAAGCGGCCGGCACTTTCCTGGGAAATTTCGGACGCGTGCTCATGCTCGCGGGTGCGACCATTTCCGCCTTCGGCTTTGTCACCAGTGACATCCTGAGTTCGCCGCGAATCCTCTTTGCCTTCGGGCGCGACGGCGTTCTTCCGAAATGGTTCGCGCACGTGCATCCGCGCCATCATTCACCGGATGTCGCGATCGCGATCTACGCGCTAATCGCGTTCGTTTTTTCGATCAGCTCCAGCTTCGAATCGCTCGCGATCATGGCCAACGTCGCCGTTCTCCTGCTTTACCTTTTGTGTTGCGCCGCCGCGTGGGAATTGATGCGCCGCGATGTCCGGTCGGATGGTCAACCCTTCCATGTGCCGGGCGCGCAATTTTTTCCGATCGCGTCCATCGTCATTATTCTCTGGATCCTGGCGCATGCGACTGCGCGGGAATTTATCGTGAACGGAGTCGTCCTCGCCGTTGGTTCGATCTTCTACTTTGGGCGATCGCTTTTTCGGCGACGAACCGCGGGCGCCTAGCCTGCTACAATATTTTGTGGCGCGGGCCGCTCAGGCCCACCGGATGCGGTGGTTTTTGCTTGCCACCATCAAATGGTTGAGGATTAATTCTCCACGGCAGCATCGCCTGCCGGACATATGCATCTGAAGTCTCTCGAGCTCATCGGCTTCAAGTCGTTCGCCGATAAAACCATTTTCGAATTTCACGAAGGCGTGACCGCGATTGTCGGCCCGAATGGCTGCGGCAAATCCAATGTGCTCGACGCCGTCCGCTGGGTCCTCGGCGAGCAATCGGCCAAAGCGCTCCGTGGTTCGGAAATGGCCGACGTCATTTTCAACGGCACCGATTCGCGCAAGCCGGTCGGCTTCGGCGAGGTCTCGTTAACCTTCACCGATTGCGCGCAGGAACTCGGAGTCGATTGGCATGAAGTGCGCGTCAGCCGCCGCGTCTTCCGCGATGGCAACTCCGACTATCTGCTCAACAAAACCGTCTGCCGGTTGAAGGACATCCAAAATCTTTTTGCCGACACCGGCGTCGGCCGCAGCGCCTACTCGATCATGGAGCAGGGCAAGATCGATTTGATCCTGAGCTCGCGCCCGGAAGATCGCCGCACCGTTTTCGAAGAAGCCGCCGGGATCACAAAATACAAAGGCCAAAAGAAAGAGGCGCTCCGCAAACTCGAAGCGACCGAAGCGAATCTTCTGCGCATCGGCGACATCATTAAAGAAGTGAAACGCCAGATCGGTTCGCTCCAGCGGCAGGCCGGGAAGGCGCGGCGCTATCAGACCTTGATGGCCGACCTACAGGTTCTCGACACGCATCATTCGCGCGGAAAACTCGAGGAACTCGAAGCCGACTTGCATCGTTGCCGCGAAGAAATCGCGAAGTTTGAAACCCATGAGCAGGAAACGCTCGGCAAAATCGAGGCGAACGAAAACGAACTCACGAGCAAACGGGGCCAGCTTGATTCGATCGACAAGCGGATCAGCGACGCGCGCGGCGAAGTGCAGAAATTGCATGCCGAGATGTCCGGCCATCGCAGCCGGATTGAATTCAATCGGCAACGCGCACAGGAAATTTCGGAGTTAATCGAGCGCTATCAGGCCGAGATCGCGGCCGCCGAAACCAAGCGCACCGAACAAACGAACCAAATCCAGGAAGCGGACGCGCTCATCGAACGCACCACCCAATTGCTGGAAACAAAAAAAGCGGAGCTGGCCACACTGACCTTGAAGGCCGCGTCCTTGCGCGATCAGCGGACCGAGCGCGAAGCCGACCTGCAGAGCCTGCAGTTTGCGCTCAGCAAAGCCGAGAATCGCCTGGCCACCCTCGGCGACGATCTCGCCGGGACGAAAACGCGGCGCGACAGCACCGCCAGCCGCGTCGCCGAACTCGGCGGTGAGGTCGAACGCGCGACAAATACACGCGAGCAAGCCCGCCGCGCGGTCGAACGCGCGCAGGCCGCGATCGCTTCCGAACGCCAAACAGTCGAGCAGCTTTTCCAGGAATTGCAGCAGGCCGAGGAGCAACTCGGCGCCCGCCAGCAGTCGTTAGGCGAAACCGAGAAGGAGACAATTCGCCTCGAGCGGACGGCGGCGGAAAAACAATCGCGCCTCGAAATTTTGCGTCAGCTGAACGAAGAAGGCGAAGGCCTGGCGAAAGGCTCGCAGGCAATCCTGAAAGGTCTGGACGACCCGGAACGCATCCGGCCCGCGCTCGCCGGCGCGCTGGTTTCAAATCTCGACGTTGCGCGCGATTTCATTCCCGCACTCGAAGCCGCTTTCGGCCGCAACATGCATGCGGTCGTGCTGCAGGACGCCGGTTTGACTGAGGAGATTTTGCGCGGCGTGGTGAGTGGAAACTTCGGCCAGGCCGCCCTCGCCCTGCCGGAACTGACCGCGGTCGCGGCGGACGATCATTTTCTCGATCTCCCGGCCGGCGCGCTGGCGTGGGCGGTCGAGAAAGTGGACGCTCCCGCTAATCTCGCACCACTCGTTAGGCGATTGCTTCGCGGGGTGGTGATTGTTTCCGATCTCGAAACTGCTTTTCGTCTCAAGCGCGAGCATCCGGTGCTGCAATTCGCCACCCTCGCCGGCGAATTTATCTCAGCCGCCGGCGTCGTTTTCGGCGGGACCGCGAATGCGCAAACCGAGTCGCTCCTCGGCCGGAAAGTTTTAATCAGCGAGACCGCGGCGGAGCTGGTCGGTCACGAAGCGGAGCTGACCCAACTCCATCAGCAGCGCGAGCAGATGACCTCTGCGGCGGCACGCGCGCAGACGGGGTTAGCCGAGTCGCGCGCCCGTCATCAAACCGCGCATCTCAACCAATCGAACTCCGCCGCGCAGATTTTGCTGCTTCAACATGAGCTCGGGGGCGCGGAGGAAAAATTGCGCCAACTGCAAAACGAGCGCGCGACTTTGGAACAGCAAACCACCGTCGCGGAGGAACGGATTGCGCAGCTCGAACAGGAACACACCGCGCTCGGCGCTTCGATTGCCGAGCAGACGAGCCGGACGACCGCGATCGCGCAAGCGAGTGAGCAGTCGCGGCTGCACGAAGCGGAAGCGGCCGAGTCCCTGCAGAGCCTCCGCCTCGCGGTCGCGACCGAAGACCAGCGTCACGAAAACCTGATCAACCAGCGACAGCCGATGGCAGTGCGCGCGGCTGAACTCGAGGAGTTGATCGACGCTCGCCGCGCGGATATTTCCAATTATCAAGGCCGCCTGGAATCGCAAACGATCGAGTCGGAGCAAGCTCAGGCCGCACTTGAATCGCAAGCCGGCGAACTGGCCACGGCGGAAGAAAATGTGGCCGCGATTGCAGAAGAACGTGCCGGACGTTTGAGCGCGATCAATCAGCTGGAAACAGAACTGCGCGCGGTCCGAAATTCACTCAACGAACTGCACGATTTCCGCGGCCAGGAACAGGTCCGGCAAACGCAGTTGCAACTGCGGGTCGACAATTTGCTCGAGCACGTGACCCGGCGTTATCAGGTCGATCTACGGGAATTTTCCGCGGATCAATACGGTTTCCAAAAAACTTTGCGGGCGCAGTTGAAGAAGCGCGAGAGCGCGGAGATTCCAGAATTGGCGCCCGAGTCTAACGAGACCAACCCGGAAGGATTGGAAGGGATCATCGCGGAACTGACCCGCCAGCTCGACCAGATGGGGCCGGTAAATCTCGACGCGGTCCACGAATACGACGAGCTCGAGGAGCGTCATCGTTTTCTGGAAACGCAGAACAATGACTTGACCTCGTCGAAGAAGGAATTGCTCGACGTGATCGCGACGATCAACAGCACCACGCAAAAACTCTTCGCGGAAACTTTTGCGCAGGTGCGAATCAACTTCCGCGAGATGTTCGCCGAACTCTTCGGCGGTGGACGCGCCGACCTCTCGTTAGTCGACGAAAACGATCCGTTGAATTGCGGGATCGATATCGTCGCCAAACCGCCGGGCAAACAGCTGCAAACCGTCTCGCTTCTTTCCGGCGGCGAGCGCACCATGACCGCGGTCGCGCTCCTCTTCGCGATTTACATGGTGCGACCGAGTCCCTTCTGCATCCTCGATGAAATGGACGCGCCGCTCGATGAATCGAACATCAATCGCTTCATCAAAATGCTCGATCGCTTCGTCGAGCAGAGTCAGTTCATCATCATCACGCACAACAAACGCACGATCGCGAAAGCGGATGTGCTTTACGGTGTGACCATGGAGGAACGCGGCGTGAGCAAGTTAGTCGGGATGCGCCTGTCGAGCGAAAAAGGCGCAGATGGGCAATTGAAGGAACCTGCGCCTAACAAGTCGTCGCAGCCGCAGTTTCCTGCCGAACAAACCGAAGAGCGCGAGCTAGCGCTGCGGTAGCTTTCCTCCGATCGCGACTACACCGCCCGGCTTGTCATCCCGAGCCGCGCAGACGGCGAAGGACCTCGCAACGCAGTGAATGACTCGTCGAAGCCTGCAGTGAAACTGCGAAAGCCCTGGCTTCATCGATCCATCCGCGCTCCTTCGCAGACGCGCGGCGAGTGGGTGAGGTCCTTCGCCGTCTGCGCGGCTCAGGATGACACGCGATGTTCTTGCGCAGATGGCGTTCGGGGCAAAACCATTTGCTGCCCCGAAGCGTTGCTGCCAAAATCAGCGGATGCTTCAAACGGCGGAACGCGGCGCGACCAAGACGGCAAAAGCGCCGCCGCATCCGCGCTACCTGGAAGCGTTCCGCTGGATGCTGCAGACGCGTGTTTTCGAGGACAAACTCGCGGCGATGTATCGCGGCGGGATGATTACCGGGGGCGTTTACGTCGGCCGCGGACAAGAAGCAGTCAGCACCGCGTGCGGATTATTTTTACAGAAGGGCGACGTCTTCGCGCCGTTGATTCGCGATCAGGCGGGACGCGCGGCCTTCGGTGAACCATTGGTCGATGTCATGCGGACTTATCTCGGCTCGCGCAAAGGACCGATGCGGGGCCGCGATGGGAATATTCACCGTGGGCGTCCGCGCGAAGGACAACTGGCGATGATCAGCCATCTGGGCGCGATGATCCCGGTGATCGTCGGCACGCTTATGGCCAAGCGGATGAAGGGCGAGAAGGATTTTGTTGGCCTAACGACACTCGGCGACGGCGGTATGCAAACCGGCGCGACCCATGAAGGTTTGAACATCGCCGCGGTCGAAAAAGTTCCGCTGGTGGTGGTGGTTTCCAACAATCATTTCGCTTACTCGACACCGAACGATCGCGAGTTTGCCTGTGCCGATCTGGTCGATCGCGCGCTTGGTTATGGCTACGAAGGCACGACCGCCGATGGAACGGATTTAACCGATTGCCTCGAAGTCATCGGCAGCGCGGTTGATCGCGCGCGCGCAGGAAGTCCACCGCAGTTGGTCGTGGCTTCGCTGCTGCGCCTCGCGGGTCACGGCGAACACGATGACGCCAGTTACGTGCCGGCGGAAATGCGCAAGGAACCTTGGGCGCAGGATGCGTTACTGCGCGCTGAGAAATTTATTATCGATAACGAATTGGCCGACGCGGAAACGCTGAAGCAATGGCGCGCCGAGATCGCCGCGGAAGTGGAGCAAGCGGTCGACACCGCGCAGCGCGAAGCAACCCCAGTCGGAAGCGAAGAGGACTGGTGCGCACTGGCGTCGCGCGAATTGCTGGATCCAATTTCGTGAGCGTCACCTACCTGGAAGCGATCCGCGAAGCGCAGGCGCACGTCTTGCGCGAGGATGATCGCGTTTACATCTACGGACAGGACATCGCTGGAAAATTCGGCGGCGCGTTTAAGGCGACGAAGGGGTTGGCGACGGAATTTCCGGGCCGCGTGCTCAACGCGCCGATCAGCGAAGACGCGATGATTGGAACAGCCATCGGTGCGGCGATGGAAGGAATGCGGCCGATCGTCGAGATGCAGTTCGCGGATTTCTCCAGCATCGCGCTCAATCAAATTCTCAACAACGCCGGCACGCAATATTGGCGGACGCAGGTCCCCTGCCCGATCACGGTGCGGTTGCCGTCAGGCGGGACGAAAGGTAGCGGGCCGTTTCACAGCCAAAGCATGGAGGGATTGTATGCGCATTATCCCGGCCTGGTGGTGATGACACCGGCGACGGTCGAGGATGCTTACACGATGTTGATCGACGCGGTCGCGATCGACGACCCGGTGGTTTATTGCGAGCACAAATATCTCTATTACCACCTTAAAGCGGACGCGCTGCCGACCGAGAAATTACCGATCGGAAAAGCGCGAGTCGTTAGGCCGGGACGCGATCTGAGCATCGTGACCTACAGCGCGATGGTGCACGAAGCGCTCGCAGTCGCGAAAGAAATGAGCGCGCAAGGTTTCGAGATCGAAGTCGTCGATCTGCGCACAGTCAAACCGCTCGATGCCGATACGGTGCTGGCGTCGGTCGCGCGTACCGGACGTTTGCTTTGCGTCGGTGAATCTTTCCCGTGGGGAGGCGCGACCGCGGAAGTGATCGCGCGCGTCGCGACCGAAGGCTTTCACTTGTTAGACGCCGCGCCCGCGCGAATCAACGCCAAGGACACCCCGATTCCGTATCATCCGAATTTGTGGGAAACACATCGGCCGAATGCGAAGACCATCGCCGCGAAGGCCCGCCAGATTCTCGCCGAATAGCTCACCGAATTATGCCGAAAGTTCCTATCACCATGCCGCAGCTCGGCGAGTCGATGGCCGAAGCCACGATCGTCGCGATCAAAGTGAAAGCGGGCGAGAAGGTCGCGGTCGATCAGGAGATCATCGAGGTCGAAACCGACAAGGCGGTCATGGGTGTGACCACGCCGTGCGCGGGCGAGATCACTTCGATCGAAGCGGAGGTGAAGGGCACATATTCGGTCGGCGCGGTGCTTGGCTACGTCGAGGCGAGCGAGGCCGACGCGGCGCGGTTCAAGAAGGCCGCGCCGGAGCCGCCGCAAGATGAAGTCGCGGAAGAAATTCCCGGTCGCGACGAGGAAGGCGCAAAGGCGGTGCGCACGCAGAACGGCAGCGGCTCGCATTTTCAGGTTGATGAGAAGGGATTGGAAGCGGTGCCGACTGGTTCGCATTTCCAAGTCGATCAAACCGGCGTGTTGCCCGTGCCCGCAGGGGCGAAGGGCGCCGGTTATTTTTCGCCGCGGGTGCGCGCGCGCATGATGGAACTCAGCCTAACGAGTGCTGATCTCGCCGGGATCCCTGGCAGCGGCAGCGCTGGACGGGTGACGATCAAAGACTTGGAGAATTTCCTCGGTTCAATCGAGAAGCAGAACGGCGACGATGCGAGCAAACTGCGCAGTGGTGTTGCTGATGCGATGCGGCGCAGTTGGACGCGGCCGCTGGCGACGGTCGGTCTTTCGGTTTCGCTCGATCCGGTACTGGAAGATCGGAAGAAGCGCGATCCGAAACCAGGACCGGCGCTTTACGTATTGCGCGCGCTAGCTCTCGCGCTTGCCGAAACGCCCGCGGCGGCCGCGCGTTTGATCGGCGGGCGCGCGATTCAATCGAATTCCATCGACGTCGGCGTCGCGGTCGAGGCGCAGGACGGAATCATGGTTCCGATCATTCGCGCGGCGGACAAAACTTCGCTGGCCGATCTCACCACGCGTTATACCGAGTTGGTCGAGCTGGCGCGGAAACGTCGCCTAACGAGTGAACAAACTTCGGGCGGAATCGCTTCGGTTTCGAATTTCGGCACCTTCGGCCTCGACTGGGGGACCCCGATTCCGTTGCCGGATCAGACGTTGCTTCTCGGTCTCGGCGCCGGAAAAAAAGCGCCGACTTGGGACGAAGCAAAGCAACAATTCGTTCCGGTCACGCAAGCCGAATTGACCTTGAGCTTCGACCATCGCAGCCTCGATGGCGGCGGAGCGGGACGTCTGCTGAAACGGGTCACGGAACTGCTCGCTGACCCGGCGAAACTGTAGCGGCATCTTGCGCGAAGAGCGCGCGCCCTTAGTTTAACGATGATGAGCGTCGCCACGGAAATCGATCCCCACGTCACCATGCGCGAGCTGGTGGTGCAATTTCCGGGCGCCCAACGGGCGATGTTTCGGAAGTATCATATTGGCGGATGCAGCAGTTGCGGATTCAGTCCGGACGAAACGCTGGCCGGCGTTTGTGCGCGCAATGAGAACGTCGATGTCGATGAGGCGATCCAGCACATCGTCGCGAGCGATACGGCTGAGCGCGCGATGCAGATCGAGCCTCGCGAATTGGCCGACAAATTGTCGGCTAACGAGAAGATAAATTTGCTCGATGTGCGAACGCGCGAGGAATGGGAAGCGGTGAAGTTGCCTGGTTCGCACCTTTTTACACAGGAGCTGATGCAACAAATTTCGAGCGACTGGTCCCGTGAAGATCTGGTGGTCGTCTACGATCACCAGGGCTCTCGCAGCATGGATGCGGCGGCCTACTTTCAAGGACACGGTTTCACGAAGGTGAAGAGTCTCCGCGGGGGCATCGACGCCTACAGCGCGGAAGTGGACTCGTCGCTGCCGCGTTATTCTTTGGAGCAATCATGAACGCGGACGAAAATCTGGAAGCGCGGATCGAAGCCGCGGTGAAAAATCCGCGCAATCTCGGCGAGATGGAAAATGCAGACGCGGTCGGCACCGTCGGCAGTCCGGATTGCGGCGATATGCTGCGGATGTGGCTGAAGTTTAAGGAGGAGGACGGGAAGAAAGTGATCGATCGCGCAAGCTTTCAATCGTTCGGCTGCCAAACCGCGATCGCGGTGGCGAGCGTCGCGACGGAATTGCTCGCCGGCAAGACGATCGACGAAGCGAAGAATATGTCCGGTGAAGAACTGGCGGCGCCGCTGGGAGCGTTGCCGCCAGTGCGAATTCATTGCGCGCAATTAGTCGAAGGCGCTTTGCGCAACGCACTCTCCGGCGAAACATCGGCGCCTCCCGCGCAAACTTCCGCGGCACCAAAATCAGCGACGCTTTTCGACCAGCTTTCCGCCGGCACCAGCGGCAAAGTGAAAATCAAAATGGCAACGGATTAACCCAAAGAATTTTTGAACCATGCACGAGAACACTGAATTCACTTTGAGCCGCGACACGGAATCGATCCAGATTCCGAGCGGAAATAAAATTACCCTCGCCGCGGGGACACCGGGCGTGGTCACACAAACACTCGGCGGCAGCTACACCATCGCGACTTCGCAAGGTTTGTCCCGCATCGCGGAGAAGGATCTCGACGCGCTCGGTTTGGAGAACCCTCAGCCGGCGGCGACGAACGGCAGCAGTGCAATCGGCGGAGAGGTGGATGACAAGGCGGTCTGGGATCAGTTGCGCCAATGTTACGACCCGGAGATTCCGGTAAATATTGTCGATCTCGGATTGGTCTACGATTGCCAACTGCGGAAAGGCGACAATGGCGGAACCAAAGTGGAAGTGAAAATGACCCTGACTGCGCCGGGTTGTGGAATGGGCCCGGCGATCGCGCACGATGCCCAGAGCAAGATCATGAGCATCGAAGGCGTGGACGAAGCGCAGGTCGATCTGGTTTGGGATCCGCCCTGGAACCAGAATATGATCAGCGAAGCCGGGCGAATGAAGCTCGGCATGGTCTAGACAAACCCAGCCGCGAACGGCGGCCGTCCGGTTGACAGCTACCTGCCTAACGTTACTATCCTCGCCCTATGAGATTCCCTCTCGCGCTGACGACTAAAATCGCCGCGTACATTATCGGCCATAAACTGAAGCGGACGGACAAGTTCGCCACCGTCCTCCAGCTGGAGCCGCTCCACACCTGTAACCTGACCTGCACCGGTTGCGGCCGGATTCGCGAATACTCGACTTCGATCAAGGATATGATGTCGCTCGAGGATTGCCTCGGCGCCGCGGATGAATGCAACGCCCCGATGATCTCGATCTGCGGTGGCGAGCCGTTGATCTATCCGCACATCGAGGCACTGATCGAGGGGCTGCTGGAGCGGAAGCGGATCGTTTACATCTGCACGAACGCGATGTTCATGCGCAAAAAGATGCGCGAATGGCTGACGGCGGAGTTCTCGAAACGGGCGGCGTTTGTCGACGCGAAGATCTCCGAGTTGCTCAAAGCGAATCTGATCACGGAAAAGGACGCGGGCGAGATTCGCAAAGGTCCGAAAGATGCCGCCAAGCTGACGATCGCGCCGAGCGACTGGATCTATTGGAATGTGCACCTCGACGGGCTCGAGCGGACGCACGATTTAATCGTGGAACGCGAAGGCGTCTTCAAGGAATGCATTCTCGCGATCAAGATGGCGAAAATCCTCGGCTACCAGGTGGCGACGAACACCACGGTTTACAAGGAAACCGATATGGTGGAGCTGGAGCAACTGTTCGATTTCCTTTCGGACCTCGGCGTGGATGGCCACACGATCACGCCCGGTTACGAATACGACGCGGCCAAGCAGGACATGATCAAGCGTCTGAACTTGCAGCCGGAAAATTTCTTCCTCACCCGCGACCTGACGGTGCAGAAATTCGCCAAGATGGAGGAATGGATGGAGCGCTATCGCTTCTTCGGGACGCCGGTTTATTTCGAATTTCTCGCCGGCAAACGTGACCTGACCTGCTCGGCCTGGGCGATCCCGACGCGGAACATGGCCGGCTGGAAAGCGCCGTGTTATTTCATGACCGACAAGGTCGGAACCAATGGCACCGGCCATTACGAGAGCTACGCGGAACTGCTCGAGAGCGTGGATTGGAATAAATACGGCGTGGTCGATGGGGTGGCGCGCGATCCGCGCTGCGAGAATTGCATGACCCATTGCGGCTACGAGCCGACCGCGAGCCTTGGGTTGCAATCGAAACCCGGCGACACGTGGAAGACGGTCAAGTTCAACTTCGGCAAACGCCCGATGCCGACTGGCCTTGGGAACGAAGTCCTGGCTTACAACGGCGTGACTTCGGGCAACGGCCATCTCACGGGCAAACGCGCGGAAGCGATCGCCCAAGCATCGTAGGCGGGATGCGATCGTCGACTGCGAATCTGATCGCGCTGCCGACGGCGCGCGCGGAAACGGCTCCGGCACATCAAGTCGAAGACGCGCCCTTGGCCGACGCGATCGCGCGCGCGCAGGAAAATCTTTTTCGCCAACAACATCCCGACGGGCATTGGTGCGGGGAGCTGCTGGTCGATAGCACGCTTTGCTCCGACTACATCCTCTTCATGCATTGGCAGGGCGAGGTCGATGACGTCCTCCAGCAGCGTTGCGTTCGGCACATTTTAAAACGCCAACTGCCCGACGGCGGGTGGAATATTTACTACGGCGGCCCGAGCGAAGTGAACGCGTCGGTCAAAGCCTACTTCGCGCTCAAGCTCGCGGGTTACTCGGCCGATCTGCGTTTCATGCAGGAAGCGCGCGCGAACATTCTCCGGCTCGGTGGCATCCCGCGGATGAACACCTTCAGCAAACTGTACCTCGCGCTGCTCGGGCAATTCCCCTGGCAATATCTGCCGTCGATTCCGGTGGAGATGATTCTCCTGCCAAAATGGTCGCCGTTTAACATCTACAAAATGTCCTCGTGGAGCCGGGCCATGCTCATCCCGCTCGCGATCATCAATCATTTTAAACCGACCCGCGAACTCCCGGGAATGAAGCATCTGCACGAGCTTTATCCGCTCGGCACCGAGCACAAGGATTTCACCCTCCCGCGCGATCCGCGTTTTTTCGCCTGGCGAAATTTTTTCCTCCGCGGCGATCACGCGCTCAAGCTCATTTCAAAACTCGGCTGGCGTCCGATGCGCAAACGCGCGCTCGAAACGGCCGAGCAATGGATGCTCGAGCGCATGGGCGAAGGCAGCGACGGTCTCGCGACGGTTTTCCCGGCAATGCTGAATGCGCTCATCGCCTTGCGCGCGCTCGGTTATTCCACCCACCATCCGGCTTACGTGAAAGCGCTCGCGGATTTCCGCGGGCTCTTCGTCGATGACCCGGAAGATTTTCGGATTCAACCCTGTCTCTCACCAGTCTGGGACACTGCGATCAATCTGATCGCGCTCGCCGAATCGGGCGTCTCGCCGGAACATCCGGGCTTGCGCAAAGCGGCCGCCTGGCTGGTCGACAAAGAAGTGCGGGTGCGCGGCGATTGGACGGTGAACAATCCGCATCCGGAAGCCAGCGGTTGGGCCTTCGAATACAACAACGTTTATTACCCGGACACCGACGACACCGCGATGGTGCTGATGGGGCTACGTCTCATTAGGCCAAAAAATTCGCAAGCCTTCGGAGAGTTGTTCAACCGCGCGCTCGATTGGCAGTTAAGCTTCCAATGCAAAGATGGCGGCTGGGCGGCGTTCGACAAGGAAGTGACCCGGCACTGGCTCGAAGACATGCCCTTTGCGGATCACAACGCGATCCTCGACCCGACCTGCAGCGACCTGACCGCGCGGACACTCGAGCTTTTTGGTTATCTCGATTGTAACCCGAAACAGCCTTGGGTCCGGCGCGCGGTCCGTTACCTGATCGATACTCAAGACGACGACGGTTCGTGGTACGGCCGCTGGGGGGTGAACTACATCTATGGCACCTGGCAGGTGTTGCGCGGTTTGCGCGCGATCAATGAAGACATGACGCAGACCTGGATCCTGCGCGGCCGCGATTGGCTGGAAAGTTGCCAGAACGAAGACGGCGGCTGGGGCGAGACCTGCGCCTCCTACGAAAATCCCGCGCTCAAAGGCAAAGGCGAAAGCACAGCCTCGCAGACGGGCTGGGCTTTGATGGGCATCTGCGCCTGCGGCGATCTCGATCGGCCGAGTGTGCAACGCGGTTTGCAATATCTTCTTTCCACGCAACGCGCCGACGGCGCCTGGGATGAGCCGCAGATTACCGGCACCGGTTTTCCGCGAGTTTTCTATCTCAAGTACGACATGTATCGGCAGAATTTCCCGCTGCTCGCGCTCGCGACCTACGCGAATTATCGGACCGGCCTGGGTCATCACCCGAGCTTCTACCGCTACAATCGTTAGGTTCCGCAGGCCGCCGTCTGCACCTCCAAGATTGACGCGCTGCGCATCGCGCGGGACGTTACAAAACTATGGCTTACGAATTACCGAAACTCCCTTACGCCTACGACGCGCTGGAGCCGCACATCGACGCGAAGACGATGGAAATCCATCACAGCAAACATCATCAGGCCTACATCACGAACGTGAACAAGGCCCTCGAAAACAGGCCGGAGCTGGCGGCAAAATCGATTGAAGATCTGATCGGAGACTTGAACGCAGTCCCCGAAGACATTCGCCCCGCGGTGCGCAACAACGGAGGCGGGCATGCGAACCATTCTTTCTTTTGGCAAATCATGGGCCCGAATGCCGGTGGCAATCCGAGCGGCAAGCTAGCCGACGACATTAATTCCACTTTCGGCAGCTTCGACGCCTTCAAGGAAAAATTCGCCGACGCCGCCGTGAAGCGTTTCGGCAGCGGTTGGGCATGGTTGATCAAGAACAAGAGCGGTAAATTGGAAATCGTTTCCACCCCGAATCAAGACAGCCCGTTAATGGATGGGAACACACCAATCCTCGGTGTCGATGTTTGGGAGCACGCTTATTACCTGACCTACCAGAACCGCCGCCCGGATTACCTCAAGGCCTGGTGGAACGTGGTCAACTGGGCCGAAGTCGCGAAGCGCTACGAGAAGTAGCTCGCGCAAAACGAAGCGAGCCGCGGTCGTTAGGCCGACGGCCTAACGAATCCATCGCGCCAGTCGTTCCTCGGCTGGCGCGACTTCGCGCATGGCTTATCTCAACGAAAATTATCTCAAGCTCCAGGCCGGCTATCTCTTCCCCGAGATCGCGCGGCGGGTGAAGGAATTCTGCGACACCAACCCGGAAGCCCCGAGCGATCTCATTCGTTGCGGCGTCGGCGATGTTACCGAGCCGCTGCCGGCGGCGGCGATCGCGGCCATGCATCGCGCGGTCGATGAACTCGGACATCGCGAAACGTTTCGCGGCTACGGGCACGAGCAGGGCTACGAATTTATCCGCGGGAAAATCGCGGAGCACGATTTCCGCGCGCGTGGCGTCGAGATCGCGCCCGATGAAATTTTCCTTTCCGACGGCTCGAAGTCGGACTGCGGTTACATCCTCGATATTCTCGGCGACCGGAACAAAATCGCGATCACCGATCCGGTTTATCCGGTGTACGTCGATACCAATGTCATGGCCGGCCACACCGGCGCGGCAATGCCCGGCGGCGGCTACGAAGGGATTATTTACCTCCGTTGCAACGCCGAAAATGGCTTCGTTCCGGAACCGCCTAACGAGCGCGCGGACCTGGTTTATCTCTGCTTCCCGAACAATCCCACGGGCGCCGTCGCGACGCGCGCGCAACTGACCCGCTGGGTCGAATACGCCCGCGCGCACCAGGCTTTGCTGCTCTATGACGCCGCCTACGAGGCCTACATCAGTGAGCCCGAGATCCCCCACTCCATCTACGAAATTCCGGGCGCGCTCGAGTGCGCAATTGAGTTTCGCAGCTTTTCGAAAACCGGCGGATTCACCGGCGTGCGTTGCGGCTTCACGGTTATGCCAAACACGGTGCGCGCCGAAACCATAGACGGCCGTTCGCTTCCGCTGCATCCGCTCTGGCATCGCCGCTGGAGCACGAAAGCGAACAGCGTCAGCTATCCGGTGCAGCGCGGCGCGGAAGCGCTCTACAGCGACGAAGGCAAGGCGCAGGTGCGCCAGCTGGTCGAGCATTACATGGGCAACGCGCGCATTCTTCGCGAAGCCGCCACGGCCGCAGGCCTGGAAGTTTTCGGCGGCCGGAACGCGCCCTACATCTGGGTCAAGACTCCAGTCGGTCTAACGAGTTGGGAAATGTTCGATCGCATGCTGCACGTCCTCCATGTCGTCATCACTCCTGGAAGCGGCTTCGGTTCCTGCGGTGAAGGTTACTTCCGTATCTCGGCCTTTAACAGCCGCGCGAACGCGGAAGAAGTGGGGCGCCGCCTCGGTCAACTTCGATCGTCTCCGTGAGCACAGCGCGATCTTGCGGTCGGCTCGGTTTTTTCGGGCACGGGTCACAATGCGCAATGGTTCGAGATGCAGTTCTTTCCTCCGGTCGAAGATTCCCAGTGGCGGCAGGGATTGCTCCGCAAGCGCGTAATCGTCGAAGAGATAATAATGCCCGAGATCGGGACCGGTTTGCGTCTGATAATAACGAACTTTTCTTCACGAGCCGCACGCGAGCAGGATCGCAGCACATGATGATGCAATGCGAGGGTGCGGCAAAATCCACGCTGGCCTTCGATTTCGATTACACCCATGAGTTTTCTTTCTGTTCGGCGGGATGGGTTTTTGTTTGTTAGCGCGGCTCGCCGTCAAACGCCCCAACGGCGCGATGTTGATGAGGCCGAGGACCAAAGGTCAGAACAAAACCGCGCCATCCTCCGCTTGTCGCGCTTCCGGCTCCGCGTAAGATTCGCTTCCGAAAAACTGGCGTGATCGAAACCAACCAAAATCTCCCGCAACTCTACCGGTTCTGTTTTCTGATGACGGGAGATGCCGCGAAGGCGCAAGAAGCTTTCCAGGCAACTCTGCGCGAAGCGGCGTTGCATTCCGCGCGCGGCCAGCCGCCGCCGGATCGGCTCTGGTTTTTTCGCGATGCCCGCTGGCGCTGTCTCGAGGCGGGCGAGCAGGGCTTGCAACCCGAACACGGCGCGCTGGAGGAACACGACGTCTCCCCGACCGCCGCGGCGCAGATCGCGCAACTGCATCCGGAGCAACTGGCGATTTGGATTTCGGCCGCGCCCGATCCGCAGCGGAGCGCGTTGGCCGCATATTATCTGGATGAATTTACGCCCCGCGAGCTCCTGGCCTTGTTGGACCTGAAAATCGCCGAGCTCTCGGACGCCATCGCCAGCGGTCGGCGGCAATTTCAAGCCTGGCTGGACGCGACCACCCCGCATTACCAGGAATGAGCATCTTTCGCATCTCGCGCCGAGAGAAGACGCTCGTGCGTTGCGCACCGATCAGCGAGAAATCGGGAATCGACCGGCGGATGCGCGTGGCCGTCTTGCGCGCACGCCGCAGCAGCACGCTCGCGACGGAGTTCGCTTACCAGCAGGCGTTCGACAATGCGATCGCGCGCCTCGTCCAGGACACACCGGTTTCGACAGAAATCGCGGAATGGTTTCGCAACGAGAAGCTCATCCCGCAACGCAAACGCAGGTGGCGCAAAACCGTTCTCAATCCCGCGGTCATCTCGATCGCGTTAGCCCTCGCGGTCATCGCGGGCGTGATCGTGTTCATCGTCATGGAACGAATGAAAGAGTTCCCGGGCTCGCCGACCGCGCGCAAACTCCTGACCGTCGCCGCCGCCACCCGCACGACCATGCTCGACCCGGTGGAAGCGGAAGCGGGCTCGTTAGGCGATTTCTTTTTTATGAAGTACCGGCTCGAGCACTACGATGTCCCGCCGGAGTTCGCGCAGCTGCGTGCGGCCGCTTGCCGGGTCTTCGATGATGATGAAGGCCATCGTGTCGCCCAAATCAGTGTCCCGGAAAAACGGCTGCAGTTTTTTATTTTTCCAGCGGAGCGCAATCTCAAAAACGGCAAGCCGCGGGAGTTTTCCGGTTGGCGCTACGTGGAGCAAGAGGGCTGGGCCGGCGCCGTCGAAGCACGCAGTGGGGTCTGTTTTATGGCTGCTCTCCGCGGCGAGGCAAAAGATCTCGCGCCCTACTTGGCCACGCAAAATTCCCCCGCGACGACGGCGACTCCGAGCCGTTGACACATCGCCTGGCGGCGTGGAATTTTGCGGCCCAACGCCAGGGTAGCTCAGTGGTAGAGCAGGGGACTCATAAGCCCTTGGTCGGGAGTTCAACTCTCCCCTCTGGCACTCCCCTCACCCTCGATCGATGAGCCTGCGTTACTTCGAAGATCTCGCCGTCGGCGACAAGTTCGTCTCCGAGCCCTACGAAGTCAGCGAACAGGCGATGGTAGATTTCGCGCGCGAGTTCGACTTCCAGCCGTTTCATCTCGATCACGTCGCGGCCAATAAAAGTGTTTTCCACGGTTTGGCCGCGAGCGGTTGGCACACGGCGGCGATCGCGATGCGGCTTTTCACGACGGGTCCGCTGCAATTCGTCGGCGGCGCAGTCGGCCTGGGCGTGGATGAATTGCGCTGGCCGATCGCGGTCCGGCCCGGCGATCGTCTCCAGTTGGAAACAGAAATCCTCGAAGCGCGCACCTCGAAATCGAAACCGCAACACGGCATCCTCCGGATCCGCAATGTGCTCACGAATCAAAACCGCGACGTCGTCCTGAGTTACATGGCAAACGCGCTCGTGCAACGGCGTTTCGCCTAACGACTAGTTGGCCAGGGCAAGCTCGCGGCATTTCCCGAGGTCGAGTTTGCCCGAGCCGAGGACCGGGATCGCTTCCACTCGCCTAACGACACGTGGAATCCAGAGATTCGGAATCTCGGCCGCGGCCAAATCGGCGCGCAGTTTTTTGAGATCGATCTCGACACTGCTCAGCAGAATCAGCGCTTCGCCCTTCGCTTCATCCGGCACGCCGACAATCGCGAAGACTCGTTCCGACTGGCCATCGAGTTTCAGGGCCGCGAGAATTTTCTGCTCGATCAATTCATGCGGCACCATTTCCCCGCCGATTTTCGAGAAGCGCGAAAGCCGCCCCTCGATGTAAAGAAAGCCATCTTCGTCGAAGCGGCCGATGTCGCCGGTCTTGAACCAGCCATCCTGCAAGACTTCCGCGGTCCGCGCGCGATCCTCGAGGTAGCCTTCGAAAATATTCGACCCGCGCAGCCAGAGCATCCCGCTGTCGTGCAGCGAAAGTTTCGTGCCTGTTTCCGGGTGGCGAATTTCCGCCGCAATTCCCGCCGCCATTTTGCCGACCGAGCCCGGCCGGCTCGATGGCTGCACCGCTTCGCCGGGCTTTTTTGGTTTCGGTTCCGGCAAATTCACGCTCACCACCGGGGAGGTTTCGGTTAACCCGTAGCCTTCGAAAATCCGCATCGCGAAGCGTTCCTCAAAGCTCTTCGCCAGATCGAGCGGCAACTTCTCCGCACCAGTGATCACCAGCCGCAGCGTGCGCAACTGCGCCGGCTCCGCTTTCCGCAAATAACCGCGGAGAAAAGTCGGCGTCGCCAGCATCACGGTCGCGCGATGTTGCTCCACCAGCGCCGCGATCTTCGCGCTCTCCAGCGGGTTCGGATAGGTCACAATCGGCACGCTGTGGATCATCGGATACCAGAGTGTAACCGTGGCCCCGAAGCTGTGGAAAAACGGCAGCGACGCGACGATCACATCCTGCGGAGTGGCGTCGAGCATAACGCTGAACTGGGAGACGTTGCCTAACAAGTTGCGGTGACTGAGGACGACGCCTTTCGGTTCGCCGGAACTGCCGCTGGTGAAGAGCAGGACCGCTTCTTCGTGATCGCCGCTGCGCGGTAATTTTAAAATCGCCGCCAGCCACCTGGCCGGCAAGCAAACACTCGCGATCCACCAAAATAAAATCGCGCGCTTCAATCCCGGCAGCGCCTGGTCGAGCATCACGGAATTTTCCGTCCAAGGAAATTCGGTAAAGCGCGCGCGAAACGGCGTCGCCGAAATGATCGTGCGAATCTCCGCGCGCTTCTCCGCGAATTCGAGGGCCGCGCGCCCCGCGGTGAAGTTGAGGCCGACGGGAATTTTTCCGGCAAGCAGGACGGCGAGATTCGCGACCACCCCGCCCTTGCCCGCGGGCAGCGCGATCGCGATTCGCTTCTCTGGAAAACGCTTTCGCAAATCGCGCGCGAGCGCGATCGCCACGCCCAGAAGTTTTCCGCGGCTCAGGCGCGAGCCGTCCGTGCCATCGATCACCGCGGGCGCAAACGGCGACCGCTTCAAGCCGCGCAGACAAGCGCGCGCGAGGTGTCCGCGCAACGCCACGCGTCGGCTGAACGCGCGCTCGCCAAGTTTCAAAAGCTCCTCGCGGACAGTCGCGATCGTGGCCTGCTCCGCCGAGAGCGGTTGACCAAACGTGACCACGACTTCGTAAGGAAGGTGGCGCGGGATTTTGGTGAAAAAGCGCCCGCCTTGATAGGAAAAGATCGAGCCCCAAAGCTCGTCCATCCACACCGGCACCACCGGCGCGTGCGCTTGCCGCGCGATTAATTCATAGCCGCGCCGCAGCCGCAACAACGTGCCGGTGCGCGTCAATTCACCTTCCGGAAAAAGACAAACAATGTCGCCGGCGCTGATTTTTTCCGCGGCTAATTTGATCGCGTCCTTGGCGCGTTTCGGATTGATCGGGATGCAACCAGCCGCGCGCAAAAACGGATGCAGCAACCAGTGCCGATAATATTCATCGTAGATGATGAAGCGGATCCGGCGCGGAGTCGCGAGTTGGAGAACGATCGCGTCCACCCAGGTGATGTGATTCGGCAAGAGCAGGAAACCACTCGCCGGCACGTGTTCGCGTCCCGCGATTTCGACCCGATATATCAGGCGCGCGAGCCCGAGAACGAAAAAATAAAGAGCGCGTTCGCCGAAGGAGGAATGCGCCATTGCTTTATGGTTTACAATCGCCGCGCCGATCACTGCAATCGGCAATTCCGTGACCGCCCTTGAAATAAAACGCCAGCCGGGCGCGCGCGTCGCCCTCGCGCTCCTTCTCGGGATCAATCTTTTCAATTACATCGACCGGCAAGTGCTGGCCGCACTCGAGCCACAAATTCGTGCGGCTTTTTTCGCCCCGACGGACCTGAACGCGATGACCAAAACCGGCGCGCTCGGAATGGTTTTTCTGGTCACCTACATGCTTTCCGCGCCCGCGCTCGGCTGGCTTTCCGATCGCTTCTCGCGCTGGCTGATTGTCGGCTCGGCGGTGATTTTTTGGAGCCTGGCCAGTGGTGCTTCCGGGCTCGCCGCGACTTTTACAATCCTGGTTTGCACGCGCATTTTTGTCGGTATCGGCGAAGGCGGCTATGGACCGGCCGCACCGACAATTCTGGCCGATCTTTTCCCGATCGAAAATCGCGGACGCATCCTCGCGATTTTTTGCGCGGCCATTCCAGTAGGGAGCGCGCTTGGTTACGTCATCGGCGGATTCTTTAACGATCCCGCGCATTGGCGCTGGGCTTTCTTCATCCTGACGCCGCCGGGCCTCTTGTTAGGCGCGCTCTGTTTTTTTCAACGTGATCCGCGCGGCCTCGGCACGACGACAAAGAAGCGCGCGCGCACGGGCTGGAAACATTACCGGCACATTTTTCGCACGCGTTCCTACGTCTTCAATTGTCTCGCGCAAACCGCGATGACGTTCGCTCTCGGCGGGCTCGCGTTCTGGATCCCGGCGTATTTGCAATTCCGCCATCAGCCGGCCAAGGCAGTGATCAACTTCGGCATCATCACCGTGGTCGCGGGATTAATTTCCACGATCACCGGCGGCGTGGTCGCGGATCGTTTGCGCACGCGTTTTCCTGGTTCGTATTTCCTCGTTTCCGGCGTCGGGATGATTCTCGCCTTCCCGCTTTTTCTCGGCGTGCTCTACACGCCGTTTCCGGTGGCGTGGTATTTCATGTTCGGCGCGGTCTTCTGCGTTTTTCTCAACACTGGTCCGTCGAACACCGCGCTCGCGAATGTTTGCCTACCGTCGGTCCGCGCGACCGCTTTCGCGCTCAACATTCTCGTCATTCATCTCTTCGGCGATGCCGCGGCCTTTCCGATCATCGGATACATCGGCGGGCACGCGAACATGCACATCGCCTTTCTCGTCGTCTCCGGAATGATGCTGCTCTCCGGCGTGCTTTGGCTTGCCGGGACGAAATATCTCCCAGCCGACACCGCCGCGGTCGAGAACGCGCCCGTTGCCTAACGAGACCTCGCGCTAGGATGCGGGATCAGGCACGAGATGGACATCGTAAAGATGCGCCCGCGCGAATGCCGCCGCCGCTTCCGGCCCGCGGCCCGCGCGTGCCAACAAGACCCCGAGCAATTGCCACGAATCCGCGCGATACCATTGCGTCACCAAACAGCCCTGGAGCTCGCGGATCGCGCCCTCGCGATCGCCCAGTTCGTCGAGCAACTTCACATAGCGTTTTTCAATCGCCCAATTCGACGGACCGCTGCGTGAAGCCAGGCGCATCCGCAGAAGGTTCGCCTTCCCGCGCTCCTTGCTTTCCAAGATCGTCATCAGCTCGTAGGCCTGCGCCTCGACCAGCGGCATATCCTTCGCGCGCGCGAGCAGTTGATGCGCAGTCGAGTAATCTTTTTCTTTCACCGCGATCGCTGCCAAATCCAAAATCGCCAGCGGTTGATCCGGTTCTTTTTTCAAGGCCGCGAACAAAAGCGCTTTCGCTTTTTCGGGGTGATCCTCCTTAATCTCGAGACTCGCGAGATTGATTAGCATTCGTGCGGAATCGCCGCCCTGCGCGATCGTGCGCTCGAGAAAAGTGCGCTGATCTTTCCAATCAAGCGTCCGCGCAAAAGTGCGGCCGCCGAGAAAAATCGCCCAAAGCGTCAGTGCCGAAATCGTCAGTGGCCGCAGAAAGTTCGGCGCGGTTTTCAGAAAACGCGCGAGCCACAATCCAAGCGCGAGAAACAGGAATGCGCTCGGCAAATAGAGCCAATGCTCGGCAACGGTGGCGTTCAATCCGATCATTCCGCTGACCGGCAGGTACGCGACCAGAGTCAAAATCAGGAGAAGGAAAACCGCGCGATCGCGGCGGCGTTCGCGGAAAATCCAATAGACGAACGCCCCGAAAATCAAAATACCGGCAAGCGTTTGCAGTTCGCGCCAGGCGGAGTTGGTTGCGCTCTGCGGAGTGAAACCGGTCGGGCGCGTTTCGACATCGCGTTCCATGTGCAGATTGATCGGGAAGACCAGGAGCCCGGCGTATTCCGCGAACGCGCGCGCAACCAGAACTGGCCTAACGAGTGCAGGAATGGGCGAATGCGTCGGCGGCAAAATGTGCTCCGCGGGTGCGCGCAAACTCCAGTAAGCCGCGAGCACGAAAATGACCGCGACGATCGCGGCCCGCGCCGCGCGCCAGTTTTTTTGCGCGAGCAAAATTGTCAGCCAAAGCGCGAGAAAGATAAGGCCGAGTTCCTTGCTCAATGCGCTCAGTAAAAGGAGCACCGCGCTCGCAATCGTTCCCACCCAAAAGCGCGCGCCCGACATTCGCAGGCTGCGCAGGCCTAACCAAAGCGCGGCGAATCCGAAGGCGGCCGCGAGCGAATCCGCCCGCCCGGAAATGTAGGCGACCGCACTCGTGTGCACCGGATGAATCGCCCAGAGCGCGGTGCTCGCGATCGCCACCACGCGCGCAATTCGGCGATCGACGCCGATTACCTGGAAGAATTCCAAGGCGAAGAAAAACAACGCAATCGTCGCGGCCAGATGCCAGGCGATGCTCGCGCAATGATAGGCCGCCGGCCGCAACGCGAAGGCCGCATAGTCGAGCGTGTAAGTCAGCCGTTGGATCGGTCGGTAAAAATCGGACGCGGTCGCATCGGTAAAAAGAAAATGCTGAAAACCTTCCGCGATCAGGCGCGGGCTGCGGATCAACGGATCGCGCAAAATGAGTGCGGTATCATCCCAGACAAAGTCGTCCCGCAGCGCCGGCGCGTAGGCGCCAAAGACGAGGAGCGCGAAAAAAATGAGCGGGAGAATTTTTTTCACGGAAAGAATCGCGGTGGACAGGAGAAGTAAGTTGCGCGTCTAAGTTGACCGATGTCCATCGCCACCTTCGTTCGCCGGAACATTTTCGCGCTCCTTTTGGCTAGCAGCGGGCATGCCGCCGGCGTGCCCGATGATTGCACGCAACTTCTCCTGGGGGTGGCGCCGGATTGGAATTCGATGCACGGCGAACTGCGCATTTATGAACGGGCCCGCGGCGGAGCCTGGTCGCAAAAGGGCGCGCCGATCGCAGTTCTCTTCGGCAAAAATGGACTGGCCTGGGGCAGCGGGCTCGCGGGGCAGGAACAACCCGGTTTACACAAAGTAGAACGCGATGGCCGCGCGCCCGCGGGAGTTTTTCGTCTCGGCAAAATTTACACGTACGACGCGCAGCTTCCGCCGGGCTCGGATTATCCCTTTCGCCAAGTGAGCGAAGCCGATGTCTGGAGCGATGATCCGCGTTCGCCGAACTACAATCGCCACCTCGTGATCGACCCGAAAAATCCGCCGGATAATTACAGCCACGAAAAAATGCGCTCGGCGGATTTTGCCTATCGCTGGCTGATCGAAGTGCGGCACAACTCCGATCCGCCGGTGCCAGGCGCGGGCAGCGCGATCTTTTTTCATCTGCGCCGCGGAGTCAATCGCGCGACCGCCGGTTGCACCACGATGGCCGAGCCGAACCTCATTCGCGTGCTCAGTTGGCTGCGCGCCGGCGCGCATCCGTGCTCCGCGCTCCTGCCACAAAGCGAATACGAACGGCTCGCGCCGGAATGGAATTGACCCGCGCCGGCGCGCGCAAAAATCAGCAAAGAAAAAAACTCTCAAGGTTGATCGTTGCGCATGCGAAATTTTCCCTTACGTTCCGCTCGTTAGGCAAAAAGCGTATGAAAAAACGAGTGAATCCCGATTCCGAAGCAAACATCCGCCGCATCGATTCCAAAGCGAAAGCGAAGAAGCAAACGCACGGTTTTCAGGTGCACTTTCTTCGCGGCAGCGCAGCGGTCACGAAGATGTTTAGCGACACCATTTATGGCGGCAAAGAAGGCGCCCGCAAAGCCGCGCGCAAATTCAAGCGTTCGTCCATGACTGGTTTGCCCGATCGCGTTTTCCGCGGCCCGGTGGGTTCCGCGAAGGCGACCCGCTCCGCGAAATCCAAGTCTAAAGCCAAGACCCCGGCGAAACGCGCGAAGGCCCGTCGTTAGGCCGCGGTCTCTTCAAACTTTAGCGCAGAATGCTTTCCAGCATTCCGCGAATCCGGGGGCGAAATCCGCCGGGCGCGCAGTCAGCCAATCGCTGACCAGCTCGCACGGAAAAAAATCGCCGAGTTCAATCTCACTCCGCGCGAGTTGAAATGGGCCGTCGTGCTCGCCGCGGTAAAGCCAAATGAATTCCTGGCCCGTCCGCTCCGAGGCAGACAATTTTACGACCCGGGTTAACGGAGCGCGCACGCCCAGCTCCTCCGCGAGCTCGCGGGTGGCGGCCTCATCGTAATCCTCGCCGGCATCCACGTGGCCGGCCGCGCTGGAATCCCAGACACACGGATGGCGATCTTTCAGGCGCGAACGTTTCTGCAGGAAAAGCTCGCCACGACGGTTAAAAAGCAGGATGTGCACGGCGCGGTGGAGCAAGTTATCCCCATGCACTTGCGCGCGCGGCGCGGCCCCGATCACGCGATCGGCCGCATCCACCACCGCGAACGGTTCGGCGGGGCCGCCGCTGGCATCCGCGCGCGCTTCCGGGCGCGCGAAATTGCTCAAAGCGATCCATTGTCCGAGGGATAATTCTTCCGCGCGCGCTTTGGGATCGAAACCAATCGTCGCCGCCGCCTCAGGCCAATTCGCGATCTCTTCGCGCAGGAGTTTTTGTAACTGCTTTCGGCGTTGCGAAAAACCGAGGCGCACCAATTTCGTGAACAACTCCTGGTCGTAATCCGGCAGCTCGCCGGGAACGCGCGGAGTGATCCTCACGAACGCGGAATCGACCTCCGGTTGTGGAAGGAACACGCTCGCCGGAACGGTGCGCAAATATTCAACCCGATAGCGAGCTTGCACCAAGAGAGTGAGCGCGCCGTAATCGCCCGTCCGCGGCTCGGCGGAAAGTCGGCGCGCCATCTCCTTTTGTAACATGCATAACCAGAGATCGATGGGACTCGGATATTTCGTGAACTGCAGCAGCACCTGGCTGGAAATATTGTAGGGGAGATTGCCGATGAACTTCACTCGCCGTTGCGCGAGCAGCGTGCGCACGTCGAACTCCAAAGCGTCGGCATGCAGAATTTTCAGGCGCTCGCTTGGAAAACGTTTGCGCAAAAAATTGGCCAGCCGCGCGTCCTTCTCGATCGCCAAAACGCGCGCGCCAGTGTGCAACGCGAATTCAGTCAACGCACCCAGACCGGGACCGACTTCGACGACATAATCGTCCGGCTTCAGTTCCGCACGGTCGACGATCCATTTGGCCAGGTTTCGGTCGTGCAAAAAGTTCTGCCCCATGGTCTTCACCGGCGAGACCTGGATGTCGCGGAGGGTGGCCTGAATCTCGGAGAGCTTCATGATGCGCCAACGCGGTGATCGAGAAAAGCCGGGCCTCTATTCACAAAGCTCTGTGAACAAAATGCACAGATGCGCCTCTCCTTATTCACAAGTTATTCCACTCCTTCCGACGATCCTGTCACGCAGCCGACGATCGCCTAATTTTTCGCCGCTTTTCCCGACGGCTGCGAATGCGCGGTAAGCAATTTCGCGCGCGCCGGTTTCTTCCGGCTCCGGAGATAAGTGCGGCGCGCATCCTTCAAGGAGACGCCTTCGAGGAAATAAACGATCGCCGCGCGCCCGAGCGCATACGTGCCGGCGCCCGCGACCATTCCGCAAACCACATTGCCCCAGCCGGGAAAAAACTTCAGGACCGCGCGCGTGCCTTCGCGCAGAACCATGCCCGCGCCCACATTCACGCCGAGCGCCCCGACAAATTCCGTGGCCGCGCGCAGACTGCGTTCGCGACCGGCGATGTACATAATCCCGGAAACCATCACCAACTGGAGCGTGGTCAGGATGGGCAGATCGGCCAGCGGGATCGGCTGCGCCCCGATCGCGGTGGAAATCGCGCTAGCGGATTTGACCAGAACTTGCGCGATCTCGGCCTGCGCGACGCGATCGCGCGAGATCCGAATCATTTCCACGCGGGCCTCGTTCGGCAATTCGCGCGCGACCAGCGACATGAAGCGCGCGGCCGCAGGGGACATGCCGCCGGCTGGCGCTTCTTCTTCGAGAGGAACCAGCGGCAACTCGAGCACGTGCGCGAGTTGCCCGCGGATGGCCGCGTTGCCGGAAAGCGCGGTTTGCAATTTTGCTTCCGCGGCCTGCCGATCGGGAACCGATTTCGCGCGTGAATTCCCACGATCCGGCGCGACCAGCGAAAGCCCGATGATCTTGGCGTCGCTCCGCAGTGGGCGATTGAAAGCCGCGAGTTCAACCAAGAGATCAACGTCGCGCGAAAGCACGGGCCGGCCGCTGTCGCCATCCCCGAGATGGAGAAACATATCCGCAGGTTCGCGCGCGAGTTCCTCCTCGATCTTGCGCGCCGCCGGCTCATCTGCGCCGCGGGCATCGAGTAAAGCGATCGTCCCGTGGTTGCCGACATTCAGATCGTGCCAGCGAAAAACCTCCACCAGGATATCGCGCAGATCGCCCGGTTGCGCGGCCGCGAAGAGCGCGGCGAAAACGTCCTGGGCCGGAACTTTGTGCGAACCGGTGAGAACAAAACGCGGCGGGCGTTGTTTCAAAAACAACTCCTTCAGCGGAGTGAGCTCGTGCAGGATCGGCTTCTGGATGGTCGCGGGGAGTTTGCCGAGAAAACCTTCCAGCCGCTCGACGATGTGAAGAAAAAGCGGCTGATTCATGCGCGGATCTTCTGACAACTGTCGGTCTTTTTCGCGGAATGCAACTGCCCCCGCGGCCTTTGCGCGAAAACGTTTTTCAATGCGCCCGACGGTCGCTATAAACAGGAATGAGCTTGAATCTCGAAATCCTCGCGCGTGCCGCGACCGAAGCGCGCGGACTCGCGATGGACGCGGTGCAGGCGTCGAAGTCGGGTCATCTCGGTTTGCCCCTCGGCTGCGCGGAAATCGCCGCCGTCCTTTATGGCCACGCGCTGAAATATAATCCCGATGTGCCGCGCTGGATCGGGCGCGATTATTTTATTCTCTCCGCCGGTCACGGGAGCATGCTCCTTTATTCCTGGCTGAATCTCAGCGGCTACGATTTGCCGATGGAGGAGATCAAGCGTTTCCGCCAGCTCCACAGCAAAACTCCGGGACATCCGGAATTCTTCGAGACCCCGGGAGTGGAATGCACCACCGGGCCGCTCGGGCAGGGCGTGGCCAACGCCGTCGGCGTGGCGATGGCGGCGAAGATGGCCGCGGCGCGGTTCAACACCGCGGAGCATGCGATTTTTGATCAACACGTCGTCTGCCTCGCGGGCGATGGCTGTTTGCAGGAAGGCGTCTCAGCGGAAGCGAGTGCGTTCGCCGGCCATTTCGGACTCGATAACCTGATCCTGATTTACGATTCCAACGCGGTCACGCTCGACGCGATGGCGTCCGTCACGCAGAGCGAAGACACCGGCAAGCGTTTCCAGGCCTACGGCTTCGACGTGCAGAAGGTCGACGGCAACGATATGCAGGCGTTTCTCCGCGCGCTCAAAAAAGCGAAGAGCCGCGACAACGGCAAGCCGCAAATGATCATCGCGCACACTCTGATCGGGAAAGGAATCCCGGAGGTGGCCGGCACTGCGAAAGCGCATGGCGAAGCAGGCGCGAAGTTCGTGGACGACGATCGCCAGAAACTCGGGCTTCCGCCGGAGCATTACTTCGTCTCGCAGGGGACGCGGGACTATTTCGCGAAGCACAAGAAGGCCCTGCTGCGCCAGTACAAGCGTTGGGAAAAAATGTACCAGGACTGGCGCGGGAAGCACCC
>JBPCJC010000099.1:0-176531 GCA_051005695.1 Chthoniobacterales bacterium | reverse complement strand
CGGTTGTCGCTTCCGGCGCATGAGGATCAGCGGGATTCGGCTGAGGAGTGGGTGGCAAAGTCACTGCGCACCCGACGAGAAGCGCGGCCAGGATCGGCCAAGCGAGCGCGGCATTGTGGATTTTTCGAGAGATAAATTTGGTTAACATCAAAGGAATCAAGGGTGTGAAATAGGCACGAACGTGCAGACCGATGGCAAAGCGCCATGGAGCACGGGACGCAACGACCTGAAAAGAACTCGCGAAATGCGAGCCGTAAGGTCGTTAGGCTAGAGACGGGGGAGCGTGAGCGAGAATGCTCCGCTGCAAGACGGATTCAGCGAACGAACCGACGAAGGGTGGTCCTGTGTCCAGCTCAAGCGGCGATTGTAAGTTTCTCTCCGCCGACGACGGCAGGATGGCCGTCACGTAGGTCTGAAGGACGAATTGGAAATGGTCGAAAGCCGCGGCATTCTTCGACACCGTGAGCAACGTCGCGCGTAAAACCTTGCAGCACTCCACGTCTCCTTCGTGATGGTCTTTGGCAGGCGATTTGTGATCTCCGACGGAGCCGTGACAGGCCGGCATTGGCATCTTTGCCGAACCTTCCATCGCGGCGATGGCACAGTGATTCGAAATCGCGAGCCAACCGAGCGCCGCGATCACAACGATCAGGAAACGCACGATACGGCTATGAAACAGGTTGGTCACGCGCCGTATAAGTCACCCATTATGGCGCGATGTTCAAACTGTTCCTTGGGGGCGCGGATTTAAGATTTATGAAGGGTGAATTTTGGATTTATGATTTCGAATGATGAATACAACGCCGTGGGGCCGGCGTTGGACAGATGGTAAAGCCGCGCAGGGTAGCGGTGCGGAGGGCGGGAGACCGGAGTATCAATTACGAAGGAGAAATGAGAATCGATGGAGGCGAGGCGTTGGATGGCGTGGATGAAAGTAGAAAGTGAAAGGTAGAAAGTAGAAGAACTTGGTCGTTGCCGGGCACCTCGAAGACCGTTTTATCCGGGGAATCTGGGACACGCCACCCTCCGAAATCAGAGATGCAGGACGCGGAACACGGCCGTGAGGGAACCGAAGGGAGGCGGCGACACGAATTAATCGTGACGCGAGGGACTCCAATCGGAGCAAATCGCCTCGGGCGCTGAATAGATCAGGGCCATCTCACGACCAACACGTTACCATATGAAAAAATTCACAAGTCTATTGATCGGCTGTTCGCTGATGCTCGCGGGTGCCGCGATCGCGCAGCAGCCCGAGGAGCAGCCGACCCCCGCGGAAAAGCAGGGGGCCGAAAAGGGCAAGGGCCACGGGGGTGATGCGAAGCCTGGCCAGAAACCGGAAGCAGGCGCACCGGCGAAGGAGCACGCAGCTCCGGCCCAGGAGCACGGAGCGAAGATGGAGCAAGCCCCGAAAGAGCCGAGGAGGGCGCCTAACGCAGTGGTGAAACCCGTGGCTCCGGCGGTGGAACAGCACGGCGGAAAACATGCAGCGGATGCTGCGAAGGCAGCCAAGGCTGAAGTGACTCCAAAAGCGGAAGCGACGCCAAAGGTCGCCGCATCGGAAGCCCCGGTGACGAAGCCCGCGGTGAGCGCGCCACCAGCTGGTAAGGAACATGGCAAGCAACACGGTAAAGATGTGAAAGCGCCAGCGGCAACTGCTTCAGCTACTCCCATGGCGACGGCGACTCCGGTGACCAAAGCGGCCCCGAGTGCGACGCCAATGACGAAGGCAACAGTCGCGGCGACGGCGTCTCCAGTGGCCAGCGCAACCCCGGCAGCCACGGTGGCAGCAAGTGCGACTCCGGCGGCGACGACGACAGCTTCCGCAGGACCAATCCCGACGCCGAAGCCGAACACCGCAGCGGCGACGAAGAAGCCGGATGTGCAGAAGGTGCAGCAGATCCGGACCGAGCACGCGAACTTTGCCGCGCAGCCAAACTTGCAGGTGGCTCCCGCGGTTACCTTCAATCCGTCCTATCGGGTGGAGGGAAGCGATCGCTGGCAGGGGCCGCAATACGAAGTCTACCGCTCCTATCGTCCGGAACGGCACGATGAAGGCTACTATCGGTCGCACTACAGCCAGGTGGAACTCATCGGCGGCGGTTACTATTACGAGAACAATAACTACTGGTATCCGGCGTGGGGTTACAATCCTCGCAACGAGTACTACGCCTACGATGGACCGATCTATGCGGGTCACCGCGGCGAACGGGTGGATCGCGTGATCGCCGATGTGCAGGCATCGCTCAAGGATATGGGCTACTACACGGGCTCGGTGGATGGACTGCTCGGGCCGTTAACGCGTAAGGCGCTGATTGGCTACCAAGAGGACGCGGGGTTGACTGCGACCGCGACGATCGATGAGCCGACGCTGGTTTCGCTGAATATGAGTTCGTAGGCGAAAGCTAAACAGCTGAAAAGCTGGAGGTAAAATTAGAGCCGCCGGGCGCAGAAATGCCCCGGCGGTTTTTTTGTCGTAGTTGGTTAGGATCGCCGCCTGAGCGCGCGTCTAAGAGTTATCTGTGGCAAAAACGAAAGACAAGATTGCACCGTGGGCGGCGCGAGATCTTGGCTTAAGCCGCGAAGGGAAAGTTTCAGTCCGTTGCGACCTTGGCGTCCTTTGCGGGAGTCATCCGGTTGAGGGCGAAACCGGTGGGCCGAAAACGTTACAGATCTCACTACTCGCTGCGGGTTCTACTTAACGCGATTAAGCGTGCCGTGGTGCGAGTGGGAGGTCCCTCAGCGTCTTCGCAGCTTCGGGATGACATGCCGGGACGGTCGCCACGGGCGCCAAGGAAAAGCTTTCAATCCGTTGCGACCTTGGCTCCCTTGCGTGAGTCATGCTGCTGAGGGAGTAACCGGAAGCACCGCGCGTTACTTTCAAGACTTCCGCGAGGACGCTGATGGCGATTTCGCCGGGGGAATCGGCGCCGATGTCCAGACCGAGCGGGGCGTAGACGCGGGCGAGTTGTTCGTCGGTGATTCCCTCAGCGCGCAGGGCTTCGAAGACCTGGCGCACTTTTTTGCGGCTGCCGATCATCCCGACGTAGCCCGCGCCGCCGGTGCGGAGCGCGACCGCGAGCGCGTCCTGGTCCAGTTGATGATTGCGACTAACTAGGAGTAACACTTCGGTGGGTTGCCAGGCGCGGCCGGCGATGAAGGCGGTGGCAGCGGCGGTGACGCAATTGGCCGCGGGTGGGAAATTGCCCGCGGCGTCGGCGCGATCTTCGACCACGGTGACGTGCATCCCGCACTCGAGCGCGAGCCGCGCGATCGCGCGGGAGCAATGTCCGCCGCCGATGAGGAAGATGGCGGTGTTGAGATTTTGTGGCTCGATCAGGACCGTGGATTCGCCGCCGCAGATGGCGCCGAAGGAAGCGGGGTCGCCTTCGTGTAGCGGATAACTCTTCAGCCGCGCCTGGCCGTCGCGCATGCTGGCCTGCGCATCAGCGATGACGAGCGCTTCAAACTTCCCGCCGCCGATGGTGCCGCTGATTTTGCCATCGGCGTAGATGAGCATTTTGGCGCCGGCGGCGCGCGGGACCGAGCCTTTGGTTTCGGCCACGGTGGCGAGCGCGCAGGGGGTGCGGTCGCGGCGCGCGGCGACTAAATCTTCGAAGAGCGCATCCGTCATTCGCGGGTCACGGTCGCTTCGATCTGGCCCTGCGGTTCATCGGTCGGAACGAAGATTTCGTTTTCATTTTTCAAGCCGAAAGGGGCGAGATTGATCAGCAGGCAATGTTTGTTCGGCATGGCCAGTTCGATGCGGGAAATTTCCGGCGCGGTCCGGAGGGCGGCTTCGCCCATCTGGTAAACGCTGGCCTGCGCGGCGGTGCTGTAGTTATTCGCGAAAACGGAAAGCATGGCGGCGAGGATGGACTCGTTAGACCGGGTGTAATCGGCGGGCGCGCTCGACCAGCGCCAGGTGGCGTCGAACGAGGTCGTGAGGATGCGGTCGTCCGTTTCCGGCAGGGTGGTGTAGGCGCATTTCGGATAGCCGGCCCAGCCGGAGCCGGTCGACTTCAGGATGACCAGATTGCGCACGCCGGATTCGATTTCCTGAGCGTCGCGCGTGCAGAGGACGCGCGTCCACTTCCGCGCTTCGCCGCCGGCGACGAAGGAGTGCGGATGCGGTTTGTCATCGACTTCCATCCGCTGCCAGGCGCGCGCCGAGATCTCCGCGCTCGCGCTTTTTACCTGCGGATATTGTTTCAAGAAATGCTCGCCGAGGGCGAGGCCGAAAGGCTCGAGCTCCTGCCCGAGCTGCTCCTTCGCAAGGACGTTGACGGTGTTCTTGATCGTGTCCGTGGGGACGACCTGGCTGTTGTCGCCGGAGGTGTAGGAGCCGGCGAAATCGCCTTCGAGAAGGGCGGCGACTTCGATCTCCTGGAGCGTGTGGGTGGTGCCGTCGCGAAGAATCTTCATGACGCGGATACGCGCTTTACCGTAACGATTGGCGACGAGTTTCATGAGGAAAGGCTGCAAGACTACTAAGGCAGGCGGAGGCGCGGGGCGATGTTAAAGCTGGAAGAATTGAACGGGCTCAACCGCGAGGAGTTCATCCGCGTGCTCGGCCAGGTCTTCGAGCATTCGCCGTGGGTGGCGGCGCGGAGTTGCGCGCAGCGACCATTCGTTAGCCGGGAGCAATTGCTCGCAACGCTTTGCGCGACGGTGCGGGCGGCGATGACGGAAGAGCAGCTGGCGCTGATCCGCGCGCATCCCGATCTCGTCGGGCGCGCGGTCCTGACTAACGAATCCAAGGCCGAGCAAACCAGTGCGGGCCTGGGCGACCTCAGCGCGGCGGAAGTTAGCCAGTTCGAAGACTACAATCGCGAATATCGCGAGCGGTTTGGTTTTCCGTTTGTCATCTGCGCGCGCTTGAACAAGAAGGCGGCGATCCTGGAGGCGTTTCCAAGACGCCTGCAACATTCGCGCGAGAAAGAGATCGAGACCGCGTTGGAAGAAATCTATAAGATCGCGGACTTACGCCTGCGCGACTTGATCTCATGAGCACTCTTTCCACGCACGTCCTCGACACTGCTCATGGCCGCCCGGCGGCGGGGATGAAGATTGAACTCTGGTCGCGCGATCGCTCGCTCCTGTTAAAAACGGTGACGACGAATGCCGACGGCCGGACGGACGCGCCTTTGTTAGGCGGAGAGGAAATGCGCGCGGGAAATTACGAGCTGGTTTTTTTTGTCGGGGATTATTTTAAGGAGCGCGCGTTTCTCGACCAGGTGCCGGTGCGATTTACGATCGCGGACGTGACCGCAAAGTACCATGTGCCGCTGCTGGTTTCGCCTTGGGCTTACAGCACGTATCGCGGGAGTTAGCTAGCCTAACGAGTCATCATGAACCCCGCTGATTCATCGGCCTCCGTCCCGGCCGGCCTAGTTGATCTCGCGTCGGCGCGCGTCGGTGGCTTGGCGCTTTTGGCGAATGACGAATTTTTCGCGGAGAAGGAAAATCTGCTCAAGCCGGGCCGCGGAATTTTCATTCCGGACAAGTACACCGATCACGGCAAGTGGATGGATGGATGGGAAACGCGCCGGCGGCGCACGCCCGGCCACGACTGGTGCGTGGTGCAGTTGGGGCTGCGTGGAATCATTAAACAGGTCGAGATCGATACGAATCATTTTCTCGGCAATCATCCGCCATTTGCTTCGCTCGATGCGATCAGCCTAACGAATGATTTTCCGGGAAAGGTTGAAGCGATCGACACGCTGCCGTGGACTTCGATCCTCGAAAAATCTCCGCTGAATCCGGGTTCGCAAAATCTCTTAGCGATCAATACCGACGAATCGTGGACGCATCTACGCCTGAACATCATTCCCGATGGCGGCGTCGCGCGCCTGCGGGTTTACGGCATCGTGGTGCCGGATTGGGACAAACTGAAACCGGGCGAGCCGGTCGATCTGGCCGCAATCGAAAACGGCGGCGTGCCGCTCGCTTGCAGCGACATGTTTTTCAGCTCGATGCACAACCTGATCATGCCGGGCCGATCGGAAAACATGGGCGATGGCTGGGAAACGAAACGCCGGCGCGGGCCCGGTTATGATTGGATAATTTTGAAACTCGGGCGGGCTGGCGCGATCGAAAAAATCGAAGTCGATACTAATCACTTCAAAGGAAATTATCCGGACACCTGCTCGATCGAAGGCTCCAACGCCGCGGGCACTGCTTCGATCCAGGACCTTCAACAAGTGTGTTGGCTGGAAATTTTACCGAAGACAAAGCTGCAGGCAGACACGCGCCATTTCTTCGAAAAGGAGCTCGCTGCGACCGGCGAATTCACCCACCTCCGGCTGAATATTTTTCCCGACGGCGGCGTCAGCCGGTTGCGCGTTTGGGGATTGCCGAACGAATGAGTGATTTCGATTTGCTCGTGCGGAGCGAGCAGGACATCGGAATCAGCGACGGGAAAATTGTCTCGTTAGGCGAAAATCTGGCCGGTTCGGCGAAGGCGGAAATCGATGCGCGACGACTGGCGATCTTTCCCGGCGTGATCGACGCGCATGTTCATTTTAACGAACCGGGGCGCGCGGATTGGGAAGGTTTCGCGAGCGGTTCCCGCGCGGCTGCGGCCGGCGGGACGACGACGATTTTCGACATGCCGCTGAATGCGCATCCGCCGACGATCGACGGCGCGGCCTTCGACGAGAAACGCGTGGCCGCGGAGCAGCACTCGTTAGTCGACTTCGGCCTGTGGGGCGGGCTGGTTCCGGGAAACGTTGATGAATTGGAAACGCTGCGCGACCGCGGCACCGTCGGGATCAAAGCTTTCATGTCGAACAGCGGAATCGAAGATTTCCCGGCTGTCGATGCGACGACTTTGCGCGCGGGAATGCTCCGGGCCGCGGAGCTGGATCTGCTCGTGGCGGTGCACGCGGAAACCGACGCGATGAATCATCCGCCGGCTGGCCGGACGGATGTGCGCGCGTATCTCGAATCGCGTCCGGTGGAAGCGGAGCTCGATGCGATCCGGCGCGCGCTCGATCTCGCGGCGGAGACGGGCTGTCGATTGCATATTGTGCATGTCAGTTGCGGCCGCGGCGTGGCGGTGGTCGCGGAAGCGCGGGCGCGCGGGCTCGATGTCACCTGCGAAACTTGTCCGCATTATTTGGTGCTCACCGGCGAGGACATGGAGCGCCTCGGCGCGGTCGCGAAGTGCGCGCCGCCGCTGCGTTCGGCCGAGGATCAGGCGGAACTCTGGGCGCGCCTTGGCGACGTGAGCACGATCGGTTCGGACCATTCGCCATCGTCCTGGGCGATGAAGGAACTCGCGAATTTCTTCGAAGTCTGGGGTGGCATTTCGGGGTGCCAGCACCTGCTCGGGTTGCTCCTGGAAAAACTTTCGTGCGCGGAAATTATTCGCCTAACGAGTGGTGGCGTGGCCGGGCGTTTCCGTCTTCCTGGGAAAGGCGGACTCGAAATTGGCCACGACGCGGATTTCAGCCTGGTCGATCTGGAAGCCGAGACGGAAGTCGGCGCGGCGTCGCTGCACTACCGCCATCGACACAGCCCATACGTCGGCCGCAAATTGCGCGGCCGAATCGCCCGCACATTTTTGCGCGGGCAAACCATCTTCGAGGATGGTAACTTTCCTGCGCGGCCACGAGGAAGACTGGTTAGGCCGAAGTTAGCTTGAATCTGTGACCGCTCCGAAAACGCCGACCAGTCTGCAGCCTGACGACATCGAAAAAATCAGCGCCGCCTTGTGCGAAGCCAATCGCGTTTTCGCGAAACATTACCCGGGCGAATCGAACCAGCGCCAGGCGGTGCACACGGTTTACGGCGGCGCGCATCTTTTCAAGGCCGACAGTGCGCAGCGCCTCGGGACCGTCGCGCTGCGTTCGCTGGAGGAATATGCTCCCGACGCCGCAGCCCTCGCGGAAGTCTTGGGGACGGCCGCGGACCAGGCGCTCGCGCAAAAAGTTTACGATCGCGTAGTCGAAAAATTAAAGCGCGAAGCGATCGAAGATTTCCGGCTCGATTTCGAAGATGGCTACGGCAATCGCCCGGACACCGAGGAAGATGGCCACGCTGTATCCAGCGCGGCCGAAGTGGCGCGTGGCCTAACGAATAAAACGCTGCCGCCGTTCATCGGCATCCGGATCAAGCCGTTGAATGAAGATTTGCGCGCCCGGAGCGTGCGCACGCTCGATATTTTCATGAGCTCGCTGCTTGCGGAAACGAAGGGCGCGCTCCCGGAAAACTTCGTCATCACGGTGCCGAAGATTCAGCTCCCGGAGCAGATGACCGCGGCGGTGCGCTTCTTCCAATTGCTCGAGGAACGCAATGGCCTAACGAAAGGTTCGCTGCGGATCGAGCCGATGATCGAAACCCCGCAGGCGATCATTAACCAGCACGGCCAAATCGCGATCGGCTCTCTGATCGACGCCGCCGAGGGCCGCTGCCGGAGCATTCACTTCGGGGTTTACGATTACACCGCGAATTGCGGGATCACCGCGGCTTATCAAACGATGCGTCACCCGACCTGCGATTTCGCGCGCCAGATGATGCTGGTCTCGACCGCTGGCACCGGCGTGCACTTGTCCGATGGCGCGACCAATATTCTGCCGGCGGCGCCGCATCGCGCGAGTGAAGGCAAGCCATTGAGCGCGGAGCAGCAACGCCAGAATCGCGAGTCGGTGCACGGCGCCTGGCGGCTCGGATTCGAAGACAACATGCACTCGCTCCGCAACGGTTTTTACCAGGGCTGGGACCTGCATCCGGCGCAATTCGTCACCCGTTACGCGGCGGTATACACTTTTTTCCTTGGCAGCCTAACGAGTGCTTCCGGCCGCCTGAAGACGTTCGTCGAGAAAGCCGCGCTCGCTTCGCTTTTCGGCGATGTGTTTGATGACGCCGCTACCGGCCAGGGCCTGCTCAATTTCTTCCTTCGCGGGATTGCCTGCGGTGCGATCACCGAAAGCGAAGCGCTCGAGACCGGCCTGACGATTGAGGAAATTCGCTCGCGTTCCTTCCTGAAAATTCTGCAGAGCCGGCGGCGTTCATGAGCAACGCGATCGAATTTCGTCTGAACGGCCAGCCCGTCCGTGTCGATGCGGTCTCACCGAATACGACCTTGCTCGAATGGCTGCGCGGCAGTGGCCTGACCGGCTCGAAGGAAGGCTGCGCGGAAGGAGATTGCGGCGCGTGCTCGGTGGCGATGGTCGATCGCGATGCGCGCGGCAAACGCTGCTACCGCGCGATTAATAGTTGCCTGGTGCCGCTGCCGTTGATGGCGGGGCGCGACATCATCACGGTCGAGGGCGTGGGTTGCACAAAGATGCATCCGGTACAGCGCGCGATGGTAGAAAATTTCGGCTCGCAATGCGGTTACTGCACGCCGGGTTTCATCATGTCGATGTTCGAAGGCTACTATCGCAAGGACCTCAAAACCGCGGCGCAACTCGATGAACAACTCTGCGGCAATCTCTGTCGGTGCACCGGCTACCGACCGATTCGCGACGCCGCGGCCGACGCGCTCGCGCAACGCAGCGGCGCCGATCAATTCGACGACCAGCTCAAGACTGCGAAAACGAAACTGGGCGCGACTCGTTATACTTTTGCCGGCGAAAAATTTCTGCGCCCGACGTCGTTAGACCGGCTCTTCGCGATGATGGCGGAGAATCCGGAGGCGCGCTTGATCGCGGGCGCGACCGAGCTTGGGCTCGAGATCACAAAAAAGTTCCGCAAATTTCCGGTGCTAATTTCGCTGGAAGCGATCCCGCAGTTGAGCGCGATCAGCGCCAGCGAAACCGAATGGACGATCGGCGCCGCGACCAACCTGACCAAGCTCGACGACTCGTTAGGCGACGAATATCCGGAGCTGCGCGAAATGCTGCTCGTCTTCGGTTCCCGACAAATCCGCAACCGCGCAACCCTCGGCGGAAATCTCGTGACCGCCTCGCCGATTGGCGATTCCGCGCCGGTCCTGCTCGCGCTGGAGGCGCGGGTGATACTCGCGTCGGCAAACGGCGAACGCACGCTGTCGCTGGAAGAATTTTTCGTTTCCTACCGCCAAACCGCACTGCGGCCGGGCGAGATTTTGCGGGCGATTTTGCTGCCGCGGATTCCCGCCGCAACGATCTCGCGTCGCCGATTTTTCAAAGTTTCGAAGCGCCGCGAAATGGACATCAGCACGGTCGCGGGCGCGTTCGCCGTGCAATTGACCGAAGGCGGCACGATCATCCATGCGCGCCTCGCTTACGGCGGAGTGGCGGCGATGCCGCTGCGCGCGCGCGCGACCGAGCAGGCGTTGATCGGTAAACATTGGCGCGCGGAAGCGTGCGAGGAAATTTTGCCGACACTGGAAGCGGAGTTCACGCCGATCTCGGATGTGCGCGGAAGTGCGAGTTATCGCCGCGAGTTGATCAAGACTTTGCTGCGGAAATTTTTCGCGGATGACGCTGACGAGATTGCATCGAAAAAGATCGGGCGCTGGCTGCCGGAACGGGACGCGGCGATCGCGCACGAGAGCGGGCACAAGCACGTCACCGGCGAAGCGATTTACGTCGATGACCGCGCGCAGCAGGAGCAAATGCTGGAAGTCTGGCCGGTCTGTTCGCCGCATGCGCACGCGAAAATTTTGTCACGCGATGCGAGCGCGGCGCGTGCGTTGCCGGGTGTTTCGGCGGTGTTCCTGGCCGAAGATGTGCCGGGATTGAACGATGTCGGCGCGGTGCGGCACGACGAAGTTTTGCTGGCCGACAAGGAAGCGTTTTATCACGGGCAAATCGTCGCCCTCGTGGTCGGCGAGACGCAGGAGATTTGCCGCGCGGCGGCGGAGAAGGTTTTGGTCGAATACGAAGCGCTGCCGCCGATTTTCACGATTGAAGAAGCGATCGACGCGGGCAGCCTGCACACCGAGCCGAATTTCATCCGGCGCGGTGATACGGCGGCCGCGCTGCGGACTGCGCCTAACAAGCTGTCGGGCGAATTTTCCTTCGGCGGGCAGGATCATTTTTATCTGGAATCGAACGCCGCCTGGGCGGAAGCGGGCGAGGATGGGAGCGTCTTCATCAGCTCGTCGACGCAGCATCCATCGGAAGTGCAGCACATTGTCGCGCATTTGCTCAAGGTTCCGATGCACAGCGTGATCGTGGAATGCCCGCGGCGGGTTCGGCGGCAAGGAAACGCAGGCCGCGGGATTGGCCGCGCTGGCGGCGCTCGCGGCGACGAAGACCGGGCGCAAAGTGCGGGTGCGTTACAACCGCGACCAGGACATGATGATCACCGGGAAACGGCATCCGTTTCTCGGGCGTTTCGAGGTGGGTTTTGACAACGCCGGTTTGCTCCTGGCGGCGAGGGTCGATTTGTTTTCCAACGGCGGCTGGTCGTTAGACCTTTCCCGCGCGGTGACCGATCGCGCGGTTTTCCATCTCGATAACGCCTACTATATTCCGAACGTCGATTTCAGCGGGACGGTCGCGAAAACGAATCTCGCTTCGAACACTGCGTTCCGCGGTTTCGGCGGACCGCAGGGCATGATCGTGATGGAAGAGATCATGGATCGAATTGCGCGCGCCACCGGATTGCCGCCGGAACTCGTTAGGCAGCGAAATCTTTATCGCGACACTGGCGAGACCAACACCACCCATTACGGGCAGGAGATCGAGGACAATCGGATCCAGCGGGTCTGGCGCGAACTGATGGAATCGAGCGATTTTGCTGATCGCCGAAAACAATTGGCCGCGTGGAATGCGGAGCATCCGGAGCGCAAACGCGGGCTCGCGATCACGCCGGTGAAATTCGGAATTTCCTTTACCACCACGCACCTGAACCAAGCCGGCGCGCTGGTCTTGTTATACCAGGATGGGACCGCGCAGGTGAATCACGGCGGGACCGAAATGGGTCAGGGTGTTTACACCAACATGGCGCTGATCGCCGCGCGCGAGCTTGGCCTAACGAGTGATCGAGTGCGAGTGATGGCGACGCGGACCGACAAGGTGCCGAACACTTCCGCCACCGCCGCGTCCTGCGGAACGGATTTGAACGGCGCCGCGGTCAAGGACGCCTGCGAAACCCTGCGCGCACGCTTGCTGCCGTTTGCGGTCGAAATGTTGACGGAGAAAAGCGGGCGCGTGCTCGAAGCCGACAAAATTGTTTTCGCGGCTAACGCATTCTTCGACGTCGCCGCGCCGGAAGCGCAGATCTCGTTCGCCGAACTTTTGCAACGCGCCTACTTCGCGCGCACCAGTTTGAGCGCGACCGGTTTTTATCGCACGCCCGACATTAGCTACGATCGAGAAGCCGGGCGCGGAAAGCCGTTCCATTATTTTGCGGTCGGCGCGGCGGTCAGCGAGGTCGAGGTTGATGGATTTACCGGGATGCATCACATCCGACGGGTCGATATTTTGCATGATGCCGGCGATCCGGTGAACGTCGGGATCACGCGCGGGCAAATCGAAGGCGGTTTTGTGCAGGGCGCGGGCTGGCTGACTTGCGAGGAATTAGTATGGGACTCGGAGGGCCGGCTGCGGACGCATTCGCCCGACACTTATAAGATCCCGGCGATGGGCGACACGCCCGATGTTTTTAACGTCGCTTTCCTTTCCGATGCGACGCAGGCGAATGTGATCCACGGGAGCAAAGCGGTCGGCGAGCCGCCGTTGATGCTCGCCTTCTCGGTGCGCGAAGCGATTCGCGATGCGGTCGCGGCTTTTGGCGAACGCGGCGGACAAGTGCCGCTGGCTTCACCCTCGACGCCGGAAGCGATTTTCAATGCGATCACCGGTCGCCGAGGCGCGCCGCGCCCGGCGGAAGCGACGCCGGAGCATGCGATGGCGGAGCAAATCCTGACATGATGCCTCACGCAAAGGTCGCAAAGTTCGCAAAGGATTTTTCTTCCGTTGCGGCCGCCGCGTCCTTTGCGTGAGGCTTTTCCGATGAGACAGATCGAACACAAACTGGCGGTGGCGCGCGGCGAAACGCCGGCGGAGTTGCTCTTCAAAAACGCGCAACTGGTTAACGTTTTCAGTGGCGAAATTTATCTGGCGAATGTGGCGGTCGATGATGGCCGCGTAGTTGGGATCGGCGATTACGAGGCGCGTGAAGTCGTCGATCTCGCGGGCGCGTTTCTGGTTCCCGGATTGATCGACGGACATTTTCACGTCGAGAGCACGATGGTGACGGTGCCGGAATTTGCGCGCGCCGTCGTGCCCCACGGAACGAGTGCGATGGTGATCGATCCGCACGAGTTCACCAACGTGCTCGGGAAGGAAGGCATTCAGTACGTGCTCGATTCGAGCAAGGGTTTGCCGGTCGATTTTTTTATCATGCTGCCGTCATGTATTCCGGCGACGCACCTGGAAACGAGTGGCGCGCGGCTGCATGCGGCCGATCTCGCGGAGATGATCAACGACGAGCGGATCGCGGGGGTCGCCGAGCTGATGAATTACCCTGGCGTTTTTCTGGGAATGGAAAGCGAGCTGGCGAAGATTCGCGCGGGCAAAGGGAAGTTGATTGACGGGCACGCGCCGGGTTTACGGGGGCGAGATTTGAATGCTTACGCCCTCGCCGGGATTCGCTCGGATCACGAAAGCACCGAGCTGGAGGAGGCCCGCGAAAAGCTGCGGCTGGGGATGCACTTGTTAGTCCGGGAAGGGAGCACGGAGCGCAATCTAGAGCACATTATTGGACTCGTTAGGCCGGAAAATTCGGCGAACTGCTCGTTTGCCACCGATGACAAATTGCCAGGCGACCTGATCAGCGAAGGGCACATCGATCACTCGATTCGCAAAGCGATCTCGTTAGGCGTGGCGCCGATCACGGCGATTCAAATGGGCACGATCAACACCGCGCGGCACTACCGTTTGCGGAATCACGGGGCGATCGCGCCGCGGTTCTGGGCAGATTTTTTGGTGCTCGATGATCTGACCAGCTTTGTCGTTAGGCGCGTTTACAAAAAAGGAAAATTGGTCGCGGAAGACGGAAAATATCTCGGCGCGGAAGTCGCGACGGCGAAGCAGCCACGGAACACGATGAATGTTCGTTTCCGCGGACGTGAAGACATCGTCGTCAACACGCAAGGCGCGAAAGCGATCAAGGTGATCGAAATTGTGCCTGAGCAAATCGTGACCAACGCGATCAGCGTTTCGCCGAAAGTGGAGAACGGCGAGATCGCCGCCGATCCCGCGCGTGACATTCTCAAGCTGGTGGTGGTCGAACGGCACAATGCGACTGGCAACGTCGGTGTCGGCTTCGTCCGCGGGTTCGGCTTGCAGCGGGGCGCGCTCGGTTCCACGGTCGCGCACGACGCGCACAATATGGTCGTCGTCGGGACTTCGGATGACGAACTTCTGACCGCGATTGCAGCATTGCAAAAAATGGGCGGCGGCCAGGTCGCAGTGGAAAACCGAAAAAAAATTGCCGCGCTCGCGTTGCCCATTGCCGGTTTGGTTTCCGATCGACCGCTGGCAGAGGTGGTGGAAAAAATTCGCGCGCTCAACGCTGCCGCGAAAAATCTCGGGAGCAATTTGCCGGCGCCGTTCATGTCGCTTTCGTTTTTGAGCTTGTCGCCAATCCCGGCATTGAAGCTGACCGATCAAGGCCTCGTCGATGCGGTAAAAATGGAACTGACCAGTTTGTTCGCCGACGAGTAAAATATGAAATCACCCAATCATCTGCGCGGGGCGCGCATTTATCTTTCTGGCCCGATGGATTTCGTGGCCTCGCGGGCGGAGGAAAAAAGTACCGGCTGGCGCAATCGGGTGGGCGATTTTCTGCGCTCGTTAGGCGCGGTGGTTTTTGATCCGTGGTTCAAACCAGCGGTGCGGGGGCTGCATCAGTACGGCCTCGAGGACGTGAATACGATCGACGTCCGTGAGAACTGGACTTACGAATCGGGGCAGACGGGAGATGAAACGCGCTCGGCCTGCGCGGAGAAATTCTGGGAAACGTTGCACATCGATTTGCGCATGGTCGACACGAGCGATTTCACGATCGCCTATTGCCCGACGAATATTTACAGCGTCGGGACGGCCCACGAAATCATCCTTTCGCGGCAGCAGGCGAAGCCGGTTCTGTTCGTTAGTCCGCCGGTCACCTTCCCGACTTTCGAGCAATTATGCGATCACCTGCGTGACGATCCAAAGGGTTCGGCCCTGCTCGAAAAACTCGCGAACGAAGTGCCTATCAAGCCCAACCCACGCGGTATTCCGAGCCTTTGGTATATGCCGTTGATCGGGAGTGGAAATTTTTTCGACGGCTTCGGGTTCAGCCAATACATGGAAAAGTTTGCTTGGAAACCGATCCCGATGGATGAACGCGAAGCGTCGCATCCGCCGCGCAATTCGCTCCTGCCGTTCCTGGAAAAACTGGCCCAGGAAGTTCCGAAACGCTGGGACAACAAGCTAAAACAGTACGTGACTAACGACGACTGGTTGCTCTGGGAACTGGAGAGCGCGGACGAGCGCGGCGAGACGGTGACGGAAAGCGGCACGCAGCCGGAGTGAGCGAAATCAGGACTCGTTAGACTCCGATATCTTCGTTCCAGAGCTGCGGATGATCGCGGATAAAAGCGCGCATCAGCGCGATGCATTCTTCGTTCTGTAAAACTTCCAACTGCACGCCTTGGGCGCGCAGGTACTCCTCCGCGCCCTGAAAGGTAGTGTTCTCGCCGACGATGACGCGCGGGATTCCGTAAAGCACGATCGCGCCGCTGCACATCGGACAGGGCGAGAGCGTGGAATAGATGGTGCAACGCTGGTAAACCGCGGCCGATTGGCGGCCGGCGTTTTCCAGGCAATTCATCTCGGCGTGATGAATCACGCTGTCGCGCTGCACGCGTTTATTATGTCCGCGGCCGATGATTTTGCCGTCGCACACCAGCACCGAGCCAATGGGAATTCCACCCTCTTGCAAGCCCGCGCGGGCTTCCGCGATCGCAGCCTGAAGGAAAGGATCGGTCACGCTTAGTAGGGAATCTTGTCGGCTTTTTTTTCCCACTCATGAAAAACGCCGACGCCATTTTCGCGCGCGAGCTGCGTCATCGGAATAGAGCGCGCGTCGATTTCGAGCGGGATTTGTCGGTAAATGAAATCGTCATCGAAGCCAATGGCCGCGGCATCGCCGCGGGTGCAGGCGTAGTAAATCCGATCGAGCCGGGCCCAGTAAATCGCCGAGAGACACATCGGGCAGGGCTCGCAGCTGGTGTAGATTTCGCAGCCGCGGAGATCGAAGCGGCCGAGTTTTTGGCAGGCGTTACGAATCGCCATCACCTCCGCGTGCGCGGTTGGATCGAGTATGCGCGTGACCTGGTTTTGGCCACGGCCGACAATCTGGTCGCCGCAGACCACAATCGCGCCGAAAGGCCCGCCGGATTCTTCGACCATGCTCGCGCGGGCGAGCGCGACCGCCTCGTTCATCCAGTCGGTGCGGGCGGAATTTTCGGCGGAAGACACGCGGAAGTTTTAATCGCAGACGCCGGCAGCGCAAAGAGCGAACTCTCGTTAGGCGCGAAGAAGTGCGCTGACCTGGGCGTGCAATTCGCGCGCGAGATTTTTCCGATCGACGGGGAGATCATGGCAGCGCTGGAAGCGAACGCGGCTCTCGATTCGGCGCTTGGTAAAAAGATTCGCCAGATGAGGCACCAGCGTCATCTCGCCCCAGTAGCAGATTTCCGCGGCGACGTTTCCTTGCGCGAGACAATATTGAATCGCGGCTGCGGTGATCGGAGCGTCGATGTCGGCGGCGGCTTCGAGGAGTGCGGATTTGAAGGGCAAAACATTCTCGCCGCCGGAACTGGTGCCTTCCGGAAAAAGCACCACCAGAAGATTGTCGGCCAAGGCCTGCCGAATGCGGCGGACGCCGCTGGCGGAAGCGGTGCGGCGTTGACGGTCGACATAGATCGTCCCGGCGGCAGTGGTTAGCCAACCAAAGAGAGGCCAGCGCGCGATCTCGCTTTTCGCGACGAAGATGCAGGGCTGGAGGGAGCTGTAGGCGATGATGTCGAGATAGGTGAGATGATTCGAAACCAGCAAGCCGGCGCGCGGCTGCGAGCCTGCCGTGCGTACGCGCAGCCCGATTAACCAACAGGCGATTCGGCACCAGCAATGAAGCCAGCGTGCGCGTGTCTGCTGGCGATTTTGCGGCCGGGACCACGGGAGAATGAAGACGAATAATTGCAGGAGCGCGCAAACCGCAAGAACGAGAAACGCGATTCCGCGGAGAAGACCGAGCGCGCTCGAGGAAATGCTCCGTGGAGATTCTGCCATGGCGCGCGTTCGATTCTTACAGAATCGAATCCAGCCGCAGGAGCTCGCCTAACGACCAGGCTTGAAACGGGCAACCGGCGGGCGTGTGCGGCGGATCGCCCTCGGCAATTTCGGAAATGTGACCGAGGCCGGCGTGCTGCAGATGTTCGATCAACGGCATGATGAAACGGCTGGTGGCTTCATTTTTCGCTTCGGGGGAATGGCCGCGCACTCGGACCCAGGCTTCGATAAACGGACCGAGAAGCCAGGGCCAGTCCGTGCCCTGATGATACGCGCGATCACGTTCCGCAACGCCGCCGCGACAGTGCCCGATGTAATTGGGATCGTCCGGCGCAAGCGTGCGCAGACCGAGCGGTGTGAGCAGGCGGGCTTCGACCGCGTTAACGACTTTGCGCGCTTGCTCGTCAGGCAAAAGAATCAGCGGCAATCCGCCGACGGCGAAGATTTGATTCGGACGAAAAGAAGAATCGAGGGCGCCGGCTTGGTGATCGCAGTCGACGACGTCGTAAAGATATTCGCCGTCCGGATTCCAAAAACGGGTGGCGAAGGAGGCGCGCCCGCGCTCGAGGATCGGCCGCCAGCGATCGGAAAACTGTGCGCCGACGGCGAGCGCGTTTAACCACAAGGCCTGGATCTCCACCGGCTTGCCAATCCGCGGCGTGATCTCGCGGCCATCGACGCGCGCGTCCATCCAGGTGAGTTGGTAACCGGGCGCGCCCGCGCGCAGCAGCCCGTCCTCGTCCGCGCAAATCCCGAAACGGGTGCCGCGATCATAACCGGTGAGAATCTCTGCAACCGCGGCGCGCAGTTTTTCGCCGGTATGACGACTCGTTAGGCCGGATTTTTTTTCGACGGCGCGAAGGTAATCGCCGACCGCGATGATGTACCAAAGCGAGGCGTCGACGGAATTGAATTCCGGTTGATCGCCCTGGTCGGGAAAGCGATTCGGGAGCATGCCTTCGGAGATGAGCCCGGCCCATTCGAGCAGAATATTGTGCGCGTCCTGTAACCGGCCACTGGCGATGCAGAGGCCGCGGAGGGCGATGAAAGTGTCGCGTCCCCAATCGCAGAACCACGGATAGCCGGCGATGATTGTCTGCCCGCGCCCGCGCCTAACGAGATAAGCGTCGGCCGCGCGATGCAACGGCGTGGGAAATTTTTTGCGGCGCTGGCGCTCGCTGGCGCGGACTTCGGCGAGGCGGCATTCGATCGGCTCAGCGAAATCGAGTTTCGCATGGCCCGCGGCCGCGAGTAGGAGGACGGCGTTTTTTTCGGAGAGATCGAATTCGAAAAGGCCAGGCGCGACCAGATCCTCCGAGGCGTCGAGCCCGCGCGCCTGTTCTTCGCTGTAGAGAAAATTACGATACCAATCCGGCTGTCTGGTGTAGCGACCGTTGGAGCGCGCGACGATCGCGGGCAGATCCGGATAAACCTGCCAGGTGATCTCCTCGCCCTTTTCCTCCGCGGCGAATCGGAAGGAGGAATTTTCGTGATGGGTGGAATGAAAATCGCGACCAGAAAAAAACGGCCGCACGCGCAAGGTCGCTTTCGATTTTCCCTGTAAATGCCAGGATAGATAAACCGCGGATTCGCCTGGCCTAACGAATAGTTCCTGGACCATGAGCAGTTCGCTGGTTAGGCGAAAATGCCAGCGCGGCCAGGGTTCGGAGGAGAAGGATTCGATCCGGCTGGCGCCATCGGGATGGATGACGTCGGGGGCATAACGTTGCGAAGAAATGGCGAAGGTTCCCTGCGGCGTCTCGACGGTGGCGTCGAAGCCGTTCACCAAGACGACGCGTCCGGTCGGCGGCGTCGCCGCGGTCAGGAGGAGCGCGTGATAACGCCGGGTGCGAATCCCCGAGACCGTCCCGCTGGCAAACCCGCCGAGGCCGTCCGCTTCGAGCCACTCCGCGCCGGGATCGAAGCGATTGGTGGTGCTCATGTTTTGGCTTTGGCAGCGTTCTCTGGACGATAACGGTTTTCGTGCAGTGGAGGGAATAACGCTTTTTCTTTTTTGCTCTCAAGCGGCGGATTCGGATATGAAAAATGCGCTGGCGCCTGGCGTCCGCGCGCTTGTTCCTGGCATGGCTGCGTCACCACGTTTTTCGCTTCGAACAAAAATCACTCTCGCGATGGCGACCGTCGCCGGCGCGTTTTGTTTCGCGATGATTCCGGGATTGCTCCTGGCGCGCAGCATCACCCGCGGTTTGGAAAAGCTTTCCAGCGGGATGCGCCGTTTCCGTTCCGGCGAACATGATGTCCAGGTCGAGGTGCGGAGCGGCGATGAGCTTCAGGAACTCGGGAGCGTCTTCAACGAAATGATCGTCTCGTTAGGCGAAAAACCAGCGCTCCTGCCCTACGTCTCTCGGTTCACCGCGGAAGCGGTCCGGCGCAGTCGGAGCGATCCCCAGTGGCTCACTGGGTAGAGCAAAATGAGACCGTGCTTTTCGCGGATCTCCGCAGATTTACCAGTTGGTGCGAAGCGCGGGAGGCGTCCTTGCTGGTGCGGGAATTGAATCGCCTGCTTGCGCTCCAGGCCGATGTAGTTATTTCCGCCGGCGGCGATGTCGATAAATTTATCGGCGATTCGGTGATGGCGGTTTTCATCGACGATCACGACACCCCCGAGCGGATCTTTACCTGCGCGCAACAACTCGTTAGGCGGATCCGCCGCGAAATCCAAATGGAAGGCTGGCCGCTGGCGCTCGGGGTCGGGATTCATCGCGGGCGCGCGGTCGTCGGTTCGATCGGCTCGAGCACGCGGCGCGATTTCACCGCCATCGGCCACACCGTCAATCTGGCCTCGCGCCTTTGCGATCGCGCGCGCAAATGGGAAATACTCGTTAGTCAGCCGTTCCACGAAATGCTCGGGGTGCGCTCGCAACTTCTCTTCGCGAAAACCGAGGCGATGGCGTTCAAGCACGTCTCGCAAAGCGTCGCCACCTACAGCTTCAACCTGCCGGAGTCGGCGCCAGCGGAGATGGCTGAGGCCTGAGCGCGCGGGCGCGCTTTCGTTCGCCGGAAAAAATTGCCGCGCCGCGGCAATTGCGTGCCTCTGCTTTGTGCGCCAACTGTTAGCCCATGCCCGCCTCCGAGACGATTCCCGTCGATCCTCTCTGGTACAAGGACGCGATCATTTACGAGCTGCACGTGAAGACCTTTCACGACAGCAACGGCGATGGGATCGGCGATTTTCGCGGGCTGATCGAGAAGCTGGATTATCTGCAGGAACTCGGCGTGACTGCGATCTGGTTGCTGCCGTTTTATCCTTCGCCGATGCGCGATGATGGCTACGACATCGCCGATTATTACGACGTCAATCCGAACTACGGCACCCTCCAGGATTTCCAGGCCTTCCTGGCCGCGGCGCATGAGCGCGGGCTGCGGGTGATCACCGAGTTGGTGATCAATCACACCTCCGATCAAAATCCCTGGTTCCAAAAATCGCGCCGCGCCGCTCCGGGCACGCCCGAGCGCGAGCTCTATGTTTGGAACGACACGCCGAACAAGTACGAGGGCGCGCGGATTATTTTCAAAGACTTCGAGCCCTCCAACTGGTCGTGGGATCCGGTGGCGAAAGCGTATTACTGGCACCGCTTCTATGCCCATCAGCCGGACCTGAATTTCGACAATCCCGCGGTGCACGAACGCGTGCAGAAGGTGCTGGATTTTTGGTTATCGATGGGCGTGGACGGACTGCGGCTCGATGCGGTGCCGTATCTCTACGAACGCGAAGGGACCAGCTGCGAGAACCTCCCGGAGACGCACGAGTATCTGGTGAAATTGCGCGCGCACGTGGACGCAAATTTCCCAGGCCGGATGCTTCTCGCGGAAGCGAATCAATGGCCGGAAGACGCGGTCGCCTATTTCGGCAAAGGCGACGAGTCGCACATGAATTTCCATTTCCCGTTGATGCCGCGGATGTTCATGGCGTTGCAAATGGAAGATCGGTTTCCGATCATCGATATTCTCGAGCAAACGCCGGCGATCCCGGAAAATTGTCAGTGGGCCATGTTCCTGCGCAACCACGACGAGCTGACCCTCGAAATGGTGACTGACGAGGAGCGCGATTACATGTGGCGGGTGTACGCGACCGATCCGACGGCGCGGATTAATCTCGGGATTCGCCGTCGTCTCGCCCCGCTGCTCGCGAATAGCCGGCGCAAGATTGAGCTGCTCAATATTCTCCTCTTCTCAATGCCGGGAACGCCGGTGCTCTACTACGGCGACGAGATCGGGATGGGCGATAATTTTTATCTCGGCGATCGCAATGGTTGCCGCACGCCGATGCAATGGAGCCCGGATCGCAACGCCGGTTTTTCACGAGCGAATCCGCAGCAACTTTACCTGCCGATCACGATCGACCCCGAGTATCACTACGAGGCGATCAACGTCGAGAATCAGCAGAAGAATTTGTCGTCACTCCTGTGGTGGACGCGCCGAGTGATCGCGATGCGGAAAAATTTCCGGGCCTTCTCGCGCGGCTCGCTGCAGTTTCTCCATCCGGAAAATTCCAAGGTCCTGGCGTTTTTGCGCGAGCACGAAAACGAAACCATTCTCGTGATCGCGAACCTCTCGCGCTTTTCGCAGGCGGTGGAGCTGGATCTCTCGCGTTTCGCCGGTTGCTCGCTGATGGAAGTTTTCAGCCAGAATCATTTCCCGGCGATCAAGGACACGCCGTATCCGATCACGCTCGGATCGCATACCAGCTTTTGGTTTGTCCTCCGTCCGCAAGCGGATGCGACCCGCAAAATGCAGGAGCGCGTGGTCCCGACGTTGAAGGCCGAGCCGGTTCTCGCGAGTCTGCTGGACGACGGCCTGCGCGCTCAATTCGAGCGCGAAATTCTTCCCGACTTCATCCGCGGTTGTCGCTGGTTTGGCGCGAAAGCGCGCACCATTCGCGAACTCCGGATCGCCGAACGCGTCCCCCTCACCGAGAGCGGCGCGCAGTTTTGGTTCGTCGAAATCGCCTACGTCGATGGCAATCCGGAGACCTACGCGCTCCCGGTGCAGATCGCGACCGGCGAAGCCGCGCATACGCTCGCGCAAACGGCGCCGCACGCGATCATCGCGCGTTTCGCGGGCGCGGAGGAAGCCATCCTGCACGACGCCACCTGGGACGCGGCATTTCGCGAAGAACTTTTCCGTTCGATCATGGAGCGAAAAAATTGGAAGGGAAAATCGGGCGAGCTTCTCGGTGTTCCCAGTTCCGCGCTCGCGGGCGAAACGGTCGTGCCGACTTCACAAGTGCTCAGCGCGGAGCAGAGCAATTCCTCGATGCTCTTCGAGAATAAATTTTTCCTGAAGCTCTATCGGAAACTGGAAGACGGTGTGAACCCGGATGTGGAAGTGACTTCCTTCCTGACTGAGCGGCGCAACTTCCCGCATGTGCCCGCGTTCGCCGGCGCGATCGAATATCGCCGTGCGCGCGGCGAACCGACGGTCGTCTGTTTGCTCCAGCGGGCGGCGCCTAACGAGGGCGATGCCTGGGCGCTGACGCTCGATGCCGTCGGCCGTTACTACGAGCGGGTGCTCGCGAAAAAATCCGAACTGCAAAACACCACCATCCCGACGGCAGCCCTGCTCGAGGGTCTCCTCGGTGGCGTCTACCAGGAAAAGGCAAAACTACTCGGCCAGCGCACCGGCGAATTGCACCAGGCCCTCGCTTCCGAGCCGGACGAGCGCGCCTTCGCGCCCGAGCCGTTCAATGCGCTCGCGCAGCGTTCCGTTTTCCAATCGATGCGCGGAACGCTCCGGAAAAATTTCGCGCTCCTGCAAAAAAAATTACCTAGCCTGCCGGAAGCGTTTCGCGCGGAAGCGGAATCGGTGCTCGCGGCCGAGGACCAGATTCTCGCGCAGGAGCAACGCATTCTCGAGCAACGCTCGGCCGCGATGAAAATCCGGATTCACGGCGATTACCATCTCGGGCAGGCGCTTTATACCGGGAAGGATTTTGTCATTCTCGATTTCGAAGGCGAACCGGCGCGGGCCTTGAGCGAGCGGAAACTGAAACGGTCCGCGCTCCGCGATGTCGCCGGGATGATGCGCTCATTTCAATACGCCGCCTACAGCGCGCTTTGGCAGCCGGCGATGCGCAGTGAAGACACGCCGTTCCTCGAGCGCTGGGCCGATATTTGGTATCGGCAGATGAGCAGCGTCTTCCTCCAGAGTTATCTCGCGGCCGCGGATGGCGCGAGTTTTCTGCCGAAAGGCGAGGATGAATTTCAGGTCTTGCTCGAGGCCTATCTTTTGGACAAGGCTGTCTACGAAGTCGGATATGAATTGAACAATCGACCCGACTGGGTCGTGATCCCGATTCGCGGGATCCGGCATATCCTGCAAAAGAGTTGAGCAAAAACGCCGGCTCGAATTCACCAAACCCACCCAGAAATATGAACGATTATCTCGCCGCCATCGATCAACAAATCGCCACCAAACATCTCCTGACTCATCCGTTCTACCTCGCCTGGACGCGGGGCGAATTGAGCCGTGAGGCGCTGACCGATTATGCGCGCCAATATTACCATCACGTGGCCGCGTTCCCGACTTATCTCTCCGCAGTCCACGCAAAATGCGACGACCAACCGACGCGCAAAAAAATTCTCGCCAACTTGATCGACGAAGAAGCGGGCGAGCCGAATCATCCCGAGCTTTGGTTGCGATTTGCCGACTCGTTAGGCGCGTCCCCCGCAGAAGTCCGCGAGACCGAGAAACAACCCGAGACCGCAGCCCTGATCGACACTTTCCGCGCGGTTTGCTCGGAGGGCGGAACCGCCGAAGGCCTGGCCGCGCTCTACGCTTACGAGAGCCAGATCCCGGCGGTTTCAGAATCGAAGATCGAGGGCTTGAAAAAGCATTACGGCTTCACCCAGCCTAACGTGTACGAATATTTTAGCGTGCACATCGAAGCTGATCGCGAGCATGCGGCGGCCGAGCGCGCCTTGTTGAGCACCCACGTCACCGCGGCGAACGCACCTGCAGTTACGGCCGCGGTCGAGCGAATCCTCGACGCGCTCTGGGCCTTGCTCTCCGGAGTTTGTCAGCGGCACGCGCTCGCCTAACGAATCGGCCCGACCTCGCTGGGCCGGATGCGGCCGGAATAACGGCGCTCCTTCCACGCCATCGGCCGGCGCAAAAGCCAGCGGACTAAGCCGGCCCACTGAATCCCGAGGAGCGCGAGAATTCCGAGCGGATGCAGGAGCACGCTCCCGAGTGGCTGGCAGAATCTCGGCGCGGCCAACAGCCGTGGAAGGAGGGCGAAGAAAGCGGCGAGCAAGGTGCCGGCGAGTTGAAGTCTCGTTAGGCGAGAGCCCGCGAGGAGAAGAAGAAACGGCAGCACCTGGCCGATGAACAGGATCAGCGTCACCGGCAAAATCCGCGCGGGTGCGCCCAGACCTTCGTTGGTGTTCTTGGAAAGTCCGCGCCAGGTTTCCGCGTCGCTCCGGTACATCCGGCAGGTGGCGAGATCCGTCGAATCGAAAAGATCGGTGCGGAATCCGCGCGCGCGAAAACGCTTCGGCAACGCCAGCCCATCATGAATCCGATCGCGAATGCCGCTGTGCCCGCCGATTTCGCGATAGGCCGCCGCCTCAGCTAAAACCAGTTGGCCGCAGCCGGTCGCAAACGCTGGATGGCGCGAGCGCCGCATCCGCGCGAGCGGCAGAAAACCGAGGAGGACAAAGTGGATCAGCGGAATCAGCAGCTTCTCCGAAAAGGTCCCGAGCTCCTGTCGCGGAACACCGCTGGCGAGCTGCGCGCCGCTTTCGCGTAGCCAGCCCGCGAGACTCGCAGCCGCGTCCGGCGCCAGTCGCACGTCGGCATCGATGAAGAGCAGCAGCGCGCGATCGGTCGCGTGCGCGAGCTGCGCGCAGGCCCAATTTTTTCCGCACCAACCTGACGGCAACTCCTGGCCACGGAGCAAATGCAAGCGCGGCTGCCGCGACGCTATCTTCGCCACTATCTCCGCGGTGCGATCGCTCGAGCCATCGTCGAGCACGAAAACTTCCGCGCCCGCGTTGGCCAGCCCAGCCTCGACCGCTGCCTGGATATTGCGTTCTTCATTTCGCGCGGGAATCAGAATCGCGACCTCGAAGGCCGCTGCTTGCAGCCGCGGCGGCGGAGCAAACACGCGCAGGTTGCGCAGAAATAAAATCGCCGGCCAGGCCGCGCAGGCCAGCATCGTGACGACGAGCGCGTTCACTTTTCGGAGTGCGCGGAACGAAAATGTTCGCCGCGCAATCGCGCCCGCGCGCGCCGCCAAAGATCGTAGAAAATGCTCGTGCCCGCGGCGCCCTCGAGTAGCGGACGCCAATCCTCGCCCCGACGCCTTTGCGCAGCCGTCGCGAGATGATCCTGCACGCTTTCGAGCGCAGATTCGAAAAGACGAGTCGTTTCACCAATCCTTAACGACTGGTTAGGCTGAAAAATCACCGGCTCGCCAAAAGCGACGAGCACTTCCGGCAAGCGTTCTTCCCAAAACGAATATTGCACCGCCAGAGGAACGAACGCGGCGCGCGCGGCGTGGCGGGTGAGGTGACTGATTCCGCGTTCCAGCCGCACCGGGCGCGCGTGGAAATCCACAAATCTTCCCTGGGGCGTGATCCAGAGCGCGCTGTCCTCCGCTTGTAAAATCGCCTCCGCCGCCTCGAGGAAATCTTTCGCGCCGGCAACGGAGCCGGCTTCCACGCCAAAGAATCCGAGCCGGCGGAAAAATTGATAACGCCGCAAGGCGCGCGCGTCCATCGGGCCGTAGGAATTCCGCTTCGGAAAAAAACGCCGCGCCAGCAACAGGCAAACCAGCGGATCCCACCAGGAAGAATGATTCAGATAAATGATCAGCGGTAACCCTTCGCAAACCGGCGGCGCGCTGTTCGCCAGCAGCCGAACAGAATGAAAATGCCGGCGCAGATATTTTTCGGAATAGCCGCCGAAGAGCGCGAGCAGGCGGCGTGAAATCTTCGGCGGCGTGAATAATTGCTCGTTAGGCGAACTCCGGACCACCTGCGCGTGGAAGTGGATTCCGGATTTATTCATCGCCGACTTCCGCAAGGGCGCGCGCAGGACGGCTCGGGCGCGCGGTCGCCTGATCCTGGTCAAGGGCGTCGGCCGCAATCCAGCCCGACATCAAAACCATCGGCATCCCCGGCCCGGGATGAGCGGCGCCGCCGGCGAGATAAAGTCCGCGCAGGTCCGGGCTGCGATTATTTGGCTTGAAGGCGCCGGTCCATTTTCCATGACTCGTTAGGCCATAAATCGCGCCGTTGAGCACGCGGTAGCGATCGTGAATGTCCTGCGGGGTGAGCGCGCTCTCGGTGACGATTTCATCCTCGAGCTCAAGCCCGGCGGTGCGGCGGAGTTTGTCCAGAATCGTTTGCCGATATCCCGGCAACATTTTTTTCCAATCGTGGTGCGGCCGCAAAAACGGCGTGTGCACCAAAACGTAAAGCGCCTCGCCGCCAGGCGGCGCGACTTCGGGATCGTTTTGCGCCGGCGCACAGACGTAACAGGTCGGGTCGGGCGCCGGTTCGCCGCGGCGATAAATGGCCTCGAACTCGGCGTGCGGATCGGCCGAGAAAACGAAATTGTGATGGAGGAGCTGCGGCGGGCGACGCTTCAAACCGAGATAAAGCACCACCCCGGAACAGGCAGGTTCGTAACGCCGCCGCCGCTCGAATTTGCGCACTCCGCCGAGCAGCTCGCGATGCGTCCGGACGGCATCCGAATTCGAAACCACCGCGTCCAGTTTGACCTGCTCCCCATCCTGCAACTCGACCCCGGTGACGTGCTCCTTTGTGAAAGTGATCCGGTGCACGTCGGCATTGCGACGGAACTCGACCCCGAGTTGTTCCGCCAGCCTAACGAGTGCTGCGGGAATCGCCGCGGTCCCGCCGCGCGGATACCAAATGCCTTTCTCGGTTTGCATATGCGCGATCCCGCAGAGGACCGCCGGCGAAGCATCGGGCGCCGAGCCGACATATTGCGTGAAGTGATCCATCATCTGCGCGACTCGCGCGTCGGGCACGTACGAACGCACCGTGCTGGCGACACTCCGGCCCATGCGCATCGCGAGAACGTCGCTGAGCGTGCCGGACTTGGTCATGTTGCCGGCATCAAACATGTCGCGCAGCCCGCCGATCGCGCGCCAGAAAAACCAATTCTCGGAGATGCGATGCAGGCGCGCGGAATGACGAATGAAATCCTCGTAGCCCGCGGCGCTGCGTTCTCCAGCGTACTCGCTCAGATGTGCGCGCATCTGTGCGACATCGGCGATCAGATCGAGGGTCGTCCCATCGTCGAAAAACGAGCGCCATTGCGGGTCGAGCGGGATCAGTTCGAGTGCGTCTTCCAGCTTCTGGCCGGCTTCGCTGAAAATGCGTCCAAGAACTGCGGGCACGGTCAGAATCGTCGGTCCCATGTCGAAGCGGAAACCATCCTGCTCGAGCACCGCGGCCTTCCCGCCTAACCAGTCGTTCTTCTCAAATAGAACCACCGAATATCCGCGGGCCGCGAGCGTGCAGGCCGCCGCCAGCCCGCCCAGTCCGCCGCCGATGACGCCGACACGCTTCATTTATTTTTCCGTGAAATTTGCACCCGTTCACGTCCGAGCCGGAGCAGCTTGCCTAACGAGTGCAAACGTTGCCGCCAACCGCGACCGTGAACTGTTCGAATGTAAGCCGCGAAAAATTCTGCGTCGTCACTCGCCAGGGGTTCGAGATGCGGAAGGAAACGCGAGCGCCGGAGTGCGATCGCCTGCGGATAGGTCATTTCTAAAAGTCCCTCCGCGCCGCGGGTGCTGCCGAAGCCGCTGGCGCGCACGCCGCCGAACGGCAAACGCGGGTCGGCGGTTGGCACGATCATGTCATTAATAGTAACGAAACCGGTTCCGAGTTGATCGGCGAAAGCGCGCGCCGCGTTTTCATCGCGCGCGAAGATGGAGGCGCCGAGTCCGTGCTCATCGAAACCCGCGATCTCAAGAGCCTGCTCATCGTCCTGGACGGCGAAGATGCCATCGGTCGGAAGATCGAGCGCGCGCATTTTCGCTTGCAACGCCGGCACGATTTGGCGGTACGCGATGATCGCGTGCGGCGCCATGCAGGTGTTGCCTGCGTTCAGGCGCAGGCCAAACGCGATCGCTTTCGCCGCCAGATCGAGGTCGGCATCGGCGCGAATGAAGACGGCGTCCGCGCCTGAAAGTTCCATCACGCTCGGCGTGTTGTGAATCGCGAGGTCGGCGAGAAAAGCGCGCCCGTTTTCCGAGGAACCGGTGAAGATGGCTTTGCCAATCCCATGGCGCAGGGCTGCACGCGCGGCCTCGGGTTTTTCGGGCAGAAGCTGCACTAGATTCATCGGCAGGCCGGCTGGCCTAATGACTAGTTCGATGAATTTGGCAAGCGGTTCGCGGCAACCCTCGGCCGGTTTAATCACGACGGCGTTGCCCGCCGCGAGGGCGTGCAATGTCTGCACCGCGGGAAGGAAAAGCGGATAATTCGACGGCCCGACGATCAGGATCACGCCGAACGGCTTGCGCGCGACGGTGAACGAATGACCGGGCAACCAGAATGGCCGGCCGCGGCGTCCGAAAAATCGCGGGGCCAGAATGCGCGGCGCGTTTTTTTGCAGGAAGCGCGCGGCTTCGATCAAAGGCAAAACTTCCGAGACAATCTTTTCGCTCAGCGAACGGCTCGCCGGCGCGGCCGCGGCGCGAGCGAGCGCGTCGACATTTTCGGCCAGGTGCGCGCGGACCTCACCGAGCCAGCGCGCGCGCTCACCTAACGAACGCGCGCTCCAGGAGGGTTGCGCGGCCTGCGCACTGGCGACAGCGGCGCGCACTTCGTCCACTTTGGAATCGAGCATCTGCGACGGTTCGAACACGGCGATCAACTCGTAGGTGGAACACTCGTTAGGCTGACGGGCTGCAAACTGGTAACGTCATCGAGCGACTCGGGCTCGGACGTCGGCGCGGCAACGCCGAGATCTTCGCAGAGCAGGCGCGAGGTGATCCGCGCCGATTCAAAAATCACCGGCAGGCCGCTGCCTGGATGAGTGCCGCCGCCGACCAGATAAACGCCCGGGATATCCTCGAACCGATTGCGCGGCCGCAGGTGCAAAAGCTGGCCGAGATTGTGCGAGAGATTGAAGGTCGCGCCGAGGTGAATTTCGTACTGCTCGTCCCATTCCAGCGGAGTGATCATGCGTTCGAAACGGATTCGTGGCTCGACGTTCCCGAAGCCCGCTTTCTCGACTTGTCGCAAGATCAAGGCGCGGAATTTTTCTTTCTCCACGCGCCAGTCGACCGTCGCATGCTGATGCGTTACCGGCGCGAGGACGTATAGCGTGCTCATGTCGTTAGGCGCGAGCGTCGGATCCGTGACGGAGGCGTTCTGCACGTAGAAGGAAGGATCCGCCGAGAGGACGTGGCGGTTCTCGATTTCGTCGAGGTTCCGCGCGTAATCGCGCGCGATATAAATGTTGTGATGCGGAAGCTCGAAGCGCCCTTCAATCCCGAGATAAAGCATGAAGGTCGAGCAGGAGAATTTTTTGCGCGCGAGTTTTTTTTCCGTCCAGCGGCGGCGGCTGGCGTCGGGCACGAGGCGCGACATGGCGCGCGCGAAATCGGCATTCACGACCACGGCATCGGCGCGATAAATTTCGCGGGCAGTGCGCACGCCGACGGCGCGTTTGTTTTCCAAAAGGAGCTCGGTGACCGGTTCATCGAGTTGGATCTCCACGCCCAAGCGCTGAGCCACGCGGGCGAGCGCGGTGGTGATCGCGCCGCAGCCGCCGATGGGATGGAAGACGCCGTATTCGTATTCGAGGAAGGAAAGAATCGAGAACAAACTCGGGCAACGAAAGGGCGACATCCCGAGATATTTTGATTGGAAGGAGAACGCTAAGCGGGTGCGTTCGTCGCTGAAAAAACGCCGCAGGTAGGCGTCGACCGAACGATGCGGTTGAAGCGCGGGGAGCAGTTTCAAAAGCCGTGGATCGAGGAGGGCGCGCCAGCTGTCGAAGGAGCTTTCCAAGCACGGCTGCATGAGCTCGAGCTTGCGCCGATTTTCCCGCATGAACTTTTCGAAACCGCCTGCGTCCTGCGGCGAGAGGGCGGCGATTTGCCGCTCCATTTCCGCGACCTGCGGGGTGCAATCGAGTGTGCCCCCGCCGCCGAAGATCAGGCGATATTGGGGATCCAGCCTAACGAGTTCAACTTCGCGCGCGAGGGTGGTGCCGGCGACGCGCAGGATTTCATTGAGCACCCGCGGATAAAGAAAAAATGTCGGGCCGAGATCGAAGCGAAAACCGTCGGCTTCAATCGTGGAAGTGCGTCCACCGACGATCGGCAAACGCTCGATGATGCGAACGCGGATGCCGGCGGCGGCGAGGAGAATGGACGCGGCCAGCCCGCCCGGGCCGGCGCCCACGATGACGGCGGAGCGTTCCCCGGAATTTCTGCGCGCGAGATCCATGACCATGTCTGGAGGTATTTTCGCTTGCGGATGGGGGACGGATTCATCGGGATGCGCATTCGCCGGCGCGCGTCGCGGGATTGGCGCTCGGCAGAAGCTTGCTATGGTGACGCGGTATGACGGACCAACCTCTCGCCGGAAAAATTGGAGTCGTGTTCGGAGTGGCCAACAAGCGCAGTATCGCCTGGGCTATCGCGAAAGCCTGGGCGGCCGCGGGCGCGAAATTGTTCTTCAATTATCAGGGCGAACGCTTGAAGGAAAACGTGGAGGAACTGGTGGGCGAATTCGGCGAGGGAACTTTTCTGCAACCCTGCGATGTCTCGAAGGATGAAGAGATCGCGGAATTTTTCGGAAAAGTGCGCGGACAAACGGACCGGCTGGATTTGATGCTCCATTCGGTGGCGTACGCGCCGAAGGAAGCGTTGGAGGGCGATTTCGTGAGCACGACCCGGGAAGCTTTTCGGATGGCGCACGACATCAGCGCTTACTCGTTAGTTGCGCTCGCCCGCGAAGCTGCGCCGTTGATGACGAACGGCGGCAGTATGGTCGCGATGACCTATTACGGGTCGGAGAAAGTCGTTCCGCACTACAACGTGATGGGTGTGGCCAAGGCCAGCCTGGAAGCTTCCACGCGTTATTTGGCGTACGATCTTGGGTCGAAAAAAATCCGGGTGAACTGCATCTCCGCGGGCGCGGTGAACACGCTGGCGGCGCGCGGGATTTCCGGTTTCAGCGCAATGCTGAAACATTACCAAGAACACGCGCCCCTGAAGCGCAGTTGCGAACCTTCCGAACTCGGTGCGACCGGCGTTTTTCTGGCGAGCGACGGCGCGGCGGCAATCACGGGCCAGGTAATTTACGTCGATGGCGGTTATCAGATCATGGGGATGTAAGGCAAAAGCTGTATGCGCAAATTTTTCCTGGTCGTCGCACTCCTCGTTAGTCCATGGGCCCTTTCGGCGCGCGCGGAATTTGACCTTTCGCTTTTCACCGGGGTCGCGCTGACGCCGGATCACGATCTCGATTTGCACCAGACCGGCGGGACGGATCTGACCTTTCACGACGTTTCCTTTGAAGGCCGCGATTTCGCGACGCCGCCATTTTACGGAGCGCGGGCGCTTTGGTTCCCGAGCGAAAATGCGCACTGGGGATTTGGCGCGGAATTTTTCCACATCAAGCTCTACGCGCAAACCGGCGAGACAGTGCGCGTGAGCGGTCAGCGCAGCGGAATCGCGATCGACGACCACGAGCGGATCGACGACACGCTCGAGCAATTCAGTCTGTCGCACGGATTGAATTTTGCGCTCGCGGATGTGGTTTATCGGTTCTTTCCCGGCCCACGCGGTCCGGGATTTCCGAATTGCCTGCAGCCTTATGTCGGGCTCGGGATTGGCGCGGCGATTCCGCATGTGGAATCGAATGTCGGCGGATTATTTCACGAGGAATATCAGGTACACGGTCCGGGGGTGCAGGGACTGGTGGGAGTGAATGTCGATCTGACGCGGCATTGGGGCGTCATGTTCGAATACAAGCTGACTTACGCGAACCTGGACTCGCTCGAGATTCCGAATGGCTCGATCGAGCTGAACCCATTGACGCATAATTTCGTCGCCGGCATCACGCTGCGATTTTAGGCGCGGGTCGCGACCAAGCCGCATGGCGTTCCTGGAAGAATTAACCGACCTTCTCGGGCCCGGGGTTGTCTTCGCGGATGCGGAAACGCGCGCCGCGCACAGCGGCGATAAATGGTTCGCGCAAGCCACGCCGGATCTCGTCGTGTTTGCGGAAACGACCGGGCAGGTCAGTCAGCTCTTGCGCTTCGCGTCGGCGCGAAAAATTCCAGTGACTCCGCGCGGCGCCGGCTACGGCTACGTCGGCGGTTGCGTGCCGGTGCGGGCGGGGATTTCGCTTTCGCTCGCGCGGATGAATCGGATCAAGGAAATCAACTTCGCGGATGCGATCGCGATTGTGGAACCGGGCGTGATCACCGGCGAACTGCAGGCGCAGGTGCGCGCGCAGAAATTATTTTATCCGCCGGATCCGGCGAGCCTGAAGGATTGCAGTCTCGGCGGAAACGTGGCCACGAACGCGGGCGGACCGCGTTGCCTGAAATACGGGGTGACCAGAAATTATGTCGCCGGGCTTGAAGTGGTGCTGGCGAGTGGCGATGTCCTCCGCACCGGCAGCCGGGTGCACAAGAACAAAACCGGCTTTGATCTCATCGGGCTTTTCGTGGGCTCGGAAGGCATGCTCGGCGTCGTGACCGAGATCACGTTGAAGCTGCTGCCGTTGCCGCCGGCGCGCGCAACTTTGTCGGCCGCCTTCGACAAGATGTCGACCGCCGCGGCGGCGGTGCAGGAAATTTTCGCGCACGGATTTTTGCCGTCATCGCTAGAGATCGCGGACCATTTTACGCTGGAGGCTGCGCGGCGCGATCTCGGCGCGGACATCGTCGCGCCGGGCAACGCGCACCTCTTGGTCGATCTCGACGGACAAGCGGAAACCGTGCAGGTCGAGATGGCGAAGCTGCAGCAATTGGTTGCCGGAAAAAATCCGAACCGGATGGAGGTTGCCACAGTCGAAGCCGACTCGGAACGACTATGGTCGCTCCGACGGGAGTTTAGCAATTCCCTCCGGGCCACTGGCCTAACGAAACTTAACCAGGACATTGTCGTGCCGCGGAGCCGGCTGGTTGATCTGGTGGAATTCGCGGAAGCATTGCAGAAAAAACATGGCTTTCCGGTGGCGGCGTTTGGGCACGCGGGCGACGGCAATATTCACGTCAACATCATGGCCGAGCGCTACAACCGCGACGGTGAGGTGCGCCAGAAAGTGGAGCAGGCGCTCGATGAATTATTTGCTCAAGTCCTGAGCTGGGGCGGGGTGATCACGGGCGAGCACGGCATTGGCCTGGCGAAGAAACGTTGGTGGCCGGAGGCGACCAGCGAGGTCGCGCGGGCAGTGCACCGGAAGCTGAAGGACGCGCTCGATCCGGAGGGGATTTTGAATCCGGGAAAGTTTCTCGATTAATCAAGCGCGAGTTCGACCCGGATGGCGCGATGATCGCTGGAATGAGGCGAGGTCGGAAGCACTTCAGCACTCGTTAGGCCGGCGCCGCGATAGAAAATGTGATCGAAGGAACCGATCGGATAACGCTGGTCGCGTTGCATGGTCAGGCGCTGCGCGAGCGGAATGTTCGCCCAGGCCCAGCGGAAACCGTCGCCCAGTAAAGTCGCGCTAGTTTTCTCGCCCTGGAAACGCGGATCGTCAGGCGCAGTGTTGAAATCCCCGCCGACTACCCAGGTGATCGCGCCCAGTTTTCCGTAGGCGGCGCGCATCGATTCCATGTGCGCGAGTAATTGCCGGATCGATTCCTGGCGAATGGCGATGTTCTCGACCAGCTCGCCGAGATTGCTCTTCAAATGCACCGCGTAAACCAGGAGCAGGCGGTGCGCGGGTAATTCATAGGCCGCGAACGCGAAGCCGCGTGGCGGGGTGATCGCGTTTCCGGTGTTCCATGATTCCGCCCAGGCGCTCAGAGGTTGGAGCCGGCTGGTGATGGCGATCTGCTGGGTATCGGTCTGGCCGGTGCGCGGCGGAAAGTTCGAGCAGACGTCGACTTTGAAACCCGGCAACGGCTGGACGGCGAGGCCGGCGTTCTCGAAATCACGAACTTCCTCGAGGCCGATAATATCTGCGCCTAACGAGTCGATATCGTGGTGCACGGAACGGATTTGTTTCGCTTCTTCGCGCTGGTAAGCGTTCGGGCGCCCACCGGGAAACCACTTGATATTCCAATACGCGATCCTGATCGACTGGCTTGGGGGCGTCGGAGCTTGCGCGCATAAGCTTCCCGCGCGAAGACCTGCGAAAAGTCCCACGACAATGAGGAGAACGAGGCCGCGTTTCACGTAATGGACTACGGATATTTCGCGGCCCTTCCTTGACTTTTCGCAAGAGGCTGGCCTATTGCGCCCAGACCACGCGCACATGAAGCGGCGCGCCCTTGTTCGCCCGAAGCTTTCGCTTTCGGATGACACGCGAACAGGCGCTGGAAGCCGAATCATTAGCACATCCTTCCCAGCTCACTTTATCGGGCTCGGACTTTTTCGTGAAAGCAAGAATCCTTATTAATTTCGTCCTCGTTTCACTCCTCGCCGGAGCGTGCTTGTTGCCGCCTCCGGCACCAGCGAAAACTCACGACGATCAGTCGTTAGGCGGAGGTCCGCTGGTCTTCGTGCCGACGACGCGCTCGTGGGGAAGTGCGCCCGCGGCGGTGCATGATTTTCCCTGGAAACCAAACATCGTGACTACGGTTTTCTGGATTGGCGAAAAACCAACCGCGAACAATCCGGTGCCGAATCGGTCGAGTTCGTGGGATAAAGATTGGACGCAAAGCTACGGCGGTTACGACGATCCGAACCCGGCGCATCGCCGCGACATGATCCCGGTGAATTTCGTGCCGCGACAGAACCCGTTTTATTGCGCGCTGCCCTACAACGACAAGGCGAACAACGGCCATCGGCCGGAAGCGCGCCGGGTGGTCCCGTGGTTCGCGGAAGCGTATCAAGGCCCGGGGGTTTCCACCTGTAAAGATCGTTGGCTCGCGATCCGTAAAGGCACCCGCACTGTCTATGCGCAGTGGGAAGACGCGGGTCCGTTTCGCACCGATCACTGGCAATATGTTTTCGGGAACGAGCGCCCAAAATCGAATCTCAATCAAGGCGCCGGCCTCGATGTTTCGCCGGCAGTCCGTGATTACCTGGGCTTGCAGGATACCGACGTGACCGACTGGAAATTTGTCGAGTTTAAAGAAGTGCCGTCGGGCCCATGGGCGCGTTATGGCGACAACAATACCTTCGTGATGAATCGCGTGAAGAGCACCACGAACGTGGCCAGCAAAAAGCCCTCCGCGGAAATCGTTCCGCGCTAAGCGCGTTCAGAAAAGCTGCGGGTGATCGTCCTCGCTCTTGGCTTTGCCGATGATGGCGCGGATGCGCTCCACTAGCTCGTTGAAATCGTAAGGCTTCTGGATGGTGTCGATGACCCCGGCCTTCAAAATCTCCGAGCGCATCGCCGGTTCGAGATAACCGCTGGCGACAATCGCGCGCACGCCCGGCTTGATTTCTTTCATGCGCAAAAAGACATCGCGCCCGCCAAGTTTCGGCAGACCGAGATCGCAGACGACCAGCCCGATTTCATCGCGATGAGCGGAGAACATTTCCACCGCTTCCAAGCCATCCCGGGCCGCGAGCACGCGATAGCCTTCGCTCTGCAAAATCTCGATCCCGAGATCGCGCAACATTTCCTCGTCCTCCACCAGCAGGATGGTTTGCGGTTCCCAACTTTGGTGGAAGTCGCCCACCTCGCCGTTTGCGGCCGCGTTTTGCGCCGGCATCACCGGCAGGTAAATGCTGAAAGTCGTGCCCTCGTTAGGCGCGCTCTCCACCTGCACGAAGCCGCGGTGATTGTTGACCACTCCGTAGACCACCGAGAGCCCGAGGCCGGTGCCTTTAGCGCGTTCCTTGGTCGTAAAAAACGGCTCGAAAATGTGCGCTTTCACGTCCGCGGTCATGCCCGAGCCGGTGTCGTGCACGCGAATGCAGGTGTAACGTTTTGCTTCCGCGCCGGTGAAGTAGAGCTCGAGTTGCTTGCCGGAAGTAAGCAGCGTTTCCACCTTAATCGTGCCCCCGTTGGGCATGGCGTCGCGCGCATTCACGCACAGATTCAGGAGCACTTGATGAATCTGGCTCCGGTCCGCGGTCACCGTCGGAAGGGTCTGCTCGAGGTTGAGCTCGAAGTTGATCATCTTCGGAAAAGTCGCCTGCAACATCCGCTCGAGCTCGCGCACCAGGGCATTCAAATCGAGCGAGGAAAAGTGCGCTTCCGCCTGCCGCGCAGAAGTCAGGAGTTGCTGCACCAGCGCGGCCCCGCGTTCCACCGCTTCCCGGATGACGCGGATCGCGGACGGCAACATCTCCGGGCGCGCGCTGTTTTTTTCCAACTGGTTCGCGTAGCCGAGAATGATCGCGAGGATGTTGTTGAAGTCGTGCGCGATCCCGCCGGCGAGCGTGCCGAGGCCTTCCATCTTTTGCGCCTGGACTAACTGCTCTTCCAGCCGTTTGCGTTTCGTGTCGTTAAAAATATAACCCTGCAGCTCGAGCAGTTTATTCTCTTCATCGAAGACGCCGGAGAAACGCGCGACCGCGTAGACCGCCTCCCCGGAAAGTCTCCGCATCTCCATCTCGAAGCGCTCGATTGCGCGGTTGGTTTCTATTTGTGAAATCAACTCCACGCCATCGCGTCGGCTGCGCAGGAGCGACAGGAAATTTGTCCCGAGCGCTTCCTCGGCCGAGGCAAAATCGAAGATGCGGACAAAGGCGTCGTTGCAGGTCAGGATTTCGCCGTCCGGGCGCATGATCAGATTGCCGGTCAGGGCCTCGGCCACGAAACGACGAAGACGTTCATCGCTGAGTTGCAGGAGATCGTGTGGACTCCCGTCCTTCGTCTGCGTCGCCGCGGAAATAGTTTCGGCCATGAAAGTTTAACGGCTGGAAGCCGTGGGCGTCGGGCTGCGCGGCGCCGGCGAATTCATCTCCGCCTGCGACTCGCGTATCCGGTCAGGATTGAAAAAAACGTAATACGCCACCAGGGCCACGAGGATCACGACGAAGAGAAAAAGGAAACTCAAACCGCGAAACATTTTGCGACGGGCGCGGGTCTGTTCCCAGCCTGCCCGCTTTTGCATCAGCTCGATCTTGAGCAACTGAATCAGCTGGTCAGGATCGGTTTCGTCGGGGCCGGGGTTTCGCTTGCCATCCAGCATCATTCAGAAGATTAGCCATCCAGTTGAAAGACCAAATGGATTCTGCGGCTGCTTCCCGACCGTCCAGCCGGCTCCTCGCCTATACCGTCCCGATGGTCGTTTTCGTGGGCTCGCTTGCACTCGTTAGTCCGTTAAAAAAAATCGGCGGCCCCTTCTGGTTGGCCGCGCCGCAATACTGGATTTTCCCCGCGCAAACTTTTGTCTGCGCGCTCCTCCTTTTTTGGTATTGGCGTGCCTATGATTTCCACCGGCTGGCGCGCCCGCTCTTTACCATCGCGGTGGCCGTGGTGGTGTTTGCGCTCTGGGTGGCGCCGCAACAATTTCTAGGCGTCGCTCCGCGGCTCGAAGGATTTAATCCCGATGTCTTCGCGCAACAGCCGGCGGCTTATTGGGCCACGGTTTGTCTGCGTTTTTTGCGGCTCGCGGTGGTGGTGCCTTTTGTCGAAGAAATCTTTTGGCGCGGATTTCTGCTGCGCTACTTCATCCACGAAGATTTCGAGCGCGTCCCCTTTGGCGCTTTCTCCTGGCTCTCCTTCGCGGTGGTGACCGTCGGCTTCACCCTCGTGCATTCGCCGGCGGATTGGCCGGCGGCAGCGATCACCGGGATGCTGTACAACCTGGTCGCGTATCGCACCCGCAGCCTCGCCTCCTGCGTCCTCGCGCATGCGCTGACGAATTTGCTCCTCGGTTTCTGGATCATGGAAACCCGGCAGTGGGGCTTTTGGTAACTAACCCGCACCGGCCGCTGGCACCGGACGTGCTTAAAAAAAGCCCGAATGCATTCCACGTTTCTGCAAAAAGTCATCCTCTGCGCGATCGCCGGATTCTTTGCCGCCTGCCTGATCCAGTGGGGCAAAGTCTTCGTCACCGGGGCGGACGACGCCTTGAACGCGGGCTACAAAAAAGCCCCGGCGCAAACCACCGCCCATCGTTAGGCCGGGCGCCGGTTGCCCTCGGCAGCGTCGCGCATAGTTTGCGCGTTCCATGAAAATCGGTTTTGCTCAGATCAATCCCACGGTCGGCGACCTCCACGGCAACTTCGAAAAAATCGCCGCCGCCTACCGCAAACTCGCGGACGCCGGGGCCGAATTGGTCATCACTCCGGAACTCGCGATCGCCGGTTATCCGCCGCAGGACCTGGTCTTCAAATCGCAGTTCGTGCCGCAGAATCTCGAGGTCGTCGAACGCCTGCATGCCATCGTCGGCGAGACCGCATTGCTCGTTGGTTTCGTTGCGCCTAACGAGGGCAGAGGCAAGCCGTTTCATAACAGCGCCGCCCTTCTCGAGAGCGGCCAGCCGATTCGCCTGACTCACAAATCACTCCTCCCGACCTACGATGTCTTTGATGAAGATCGTTACTTCGAACCGGCCAGCTGGACGGTTCCATTGACCGTTCACGGGAAGAAAATCGGGGTCACGATCTGCGAAGATATTTGGACCGAACATTATCTGCCGCGTCCCTATTACGACATCGAACCGGTGCGCTCGTTAGTCGAGCAGGGCGCGGAGTTGATCGTTAATCTCAGCGCTTCGCCTTTCAGTCTCGGCAAACAAAAAGTGCGACGAGAAATGGTCGCGACTCTCGCGCGTGCTTACCGTTTGCCGATCGTTTACTGCAACGCCGTTGGCGGCAATGACCAACTGGTTTTCGATGGCCACTCCTTCGCGATCAATCCCGCGGGTGATTTGATCGCGCAGTTGCCCGGCTTTGGCGAAGCCGAGGAGATTATCGAAACGGAGGCGACCGCGTCCGTGGAAATTCCTCCGCGCGATTCGTCCGCCGATCTCTACGACGCGCTCTCGTTAGGCGTGCGCGATTATTTGCGGAAGTGCAATTTCAAGACTGCCGTTCTCGGGTTGAGCGGCGGGATTGATTCTGCGGTCGTGGCCGCGATCGCCGTCCGCGCGCTGGGTGCGGAAAACGTCGTCGGCGTTTCCATGCCCAGCCCGTACTCATCGCGCGGCAGTATCGATGACGCGCTCGCGCTCGCGCGCAATCTCGGCATCAAATGTTTGAAGATCCCGATCGGTCGCGCCTTCGAATATTTCAAAGCGCAATTCACCGAAGTCTTCGCCGGCCGCGCGGAAGATACCACCGAGGAAAACATGCAGTCGCGTTTACGCGGCATGATCCTGATGTCGCTCTCGAATAAGTTCGGTCATTTGCTTCTGACCACCGGTAACAAGAGCGAGCTGGCTGTCGGTTACTGCACGATTTACGGCGACATGGCCGGTGGTCTCGCGGTCATCAGCGATGTCCCGAAGACGATGGTTTATGACCTCGCTCGCTGGATAAATTCCGAGCGCGAAATGATTCCGCGTTCAACGATCGAGAAACCCCCGAGCGCGGAGTTGAAGCCGGATCAAAAGGATCAGGATACGCTTCCGCCCTACGAAATTCTCGACGAAATCCTGCGCCTTTACGTGGAGGAAAACCTGAGCGCGCGCGACATTATCACCCGCGGCTTCGAAGAAAAAACCGTCCGCTGGGTCCAGCGCCGGGTCGATTTAAACGAATACAAACGCGCGCAAGCCGCGCCCGGAATTAAAGTCACGAGCCGCGCATTTGGTCTTGGCCGCCGGATGCCGATCGCGCAGAACTACGTAGGCTGAGCGATGGACGCGAGCAAAGCCCACGAATGAAAGTCGTCATTTTATGCGGTGGCAAAGGCACGCGGCTCCGCGAAGAAACGGAGTTTCGGCCGAAGCCGATGCTGCCGATCGGCGAACGCCCGATCCTCTGGCACATCATGAAGACCTACGCGCATTACGGCTTCAAGGAGTTCGTCCTTTGCCTGGGCTATAAGGGCGAAATGATTAAGGAGTATTTCCGGAATTATCTCTGGAATACCTGCGACGCGACGCTTTTTCTTGGCCAGGATCCGGCGGCGAAATTTCACACCCGTCATACCGAAGAAGATTGGCAAGTGACTCTGGCCGACACCGGCGCGGAAGCGATGACCGGCGAGCGCATTTTCTGCATCCGGAAGTATCTCGGCGATGACGAAGATTTCCTCCTGACGTACGGCGACGGCGTTGGGAACATTGATATCCCAGCCTCGATCGCGCAGCACCACTCGTTAGGCAAAATCTGCACCATCACTGCGGTGCATCCGCCCGGCCGATTCGGCGAAATCGGTTTGAATGAGGACAACACGATCCATGGATTTAACGAGAAACCGCAAACCGAGACCGGCTACATCAACGGCGGTTACATGGTTTGTAGCGCGCGCGTCTTCGATTATCTGGCGGCGAATCCCGGGACGATGTTTGAGCAGGAACCCTTACGGCAGATCACCGCGGAAGGCCAGCTTGCCGCTTACAAGCACACCGGTTTCTGGCAGCCGATGGATACCTTCCAGGAATTCACCCTCTTGAATTCGCTCTGGGAAAAAGGCACCGCGCCTTGGAAGGTTTGGTAGTGAAACTGGCGGAGGCCTATCGCGGAAAGCGCGTCTTCCTGACCGGCCACACCGGTTTCAAGGGTTCGTGGCTTTGCGAATGGTTGCTCTCGTTAGGCGCAGACGTCACCGGTTACAGCCTGCCGCCGCCGACTGATCCCGCGCTCTTCGTCCAACTCGGTCTCGCGCCGCGCCTCGAGCACATCGAGGGCGATGTGCGCGATGGCAAAAAACTCTCACGCGCCGTCGCCGAGGCCGCGCCGGACTTCGTCTTCCATCTCGCCGCGCAGCCGCTGGTCCGTTTCTCCTATCAGGAGCCGCGCGAGACTTATGAGGTCAACGTCATGGGCACGGTCAATCTCCTCGAAGCCTTGCGCTCGTTAGGCAAACCCTGCGCCGCGGTCATGATTACGACCGATAAGGTTTACGAAAATCGCGAGTGGCTTTACGGCTATCGCGAAGAAGATCCGCTCGGCGGCCATGATCCATATAGCTCCAGCAAAGCCGCGGCCGAGATCGCGATCGCGAGCTATCGGCAATCGTTTTTCAAAGCGGCTTCTGCGCCGGTTGCCGTCGCCTCGGCCCGTGCCGGGAACGTCATCGGCGGCGGCGATTGGGCGAGTGATCGGATCGTGCCTGATTGCATCCGCTCGTTGCAAAAGGGCGAATCGATCGCGATCCGCAATCGGCAGTCGACCCGGCCGTGGCAGCACGTCCTCGAACCACTCAGCGGCTACCTGTCGTTAGGCGCATTTTTGCTCGCGCGGCGCGCCGAACTCGCGGCGGCCTTTAACTTCGGCCCCAACCTGCAGTCGAACCGCAGCGTCGGTGAACTCGTCGAGCAGGTGCTCAAGTTTTGGCCAGGAAAAGCACATGACGAAAGCGACGCGAATGCGCCGCACGAAGCCGGCCGGCTTAATCTCGCCACCGATAAAGCTTTTCATGCGCTCGCCTGGACTCCGGTTTGGAACTTCGAGGAAACGATCGAGAAGACGGTGGACTGGTATCGCCGGACGACGGAACTTGCGCAGAGCGATCCGGGAATTTTTCAAACCTCGACCCGGGCGCAGATTCGCGCATACCAGGAACGGAGAAAGTAGATGGAAGCGGACGAAAAACTGAAAGCGGAAATCCTCCGCCTGACCCGTGAGTACTCCGCAAGGGCGCATCGCAATAACGGATTGCCGACGAGCAAGCGACGCGATCCGTTTGTTCCCGGCGAGACCACCATTCCGTACGCTGGCCGCGTCTTCGACGCTGATGAAGTGGCGGCGGCGGTCTCGGCCACGCTCGATTTCTGGCTGACGCTCGGGCCCGAGGGCGACGCCTTCGAGCAGGAGTTGGGGAAGTTGTTAGGCGTGAAACGCTCGTTGCTCGTGAACTCAGGCTCGTCTGCGAATCTGGTCGCGTTTTCTGCCCTAACGAGCCATAAGCTCGGCGAGAAACGCGTCCGGCCCGGCGATGAAGTCATCACCTGTGCCGTCGGTTTTCCAACTACGGTCGCGCCCATTTTGCAGAACGGCGCCGTGCCGGTTTTTCTGGATAACGATCCGCGCACACTTAACGCCAACCTCGATCGTCTCGAAGAAGCGTTCGTTCCTGGAAAAACGAAAGCGGTCATGATGGCGCACACGTTAGGCAATCCGTTCGATCTCGAGCGGATCACAGCGTTCTGCAAAACGCACGATCTTTGGTTGATCGAGGACAACTGCGACGCCCTCGGTTCTACCTACAACGACAAATTCACCGGAACTTTCGGCGATCTCTCGACGCAATCATTTTATCCACCGCATCACCTCACCTTGGGCGAAGGCGGCGCGATCAACGTTGTCCGGAACATGCAGTTCAAAGTGCTGGTCGAAAGTTTTCGCGATTGGGGGCGCGATTGCTGGTGCGCCAGCGGCAAAGATAACACCTGCGGGAAACGTTTCGGCTGGCAGCTCGGCGAACTGCCGGAAGGCTACGATCACAAATACATCTACTCGCATCTCGGGTACAACTTGAAGCCGCTCGACATTCAGGCCGCAATTGGGCGCGAGCAGTTAAAGAAGCTCCCGGCCTTTGGCGAAGCGCGCCGAAGCAACTGGGAATATTTGCGCCGCGGTCTCGCAGAACTGGAAGAATTCTTCCAGTTCCATTTGCCGACGCACGCGAAGACATGGACGCGTGATGGCTTCAAATGGGAAACCGAAAACGGCCCGCGCTGCGCGCCCTCATGGTTTGGATTCATGCTGCTCGTTAGGCCAAGCGCACCGTTCACCCGCACGGATTTCGCGCGGCACCTCGACGAACATCGCGTCGGCAATCGCATGCTCTTCGGCGGCAATCTTCTGCGCCAACCGGCCTTCGTGCAGCTGCGCAAGGATCGCCCCGAAACGCTCCGCCTCCTCGGCGCAACACCGGGCGCCGACCGGATCATGAACGAATCGATCTTCGTCGGCGTTTATCCCGGGCTGACCCGCGAAATGCTCGATTACATGATCGAAACGGTGCACGCTTTTTGCCGGCCAAAGTGACCGTCCTTTCGCCTAACGAGACTTCGCTCAAGCAGGACCTGGAGCATATTCTCCTGCATACCCGGGAACTTTGGGACGAGCTCCGCGGCCGGAATATTTTCATTACCGGCGGCACCGGTTTCTTCGGCCGCTGGCTCCTGGAAAGTTTCGCTTACGCCAATCGCGCGCTCCGGCTGGATGCCAGCGTGACCGTACTGAGCCGCGATCCGCAGGCATTTTCCGAGAAGGCCCCGCGCCTAACGAGTAATCCCGCGATTCATTTCGTCACTGGCGATGTGCGCAAGCTGACCGCGGCTGATCTGCCGAGCGCGCGCTTCGATTTCGTGATTCACGCCGCGACCGAGGCGAGCGCGAAATTGAATGCAGAGAATCCGTTGCTCATGCTCGACACCATTGTCGAGGGTACGCGCGCCGCGCTCGAATTCGCCGCTGCGGTGGGTGCGCGCCGATTTCTCCTCACCAGTTCGGGAGCGGTTTATGGTCCGCAACCGAGCGGGCTCACGCACATCCCCGAAGATTATCTGGGCGGTCCCGATTGCACGCAGCTCGGCTCCGCGTACGGCGAGGGCAAACGGATGGCCGAACTGCTCTGCGCCGGTTATGCGAAAGATCGCGGGCTCCAGCCGGTGATCGCGCGCTGCTTCGCTTTCGTCGGTCCCTTCCTGCCGCTGAACGCGCATTTCGCGATCGGCAATTTCATCCGCGACGCGCTCGCCGGTGGGCCCATCCGCGTCGGCGGCGACGGCACGCCCTTCCGCTCTTATCTTTACGCCGCCGATCTCGCGATCTGGCTCTGGACGATTTTGTTCAAAGGAGAACCGATGCGCCCTTACAATGTGGGCTCGACGAATGACCTGACGATCGCGGAGTTAGCGCAAACCGTGCGGATGACGGTGAACGAAAAGGTGGACGTGATCATCGCGCAGGAAGCGAAAACCGGCGTCGGCCCCGCGCGCTACGTGCCGGCAAACGCGCGCGCGACCAACGAACTGCATCTCGCGGAAACCGTCGACCTGGTCAGCGCGCTCCGTAAAACTGCGCGCTTCGCTTTGCCTAACGAATGAAAAAAGCCGCGCGCCCTTGCCCGATTTGCGCGCAGGCGCAGGTCGAGATTCTGCATCATCAGCGTTTTGTTCTGCCGGAGGGTCACATACTCAAGGAACCTTTGGTCCCGGTCTGCGCCGCGCCAGCGGAATCATGGTTTGGGGAACCGGACAGTTGACGATGAAACTTCTGGCGGAGAATTGCCTGGCTCGGGCGCGCGTTACTGCCTTCGTCGATGGCAATCCGGTGAATCAGGGCAAGTCGATTGGTGGCGTAGCGATCATTGCACCGCAAGAGATCACGGATCGCGCGCGCCCGATCATCGTGGCCACCTTGTTGCAGGAGACGGAAATCATCGAAACCATCCGCGAGACCCTACGACTTCCCAATCGCGTAGTTACTCTTAGTGGATAATCGCGGCGGGTTGTCGTAGAGCTTGCAGCATCGCGATGGAAACATCTGGCCCGCAAATCCGCCTTGCCGATTACGTCATGCGGCAGCTCGCCGATTTCGGTGTACGCCACGTCTTCCTGGTAACCGGCGGAGGGGCGATGCATTTGAACGACGCGATCGCGCGCGAGCCGCGTCTGGAGTTCATCTGCAATCATCACGAACAGGCCTGTGCGATTGCGGCCGAGAGTTACTTTCGCCTAACGAATCGTTTGGCCGCGGTAAACGTAACCAGTGGTCCGGGAGGAACGAATGCGATCACCGGCGTGTATGGCGCCTTCGTCGATTCTATGGCGATGATCGTCATCTCCGGGCAGGTGAAACGGGAAACGCTTGTCCGCAGCACCGAGCTGCCGCTCAGACAACTCGGCGATCAGGAGGTGGACATTGTCGCAATGGTGCGCGGGGTGACGAAATGCGCGGTGCAAATTTGGCACCCGGAGACGATTCGCTATCATCTCGAGCGCGCGCTCCATTTGGCCACCAGCGGCCGGCCGGGACCTGTTTGGATCGACATCCCGATCGATCTGCAAGCGACCAGGATCGATCCCACGCAGTTGCGCGGATATGATCCGGCCGAGGACGCGCTCGCCTTGGAGACGACCGACTTGCCTGCGGCCGTCGCCCAGATCGTTGAGCATTTGCAGCGGGCCGAACGTCCTGTGATCTATCCCGGGACAGGAGTGCGACTCTCCGGAGAATACGCGGCGTTTCTCGATCTCGCTGGGCGTCTCGGCATTCCTGTTCTGCCCGCCTGGAACTCAAACGATCTTCTGCCCTTCGATCATCCCGCATTCGCCGGCCGGCCGGGCTCGTTAGGCGATCGGGCCGGAAATTTTGCGGTGCAAAATGCCGACTTCGTGCTGGTCTTGGGATGCCGACTGAATATCCGCTCGGTTAGCTACAACTGGGACAGCTTCGCGCGACATGCCTATCGCGCGATGGTCGATATTGATGCCGCGGAACTAAAGAAGCCGACGCTCAAAATCGATTATCCAATTCATGCCGACCTGCGCGATTTCCTTCCTGAACTGGGCCGGCAGACAAAGGATTGGAAGCCACAGTTGAAACATCAGCAGTGGCTGAGCTGGTGCCGCGAACGGCTCCGAAGATATCCGGTGGTTCTGCCGGAATACTGGGAGAGCACCAAGGTCAATCCCTATTGTTTCGTCGATCGGCTTTTCGCGCAGCTCCGAGAAGATGAAATCATCGTCTGCGGTGATGGCACCGCATGCGTCACCGCGTTTCAGGCGGCAAAAACAAAAAAAGGGCAGCGCCTGTTCCACAATTCCGGCTGCGCCTCGATGGGCTACGACCTTCCGGCTGCGATCGGCGCGGGCATCGCTTACCCCGAAGCTACGCGCATCGTTTGCATCGCCGGCGATGGCAGCATCATGATGAATTTGCAGGAGCTCCAGACGATCGTCTCGCGCAAGCTCCCGGTGAAAGTCTTTGTTCTTAACAACACTGGCTACCATTCCATCCGCCAGACACAGATGAATTTCTTTCCCGATCGCATCGTTGGCTGTGGGACAGACTCCGGTCTCGGCTTTCCCGATTTCGAAAAGATTGCCTATGCCTTTGGCTTCACCTTTCAACGTTGCGATACACACGATGAGTTAGAAGTTAAAATTGAAGCTACGCTCGAAGCTAGTGGCCCTGCTCTGTGCGAAGTTATGCTCGACTTACGGCAGGCCTTTGCTCCCAAGCTCTCATCGCGCAAACTCGACGACGGTCGGATGGTCACATCGCCCTTGGAAGACATGGCGCCGTTTCTTAGCCGCGAAGAACTGCGCGGAAACATGCTCGTTCCCGTGCTTGAACCATGAGCCGCGGAAGCAAGCGCGTAGTTCTTATCACCGGCCGCGCGCGTGGTATCGGGGCGGCGATCGCGGCCGAGCTAGCCGCTCGCGGTGAAGAAATCATTGCCCCGACTCGTGCGGAAATGGATCTCGCACAGCCCGAGTCGATCGAGAACTTTATTACCTCCGAGCCCGACCGGCCAATTGATATCCTGGTTAACAATGCTGGGATTAATGTTCTCGAACCACTCGCAGAGATTGGCTGGGTTACCTGGCAGCGGATGCTTCAAGTCAACCTCAATTCCTCATTGCGCTTGCTCCAGGCTTTCGCGCCGGGGATGCAAAGCCGTGGCTGGGGCCGCATTCTTAACGTGAGTACCATCTTTAGCTTGGTCACTAAGGAATCGCGCGCGTCGTATTCGATGACCAAAGCAGCCCTGAACGCACTGACCCGGAGCGCGGCGGTCGAATTCGGTGCCGGTGGAGTTCTGGTAAACTCGCTCGCTCCGGGCTACATTGACACTGCACTAACGCGTCAAAACAATACGCCTGAGGCAATCGCCGGGCTCTGTAAAGTCATTCCCTTGGGCCGCATGGCCGACGCCAAGGAACTGGCAAGGGTAGCAGCTTTCTTGGTCTCGGAGGATAACACTTACCTAACGGGACAGACGATCATCGTCGATGGTGGCTTTACCTGTAAGTAGCCCATGTTCACCGTCCGAAGTAGAATCCACGACTATTCGGTCGAGCAATTCCCGGATCTTGCCGCGGTGCTCCAGTCGATCATTCCAACCGGGAGTGACGTGGTCTTCCTGGTGGACCAATGCGTCGGCGAATTATATCGCGGAGAGCTCGAAGCGCACTTGTCTCCGGCTCGCGTGACTTACATCGAAGCCACGGAGGACCAAAAGACACTTGAGCGGCTGGCGCCCGTTTTTCTTAGTCTTCTGGCAAAATCTGTTCATCGCGATACTCGTCTGGTAGTTATCGGCGGCGGCGTCTTGCAGGATATCGGATGTTTCATTGCGAGTGTGTTGTTCCGTGGGATCGCTTGGGAACTGGTCCCAACAACTCTTCTCGCTCAGGCGGATAGCTGCATTGGCAGCAAAAGTTCGATCAATATCGGTCAGTACAAAAACCAGATCGGCACCTTTTATCCGCCGCACCGCGTGCTACTAACCTCGTCGTTCCTAGACACTCTTCCTTGGGACGAAGTCCGCTCTGGGCTTGGTGAGATTATTAAGCTGCAATTGCTCGCTGGCGAACCGGAGTTCCAGGGGCTAATGCGGGATCTATCCGGGTTCGAGAACCAACGTGGCATCCTGGATAAATGGGTCGAGCGCTCGCTGGCTGTGAAGAAGGAGTACATCGAGCAGGATGAATTTGATCGCGGCCTACGCAATCTTCTCAACTACGGCCACACTTTCGGCCACGCTTACGAGTCGGCCGCTAATTATGCCATTCCGCATGGCATTGCCGTGCTCCTCGGCATTGTTACGGCGACCTATCTATCCGCTGGTCGCGGGCTGATTACGAATGAGGCTTATCGCGATTTGCGTCGTACTCTGGCGCCGTGGTATCAGCCTTTCGACACTGTCTTGAAGAAGTCGTCGCGGGATGCTATTTTTCGCGCGATCGCCCGAGATAAAAAGAATACTCGAGGCGCAGTGAATTGTATTCTAACCCGCGGCCCGGGGCGGATGGAGAAAATGCCGCTAGCTCTCGAGACCGAACTGATCCCGGCGCTGACGGCATTTTTTGAGCAGGAGCTAACATGAACCGTGATATTTTTGAAAATCTCTTTGTCTTGGAAATGGCGAGTAATCATCAAGGCAAGCTGGCCCGCGGCCTGGAGATCATTCGCGAGCACAGCCGGGTGGTTCGTTTTAACAATGTCCGCGCCGCCATCAAGCTTCAGTTCCGCGACATCGATAACTTCGTCCACAAGGACTTTCGCGATCGGACCGACATTCGTTACGTCAAGCGCGTCCTCGATACCAGGCTGACCAAACAGGATTATGCCTCCATGGTAGAGGCTATCCGAAAAACCGGTTGCATCCCGATGGCGACTCCTTTTGACGAAAAATCGGTTGACTTGTGCGTGGAGTTCGACATGCCGATCATCAAGATCGCCAGTGCTGATAGCAACGACTGGCTCTTGATCGAGAAAATCGCGAGCACGCGCAAACCTTGCCTGATCTCTTTCGGTGGCACGCCTTTGAAGGACATGGACGATGTCGTCACCTTTTTCGAAAACCGTAATATCCCGCTGGCAATCAACCACTGTATCGCGGCTTATCCGCACGAGGATTCTGAGGCCGAACTGGAGCAGATCGACTTTTTGCGGAAGCGCTACACAGGCCATGACATCGGTTACTCGTCCCACGAATACCACGATTGGGTGATGTCGATCGGCATCGCCTATGGCAAAGGAGCCCGAACCTTCGAGCGGCATATAGACATTAGCAGCGACGGGTTCCAGGTCGCGAGCTACTCCTCCTTGCCGGAACAGTTGGATACCTGGTTCAAAGCCTTCCACAAAGCCGTCGAATTTTGCGGGACAGCAAATTCTGGTCGCAAGCTTCCGCTACACAAAGAGACTGCCTACCTGGATTCGTACATCCGGGGCGTGTATGCCGCCCGCGATCTTGCCGAAGGACAGCTTTTAACCGAAAGCGACATCTACATGGCGATTCCGCTGCAGAAGGGTCAAATTTCCTGTCGGGAATTGATGCTGGGTAAATGGGGGCACCGGGTGACGAAGGCATGCGTTAAGGACGCTCCCGTGTTGCTGGACAACATCGATTCGCCGTATTCCGAGAGCGAGCAGATGCGGCAAACAATTTACAACCGCGGCTTATAGGTGCGCACAGCCTCATGAGATTTATCAGCATCGTCGGTGCTTGTTTCAACGAGGCGGATAACATCGAAGAGTTTGTCGCGCGCACGCAGGCGGCGATGGAGCAATTGCCTTACCGTTATGAACTGATTCTAATCGATAATTGCTCCACTGATGGGACGGGGGAAATCGTCCGCCGTCTCGCGGCTAAGGACGAGCGGGTGAAGGTCATTCTAAACGCCCGTAATTTTGGTCACGTGCGTTCTCCGGTTTACGGCCTTCTCCAGGCCTCCGGCGAGTGCGCTTTGCTCCTAGCCTCCGATTTGCAGGATCCGCCGGAGTTAATTCCGACCTTCCTAGCCAAGTGGGAAGAAGGTTTCAAGGCCGTGGTAGGTGTGAAAGGAGAGAGCGAGGAAACGCCGCTCTTCTTTTTTATTAGGAAGTCCTACTACAATCTGGTTCATCGTCTGGCCGAATATGATATCATCCGCAATTTCACAGGCTTCGGTCTCTACGATCAAGTCATCTTGGACTACTGCCGGACCCTGGAAGATCCCTATCCTTATTTTCGCGGATTGATTTCAGAGATTGGCTTGCCGATCGCAAGCATTCCGTTTACGCAAACGCGGCGGAAGCGCGGAGTGACGAAGAACAACTTTTATACCCTCTACGACATGGCCATGCTCGGAATTACCAATCATAGCAAGGTACCACTGCGCCTAGCGACGATGATGGGTTTTGGGATGTCTCTGCTAAGCCTGTTGGTGGCCTTCGGTTATCTGATCTACAAGCTGGTCTTTTGGTACAGCTTCCCGGTCGGGCAAGCGCCGATGATTATCGGGTTGTTCCTGTTTTCGTCAGTGCAGCTTTTCTTTATTGGCATCCTAGGGGAGTACATTGGCGCCATTCATACCCAGGTACTGCGCCGGCCGCTCGTGGTGGAAAAGGAACGGATTAATTTCTGAGGTTGCCTTGGCTCAAGCTCCTCGTTCCGCGGCGCTGATCTTCCTGATCTTTAGGAAGGTCAATTGGAGGAACTTGGGGCGGTCATGGAGCATCTCGACTTCCGCTGGCCTTGTTAGAAGTACTTTCGACGCTTGGAGCGATCGCCGGGCTTGCGTGGCGGCGGGGAAGTTTTCTCCGCTCAACAACGTATCGCGCTTTCCTTCAAGCGGTCTTTACCTTAACTTGGGCCGACCAGTTCTTTAACTCGATCCTTCCCGGGAGCAGCGGCGGCGATGTGCTCAAGATTTACCAGGTCTGCCGCCTGGCTCCCGATCGTAAAGCGGCCGCCGCTTCCACAGTTTTTGTCGATCGGCTAAGTGCGGTGCTCGCCTTGGCAACGCTGGCTGCGGGTGCGTTGCTGATCGATCCCCGTCCCTTGGCGTTAATTCCTAGACCTGCGTTCGGGTAACACTTTGCTGCTTGGGAGCACGGTCATCCTATCGTTGGGTGGTCTTGCGCTGGGGGATAGCTTGGCCGGGTCGAGCCACTCACCTTTATGGTCGGATCGCCCGGACGCTGCCGGCGGCGAGACATAACCTCGTGCTAAAGTTTAACCTGCTCGGCGCGGTTTTCCTCGCCTTCGCGATTCATCTCCTGAACTTCCTGACCATTTACCTGTTTGCTCGTGCGTTGCACATTCCGATTAGCTATGGGCAGGTTCTCTTAATGATGCCCGTAGTTCTGTTTCTCGTGCTCCTTCCAGTAACGATCAATGGCCACGGCCTGCGCGAAGTCTTGCTCATCGGTTATTTTGGCTACCTGGGCATCACGGCCGCGGGGACTTCCGGCGCACAGGTGAGGGAGACGGCGGTTGCCTTGTCTTTACTCGCGGTCGCGAACGACCTGTTTTGGAGCGCTCCCGGCGGCTTGATTTATCTGATCTACTTCGGAAACCGGCGACCGAAGGAAACTAATTAGCGAGGTTCAATGGAGAAATCGCGAAGCTGATAAGCCAGAATGCGAGGGTCTCCTGTCGCTAACTTCTCCCCTGGGACGTCGGTGATTAGGCGAAAGTGATTTTCTCCCGGCTGCATGGTGAGGTCCAGCTCCACCGTCTCCGGTCGCGCCGGCGTGAGATGAAGTGACTTCAACTTGTTGGCGTCTAACGAAAGAGTTAGTTGGCGATCTTGGAGGGTGACCAGGCGAAAATTCAGCCGGAGGGTTTGGGACGTCGGTTGATTGTTTTCGAAGATGATCTCGGCGTTTCCGCTGCTCCACCGCCACGAACTCTCGAAAGTGAATTCACGACCAGACCAACCGGAGGCGAAATTCGGAGGCAGAAAAGGGTGAAGCGACGGTTGGAGGCGCACGCAAACAAAATCGTTAGAGGTCGCGAGCACCTCGCCGCGCCCCGCGGCCCCTAATTTAGCCATCAGGGCTTCGCCGCCATCCAGATAGCCCCTTCGCGCGATAAGGATCGCAGCGAAACCATATTGCTCGAGGTCGCGCACCAATTCCGGCACTGGTGAATTGTCCTCCACATGCTGCCAGTCGTCACGCGAGCGTCCTTTCTCCGCGCCATAGGAATAACGCAAAGTCTTTGAATGTAGGTAGGGCCGGAACTCATCGTAATCGCTGAGACCAAGGAGAGGACCTGCTTCTGGAAAATCCATCACTGGCAGCTGAAAGATCATGGCCTGCTTTGGTAGCCGGGCTTCGAAGGTTTTCACCAGTTTCTCGTCGCGATGAACAATCGTGCGCATCTCGGCGATCTTTTGATCATTCGAGGCTTGAGTCGTTTGATCCCAGAGACCAATTGCGGCCAGGAGCAGAGATAATCCGAAAATTGCCAGTGGCGACCATTGATGGCTTCTAACGTAACGGGTTAGCTCTCGGACTCCAAAGAGCAGCAACAGGGTCAGGATAACAATGGAATACCTGTTCGTCCCGCGAAAGAGAACGATTCCGAACAGGCCAATTAGCCCATTGACGCCGCCCACGACAGAGTAAAAGAGCACCCACGCGATTGGCCAAAAATGACCGGGCGGCGACGTTTCCCGGGGGCGGGCGACGCTCTTGGCGACCTTCCAGGCGAGTAGAGCGAAACAGAGAATTCCGACAATACCGAGGTAGACTGAGTTAGTTTCGCCGGTGAAGAGTGCACGTTGGAGGTAGTTAGTTTTAGTCCATTCGCCGAGAGCGGCCACCCGATGACGTAAGGGTAAGAATAGCTCGACCGGTTTAAGGGCATACGTTTCCAGGCCGCTATAGTTTCGTGTGACCGCGGTCGGATTCGAGCCATGGAGATGGTTGTTGTAAAAGGTGTCGATATTCATGACGAAGAAGACCATGAACACGACCGCGCTCAGCTGGAGCGGACGTAAGATGCGAAGCAGGCCGCGTTTCTGCACCAGGCAGATGAGAGCGGCCCAGGCAAGGAACTGGAGGAAAATTCCGGTGTAATACGGATTCTGAATTCCGTAGAGGATGGCAATAACGATGGATAGGAAGCCTTTCCGAGAGCGCAGATGGAAGGGAGCTTTCGCAAGGCACCACCAAACGACGAGGAGACCCAGTGGGATATGCCAGTAAAAGGTGAGCCCAAGGTGGGAGACATTCCTGGTTTGGGCGTAGTGGCTAAAGGAAAAGAGGAGCGCGCCCGCCGCGGAGAGTCTCTTGTCATAGCGCAGGCGGCGACAAACGAAGTAGAAGGCGCCGGCGGCGAGAAGGTGCGCGGAAAGAAATTCCAGGTTCTGTCCGGGGAATAAGCCGAACATGTAAGCCAACAAGGCGCACCAGCTGGAGACGCCTTCCTCGACGCTGGGATAGTCATTCCAGTTGGCGACGAAAGGCGCGCCGAAAGCTGTCGGGTGTTTGGAGAGGACCGCCGGGATCTGGCCCTCGGCCATCGCCTTGATATAGGCTAGCCCCCAGCAAGCGTCGCCGCTGTAGACGAGAGGCGTTTTCCAAGCCCTCCCGGTCCAACGATCGTATAGCCCGCACCAAATGAGAACGACACTTACAAGCAATGCGACTGCCGGGACCGACCGCCGAAGCCATGTTTTGGGGGTAGAAGGTGACATTACGGCCGGGTCCTTACTATGAGTTGATCGTGCGCAGATATTCCGCGATGACCCGGTCCCAAGTGTAATATTGCTGCACGTAGCTCTGCCCTTGTGCGCCTAGCGTATCTTTGGTGGCGGCATCCACCGTGCAGAGGATCTGATCGACTTCTGCCCATTCGGTAAACCAAAGGCCGCCATGGGCGCGCCGGCAATGTCCTTGCAAGACGTCGGATTGCGCGTTCACAATCGCTGGCCGACCGACGATCCACGTTTCGAGCAATGAAATCGAGAGGCTTTCGTAGCGCGAAGGCAGAAGGAGCCATTCGCACGCCGCCATCGCATTCCACTTTTCGGCTTCACTCAGGAACCCGAGGTAGATGATATCATCATGAAAAGGCACGGGCATGGCTTCGCGGCCGACCACGACCAGTTGAAACTCAGGTTGGTTGTCTCGCGTGCGACCAGCGAACCAGGAAAACATTTCCGCACAACCTTTGGAGGCATCGATCCGACCGAGGTATAGGAGGAATGGCTTTTGAAGGCCATAAGTGTTTCGGAACTCTTCCGGCTGCAACCCATCCGGCGCGTCTACGCCAATGCCTGCGACCGCGCCATCCAGCTTCAACTGGGGAAAGCGGGTGCGCAGGAAAGCGAGTTCTTCCGGGGTTTGGAAGATGTAACCTTTCGGCTGGGAGAAAAGCGCGTCCCACATGGAGAGATGGATCGGCCACTCATCATGACCGAGCGGTGCCAGGTAGGCTTTCTCCTGGACTAAGGGTAAACCGAAATAGGTTGTGGCGTAGAGATAACCGAAGAAGATGAAAGCGTCGTAGCTTCCTCGCTGAGACTTGAGATAAGCAAAAAGCTTGCTCGAGATTGGACCTTGAGCCTGCATCCATTCCTCTTGCTTGGCGAGCGGCGCGTTTCTGCCTAAGGCAACCAATTCATCGGACAGTTGGTTAAAGTGGGCGACTTCGCGCGGTTGATCGACCGAAAACCGGCGAATAGATATGCCGCCTTCTGTAAATTCGCCGGCGGGGTAATGATTCGCCCAGGTCATGTAATCGAGCGCGCAGGTAGTTAAGATTTCCACCTGCCAATGCGCTTGCATCCGTTGGGCGATTTGCAGGCAGAGCGTCTCCGCGCCGCCATTCACTTCAACGCCGCAGCGCTGGACGACGAAGCCGACTCTCACTTGTGCGGTCCAGTTTCGACGTAGCTCTCCAGACGCGTCGAAGAAGGTGCGACGAGCGCAGGAGCCAGAGCCTCGAGAGTTTGCTGAATGCGGAACGGGAGGAATGTTTCTCGTTGCCGCCGCTGGTGTTTAATTATCGACCTGCGCAGTTTTTCATCGATGTGGAGTTGATAGGCGGCGCCGGCTAGCGCGGTCAGATCGTCTTTGCGGGTAAAGAGCAGGCCGCCGTCACCGAGCGTTTCCGGGACGGCCGAGGAACGGTAGGCGAACACGGGAATGTCGAACCACATAGCTTCAACTAGCGGCACGCAGAAACCTTCGTGTTCGGACATTGACCAAAACAAATGCGCCGTCCGGTAATAGGCCGCCAGCTGGGTGTCGTGAATGATTCCCGGCATCTCGACATGGTCCTGCAAGCCGCGTTGAACGATCAGGTCCTCGAGGAGATGCGAATAGGGATCCGCGTCTTCCGGTTTCCCGGCGAGAATCAGGCGCGCGTCCGGATCGAAGGCGAGATATTCGGCAAACCCGAGGAGCAAGTCGTCCTGTTTTTTGTTCGGCGCGATCCGGCCGACGAAGAGAATATTGGTTCGCCCGTCCTGCAGCCTGGCCATGGTTTCGGCGTCGGGCGCGAAATTCCATTTGGCCGGATCGACCGCGATGGGCAGCACCGACGGGCGAGGGAAGCCGCGCTCGGCCAGTTCCGCGGAATTAAACTCGGAATCGCCTAACGAGATCTCGAAGTGGCCGGCGAGGGCGCCGAGATCGTCACGCCCGCGCTCCAAGATGTCGGCAAACTCGGGCCGATAAGGGCGAAAAAAATCCGCGGGTGTGATGTTGTGATAGATGAGGCACTTCGGGCCGGCGTAGTCCAGTAAGTGCGGAGTGATCTCGCTGCCAACGCTGTGATGATAAATGACCGCGCCGGAAGCCTGCAGGGCATCGCGCGAGAAAACGCGGCATTCGGCCGCCATCGGCGGATCGATATAGCGCGCGTAAATTTCCGAAGTGAGGCCGAGCGCGCGCAGGCTGTTACGAATCCAAATCGCCTGGTTCGAGATAGCGTCGCCATAGGAAAGATTGGGGAGGAATTGATTGATCTCGCCGCGAATTTTTCCGTTGGCGCCTGCGGCGGCGGTTCTTGGCGCGAGTGCGGCTTCGTAGCGCGCAATCACTTCATCCCAATCCGCGAAACGCTGCGCGTACGCTTGCCCCTTGGCTCCGAGTTGGTCGAGTTCGACCGTGGACAGGCGCGCGACATCGACGAAACGCTGAGCCCACTCGTTTTCGTTCGCCGCGAGCCAGCCGCCACCGGAACGCTGCACCGCGACGGCGGTCGCGAGACAGGCAGCGGCCGCTGCCACCGGCTTGCGGTGCATCCACGCTTCCATGAGGACGCGAGAAAAACTTTCGTTTTCGCTCGGCTGAAAAAGCGCGCGGCAATCCCGCAGGAGTTGCTCCTTGGTTTCGTCATTCACGAGCCCGAGGTCTTCGATCCCGGAGCCGTCTTCAGTTTCAACCGTGCCGTTACCCGCTAGGACGAAGCGCAAATTCGTGTTTGGTCGGACGGCGCGAAAACGGCGGAATGCGCGGAGCAACATCGGAACATTTTTCCCCGCGTCTTTGCGCCCGAGATAGAGGACGAAGTGCGAGCCCGACGGCGCGGCGCCGTGGTTATTGGCCGGTAGGCGCCGACTTTCCACGCCGGCACCGGCGAGGATTGCGCGCGGCCAGATTCCCGGCCCGAAAAGTTGCAACGCGAGTTCCTGTTCGCCTTCGCTGATGAAAAGAATTTTTCCCGCGCTGCGGAAAGCGGCCGCGACCTGCGGAAGATAGGCGTAGGCCTCGTTGTGCAGACACGGCTGAAGCGCGGCGCGTTCACCGACAATCCTAGCCGCTTCCAAGACCGGGCCGTAAAGATAGGGCAGGAGAATAAACCAATCGTAATCTCCCTGATGCGCGCGCACATAACTCGTTAGGCCAGTTGATTTAATTAGCTCGTGGGTGAAGACCTCGCTGTCTTCTGCCGAAATCGGAGAGACGCCGCGTTGCAGTGTCGACGGCGACAGGCTCACCAAATAATGCGCGACACGCTCGAAGGCCGCGCGGTCCCGCGTTTCCACCGGGAAACGATGAATCGCGAAACCTTCCGGCTCCCGTTCCACGCCCGCGGGCAAATGATTGGTCGCCCAATCGTCTTGATGCGAGCGGCAACAAGTGGTTAGGACATCGACCGCGTGTCCGCGTTGCGCGAGACGCGCGGCGATTTGCCAGGCATGCTGCTCCGCGCCGCCGCGAAGCTCGCGTCCGAACCAAGGGATGACGATGGCTAACTTCATTTCGCCTTCGGCTTGAAGCCGATGACGGCGAAATCCTGCGGCCCGTAAAGCAGCGCAGTCAAGGCAACCGAGTTCGGGTCGCCCCCGGCGAACGGGCTCCCCGCGGCGGGCGAGAGATATTCCAGCCGGATGTTCTCGAAACCTTGGGTCTCGAGGATGAACTCCGCGGTCTCGGGGAAAACCGGGTTCCGGTGGGTGGGGTCGATGTTAAAATTGCAGGCGCCGACGGTCAGATTTTTGCAATTCGGCGATTCGAAAATGGCGACGCCGCCCGGTTGCAGGACGCGTCGGGCCTCCGCGATCAAATCGACCAGCGTCTCTAGCGGAAGATGTTCGATAACGTGAAAACCGGTGACCGCGCCGCAGCTGCCTTCATCGAGCTGGCGCAGATGCGCGACGGCGTCGGCTTCAGTCGCGAAAAGATTTCGTTGCGCGCACTGCGCGACCATCGCGCGGTTCAGATCGACACCGACCGCGGAGAGGCCATTTTCTTGGAGGAGCTCGAGCCATTCGCCACGGCCGCAACCGAGATCGAGGACCGGCCGTGCGGTCGCACCCGCATCCGCTTCGCGGATCAGCGGGAGATAAAACTCCAGGCGTTTTTTGATTTCGGCGCGCGGACCGCGAAAGCGATTTTCGAAACTGAAATAGAACGCATCGAGACGATTTGAATCGGGCGCGGAGGTTTCGCTGGCAGCACCGACGCCGGGCACCGACGGCTGGCGATGAAGAAGCGCGCTCTGCAAACCCAGCTCGCCCTTCACATAAATGGCGTCATTCGCCTGACGCTCTTCCAACAAGGCGAGACTGTGCCGCAACTGCTCCAGGTGGATGCGCTCATTCGTGTGCACTTCCGCGTGAGTCTGGAGCCGGGCGAGATCCTGCGCCTGGCGATCGCTCGTTCCCTGCAGATTTCGCAGGTGCTCGCCGATTTGATCCATTTCCTGGTGCAATCTGCGGAGCTGCTCGCCGTGCACGCTCAGGATATTTTCGTGCTCGCGCTCAAGACTGCGGAGCTGCTCGCCGTGCACGCTCAGGATATTTCCGTGTTCGCGCTCAAGACTGCGTAACTGCTCGTTAGTGGCGCTCGCTTCAGCGTGCAGGTTGGCCAATGTTTTAGTCAGTGTTTGCTCGAGCTCGGAGACGATCGACTGGCTCGATTTCATCCAGAGCGTCTGTCCGCGGCTATTCTCCGCTAACCGGTAAAGGTAATCGTGCTGCTGCTGCGCGATAAGCATTAACTCGTTAGTCCGGTGGCTTAACTGGACGCTGGTCTTCGCGAGTGCGTGCAAGGTTTCCAGGAGCGCGCGGTTAAACCCTCCCTGGCGCCGGAATAAACCACGAAACATTCGCGGGACCGCTTTGCTCACCTGAATCATCGCCCGCGCTTTTTCGAGCACGCCCTGCAAGCGCTCGGGCTTCGCCTCGATCAGATTGGAGATGCCGAGCGTCGGTGGGAAAATGGCGTCCGGTACTGGCGGGGGCGCACTTCGCGGCGTGGGACGCTGACGGCTGACCGATGCGGGAATGAGCGCGGCCGGTCTTCGCGGTTCGGCCGCAATCCGGGCCGCTTCGTGCCGAATTTTCTCCATCAATTCGACGACGTTGATTTCGGGATTGCTGGTCTCGAGCATGAGGCGTGGCCGGGAAAACCGCCGGAGTTTCTTCGCGGGCAACTTGCACCGCGTTGCCCTCGAATCAACCGCCGCTCCGGAGGACTTGTTAGTCTGCGGGACGTTGCAGCTCGGCCAGTTTGCGTTCGGCGCGATTGACGTCCGATTTTCGCCCGCTGCCAAGGGCGAGAAGTTTTTTCTGGCGCTCGAGGTTACGCAAGGCGGCTTCCAGCTCGGCTCGCTGGCGTTCTTTGGTGGCATCCGCGGCGGCGGCTTCGGCGCTGGCGACGGCTTCGCTTTTTTCGCTTTCACCCGTCGCGCGTTTGGTTTCCTGCAACTTCGCGGTGGCTACCTGCGCTTCCAGCCTAACGACTTTGAGCGCGCGTTCTTCGGCTTCGACCTTGGCGATGATTCCGCCGCGATAAAACCGTTCGCCGGCTGCGGCGCTGCGTCTCGCGCGCGCGAGATCTGATTCCAGTTTCGCGAGATCGAATTCCGCGGGCTCGGCGTTTGTGCTTGGTTTTGCGACGACGAGCGAGCCATTCGGTGCGCGATTGCCGATCAATAACGGCGGCTCAATCTCGAGTGGCTGGTCCGAATCGGCGGGCAATTCGTCGGCGGCGAAAACGCTGGCGGCAAAAATCGCCTTCGCGAGAAAAACGGCCCAGCGCCTCATGCCACAAATTATCACGGAACGAGGGCGTTTCTCCAGTCGAATGGGAACACGCGTGGCTGGTTGAAGGATAAGCTCGCCGGGAAATGGCGCCAGCTAGAGCCAGCCTTTGCGTTTGCAGTAGAGATACGGAAGCACGGCCGACAAGACCATGAGCCCAAGCGCGAAAGGATAACCATGCGGCCAATCCAACTCCGGGAAGGCGTGGAAATTCATCCCGTAAATTCCCGCGACCAGGGTTGGTGGAAGGAAGATGACCGCGGCGAAGGAAAGAATCTTGATGATCGCGTTCTGCTCGTTGTTGATCATGCCGAGCGTGGCATCGAGCAGGAAGCTCACTTTGCTGGAAAGAAAACTCGCGTGATCGCTGAGCGAACCAAGATCGCCCGCGATCGTTTTTAAGTGCGCGAGCGATTCGCGGTTGCCGCCGATTTCCTTGCGGACCTCGCGGAAGAACGCGACCAAGCGATTGAAGCTGACCAGATTTTCGCGCGCCCGCGAAACCAGGTCGCTGACCGCGCCGATCTGGCGAAGGATTTCCATGAAGTCGCGCTGCCGCGCTTTGCGCGCGCGACCGCCGCGGCGCTTCTTCGGTTGCGCCTGCCAATGACTGTGGCCGTTGGCGCCTTCGGCATCAAACACCCGCAGCGAAATGTGGTCCATCTTCGTCCCCGCGCCTTCCAGAATATCAGCCACGCGTTCGATGATGGCGTCGAGCAAGCCCGCAAAAAATTGCTGGCTGGTTTGGTAGCGCAGGGTGTTCGCTTCGCGGCGCACGCGAAAGGCGTTGAACGATGCCGGATCGGTATAGCGCAGCGTGATCAATTTTTCTCCGGCGAGAATGAAGGTGACCGCGGAGCTTTCCGGGTTCGCGGTATCGGCTTTGGTCAGGACGGTGCCGGTCATGAAGAGGATGCCGTTTTCTTCGTAGAGCCGGCTCGAGAGCTCGATCGCCTGCATCTCTTCCCGCGTTGGAATGTCGACGCCGAGGGCCGCTTCCAGGACCTGCTCTTCTTCCGGGGTCGGCTGGAAGAGATCGATCCAGATGGCGCTGCGGGTCAGTTCCCCGCAAAATTCCGGTGCGGTTAATTTCACACTCGGCGAGCCCGGCGGGTAAAAGGTGATCATGCGCGTGCCGGGAACTTCGCTCGCGCGTCCGCGTTCACCTGTTCAGTCATGGGCCGCTTGTAGCGGGGGCGCGGGAAAGTTTCAATCATCGTCCATCAAAGGCGATCCCAATCCGGGCCCGCGCCGCCGCCAGCGCCGTGCGACATTCGATTTGACGGCTCGATTCATCCGCGCGCTAATAGCATTCTAAATTCCCTGCCCGGGTCCGCCTCGCCCTCGCTTCCTCTATGACTATCTATCAAGACGACGTTTTCCAGATGGCTTGCGATCAATTCCAGGTGATCGCGGATTACCTGAACATCGATAAGAACGATCGTGATCGCCTGATGTATCCGAAGCGTTCGGTCGCCGTGACCCTGCCGGTGCACATGGACGATGGCACCACCCAGACCTTCCAGGGTTATCGGGTGCAGCATCATTTGACGCTCGGTCCAACCAAAGGCGGCACGCGTTTCGCGCCCAACCTTTCCATGGGTGAAACCGCCGCGCTCGCGATGTGGATGAGCTGGAAATGCGCGCTCGCGAATTTGCCTTATGGCGGCGCGAAGGGCGGGATCGCCTGCGATCCGTACCAGCTTTCACGCAACGAACTCGAAGCCGTCTCGCGGCGTTACATGCAGGAGATGATTCCGTTCGTCGGCCCGCACACCGACATCATGGGCCCGGACATGGGGACGAACGAACAGGTCATGGCCTGGTTCATGGACACCTACTCGGTCTATCAAGGTTACGCGGTCAGCGAGATCGTCACCGGCAAACCGGTTTCCATCGGCGGCACGGAAGGCCGTCGCGAAGCCACCGGACGTGGCGTCGTTTATACCATCGATCGCGCGATGGACATGTTGAAGATGGACCCCACGAAATGCACGGCGATCATCCAGGGCTTCGGGAACGTCGGCGGCGTCGCCGCGCTCGAGTTGGCGATGAAGAGCGGGGTCAAGGTCATCGGCATCAGCGACGCCACCGTGGCGCTTTACAATCCTCACGGCATCGACGTGGTCGCGGCGGAAAAGCATGCGTTCAAAAAAGGAAATCTGCGCGCGTTTACCGAGGCAGACCGGATTGATCCTAACGAGATGCTCATCCAAAAATGCGACATTCTTGTGCCCTCGGCAGTCGATCGCGTGATTAACGAGAGCAACGCGGACAAGCTTCAGTGCCGCATTTTGGCCGAGGGCGCCAACGGTCCGACGACGCCCGAGGCGGACTTGATCCTCAACCAGAAGCGGGACGAAATTTTCGTCATCCCGGACATCCTCTGCAACGCCGGCGGCGTGATCGTTTCCTACTTCGAGTGGGTCCAGGGCTTGCAGTCCTTCCTCTGGACCGAGACCGAAGTGACCGACAAACTTTTCCGAATCCTCGAGCATTCCTTCACCCAGATGATCAAGCGCGCGCGGCAGGACAAGGTCTCGCATCGCACCGCGGCGATGGCCATCGGGGTCGAGCGCGTGATGAAAGCGAAGCACGCGCGCGGTTTGTTCCCGTAAGCCGCAATGGGCTTTTCGCATCGCGAGGAGCAACGCCACGGCCGGATGCTCGACATCCTGACCGACGAAGAAATTGGTCTGCGCCTGATGGTTTCGCGCCTCGGCGCAGAACTCGTTAGTCTGGCGCGGCGCGATCCGCACGGCGAATGGATCGGCTTCCTCCATCGCGATAACGATCTCTCCACGCCCGCGAAAGGCTGGGCCAATCACGCCACCGTCATGGGTTATTTTCTGCACCGCTTGAAGGATGGGCACAGCGTGTATCGCGGCCATCCGATCGAAGGCGGGACGCACAGCTTCTTGCGGCACAAGGATTGGCACCCGATCGGGGATGCCTCTTCCGGCGCGCTGAGATATCGAATCACTCGCAACGATTTTTTGCCTAACGAATACCCGCTCAATGTTTCGCTCGAGCTCTCCTACACGATCGACAGCGACGGCCTGCGTGTTGGTTTCGATTTCACCAATCACGAGCGCGAACTGAGCGCGCACCTCGGCTTCGGTCTCCATCCCGGATTCGTCGCCAGCAGTTCCGATTCTTTTCAATTCGAAATGCCGGCCGGAATTTACCGCCGGCATTTTTCGCCGGACAATTATCTCTCCGGCGAGACCGAGGAGATTCGTTTCGCCGGCGGGGAAATGCCTTTCGCGCGCGAAAAATTATCCGGTTCATTCATTCTCGAATTCGTTGATGTGCCCGATCGCAGCTTCACGTTTCGCGATCAACCGAGTGGCCGCTCGGTCGCGTTCGATCTGACCGGCGTTCCCTATCTCACGCTCTGGTCGGATGGCGGGGCCTTCCTTTGTGTCGAACCTTGCTGGGGCCTGACCGATCGTCACCAGCAGCGCGCCTTCGAAGACAAGGAAGGCATCCAGCAAATTCCCGCCGGCGGTCAATTTCGCGCCAGCTTTACGATGAAGCCGCAGATCACTCGTTAACCAAATGGCCACCGCATCGCTTCGCGCTCTCCTTGCCGGCTCGATCGATTACGCGGGCTTGTTTCCGCCCGCCAGCCTCGCGCTCGAACCGGCGCTGCGAAATCAGGCGGAATATGTGCGTTCGCCGGACGCCTGGATGCTCGGCGCCTTCATCCTTCCGGTCGGCAAATTCGAAGACGCGGCTGCGCATCTGGTCCGCTTTGACGTGCAACATTCACTTTCCATTTCCGCGCTCGGTCCGAAAACCAACAACGCCGTCGAGTTTATCGAGGAACTCAATATCGGCGCCGATCGCATCCGTGATTTCGAAGCGCGTTTTCGCCCCACCGCCACCGTCGGACAAATCGAGATGGCCTTGCCGAGCGAACCTGGCGCTTCGTTAGGCGAAACCAATCGCGCGCTCGCCGGGCTCGACGTCCCCACATTTTGGGAAGCGAATGTCGACGAGGCCGAACGCACGATTGCATTCGTCGCCGAGCGTCGCGCCACCGGTGCGGGACGTTACGGATTCAAGCTCCGCACCGGCGGCGTGATCGCTTCCGCATTTCCCTCTTCCATTCAGATCGCCCGTGCGCTTGTGGCCGCCGCGCTGCATCGCGTGCCGATCAAATTCACCGCCGGCCTCCATCATCCGGTGCGGCAATTTCATCCCAGCGTGCAAACGAAAATGCACGGCTTCCTCAACGTCCTCGGTGCGGGCATCCTCGCCGCCGAGCATCGCTGGGATGTGCAACAAACCGCCGCCATGCTCGAAGATGAAGACGCGAGCGCGTTCGTTTTTTCCGAGAACGAATTCGCCTGGCGCGAATGGAAAATCGCGACCGCCAAGATCGCGTCGGGCCGCAAAATGATTACCTCCTTCGGCAGTTGTAGCTTTGATGAACCGCGCGAAGATCTCCGTGCTCTCCACCTTTTTTAAAGCATGCCCGCCGCTCTCCGCTCGTTTGTTGAAGTCCCGCAGGATTCACATTTTCCCCTCGAGAATTTGCCCTTCGGCGTCTTCAAACCGGCGTCAGGTCCCGCGCGTGTCGGCGTGGCCATCGGTGAGTCCATCCTCGATCTTTCGGTCCTCGCCGAAGCCGGGAAATTTTCCGAGCCGGAGTTTGCCGATCGCGAAATTTTCGCGGCCGATTCTTTGAACCGCTTCCTCTCGTTAGGCCAGCCGGCCTGGCGAAAAACCCGCGGCATCCTCCAGCGTTTGCTCGCCGCCGATAACGCTGAGCTGCGCGATGACGCCGGCCTCCGCGCGCGCGCGTTTCATTTCCAAAAAGATGTGACCATGCTGCTGCCCGCGCGCATCGGCGATTACACCGATTTCTATTCCTCCTACCATCACGCCTTCAACGTCGGGACGATGTTTCGCGGACCGGAAAACGCAATCATGCCGAACTGGCGCTGGCTCCCGATCGGTTATCACGGGCGCGCCAGCTCGATCGTGGTCAGCGGCACCGAAGTGCGTCGGCCGCGTGGCCAGACCAAGCCGCCCGATGCGGCCGCGCCCAGTTTCGGGCCGAGTCGCAGTTTGGATTTCGAACTCGAAACCGCCTTCCTCATCGGCACTGGAAACTCGTTAGGCGAACCGGTTTCCGTGGAGCGCGCGCCGGAGCACATCTTCGGGATGGTGCTGATGAATGACTGGAGTGCACGCGACGTCCAGGCGTGGGAATACCAGCCGCTCGGACCTTTTTTAGCGAAGAATTTTTGCACGAGCATTTCGCCCTGGGTGGTGACGATGGACGCACTCGCGCCTTTTCGGAAACCGCTTCCGCCGCAGGAGCCGGCACCGCTCGATTATCTCCGCGCGCCTAACGACTTCACTTGCGACATCGAATTGGAAGCGCATCTCCAGACTCCGAATGCCGCGGGCGCGGAAGTCATCACGCGGACGAATTTCCAAAACCTTTACTGGAGCATGGCGCAGCAGCTCGCCCATCACACAAGCGGCGGTTGTAATCTGCAGCCGGGCGATCTCCTCGCCAGCGGCACGATCAGCGGCCCGACGGAAGATTCGCGCGGTTGCATGCTCGAGCTCACTTGGCGCGGCGCGAAGCCGCTTCAGCTCGCCCGCGGCGAAACCCGCAAATGGCTCGAAGACGGTGATCGCCTAACGATCACTGGCTGGGCCCAGGGTGAAGGTTATCGGGTCGGCTTCGGCGAAGTCACCGGCCGGGTATTGCCAGCGATCGGTGCCTAGCGTTTCGCGAGAAAACCGCCATGCATCTCGTGCAAATCCTTCTGCCCATCCACGACAACGCGCGCCAGGAATTTCCGCTGGAGGATTACAAGCGCGTCCGGCAAGAACTGACCGAGCGCTTCGGCGGACTGACGGTTTACACGCGCGCGCCGGCCGAGGGACTCTGGAAGTTAAATGACAGTCACACCAGCCTCGATGACATCGTGATCTTTGAAGTCATGGCCTCCGAACTGAACACCGATTGGTGGCGAACTTATCGGCACGAACTCGAGGCGCGTTTTCGCCAGGATGTCATCATGATCCGCGCACACGAAACCGAGTTATTGTAGCCGCGTTGGTTACAGTTCCGGTCCGGCGGCTTCGCGTAACGGCCGGGAAAGATCATCCTTCACTCGGTCTAGCACGCCGTTGACGAACCGCCCCGAGTCCGGGCCGCCGAAAGTTTTTGCGAGCTCGATCGCTTCGTTAATCGAAACCACCGGCGGGATGTCCTCGCGATGGAGTAATTCGAAAATCGCCAGGCGCAGGACCGCGCGATCGACCGGCGAGATGCGGTTGAGATCGTAGTTCTCGGTGTAGCGCGAAATGCGTTCATCGATCTCCGGTTGATGCGCCACCATTCCATCGATCAAGGGTTGCGCGAACGCGCGCACGTTTGATTTTGCCGGACAAAAATCCCAGAAGTCTTCCATCTTTTCCAGCGCATCTCCGCGATGGGCGTCGCGCCAGAAATGAAATTGAACGGCCGCCTGCCGCGCCATGCGTCGCTTGCCCATGGCTACTTTCCGCGGAGGTCGCCCATCACATTGGCAATCTGGATGGCTGCGCGGGCCGCTTCAATTCCGCGATTGATCTTCTTTTCCAGGCAGCGCTCGCGCGCCTGCTCTTCGTTTTCCAAACTCAGGACCGCGTTGATTACCGGCACGCCGTATTCCAGCGCGATCTGCTGGAGCGCTTGCGTGACTGATTGGCTGAGAAGTTGCGCGTGCGCGGTGTCGCCTTGCAGGATCACTCCCACGGCAATGATCGCATCCGCCTTTTCCTGAAGCGCGATTTCGCGGACGACGATGGGAATTTCAAACGCCCCCGGCACCTGGTGCAAAGTCAGGACCGCGCCGGAAACCAACTCGCGCAATTCTTCGGTCGCGTGGTTAACCAGACCCTGCACGTAGCGCGCATTAAACTGGCTGGCGACGATGGTGAAGCGGCGTTTGCTAACTCCGAGACGAGGCCGCGGCGGAAGAGCGTTCGACATGGCGGGAAAAATCGGCTCGCGAAAAAATCAGCCTAACGAATCAAAGCAGATGCCCCATCTTGACCCGTTTGGTTTCGAGATACTTCTCGTTATGCGGGTTGGTCGCGGTTCGGATCGGCACCTGTTCGACCATTTGAATTCCGTAACCTTCGAGGCCGACGACTTTCTTCGGATTGTTCGTTAGGAAACGGAACTTGCGCACGCCCAAATCGAAGAGAATCTGCGCGCCCAGTCCGTAATCGCGCAGGTCGCTGCCGAAGCCGAGGCGCGCGTTTGCCTCCACCGTGTCGAGGCCTTCCTCCTGCAATTTGTAGGCGTGAATCTTCGCCGCCAATCCTATCCCGCGCCCTTCCTGGCGCATGTAAACGAGGACGCCGTTGCCTTCGTCGGAAATTTGCTGGAGCGCCGCGTGCAGTTGATTACCGCAATCGCAGCGGCGCGAACCAAAAACATCACCGGTCAAACATTCACTATGCACCCGCACTAGTACGGGTTCGGTCTGCGAGATCGTGCCTTTGACCAGCGCGAGATGGTGCGCGCCGTCGAGTTTGGAATGATAAAGATGGAGATCGAAGTCGCCGTAATCGGTCGGCAATTTCACGATCTGTTCGCGCTCGATCAATTTCTCCGTCAACCGCCGATGCGCGATCAAACTCTGGATCGTGCAGATCCGCAGCCCGTGTTTTTTCCGGAACTCGAGCAACTCTGGCAAGCGCGCCATCGTCCCGTCATCATGCAGGATTTCGCAAAGCACACCCGCCGGTTGCAGACCGGCTAGCCGCGCCAAGTCGACCGCCGCTTCCGTGTGGCCGGCGCGCCGGAGAACGCCTCCATCCTTCGCGCGCAGCGGAAAGATGTGACCGGGTTGGACCAAATCTTCCGGAACCGATTTTGGATTCGCGATTGTCTGGATCGTGGCCGCGCGATCGTGCGCGCTGATCCCGGTGGTGACGTTGCGAGCCGCGTCCACCGAGACGGTGAAATCGGTCCGATACATCTCCCGGTTTTGCGCCACCATCCGCTGCAAACCGAGCTGCTCCGCACGCTCGTTAGCTACCGGCACGCAGATCAAGCCGCGCCCGAATTTGCTCATGAAATTGACCGCCGCCGGGGTGGCTTTTTCCGCCGCCATCACCAGGTCGCCTTCGTTCTCGCGGTCTTCGTCATCGGTCACGATCACGAGCTTGCCCGCAGCGATATCGCGCAGGACATCATCGATCGTATCGAACTCCAGGGCCGCAGGTGCTTCCGCCAGCATCGTTCACCATCACTTTCCGCCTTGCCCTCGGCAACGTGAATCATTTCGCGCTCGTGGCCACGATCGCTTCCGGCCGATACATGTCGCGATTACTTGCCTGGAATTCCGCCTTCAACTTGACCTTGAAGTGCGCCAGATCGACCACGTCCCAGCGCGTGAATTCCCAGTGGGCCGCCTTTCGTGGCTCGTGCTCGAAGCCGAGAATTAAATGGACCGCGTCGTCCCGCACTTTGTTGGTCGCGACTTTCGGCTCGAAATAAAATGTGCGGAAACTACTCTCGCGGCTGCCGGTCGCGTAGAGTTTTGGGTCCAGGTAATAAACCCGCTTTGAGGCAGTATCGACCAGCCGGAGATCGGGATAACCGGAGCGCTGCACCCGATCGGCCGCAGTGTGCGGGAAGTCGCAGCTCAAACCGGGAACCGCGTTCAGGATTTCGCGCACCATGTCTTCGAAGGAGCTGCTGACTTCGTTGATCCTCGCCGCGCTTTGGATCGCACTTTCCGGCGCGCTCATTCGCCTCACGACTTCATCGAGGGCAGTGCCGATTTGCTTGAGCACGCGCGCATCGGTTTCGTCCTGCAGATTGATCGCGAGCACTTTCTTGCCGGTCGCGGCGAGGATGACTTCGCTGAAGGGCAATTCTTTCAGCTCATCTTTCTCCTGCAGCAGCCACGGGATTAATCCCGCCGCAGCCGAAGGCGATGAAGAAGGCGGGGGCGTTTGCGCGTCGCTCGGGTTGAACGCGGCGACGATGCCGAGGGCGACGAGAACCAAACGGAAACGCATGCCTTAGGCGATGGTGAACGCTTGCCCGATCATCGACAAAACGGTCGCGAGATTATTGTCCGCGCGCGCGTGCAAGATCAGCAACGGTTCGCCCTTCTCGATTTTCTCGTCAGTCTTTTTAATTTGTGAAAAACCGACCGCAAAATCGATTTCGTCATCCGATTTCTGTCGGCCGCCGCCGAGCATAACCGAAGCACGTCCGATCGCTTCCGCGTCGATCTTTTTGATCACGCCCGACGCCGGCGCGGCCAGTGGCCGAGTGATCGGCGCGCGATGGATCTCCGTAATTTTTTCGAGCGCGGAAGCATCGCCATCCTGTGCGTAGACTAACGAGACAAATTTTTTCCAGGCACTGCCGTCGCTCAACCGCGTGGCCAGTTTTTTGCGCGAAGTGGTGGAGACTTTCGTCGCCAGGTCGAGCGTTAGTTCGATCAAATCCGCCGGTCCACCGCCTTGCAGGACCTCGACGCATTCCGCGACTTCGAGCGCGTTCCCGACTGCGCGCCCGAGCGGTTGATCCATCGGGCTCAAGACGTGCGCCATCTTCACGCCCATAAGCGTGCCCACCTCCGTCATCGCCGCCGCCAACTGCTTCGCTTCCGCTTTCGTTTTCATGAAAGCGCCGCGGCCAAATTTCACATCCAAGACCAGCCGATCGAGATTCTCCGCCAGCTTTTTGCTCATGATGCTGGCCACGATCAACGCTTGCGAAGGCACCGTCCCGGTCACGTCACGGAGCGCGTAAAGTTTTTTGTCCGCCGGACAGATGTCCGCGCTCTGTCCGATCATGAAAACGCCGAGCCGCTGGAGCTGCGCGAGCGCGCGTTTCTCATCGAGATTGACGTTGAAACCGGGGATGCTTTCCAGCTTGTCGAGCGTGCCGCCGGTGATCCCGAGGCCGCGCCCCGAAATCATCGGCACCCAGACTTCATCACAGGCCAGCAAAGGCGCCAAGACTAACGAGACCTTATCGCCGACTCCGCCGGTGGAATGTTTATCGATCTTCGGCGGCGAGTCCGCCGGATATTCCAGCGTCCGTCCGCTTCGCATCATCGCGGTGGTCAAGTGCTGGGTTTCAGCCGCGGTCATCCCGCAAAAAAAAACCGCCATCGCCCAGGCGCTCATTTGATAATCGGGAATCGCGCCGTGCGTGAAATCCGTCACCAACTGCTCAATTTCTTCCGCGCTCAATTCACCGCCGTCGCGCTTCTTCTCGATCAAGCTCGGGATATGCATCGCGTCAATTTAGGAACGACGAGCCCGTCGGCCAGTGCTCGGATAATTTAAAATATTCGCCCAGCGTCGCCGCAACATCGGCAAAACTTTCGCGCGTCCCGAGATCGTGCGCTTCCCCACGATACAAAACGAAAAGCGGCACCTGCTCGCGGGTGTGATCGGTGCCGCGGAAAGTCGGATCGTTTCCGTGATCGGCCGTGATGATGACCAAATCGTCCGACAGAATTTTCGGGAGGAATTTTCCGAGCCAGCGATCGAATTCCTGCAAGGCGCGCGCATAGCCGGCAACGTCGCGGCGATGGCCGTGGAGCATGTCGAAGTCGACCAGGTTGGCAAAAAGTAAACGCTCGCCAGCCCGCTGCCATTGTTCCTCGATCCGTTCCATTCCTTCGGCGTTCGAAGTCGTCGCGAGTGATTCGGCGATTCCTTCGCCGGCAAATATATCGCTGATTTTTCCGATGCCGACGACCGGAACTCCGCGTTCCTCGAGCGCATTGAAAATCGTCCGCGGCGGGTTCATCGAAAAATCATGACGACCTGAAGTGCGCACGAAATTTCCCGGTTCACCGGCGAAAGGCCGCGCGATCACCCGGCCGATTTGCGCGCCATCCGCGTGTTTCCGCGCGATCTGGCAAATTTCATAAAGCCGCTCGAGGGGGACGATTTCTTCGTGCGCGGCGATTTGCAAAACCGAGTCGGCCGAAGTGTAGAGAATCGGATGCCCGGTGCGCACATGTTCCAATCCCAAAATCTCCAGCACGGCGGTGCCGCTGGTGGCGTAATTGCCGATGAACTGCGTGCCCGCGTCTTTTTCGATCGCGTGCACCAACGCGGGTGGAAATTGTTCGTAGACCGCGAACGGCTTTTCCAGGATCGCGCCCGCGAGTTCCCAGTGTCCCGTGGTCGTATCCTTGCCGACAGAGCGCTCGCGCATGCGCCCGAAGCTTGCACGGCTCACGCTGGTAAGCGTTTTGCCCAGGAGCGCGGGCAAGCCTAACGAGTCCAAAGCCGGCAGCCGCAGCTCCGGCGTTTGCTCGAAAATATGGCCGAGCGTGTTCGCGCCCGCATCGCCGTAGCGCTCCGCATCCGGCGCATTTCCAATCCCGACGCTATCCAGAACAATGACCAGCGCGCGCGGCATTACAGCCCGATCGGATGCCACGCGGTCTTCATCTCCACACTATCGAGGATCCAATAAGGATTCTCTGCCGCTTCGCCCCGCCATTCGGCCGCGCGCAAATCGCGCCGATGATAACGCTTCACATTGAGCGCGCCGCCTTTTTGCAATTCGCGGCTGATCTTCTCGTCGCCCGAAGCGTCGATGATCGCGTTCACATCCATGTGGCTCGCGACCCATGGCGCCAGTTCCGCGCGATCGCCGGCCAGCATGTTGACCACGCCGCCGGGCAGATCGCTGGTGGCGATGATTTCGGAAAAGGTCAACGCTGGCAGCGGATGTGTCGTTGATGGCAAAACGATCGCGCTGTTACCCGCGAGAATGACCGGCGCGACTAACGAGACCATGGCCACGAGCGAAGGTTCGTCGGGGCAAACGACCACGACCACGCCGGTCGGTTCCGGCGAAGTGAAATTAAAATGCGAACTCGCGACCGGATTCACCGCGCTGAAGAGCTGGCCGAATTTGTCCGTCCAGCCGGCGTAATGCACCAGCCGGTCGATCGCGAGGGTCGCTTCATTTTCGGCCGCTGATTTGCGCGCGCCGTGCGCATGGCTCAACTCGGCGGCCAGTTGATCGCGCCGCATCTCCAGCATCTCGGCCGCGCGATAGAGAATCTGTCCGCGCAAGTAGGCGCTTTGTTTGGCCCAACCACCGAATGCGCTCCGCGCCGCCGTGACCGCATCGCGGAAATCTTTGCGGGAAGCGCGCGCGTAATTCGCGACCGCCCCGTTAGTTCCACTTTCCGCCGTGGCCACGCGTCCGCTTTCGCTGCGGACGAATTTCCCGCCGATGTAGAGCTTGTAAGTCTTCTGGACTTGCAGTCGGGATTCGCGTTTGGCCACGAACTGAGGATTGCGCATCACTCCAAAAAAGAAAATGGTAAACGACGCTCAGGCGCATCATGGAGAAATCCGAAAAAATATTTGTCGCCGGGCATCGCGGACTGGTCGGGAGCGCGATCGCGCGCCGGCTGCGGCGCGATGGTTTCGAAAATCTTCTTGTGCGTTCGCGCGCGGAACTCGACCTCACGGACGACGCGGCGGTTGCCTATTTTTTTGCACGGGAGAAACCGGAGATCGTCATCTTCGCGGCCGCCAAGGTCGGCGGAATTAAGGCGAACAATGATTATCCGGTCGAGTTTCTGCTCGATAATTTGCGGGTGCAGAACAGCGTGATCAGCGCGGCGCATCGCCACCAAACCCGCAAACTTCTCTTTCTCGGCAGCTCCTGCATTTATCCGAAACACGCACCGCAACCGATCCCGGAAAGCGCGCTCCTCACCGGTCCGCTCGAGCCGACGAACGACGCCTACGCCATCGCCAAGATCGCCGGAATTAAATTGTGCCAGGCCTACGCCGCCGAGTACTGCGAAAACTACATCTCGGCCATGCCGACGAATCTTTACGGGCCTAACGACAACTTCGATCTCGGTTCATCGCACGTCCTGCCGGCACTTTTGCGCAAGGCGCACGAAGCGAAAATGGAAGGCGCGCGCGAGATCGTCGTCTGGGGCAGCGGCACCCCGCGGCGGGAATTTCTGCACGTCGACGACATGGCTGACGCCTGCGTTTTTCTTCTGCAAAATTACGATTCGCCGGAAATCATTAACGTCGGTTGCGGCGAAGACATTTCCATCCGGCAACTGGTCGAGCTGATCTGCGAAGTGGTGGGGTTTCACGGCGCGCTCACCTTTGACGCGAGCAAGCCGGACGGCACGCCGCGCAAGCTCCTCGATGTTGCCAAACTGACTGCGCTCGGCTGGCAACCGCGCATCCCGTTGCGGGAAGGAATCGCGCGGACCTACGAGTGGTTCTTACAGAATCAATCCGCGCCCGTTTTGTCCGTGCGATGAGCAAACTGCGCGTCGGTGTCGTCGGAGTTGGTCACATTGGTAAGAATCACGCGCGGCTTTATGCCGAATCAAGGAGTGCGGAATTTGCCGCGGTCTTCGACACCGATCCGGCTAAGTCGCGCGAAATGGCGGACGAATTCGGCGTCGCGGTCGCGAGTTCGCTGGAAGATTTCGCGGACCGCGTGGACGCCGCTTCCATCGCCACGCCGACCAACAGCCACTTCGAGGTCGCGCGCGAGTTGCTCGAGCGCGGCAAGCATTTGCTGATCGAAAAACCGATCGCGGAAAATACTGCGGACGCGAGCGCACTCGCAGAGCTGGCCGCGAGGCGCGATTTGGTTTTACAGGTTGGGCATGTGGAGCGGTTCAATCCGGTGCTGAGCGCTTTGGAAGAACGCCTAACGAGACCAAGATTCATCGAAGCCCATCGGCTTTCACCCTATCCGAATCGCAGTACCGACATCGGCGTCGTTCTCGATCTGATGATTCATGACCTTGAAATAATTTTGCACCTGGTGCGTTCCCCGGTGCAGACGATCGACGCCGTCGGGGTGCCGGTTCTAAGCCGTGGCGAAGACATTGCCAACGCGCGCCTGCGTTTCGAGAACGGTTGTGTCGCCAACATCACCTCGAGCCGGATCAGCCCGGAGCGGATGCGGAAGATTCGCGTGTTCCAGGAAGATGCCTACCTCTCGTTAGACTATCAGACGCAAAGCGGTGAAATTTATCGCCGCACCGCCACCGGAATTAGCAATGAACCGGTGGAGATCGAGCGCGAAGAACCGCTCAAGCGTCAACTCGCTTCCTTCATTGAATGCGCGGCCACCGGTCGCGCGCCGAAAGTTTCAGGATTCCAGGCGACCGCCGCGCTCGAGCTGGCGGTCGAGATCACCCGGCTGATCGAGGCCGCGCGCGGTGTCTAGGACACTCTACTTCGTCGCCGGCGAAGCGAGTGGCGACGCTCACGGCGCGGCGCTCATGAGTGCGCTCCGCGCCGAAGATTCCACTTTGCGTTTTTGCGGACGTGGCGGTCCGCGCATGCAAAAAATCGCGGGCGCTGAGTTCAACGATTGGAGCGAACACTCTTCCGTCCTCGGGCTCTGGGAAGTGCTGAAGCAGTATGAATATTTTCGCCGGCAGTTTGGCCTAACAATCGCGGAAATCTGCGCACTTAACCCGGACGCGGTCGTCTTAATTGATTACCCGGGATTCAATCTTCGCCTTGCTCGGGCCCTGCGCGCACAGCTTCCGAAGCTGAGAATCATTTACTACATCAGCCCGCAAGTTTGGGCGTGGAATCGCCGCCGGATTCCGCAGATGGCGCGTGATCTCAACCTGATGCTTTGCATCTTTCCTTTCGAGGCGGAACTCTACAACGCCTCCGGATTGCGGACGGTGTTTGTCGGTCATCCGATGATCGAAAATCTCGATCCGCAACGACTCGTTAGGCCGCGCGATCCTGATTTGGTCGCGCTCCTTCCGGGAAGTCGGGCGCGCGAAGTGCGAAAGATTTTGCCGCCGATGCTGGAGGCAGCGAAATTGATCGTGCGCGCCCGGCCGGGAACGCATTTCGAGATTGCCGCGGCCTCGGCTGGGTTGGCGCGCGCGATCGAAACGCTCGCGAAGAATTCCGGCGCCGCGCAGTTTCAAATCACGATTGGCGAAGGAATCGTAGCCATGCAGCGCGCTTCGGTAGGCCTAGTCGCTTCCGGCACGGCGACGTTGGAAGCGGCACTTTTTGGGCTGCCGTTCGTGCTCGTTTATCGGGTCGCGTGGTTAACGTATTTGGCGGCGCGATTGGTGGTGAAAGTGAAACATCTCGGAATGCCAAACGTGCTCGCGGGTCGCGAAATTGTTCCGGAGTTCATTCAACACCGCGCCACTGGGTGCGCGATGGCGGCGGCGGCATTGCGCTTGATGAATGACGCGGAGGCGCGCGAAAAGATGACCGCGGAATTTGCGCGCATCCGAAAGCAATTGGGCGAGAAAGAAGCCAGCCAGACGGCGGCGCGTGCGATTCTGGATGAGCTAACGACTCGTTAGGCGTTTAGGTCACCAACGTCGGCGTCGCGGCGAATTCTGCATACGCCGAAGTGCTCGCGATCTCCTTGAGCGCAGCGATCGCGTCCCAGCATTCCGCGAAGGTGTTGTAGAGTGGCGAGGGAGCGAGGCGGATCACATCCGGCTTGCGAAAATCCGGGATAACACCGCGCGCCCGGAGTGCGAGACACATCGGCTGCGCGTCCGGATGTTGCACGGAAACATGTCCGCCGCGGCGATGCGATTCGCGCGGCGTGCCGATTTCAAAACCGAGAGTCGCCAGTTCCGCGTCGGCGGCGCTAATGATGAACTCGGTCATCGCGATCGATTTCGCGCGAATGCGTTCGACTCCCGCTTCTTCGACGGGACGAAGCGCACCATCGATCGGCGCCATGCTCAGGACCGCGGGCGTGCCGATCTGCAGCGCTGACGCGCCCATCCCCGGGAAAAATTCATCCGACATTTCGAACATGCTTTCCTTGTGCACGCTCCACCAACCTGCGAGCCCGGCGTCGACCACGCCGCTGGCGTTGAAGTGGCGTCGGTTGAGGTAGAGGCCGGCGACGGAACCCGGCCCGGCGTTGAGCCATTTGTAATGGCCCCAGCCGGCGAAATCCGCGCCCCATTCATCGAGCGCGTGCGGCATCACGCCGACGGTATGCGACATATCGAGGCCGATGACGACATCGTTCTCGCGCGCGACGCGGCAGAGGCGCTCGAGATCGAGCAACTGCCCGGTGGTGTAAACGACCGAGGGAAACAGCGCCATTTGCAGCTCTGGATTCGTTAGGGCTTTTTCCATCGCGGCTTCGTCGAGAAACCGGGAATCGCCCGCCGGCACGATGCCGATGTGTTCGTCCGGATCGAGTCCGCGCAGACGCAGATGACTGCGCAAGGCGTAGCGATCCGTCGGGAAACTGTGCGCGTCGATCAGCACTTTCGTCCGTTTGGCCGCGGGCTGGTAGAGCGTGCAAAGCAACTGGTGCAAATTGATCGTCATTGAGTTGGCGATCGCGATTTCGTCCGCTTCCGCGCCGACCAATTTCGCAACTCGCGCGGCCAGCGCTTCCGCCATCGTGAACCAGGGCGAATCGCCTTCCAACCAGCCGCCGATGCCGCCGGTTTTCCATTTCTCGAGCACCGCGAGCAGGGTGCGTTCGGCGTCGATGGAGAGCAGGCCGAGCGAATTGCCGTCGAGGTAAATTCGGTTTTTTGGAACGAAAAAACGCGCGCGGAATTTCGCCAGCGGATCGGCCGCATCGAGGGCTTCCGCGGCGGCGCGTGATGGTGAAGGAGTCATCGAGGTGAGGAGGTTACGAGTGCTCGCTTCCATCGGCAATCGCCGCGGCGGCCGAGTGAAACGCTTGCCGCTCCTGGCGCTCGCGGCATCTTCTTGAATGTGGTTTCTCCCGCGCGCCGGACTTGTCTTACTACTCGTTAGTCAAATCACCGGCGTCTCCGCGCAAAGCGAGCGCGACTTCGGTCAGCTTTTGCGTTGGCGAAATATCGGGCCGTATCGCGGCGGCCGGACGCGCGCGATCTCCGGCGTCCCTTCGCAGCCAAATCTTTTTTACATGGCGCAGGTCAACGGCGGCGTTTTCAAGACGACGGATTTCGGGCGCACCTGGCAGCCGATTTTCGATGATCAACCGACTGGCTCCATCGGCGCGCTCGCGGTTTCGATTTCCAATCCGGAGGTCATTTACGTCGGCAGCGGCGAAGGTTTGCATCGTCCGGATTTGTCGGTCGGCGATGGGATTTACAAATCGGTCGACGCGGGAAAAACCTGGACGCATCTCGGTTTGCGTGACGGCCAGCAGATCGCGCAGATTGCACTCGATCCGCATAATCCCGATCGCCTGTTTGTGGCCGTCGCCGGTCATCCCTATGGGCCTAACGAGGAACGCGGGATCTTTCGCTCGCTCGACGGCGGAAAGAATTTCGAGAAGGTGCTCTACAAAGATGAGAACACGGGTGGGGGGGATGTGCAGATTGATCCGGCAAATTCCGAGATCGTTTACGCCTCGCTCTGGGAAGCGCGCGAGGGTCCGTGGGAAAACAGCAACTGGTCTGGAAATAACGGCGGGATTTTCAAATCGAGCGACGGCGGGAAAACCTGGAAACAATTGCGCAATGGCCTGCCGGACGTGGTCGTGCAGGCGAACCTCGCAATCGCGGCGAGCGCGCCTAACAAGTTGTTCGCTGCGGTCGCGATGCCGAAGGGTTCGAAGCTTTTTCGCTCCGATGACGCGGGCGAAAGTTGGACGCTCGCGACCGACGATCCGCGGCCCGGCGCCGGCATCGGCGGCGGCGATCTTCCGGTGGTGCGGATTGATCCGACCGATCCGAAGGTGATCTATTCCGCGAGCGTCGTTTGTTGGAAATCGATCGACGGCGGCAAGACCTGGACGGGTTGGCGCGGCGCCCCGGGCGGCGACGATTACCAGAATGTTTGGATCAATCCGAACAACCCCGAGATCATCGAGCTTGGGAGCGATCAGGGGGCACTCATCACCGTCAATGGCGGGCGCACCTTGAGCTCGTGGTATAACCAATCGACCGCGCAGCTCTATCACGTCAGCGCGGACAATTCATTTCCGTATCGGCTTTACAGCGGGCAGCAGGAGAGCGGTTCGGTGGGGATCGCAAGCCGCGGCGATGATGGCGCGATTACGTTTCGCGATTGGCATCCGGTGGGCGCGGAGGAATACGGTTACGTAACCGCGGATCCGCTCGATCCGGAAATCATCTACGGTGGGAAATTGACGCGCTACGATCGGCGCAACGATCAGGCGCAAGGTATTCTGCCGCTCGCGACACGCTCGCCAGATTTTCGAATGTTGCGCAGCGAGCCGGTAATTTTTTCGCCGCTCGATCCGCACCTGCTTTTCTTCGCCGGGAACACGCTTTGGCAAACGCGTGACGGCGGGCGGCATTGGGAACAAATCAGTCCGGATTTAACCCGCAAGACCTACGAGCTGCCGGCGTCGATCGGGAAATATCGCGAGCAACCGACCGCGGAAGCGAAACAGCGCGGAGTGATTTACACCGTGGCGCCGTCGCCGCTGGAGCTGAAACGCATCTGGGCTGGGACCGATGACGGGCTCATCCAGTTGACGACTGATGGCGGTAAACATTGGACGGACGTGACCCCGCCGCAGCTTAAGCCTTGGGAAAAAATCTCGCTGATCGATGCCGGACATTTCGACGCCAGGACTGCCTATGCGGCGGTCAACACCATCCGCGTGGATGATTTGCGGCCGCATATTTATCGGACAAACGACAACGGCAAGACGTGGCAGGAAATCGTCACCGGGATTCCGGACGGTCAAACGGTTAACGCCGTCCGCGAGGATCCGCAGCGGCGCGGATTGCTTTTTGCCGGGACCGAGCGCGCGGTCTACTACTCGTTAGACGAAGGCGCGCATTGGCAGTCGCTGCGCTTGAATATGCCCGCGACTTCGGTGCGCGATTTGATCATCAAAGACGACGACCTCGCGGTGGCGACACACGGACGCGGTTTTTGGATTCTCGATAACATCACGCCTTTACGCCAACTCGCGGGCGATCGGCAGGAAACGGGTTTGTTTAAGCCGCAAACCGCGCTCCGCGTGCGCTGGAGCATGAACACTGACACGCCGCTGCCGCCGGATGAACCCGCCGGCGAAAATCCGCCGGAAGGCGCGATGATCGATTACTCTCTGGCCGAAAAATCCGCCGACGCGGTCACGCTCGAGATCAAGGATGCGCAGGGAAGTCTCGTTAGGCGATACGCCAGCACGGATGCGCTCCCGCCGCCTGACCCGAAGGAGGTCAAGGTGCCGCTTTACTGGTTGCGGCCGCTGCAACCGCTTTCAACCGAGCGCGGTTTGCATCGATTTTTCTGGGACCTGCATTACGCGGCGATTCCGAATGTCGAACCCAGCTACCCGATGACTGCGGTTTACCGGAACACCCCGCCGCAGGCGACGTCGCCGTGGGTTTTGCCCGGTCAATATTCCGCGGTCCTGACCGTGGACGGAAAAAGTTACACGCAACCGTTAACGGTAAAAATGGACCCGCGCGTGAAAACTTCCGCGGCCGATCTGGCCCAACAATTCGAGCTCTCGAAAAAACTTTATCAGACACGCATCACCCTCGATCCGATCGGGCAAAACTTTGATTCGTTAGTCTCGGCGATCCAAAAAGCGGACGAAGCCGCGGACGGCAAACCGATTGTCGAAAAACTCGCAGCCTTCCGGCAAAAGTTGCAGAGCTTCACGCTTCCAAATGCGCGTCCCGGTTCGCCCTCGCGGCTCGGAGTTCTCGAAAAGGTCGAAGGACTTTTCGAGAACCTTCAGGAGACGGATGCGCCGCCGACGGATCGGGTGAAGATAGCGGTCGGCGAGGTGGAGAAAGAGGCAGCAGCGGCGGGCGCGCGCTGGCGGGGATTGCTCGCGAGCGATCTGCCGGACCTAAATCGCGAACTGGAAAACGCGGGTTTGGATCAATTGACCTTGCCGCATTGAGCGCGATGCGTTGACGCTCTTGCTCGCCGGAAATACGCTCACTCCATGCCCGAGCTTGCCGATCCTCCCGCGCAGTCTGTCCCGTCGCCGATCAATCTCGAGAATTGGATCGAGGCGAACAAAGCGCTCTTCAAACCGCCGGTGAGCAATCGCTACCTTTACGACGGCCGCGATTTTTTCGTGATGGTGATCAAGGGCCCAAACGCACGGAACGATTTTCACCAGGTCGATTCCGAGGAATTTTTCTACCAACTCAAAGGCGACATCAAAATCCGCCTCCGCGAAGGCGATCGCATCGTCGATCATCTGGTGCGCGAAGGAGAAACTTTTTTCATCCCGCCGAATGTGCCGCACGCGCCGGTTCGTCCGCCGGACACGTTGGGCATGGTGGTCGAGCGTCGCCGGCCCGCGGGCGAGCATGAGCACGTCATTTTTTATTGCGAAAACTGCGGCGCACTGGTCGAAGACATCGACTTCGATTGCGGCGACATCGTGCAGCATTTCAGCCAGGCGATGCTCGACTTTTGGAACGACGACGAGCGTCGGACCTGCAAGCGTTGCGGCACCAAAGTCGAGAAAGCCGAGCCGGTGAAACCGTTCTGATTCGCTCGCGTCCAGGCCGCGGATGAAAATCGACCTGCACACTCACATTCTGCCGCGCGACTGGCCGGATCTGGACGCGAAGTACGGCTATCCAGGATTCGTTAGGTTGGACCATCACAAACCGTGCTGCGCGCGGATGATGATCGGCGAACGCTGCTTTCGCGAGATCACGGACAACGTCTGGGATCCGGCGCGCCGGATTGAGGAATGCGACCAAGTGGGTGTGAGCATGCAGGTGCTCTCGACCGTCCCGGTGATGTTCAGTTACTGGGCGAAAGCGGCCGACGCGCTCGATCTTTCGCGGCGTTTGAATGATCACATCGCCGAAGTAGTGCGCGCGCATCCGATGCGGTTCGCCGGCTTGGGGACGATCCCGATGCAGGATCCGGATTTAGCCGCAGGCGAAATCGAACGTTGCCGGCGCGAACTGGGATTAAGCGGGGTGCAAATCGGAACGCACGTTGACGCCAGCCTGACCGGCGCGCCTAACGAGTACTGTAATCTCGACGATTCCGCGCTCAACGCCGTCTGGCGCACCGCCGAGCAAGTCGATGCGGCGATTTTCGTGCACCCGTGGGACATGGTCGGGAAAACGCGGATGCCGAAATATTGGCTGCCTTGGCTGGTCGGGATGCCGGCGGAAACGGCGCTCGCAATTTGTAGCCTGATCTTCAGCGGTGTCTTCGAGCGTTTCCCGAAACTGCGGATCGGCTTCGCGCATGGAGGCGGGACTTTTCCCTTCACTATCGGTCGCATCGGGCACGGCTTTGAGGTCCGGCCCGACCTGGTGGCAATCGATAACCAGACGCCGCCGCGAAATTACCTGGCCACGAAGGACCGGCCGGCGCGGTTTTATGTCGACTCGTTAGTCCACGACCCCGAAGCGCTGTACACGTTGCTCAAGCTTTTCGGTGCGGAACGGATCGCGCTCGGCTCGGATTATCCGTTCCCTTTAGGCGAAGCGCGCCCGGGCGAGTTGGTCGAAACGCTAGCCGGTGTTTCGCATGAAACGAAGGAACAGTTGCTCTCCGGGACCGCGCGCGAATTCCTCGGCCTAACGAGTTAGAATTCGAACGAGCGCGAGGGCGAGAAACACGCCGAGCGCGATGAGACTCGCAGACAGAATGCGATCCTGTCTCCGCGCCCGCCGGGCCGCGGTCGCATAGGGGATGCGGGTGAAACTGATCATGGTGTAGAGCGGGAGATAGATCCCGGGGAGAATTCCTTCGAGCAGGTGGTCGAGTTTTTTCTTCGCGCGAAATGTCTTCGAGGCGGTTTTGTCGCGCATCTCGACAAAGTTTTCGACTGCGAGATCGGCCAGCGCGTCGGCGTCCTCCTTGCGACAGGCGGAGTACTCGGTGAAGGCGCGCTCGCGGTCGTTAGGCCAGGCGGCCAGGCACTCGTCGAAGATGACGCAATCTTCGAAGGCGGCGTTCATCCCCTGGCCGTAAAACGGCACCACCGCGTGCGCCGCGTCGCCAATCAGCGCGACCTTGTCGTGATAGTGCCAGGGCGCGCAGCGAATCGTGACTAACGAGCCTGTGGGATTGCTCCGGAAATCTTCCCGCAGGCTCGGCATCAACGGCACCGCATCGGGAAATTCTTCGTCGAAAAAACGCTGCACTTCGTCGTCGGTTTTTATGGTCTCGAAACTTCGCGGCCCGCTGAATTCCCAAAAGAGCGTGCAGGTAAAAGAGCCGTCCGGATTCGGTAATGCGATCATCATGAAGCTGCGGCGCGGCCAGATGTGGAGCGCATGTTTCTCCATCGGCCATGCGCCGTCGGCGGCGGGCGGGATGGTCAATTCCTTGTAGCCGTGCGGGAGATAACTTTGGCTGAACTCGAAGCGCTCCAGTTTTTGCATCGAACAGCGGACTGCGGAAAACGCGCCATCCACGCCGATGATGGCGTCGCCGCGCGCCTCGATTGACTCGTTAGTCTTGGTGTTCAACAAGTGCGCGGAAGGCACGTCGAGATCGACCTCGGTGCAGCGGTGATTGAAATGCACGTGCACATTTGGGTAACGGAGCGCGGCTTCGAGAACGACGGTGTTGAGCGCGCCGCGGCCGATGGAGTTGATGCACTTATTCGGGTCGCGGTCGTAAGGCGAAAAATGCAGATCGCCCGATTTGTCGTGAATCATCCGGCCCCGCATCGGGATCGCGTGCTGCAAGACTTCCTTGGCCAAACCGAGCTGTTCGAGCGCGTGAATTCCGCGGGTCGAGAGGGCGAGATTGATCGAGCGCCCACCGACGAAATTCCCTTCGCGCGGATCGGCTCGGCGTTCGTAAAGTTCGACCGCATAACCCCGCCGGCCCAGATAGGCCGCCGCCAAACCACCGGCGAGGCCGCTGCCGATGAGGGTGAATTGGGTGGCCATGCGGGTAGACCAAACGATTAACAGGAATCGAGCGGGTTTGTTTAGCTTTATCCACGAAGGCGCGCTTTCTGCGTCTAACAAGTGCTGGGACGGCGGGCCGTGGCACCGCGGCTGCTAGATCAGCGGCGTTGACGCTGATGAAATTCGAGCCGCAACCTAACGAAAACCAGCCTGGAGGGAATCTCTACCAGCTCAAAGCCATCCTGGTGGTGGACGACGACCAGCAGCTGGCCTCGGCTTTGCAGTGGATTCTGGCCGACGAAAATTTTCTGGTCGATGTCGCCTTCGACGGCGAGGAAGCGCTCCTGAAAGTGAAGGCGCACGATTACGACGCGGTCATCTGCGATTTGAAAATGCCGCAACTCCAAGGCGATGAATTTTACCTCCAGGCGCGGCAAACCCGGCCGTCGCTGAGCGATCGTTTCATCTTCATCACCGGCTATTCGACCGACCCACAGATCCGGCATTTCCTGGCCGAGAACGAGGTGAAATTCTTGCTCAAGCCGTTTGCCATTGGCGGCCTGATCAACTGCGTGCGCGAACTCCTCGGCTAGGCCCGGCCTAACGAGACCTTACTGGTGGGCGGCGAGGATCTGTGCGCAACGCCATACTTCGTGGAAGGTGTTGTAGAGCGGTGTGGGCGCGGCGCGGATCACGTTCGGTTCACGGAAATCGCACTTCACTCCAGCCGCTTCCAGTTTGGCAAAGAGTTCCTTCGGATGCTCGTTGATCAGGATCGAAAGCTGGCAACCGCGCTGCGCGCTTTCCCGCGGGGTGATCACGGTAAAAAATTCCGAGGGAATCTGGTCGAGCAGGAACTGGAAATAACTCGTTAGGCGAAGCGATTTAGCGCGCAGCGGCGCCATCCCGCCGGCTTCGTCGAAAATCGCCAGCGACGTTCGCAGCGGAGCCATCGCGAGGATCGGCGGGTTGCTGATTTGCCAGGCGTCGGCCGATGGCACCGGAATAAATTCCGGCTCGAGATGCATTCGAAAACGCGTCGCCGGATCGTTTCCCCACCAGCCGGCCAGACGTGGAAGTTCGCGATTGCGGGCGTGGCGCTCATGCACAAACGCGCCCGCGACGCCGCCGGGACCTGAGTTCAAGTACTTGTAAGAACACCAGACGGCGAAATCGACGTTCCAGTCGTGCAAGGCAAGCGGAACATTGCCGGCGGCGTGCGCCAGGTCGATCCCGACCAGGCAGCCGTGCTTTTGTGCGAGAGATGTGATTCGCGAGATATCGAAAAGCTGACCGGTGAAGAAGTTCACACCCGCCAACAGAACGAGCGCAATTTCGTCGCCACGTTTTTCCAGGACTCTTTCGATCTCTTCCTGACGAACAGTGAATTCGCCGTCGCGCGGCCGCGCCAAAATTAAAGACTCGTTAGGCGGGAATCCGTGATGAACGATTTGCGATTTGATCGCGTAGGTGTCGGAAGGAAACGCCGGATCCTCCATCATAATCTTGGACCGTTTTTGTGTCGGCCGGAAAAACGTCGCCATCATGAGGTGCAAATTCACCGTCAGGCTGTTCATGCAGACGACTTCGCCGGGCTGCGCGCCGACGATTCGCGCGGCTCCTTCGCGCACAGTTTCGTGGTAGGAATACCAAGGCGTCTTAGCATCGAGATGCGCGTCGACACCAAGCGTCGCCCAATCTTCCAGCTCCTGCTCGACGATGCTGGGAACAGTTTTTGGCATCAGTCCGAGAGAATTGCCGACGAAATAAATTAACGGCTTTCCGTCAGGCCCGGACGGAATGTGAAACCGTTCGCGGAACTTGCCTAACGAATCATTCGCATCCGATTCCTGCGCGAATTTTTCATCGGCAGAGAAAGCCACGCTCATAACTTAACTCAGCTCCGCGATCACTTTCAGTTCAATCGCGATCGGTGTTGGCAGTGCGCCGACTTCCACCGTGGTGCGTGTCGGATTCGGTTTCCCCTCCCCGGCAAAATATCCGGGATAAATCCGATTAAAGATCGGGAAATCCTTTTTCATGTCGGTCAGGAACACAGTGACATCGACGATGTCGTTCCAAGTCGCGCCCGCGTCTTCCAGCACGAGCCGCACGTTCTCGAAAACCGCACGGCACTGCGTTTCAATGTCGTAGCCCACGATTTGACCTAACGAATCTAGTGTCACTCCGGGAATTTCTTTGCTCCCGCGCACGCGGGGCCCGATTCCCGACAGGAATAAGAAATCACCGACTCGTTTGGCGTGTGGAAATGCGCCGACCGGTTCCGGCGCGCGCGAACTTTCGAAGGATCGACCCATCAAGAGGGGCGATCGCGCTGAGCGCGGTCCAGCGCAACCTCTAATGTCTTCGCCAACACCGGCACCTGATTGCTGCCGCGGATTCCCATGATCTCAAGATGCGTTCCCGGAACCGGGTGAAATTCTGCTCCGCCCCGCGCGAGATGACGCCAGAGCGTGACGAACAAAGGGTCCGACGTGTCACTCATGAAAAAATCGATCGTCCCGGGATAACGGCGAAGACGATAGGCCTCCGCGACCGCGACGTAGTAGTCGTCGAATCCTGGAACCGCCGGCCGTTCGGCCGCCTTAGGCGGGGGCGCCGTAATCACGCGAGAAGAGAGACGATTCTTCTGGATCCATTTGTAAAGACCGCTCCAACATCGCAGCAAATAATGAAAGCGATCCCGAGTCGGCATTTGCCGCCAACGCTCGAAATGAAACTGACAGCGTCGCCAGAGAAAAGGCGCGAGCGTGCGGGCATAAACTGTCCACGGCGCTTCGCGTCGAGCCGTGTCTAACAAGGCCAACATCGCCACGCGTTGACCGAGACGGAAGAGCTGCTGCCCGATCTCGAATGCAATCAGGCCGCCCATCGAATAGCCCGCCAAATAGTACGGTCCTTCCGGTTGGAACGAACGAATTTCCTCAACGTAATGCGCCGCCATTTCCTCGATCGAAGTATGCCGCACCGTCTTGCCATCCAATCCAACAGCCTGGAGGCCGTAGCTTGGTTGATCCGGCGGAAGCAAGTGGGCGAGCGGTTGAAAACAAAAGACATTGCCGCCCCAGCCATGACTGAAAAAGAGCGGCGGTTTCGTGCCTTCCGGTTGCAGCGGAACGAGCGAAGCCCACGCCGGCGCGCAATCTTCTTCGGTCAGACGCCGGCTGAGAGTTTCGATGGTGGGCGCATGGAACAAAGTTGCAATAGGCAGTTTGCATCCGAGGCGTTCAGCGACTTCGGCTATGAGGCGCGCTGCCAAGAGCGAGTGACCGCCAAGAGCGAAGAAGTTGTCCTGCCGGCCAATATGATTTCGTCCGAAAAGCGATTGCCAAATTCGAGTCAGCTCGACTTCGAGCAGACTGAGCGGTTGGTTCTGCTCGTTAGGCGCGCGCTCCTCGAGTCGCGGCGGCGTGGGTAACGCATGACGATTAATTTTGCCGTTAGGCAGCAGCGGTAACTCGACGAGAACGACAAACGCAGCCGGCACCATGTAGTCCGGTAAGCAATTTCGAGCGTGATCGCGCAACCCTTCGACCGGCAGATTCGTGCCCTCATCTAAAACGACATACGCGACCAGGATTTTTTCAGCCGACTCATCACGCCGAACGACGACGGCGGCCTCACGAATGCCCGCGCAGTCGAGCAAGCGCGTTTCGATTTCCCTAGGATCGACACGGTATCCGCGAATCTTAATCTCCGAATCCAAGCGGCCGCGAAATTCGAGATTACCATCGGCCCGCCAACGCACGCGGTCACCGGTTCGGTAGAGACGCGCACCGGCAAGCGTGCTGAACGGATCGGGAATAAAACGCTCGGCGGTCAACTGCGGTTGACCGAGATAATCGAGCGCCACTCCATCGCCGCCGGCAAACAGTTCGCCCTCTATGCCAATCGGCACGGGTTGGAGGGAGCCGTCGAGAACGTAGACTTGCGTGTTCGAGATCGGACGGCCGATCGGAACGCTGGGATCGAGATTGTCATTATCCGCGACGCTATAACAACAAGTGAAGGTCGTGTTTTCGGTCGGACCGTAGCCATTGATAATTCGGCAATTCGGCAGGACTCGGCGCGCCTCGCGCACATGCTCAGGCGAAAGAACGTCGCCGCCTGCGAGAAACTGGCGCAGAGATTTCAGATCACTCAATCGCTTGTCGACCATCAGGTGAAACAAGCCGGCCGTTAGCCAAATGGTCGTGATTTCATGCTCACGGATCGCGGCGCCGATCTCCGCGATTGACGGCTGACCCGGGGGCATGAGCACAGCGCGACCGCCGTTTAGAAGAGCTCCCCATAGTTCGAAGGTCGAAGCGTCGAACGAAAACGGCGCCATCTGAAGAATCGTTTCGCTGGCGTCGAGCGAAACGTAGTTCGCATTCTTAACCAACCGCACTACGCCGCGATGCCGCACCCGAACGCCTTTCGGTCGACCGGTCGAACCGGATGTGAAAGTGACGTAGGCCACGTCGTCCGCGCGCACGATAGGCTCGGCGTGTTGGCCAAAATTTTTCTGGCCTAACAAGTCATCGATCGCCGCCACTCTTGCCTCCGTCGCTACATTCTCAATCAGCCCCGCGAGACGATCTGCCGATGATTTCCGCGCCAAGATTAGCCGAGGGCGCGCCTCAGCCACGAGCATCCGCATCCGCTCGTCGGGTAGCTTTTCTTCGATTGCCCAATAGGCGGCGCCGGCTTTCAGAATTCCAAGCACGCCGATCACCAGTTCGATCGAGCGCTCGAGATTTAAGCCAACGAGATCGCCCACGTTCACGCCGGCATCACGGAGATGGCCGGCCAGTTGATCCGCCTTCTCGTTCAGCTCGCGATAGGTGAGCGACATCTCTCCCGTCAACACCGCCACCGCGTCAGGCGTCGCAGCTGCCTGCTCCGCGAACAACTGATGCACAGATTTGTCGCGCGGATATTCTCGCGCCGTCTGGTTCCAATCGATCAGCAACTGATGACGTTCGCCCGCGGTCAGCAACGGCATCTCCGAAATACGCAGCGCAGGATTCGCGGCGACGCTTTCCAACAACATCTGCCAATGCCCCAGCATCCGCTCGATGCGATCGGCATCGAACAGGTCCGTATTGTATTCCAGGTTTACCGACCAACCGTTCTCTTCGCGATTCACGAAGAGACTGAGATCCATTTTGGCCGTGTGCGTGTGCACCGGCCACGGCGTGACCTGTAGGCCTTCGAGCGAGAGATTCAGCTCGAACAAATCCTGCAGTGCGAAAAGCGTTTCGACCAATGCCGGGCGATCTCCGCCCGATTGATCGCCAAACATTTCCACCAAATTCTCGAACGGCAGATCGGAATGTGCGTAGGCCTCGATTGCCGTCTCTTTCACTCGCCTAACGAATTCTTTGAACGTCGGATCGCCCGAGACGGAAGTCCGCATCACCAGCGTATTCACGAAGAATCCGATCAGCTCCTCCGTTTCAACGCGCGGCCGATTCGCGAACGGCACGCCCACGCGCACGTCGTCGCGGCCAGTGTAGCGACGCAACAAAACCTTAAAGGCCGTGAGCAGGAGCATGAAAAGCGTCACGCCTTCTGCTTGCGCGCGACTCGCCAGCGCGGTCATCAATTTCGGATCAAGCGAGCACGTGAGTTCAGCCCCGCGAAATGAAGAGACGGTCGGGCGCGGATGATCTGTCGGAAGACCGAGCGGTTCTAATTCGTCTCCCAGTTTTCGCTTCCAGAACGCGCGCTGTCCCGCGATCTCAGAATCTTCGAGGCCTTCATTTTGCCAGGCGGAATAGTCGGCGAATTGGATCGGCAAGGCGCGGGGCGTTCTCTTCGCGCCGTCCGATGTGGCGTAAAGAGCGGAGAGTTCCTGGCAAAGATTCGCCTGCGACCAACCGTCGGAAACGATGTGGTGAATGACGATGAGCAGAAAGTGATCGCCGGCCGCGAGGCGAATGAGTTGGACCCGAATCTGCGGCTCAGCGCGCAGCCCAAAAGGACGACAGGAAAACTCATCGACGAACCGACGCGCGGCCGCCTCTCGCTCATGCTCCGCGGTTTTCGCGAGCTCGATGAGTTGAAGTTTAAAGGAGACCGACGATGCCACGCGTTGAACCAGCTTTCCCGTCTCCATCGCGAATGTCGTCCGCAAAGTCGCGTGCCGGCGCAGCACCGATTGAAAGGCCGCTTCGAGTCGCGAAACATCCAACGGCCCCGCCAACCGGAAGGCCATCGGAATATTATAACAAGGCGACTCGGGCGCGTATTGCTGCAGAAACCACATCTGCAACTGCCCGGGCGCCGCGGGATAAATCGCGATCGTTCGGTTTTTATCCCATTCGGTCGGGTGAGGTTCAACGCGAAGAGGTGTAGCCGGCTTAATCGAACGGAACGTCAGCTCCTCACCGAACTCAGCGGATTCCGAGACGAATTCGGAGCCTTGGCCGTTCTGCTCAGCCGCTCCTGAAGCAGAATGGTGGCGTTGTAATTCTAATCGATCTTTCACAGGGGGGATGTCTGCTAATCACTGTCGACGTCCCTGATTTCAGCTGCCTCGTGAACCGTGATCGCAGGAATGATTCTGAAACACGGCCGTGCCTTTGTCGATGTCTCTCTTGATTCTTTCGCGCTCGGCTAACCGCCGGCGATCGCGCCGAGAATGAAAAACGGCTCCGCGCCGTTCGCGATCGCCTCGGGCAAAACGGCATCCGCCGGCGTTTTCTGGCTGACTTGATCGCGGCGCAAAGTGCTGGATAATTTTGCTCGAGCGCGTCCAGAATCGCGCTCTGCGTCACCGCGCCCGAAAGGTCCAGTTTCACTTCGTCACTAACCCGCGCCAGCGTCCGCAAGTGATGCGGAAACACCACGCGAATCATGGCAGTGTTTGCACTTCGACCGAGAAAACAGCCGGAAGATCGCGCACGATCGCTTTCCAGGAATCGCCCAAATCAGCCGACGCGTAGACCTGTCCGCCCGTCGTGCCGAAATAAAGTCCGCACGAGTCTAACGAGTCCACTGCCATCGCATCGCGCAGCACGTTGACGTAGCAATCGCGCTGCGGCAGACCGGTCGTCAGCTCTCCCCATTCGTTCCCGCCGCTCCGTCTGCGATAAACGCGCAGCTGCCGTCGGGCGGAGAATGTTCGGAGTCGCTCTTGATTGGCCCGACGTAAATCGTTCCGGTTCGTGCGCGTGAATGCCGATCGGGAAACCAAAATCAGTCGGCAAATCTCCGCTGACTTCCCGCCAGGAATCGCCGGCATCATCGCTTCGCATCACGTCCCAATGTTTCTGCATGAAAAGCGTCTCGGGCCGCGCCGGATGCTGCGCGATCCGACGCACGCAAGCCCGGCTTCCTCATACGGATCGGGGAATATATTTCGAATGCAGTCCGCGATTAATCGGCTTCCAAGTCTCGCCGCCATCGTCCGTGTGAAAGGCGCCCGCCGCCGAAATTTCGCTCCGGATTTTTTCGGATCGAGCAGAATGATGTGCAGACACATTCCGCCCGCGCCCGGTTTCGGCATGCCATTTAGGGTGGTCGTGGACTCGTTAGGCGCCATCCCGGGCTGCGCCCAGGTCTTGCCGCCATCGTCGGAGCGCTGAATGATTCGCCCGAACCGCGCGCTGGTTTGCGAGGAGTAAATCCGATTCGGATCAACCGGCGCACCTTTGGCGTGATAAATTTCCCAGCCCGCAAAATGCGGTCCGTCGGCTTTCCATTGCTCGCGCTTTTCATCGGACCTCAGAATGAACGCGCCCTTCCTGTCCCGACCAAGACTCTTACTCCGCGCATGCCTCAGATTTTGTGCACGTCCGCGCGAAAACGCGCGCTATTTCGCGATGCAGACGTTCTTCGGCTCGGTGTAAAAATGCAGCGCTTCCTCGCCGCCTTCGCGCCCGACGCCGCTTTGTTTCATCCCGCCAAAGGGCACGCGCAGATCTCGCACCATCCAGCAATTCACCCAGACGGTGCCGGTGTGGATGCGCTCGGCCAGGCGATGGACGCGGCCGAGATTTTGCGTCCACACGCTGGAGGCAAGTCCGTAGTCGGTGTCGTTCGCGTAGCCGACGACTTCGTCTTCGTTGTCGAACGGCGTGATCGTGACCACCGGTCCGAAAATTTCCTCGCGGTTCACCCGGCAGGCGACTGGCAAATCGGTGATCACTGTCGGCGGGAAAAAATAACCGGCCTGGCAGCGTTCGTTAACCGACTTTGGCGAGGCGCCGCCAAGCGCGATCCTGCCGCCCTCCTGCTGCGCGAGATCGACGTAAAATTTCACCTTCTCGAGCTGCGTTTTCGAAACGATTGCGCCCTGATCGGTCGTCGGTTCGAGCGGATCGCCGACTTTTAATTTCGCGGCCGCGGCCACGAAACGCTCGACGAAATCCGGATAGGCCGAGCGTTCGACGAAGACGCGAGAACCGCACAAACAAACCTGACCCTGGTTGGCAAATGACGAGCGCAAACTGCCGGCGATCGCGGCTTCCATGTCGGCGTCGGCAAAAATGATGTTGGGATTTTTTCCGCCGAGCTCGAGTGAAATTTTTTTGAACATCGGCGCGCAGGATTCCGCGACTTTGCGACCGGTGACGGTGCCGCCGGTAAATGAAACCGCGCTCACTTTCGGATGCGCGGTTAGCGGCGCGCCAACATTCGGGCCGGTGCCGTGAACCACGTTCAGCACGCCATCAGGCAGGCCGGCTTCGCGACAAATTTCGCAGAGCAACGCGGCCGTCATCGGCGTGAGTTCGCTCGGTTTGGCGACCGCGGTATTTCCGCAAGCGAGCGCGGGGGCGATTTTCCAGGTGAGCAAATAGAGCGGCAAATTCCACGGCGAAATCAAACCGACCACGCCGAGCGGAAGTCGCAGCGTGTAGTTGAAGGCGACGTTGTCGGTGATGTGCGCGGCTGATTCGGTGTGCAAAATCGCGGTGGCGAAGAAGCGAAAATTGGAAGCCGCGCGCGGGATGTCGAGATTGCGCGCGAGCGAAAGTGGCTTGCCGGTGTCGACCGATTCCGCGAGCGCCAGCTTGTCCAGATCGCGTTCGATCAGATCGGCTACGCGCAGGAGGATGCGCGAACGTTCGTTGGCGGAAGTGCGCGACCAACCGGGAAAAGCCTGCTCCGCGGCAGCGACGGCCTGCTCGACGTCGCGCGCATCGCTATCGGCCACCTGCGAGTACGCCTTCCCCGTCGCGGGCTCGATGTTCTCGAGATATTTCCCGCCGATTGGGGCGACGAATTGGCCGCCGATGAAGTTTTGTATTTGGTCCGGTGTCATCGCCAAGTGCGTCTAGTTGTTTAGCACCTGCCGCAAAACGCGCAGCCAATTGCCGCGCAAAATTTTCTCGATCTCGTCGTCGCGGAAGCCGCGCTCGATCAATTTGCGAGTGAGGTTGCGCGCGTGGCTATGATTGCGCAGGTCGGGAAGAAAATGAACGCGCGCGAGCCGCGCTTCGAGCGCCTCCTTTTCCGCCGGGGGCATGAGTGTGAAAGGCGCTTCGCAGAAATCGAAACCGATCCCGACGCCGTCGATCCCGATGAGCTCGATGACGTGCGCGATGTGATCGACGTAATGATCGAGGGTGGCTCGCTCTTTTCTGGGACTAACAAAGATGGCGTTGATCCCGATGACGCCGCCGCGCGCGCCGATGATTTTGATCTGCGCGTCGCTGAGGTTGCGCTCGATATCGTAAAAACGGCGCGGATTGCTGTGCGAAACGATCAGCGGTTTACTCGTTAGGCCGCAGATTTCCTCGAAGCCGGCGGGATTGATGTGGGCGAGATCGAGGAGAATGCCGAGGCGCTCGCATTCCTGGACGAGCTCGCGTCCGAAACTCGTTAGGCCCGTGGCGAGAGATCCGCTGGCGGCGAAAATTCCGCCGGCAGCAGCGGCGTTCGGGCGTGCATGAGTCAGCGAGAGCGCACGCAAGCCGAGCGCATGAAAAATTCGCAGGAGATGCAGATCTTCGCCGAGCGGTTCGACGCCTTCCATGGTCAAGAGCATGCCAATGCGGCGGTCGCGCTGCGTCTGCGCGATCTCGGCGAAATTCCGGCAAAGCGTGACCCCAGGATTCGCGGCCAACTCTTCGTAAAGCAACGCCACCTGTTCGAGTGCGACCTCAAGCGATCGGGGAAGATCTTTGTCCTCGACGTAAAGTGCGACGCCGAGAAGTCCGAGACCGCCGGCTTGAAACTGGGGAAGAAAATCCGCCGCCAGCGATCCGTGTGGTGGCCGTTTCAAAAAAAGCGCGAGCGGCAAATCGAAGTGCATGTCGATCAGGCCCGCGGCCTGCAAACGCGCGACGTGATCCTCGAGGTCTTCGCTTTTTTCCATGGAGAAACGGTGCCCGCGGCCTGGAGAGATTTTGTCTTCCGGATGTTGTGACGCAAGCTTTCAAACCTGCTCTACTAGCGACCTGGAATGAAAATCTTTGATGTTTCGCGCACGCTCTCGAGTGACCTCGCGCCCTGGCCGGGCGATGAGCATTTCAATTTCAAATGGAACGGGCGCATTCCTGATGGCAACTCGGTCAACCTCGGAATGATCAGCATGAGCCTGCACAACGGGACGCACGCGGACGCGCGTTTTCATTTCGAAGACGACGGCTGGACGATGGAACAGGCGCAGCTCGAAACCTATTTCGGGCCGGCGATCGTGGCGGATCTGGCGGAAAAATATCGCGACGGTGCCATGCCGCAGATGACAGTCGGCGATCTCGCGGAACACGGCGACGCGCTGCGGGACGCGCCGCGGTTATTTTTAAAAACGAATGTCTGGCCGGACTCGAAAATCTTTCCGAGCACGATCCCGACGATCGCGCCCGAAGTGCCCGCATGGTTGCAGGCGAGGGGAGTGAAATTGCTCGCGTTCGATGTCCCGTCGGTCGATGCGATCACCGCGAAGCAGTTGGTGAATCATCACGCGCTCGCAGCGGCGGGAATCAGCATTTTGGAATCGCTCGATCTGCGCGCAGTCGCGGCCGGGCCTTATCACTTCATCGGTTTGCCTTTGAAGATTGCGGGCGCGGACGGTTCGCCGGTGCGGGCGATTTTGTGGCGCGAGTGAGCGCGGGGCGCGGAAAAGGTCGCTCGACTTTGCGGCGGCGCGGCGCGATTCGTTTCTCGCTTTGAGTGAAGAAAGCGCATTCCCAAAAAACGAAATCGAAACTCTCTGGTGCCCGTGGCGGGTGGAGTATTTCGAAAAGGAAACGCGCAATCCCGATTTCCTCGGTGAGGCTGCGCGCGCGAGCGATGACGCCGCGCACCTGGTGCTCGCGCGTCGCAAGAATTCCTTCCTGATGATGAACCGTTACCCCTATGCGGTCGGGCATTTGATGGCGGTGCCGTACCGCAAAACCGGCGACGTCTTCTCGTTAGGCGAAAATGAAGTCCTCGAGCTTTGGGGCTTGGCCCTGCACGGCCAGCGGCTCTTGCGCGAAACGATGAAGGCGCAGGGTTTCAACGTCGGCCTTAATCTCGGCGAGTGCGCCGGCGCCGGTGTGCCCGATCATCTTCATCTCCACATCGTCCCGCGCTGGAGCGGGGACACGAATTTTATGCCGGTGCTTTCGGGGACGCGTTTGCTCTCGGAAGGTTTGCAGAGCTTGTATGAAAAATTGATCGCCGCGCAGGCGCGCCTCGCGGAGGCGGAAATCCCGAAACCATGAACGAGACTACGAACCCGCCGCCGCAAGATCGCGGGCTGGGCTGCATCGGCAAAGGTTGCCTCACATTCGTCGGCCTGATCGCTTTTCTCTGTCTCGCCTTCGTCGGCGGAGGTTATTGGGCGCTGCATCATCTTCGGCAAAAATATTCCGCGACCGAGCCGCTGGTTTTGTCCGCGGAAACGAACGAGACCGAAATCACCTCGAGCGCGCCGGAAGCGACGCCGGTTTCGAGCGCGCCGACACCGCCGCCGGTCGCAGTGGAGAAGCGCTGGAAAGCTTTTGAGAAAGCGGACGAACGCGACGAGAACGCGAACATCGCGCTGTCCGCGGGCGAGATTAACGCGCTCCTGAACGCGAACAAAAATACCCGCGGCAAAGCGTTTGTCAGCATTGAGAACGACGTCGGCCACGTGCGCGTGAGCATCCCGCTGGACAAAGTTTTTTTGATGGGCGGCCGCTACCTGAATGGTGAGGCCACAGTCGAAGCGTCGCCCGACGGCAACCCCGCGGCCGCGCGGATCACAAATATCGTTTTTAAGGGCGAGCGCGTGCCAGATTCAATTCTCGATCAGCGGCTCTTCGGTTGGAAATCGATCCGGACTTACATCAACGATTGGCTGGCGCACGAGCAGGTGACCTCGTTCAAGATCCAGAACAACCGCGTCCTCGGGCAGAAGAACGGCCGCGGCAATTTCTAGCGGAGGCGTTGCCTAACGAGACCTGCGTTACTGCATGATCTCGCGCACGAAGATGTTTAGCTGCCCGTCGGATTGCTTGCGGACCTCGGTGATTTCGTAGGGGCGCGTTTGGTCGCGCGTCACGACCGCGCCTTGCGCGGGCGGTTTCATGCCCGAGGGAAATTCCACGATGATGCGGGTGGAAGAAGGCGCGCCCAGACGCAGGACGGACTCGGCCAGCTTGCTTTGCGGGCGGAGCACGGCGCGATTTGATTCCGCGAAATTGACCACGAATTGTCCGCGCAAATAAACGCGCTCGCCCGTTAACCCGCGCTCGGCGACATCGCCTAAATCCGAGGTCGTGATCAAGCGACCGGCCGGCATTTTGCCCGCCGGATAAGTTTTCCAACTGCCGCCGCCAGCGGTCGAAGCAATCGTGGTGTCGGCCGTCACCGGCAGCGCGGGCAGAATCGGCATCGGCGTCGCCACCGGCGTAGCCGCCGCGATGGCGGTGGGAGCAGGGGTGGCCGCGGCGAGCTTCGCGGGCGTGGGCGACGCGCCGCGTTTTTCATTCTTGGACAGCTTGCCACCTTTCGGCGTCGGCGTGGGCTTCTCGACTTTCGCCACCATCACCGGTGTCGCCACCGGCTCCGCTTGTTCTACGCGCACCAGTTCGTTAGTCGGCGCCGCGGCCGCAGGCGAGGGACCCAATCCCGGAATGGGTACCACTTGCCCACCGGCGAGGGCATGGTGTTCGCGATATTGCCCAAAATGAATTTCCGCACTTTTGCGCGCGCCGGTTTTAAAGAGCGGCCAGCCGGCTTTCATGTTCAAGTCGAACGGCGGTTGGAGGCTAAACGTGCCGCGTCCCTGGGTCATGGTGTAGCTGCCGTAAAGCAACGGCACCGCGGTGATGAGCACGCGTCCATCCGGCAAACGTTCGGCGTGGATGACCGCCGACAAATCGTGTGCGCGCTCAAGTTTAATTTCGAGCCCGGGCGTCAGGGTTTCCTTCATCAACGGGACCGCTTGTTCGTCCGCCGGGAAGACGTGCTCCATCAGGAGCTCGCCGTAATCGACCGCATTCGTGAGCGCGACCATCCCGGAAGTAAAGATGTCGTTAGGCCCAAGCTCGTAGGCATCCATGATGGTGTAATGCCCGACCACGTAAGGCACCGGCCCGCGCACTTGCTGGAAGTTGCGAATGAAATTGCGCGCCAACTCCGCGTTGGTCTGGGCCAATTCCGCCGGGCCCATCGCGCCATAGCGTTCGTGCAATTGTTTGCCGTTGAGAAATTCGCCCGCGGGCGCGGCGGTTAATTGAAAGCGTTTCGGCTGCTCGATTTTGTGCAACTTCTGCAAAATGCGGTAGCTCTCCGGCCGTTCTGGTTGCCCGAAAATGTAGTAACTCCCGAGCCAGGCGGCCAAGGCCAGGCCGATCAGAAGCAGGATCGCGATTGTCCAACCGAAGAGATTCGCTTTCCGACGCGGCCGTCCGTAGGGATCGTCGTTACGGAAATAATTGCGATCCATCTAGACGCGTGGGCTTCGCGAACGCGACCGCTTCACGCCGGCCGGATGGCTTCAAACGAAGTCCCGCAACCACAGGTGCGAGCCGCGTTCGGATTCACAATTTGGAAGCCGGCGCCGGTAAGCCCGTCGTGATAATCGAGGGTCGCGCCGCGGAGTAACTGCGCGCTTTCATCATCGACGAAAAACTCCACGCCATCGCGGGCCACGATCGCGTCGCCCTCCTGGCGGGCATCGAGCGACATCTCGTATTGCAGGCCGGAGCAACCGCCCTTAGCGATCGAGACGCGCAAGCCTTTGCCATCGGAATCCACGTGCGCTTCCAGAAGCGAACGGAGCTGCTGCACGGCGTTGTCAGTCACATTAATCATCTGCGAAATCAGGTTACCGCCACCGCGATTCGTGGTCAACCGATGTGGCATTCCGCGTTGGTTGTTTGCAGTCCTCGGCATCCGACGAACCAAAAGCGTGAGTGTCATCCGGGGTCCCGCAGACGACGAGGGACCTCGCGCTGGGTGATGGTTTTCGCTCGACTCTTCGTGCGATCAAACCCGAGTGGGTGGGATCCCTCGACGCGCTCCGCCGCCTCGGGATGACAGACGCGGTTGGCAAGAACTCCTTCATTCCGCCGAGACCCGCGTTTTCTTTCGCAATCCAAAATCGAAAATCTAAACTCACGCAGTACCATGAGCCGGATCCGACTTCTCTCCGACATTCTCGCCAGCCAGGTCGCTGCGGGCGAAGTGGTCGAGCGGCCCGCCTCCGTGGTCAAGGAACTGGTCGAGAACAGCATCGATGCCGGCGCGCAGAAGATTGAAGTGATCATTCGCCGTGGCGGAATTTCGCTCGTCCGGGTGGTCGATGACGGTTGTGGAATGGATCGGGATGACGCGCTCCTTTCTCTCGAGCGCCACGCCACCAGCAAGATTCGCACGGCCGGCGATCTCGCCGCGATCGGCACGCTTGGCTTTCGCGGTGAAGCCCTCCCGAGCATCGCCAGCGTTTCCCGTTTTCGCCTAACGACTCGTGAAGCGGAGGCGGTCGCGGGCACGGAAATTCTCGTCAGCGGCGGGAAAATCGAAACCGTGCGCGACGGCGGCGAAGCGCCCGGGACGCAAATCGAAGCGCGTTCGCTTTTCTTTAATCTGCCGGCGCGCCGGAAATTCCTGCGTTCGGAAAATACCGAGAGCCGCAACGTCGAGCACCAACTGCATCTGCAGGCGACGGGTCATCCGCGGATCGCGTTTGCCTTCGTGCGCGATGAGCGGGTGGTTTTCCAATTGCCCGCGACCACTTCGTTGCGCGAACGCATTCGCGATTTGCACGGGAGCGAGTTGGTCGAGCGCTTGCTCGAAGTGGAAGAGACCGGCGCGCGTTCGCCGATTCAGATTTCCGGATTGATCGGGCAAGCGGGCTTAAGCCGGCAGACGCGCTCTCAGCAGCTAGTCTTCGTCAACGGCCGCGCGATCGAAAGCCCGGTGCTCAATGCCGCCTTGCGCGAGGGCTATCACACCGCGCTGATGAGGGGGCAATTCCCGGTCACCTTCCTCTTCCTCCAACTCGATCCCGCGGCGGTGGACGTGAATGTGCATCCGGCAAAACGCGAAGTGCGTTTTCGCGATCCGAACGCCGTCCGCGAAGCGGTCGTCGCCGCGATCCAGCGCACGCTCGAAAGCGGACGGCAAAGCTGGCAGGAACAATTTCGCGCGCCGCCGATTTCGGTGACGCCCGCTCTTTCACCCGATCCGTTCCCGGAAATTTTCCCGCCGTCGGTGGCGCCATCTGTCATCCCGAGCCGCGAAGACGGCGAGGGACCTCGCCCACGGAGCGAAGATTTGCCTAACGAGCAGTTGTCCTCCGCGACTTCGCGCGATCAACAATTTCAAATCATCGGCGTGCTGAACAAGCTTTACGTCCTGATGGAAAATACCAGCGGCCTGGTTTTGGTCGATCAGCACGCGGCCCACGAGCGCGTCCTCTTCGAAGAGCTCCGCCGCCGGATGGAAGCGAAAGGCGTGCCCTCGCAGCGCCTGCTCCTCCCGCAAACCTTCGATCTCCCGCCGCGCGACGCCGCCTGGGTCGAGCGCAACCTCGCCACCCTGCAAAAAATGGGCATCGGGATCGAACCCTTCGGCGCGCAAACCTTCAAGATCGACAGCGTCCCGACCTTTCTGCACGCGGCCGATCCAGCGCAGTTCATGCGCGAGGTGATCGACGGCTTGCGCACCGTGAGTAACAGCAGTTCAGCCTTGCGCCTGGGCGAAGACATGATCGCGAAAACCGTTTGCCGGCACGCGGTCAAGGCGAACGATCCGCTGCGTTATCTCGAAGTGGAAAAACTGATCCGCGATCTTCTCGCCTGCGAGTTGCCCTACTGCTGTCCGCACGGCCGACCGACGATGATCCAGATTTCGCACAGTGAGCTCGAGAAAAAATTCGGTCGCAAAGCCTAACGAGTCATCGCCAGTGCCGCGCGATCAGCTCTTTGATCGCCGGTGTTTGCAGACAAAAATTCTCGCGCTCGTCGTTAGGCAACTCCGGAAACCATTTCCACAAAAACATCCCGACGAGAAAGGGCGACTTGCCGGCAAGCGAAAGCGCGGCGTCCAGACAACGCTCCTGGACCTCCGCCGCGTGCTCGCCGCCGGTGGTGAAACTCCAGGGCTCGGCCGCGGCCTTGGCGTTTTCGTTGTAACCGAGCTCAACGAAAATGAAGGGCTTGTTGCCATTGCGCTCCGAGTAGCGCTGTAATTCCGCGCCCCGTTTTTCCCAGGCGGCGGCGATCTCTGCGGCACTCGGGTCAGGCGTTTTGGTTAAGGGAAAATAGGCGAGCACTCCGAGGTAATCGAGCGCATCCCAGAATTTCACCGTCTGATATTCGTTCCAGTTTGCGCCGTAAGTCAGCTTGCCAAAATAAACCGTTCGCACCGCCGCGATGATCTTCAGCCAGCGCTCCGGAAATTCCTCCGCATGGGTGAACTCGAGCCCGACACAAAAGATCGCGGCGTGATGCGCTTCCGCGATCCGCGCCATTTCCACGATCCAGGTTTCGTAGTCGGTGAAGAAATTATCCCACTCTTCCGCGCGCGCGAAGTCGATCTCGCCGCGCCACAAGAACTTCGAGCCCCAGTAGGCAATGTGCGGCACCATCATGACGGACATTCCGCGCTCACGCGCCCAATCCAGCGGAACGGTGATGTGGCGCTGCTTATCGATCACGCGAAAGCGAATGTGCCCATCATTCATGATCTGGGCGTAGGGATGAATGGCGATCGAGTTCACGCCTAACGACTTCAATTCATCGAGCGTTCGCGCCATTTCCGGCGTCTGCCATTCATAGCCCCAGGTCTGACAGGAAACGGTCACGCCTTTGTAAAAAGGCAGCGGCTCCCCGGGCGCGCCGGTATTCAAAAGGCAAAGAAGCGCGAGCGCGCCGGCGAACAACTTCATGGCGACTTAATCAGCGCATCTTTGAGCAAATAAGAAAGAAAAAGCGAGTTGTAGCGCAGGTAGCGCATCGGCAGACGACGCGGTTCGCTGAGCGCGCGGAAGAGCCAGGTCAATCCGCGGCGTTGCATCCATTCCGGAGCGTCGGCCTTAGTCCCGGCGTTGACGTCAAAGGCGAAACCAACGGCGAGAAGCACGCCGTGATTGATCCTGGATTTATTGCGGTTGATCCATTCATATTGCTTCGGCGTTCCCAAGCCGACCCAGATAAAGTCCGGCCCGAGATGATTGATTTCGGCAATCACGCGCTCGTCCTCGGTTCCTTCGAGAATTCCTTCTCCGCTGCACTGTCCGTGAAAGGCGCCGACGATCCTCGCCTGGGGAAAGCGGTTCCGCAGCTGGAGGCCACATTCTTGCGATCCACCGATTAGATAATGCGTGGCCGACCGCGAGTGGTCTTCAAGAATTTTTCGCATGAACGTTGGCCCATAAACCCGGTCCGTCAGGTTCGCGCCGTGACGGTTTAAGCACCACACCAGCGGCATGCCGTCAGGGAGGACAAGATCGAAGCAGTGGGTGAGGCGGCGAAATTGGGAGTCATGCCTTCGGAGAGTGACGGTGTGGGTATTACTAAAATCAATCGCCCAAGTGCCTCCGCTGCGCGCGAGCCGCTGGCATTCTGCGGTCAGTTCCTGATAGGTGGTGGCAAGCAGGGGAGTACCCAGAACGTCGAAGACTCTCATGCGCAGCTGAGATCATCGGCGGACGCTGGCGTTGGTAAAGCGCGGCGTTGCGCCCTCCCCGCATTCGCGATAACCTCCGCCTCTTCATGAGCAACGGAGTTTCCGCCGCCGCGCGCCAAAGTCTGGATTGGATCAGACGCCACCCGCTGCCCGCCTTCCTCCTCGCCACGATCACGGCGACGTTGGTCTATTTCTACGGCTTCCTCCCGGTTTACTCCGGCCGGACGATCGCCAATTGGGCCTGGATTCGCTGGATTCCGCAGTACAACCAGGAACACAGCCGGCTGATCCCGTTCGTCTTCCTTTTTCTCGTCTGGTATCACCGCGAGGCGCTCGCCAAAGCAAAGAAAGAGGGCAGCAACTGGGGGCTGCTCCTGCTTGGTCTGGGGGTCTTCTTTTATGTGATCGCGGCTCGGGCGTTGCAGGCCCGGCTCGCACTCTTCGCGGTGCCGTTCCTTGTCTCCGGCGTTATCCTTTTCCTCTGGGGCAAACAAGTCGCGCGCATCCTGGCCTTCGCCTGCGCCTTCCTGGTTTTTCTCATTCCGCTCTCCGCGATTGAGCAGACTAGTTTTCGTCTGCAATTTCTTATCACCGGCTTGGTCGAGAAATTGAGCGGCATTCTCGGGATCAAGATTTACTCGGTCGGGACGACGCTCCGCGCGGTCGATGGCAGCTGGGGCTTTGATATTGCCGAAGGTTGCAGCGGGATTCGCTCGCTCATCGCGATGACCATGATCACCGCGATCTATGTTCACCTGGTGGAGAAACAGCTTTGGAAAAAGATCGTCATCTTTGCCCTTTCGATTCTCTTTGCGATCATCGGGAACGCCGGTCGAATTTTCACCATCATCGTCATTGCCAAGCTCGGGTTTCCGAAATTCGCGGGCGGCCTCTACCACGAATATTCCGGGTTCATTTTCTTTCCGATCGCGCTCGCCGTCATGGTCCTGACCAGTCGCTTGTTGAATCTGGATTATCGCAAGGTTTCGAAGCGGACCCTCACGGAATCGGAAAAGGTGACCTATGACTACTAAACGCCTGCTCCTGCTTCAGGCGCTTCTGGTTCTTGGGCTCGGGGCCGTTTTTCTGCTTCCGAAAGTAGCGAACTCTTCGCCGCAGGGGATAGAACTTAAATTACCGACCGATGTTGGCGGCTGGTTCGGCGAGGACCAGAAAATTACCGAGATGGAATTGCAGGTTCTGGCGCGAGACACGGAGTTCGCGCGGAAGATGTATACCAACGGCCGCGGTGACCAGATTTTTGCTTCGATCGTTCTTTCCGGTCAGGATCTCGACAACAGTATCCATCGTCCGGAACGTTGCCTGCCTGCGCAAGGCTGGAGCATCGCCGATTCGCGAGTGGTTAAGATTCCGATCCCAGAATCACCGGTCCACGAACTCGGCGTTACTCGATTGCACAATCTCCGCAAGGTGGCGGTCGACGGGCACACGGTCACGATTTACGGGCTGAATTATTATTGGTTCGTGGGCGCGAATGACATCACTCCTTCGCATTTGCAACGCACCTACATCGACATTCGCGACCGCATTCTCCATGGCTACAACCAGCGCTGGGCCTACATCACCGTGGCGGCCACGGTCACCAAAGGCCTGACTCAATTCGGCCGCTCGGAAGAGGAAACCGACGCGCTGATCCAGCAATTCATCGCCGAACTTTTTCCCAAGATTAACGAGGGACAGGAGCAGGTCGCCTCCAGATTTTAAAAGCGGGAAGCTGCTGCACCGGGGCGAAGGAATGCGAGCGCAAGAAGCTGCCGAGTTGATCCTCCGGATCGTAGATATCGAACTTTGAGGCGACGATGAGGGCGGGAATCGGCTGATTTTCCAACGCCTTGCGCGACGGCGCGATGACCAGCCGCGCGCTTTTTGGGGCGCCGTTGTCCAGGCTCACCCCGTAGTAGGCCGCGGCGTCAGTGTCTGCCGACCACCAGACGCCTTCATTTTGCGCGAGCGCGCTTTTGGCGAGGGCAGCCGCCGTCCGATAATCATCCCGCCGATGGCGTGGCGCGAAGCGGAGCGAAAGCGACGAAGCGAGCCAGATGACGACCACGGAGGCGCAAAGAATCTTCGCCAATACGCGGTGCGGTATCTGCGAAAATCCGAGGGCAAAGCTGCCGAGAATCACCGGCAGTAGCGGCATGAGGTGTCGTCCGAGTAGCCGGAAATCCTGAATGTAGGCGAGGGCGAAAAGCAGTAGCAGAGGCGGAAGGGAGTAAACGCAGCCGGCAACAACCACCCGAGAAGAGCTCCTTTTGCAGACGCGGGATATCGACCATGCGAAGAGCCCGGCCACGGCCAACCCTGCGATCAGCAACGGTCCCACGAGCAACCCAAATTGGCGGAAGGCCTCGATACCTTGCGCGCGAATTTCCAATCGTCCCGGCCCTAAACCCGCGAGGCCGAGAAGTTCGTAGAGAGCAAAAGCCACATTGGCAAGGTCGGTCCGGCCGATGTCCGATGCCCTTCCGCCGACGCGCAAAGTCCAAAAGTAATACGCGCCCAGGATTGCCAGGGACAACGCGGCGGCCGCCAACGGTGCGAAGCAGCGGGGACGTCGCAGGTTTCGGAATTGATCGCGCACCAACCAGAGCCAGGCTACTCCCGCGAACGCGGCCCAAATCACTCCGAGCAAACTGCTCCCGCAGAGAACGAGTAGACCGCCTGTGAGAACCCAAAGCGCCGCCGGTCGCACAGCCGCACCCGAATCCTGCGCCGCGCGAAAAAGCAAAGCGCAGAGCACACACGCGGCGGCGTATTGCATTAAGTACGGGCGCGCCTCGTTCAGATAAAACCAGAGGAACGGTTGCGCCGCGGCCAGCGCGCAGAGCGGCCACGGATTCAGACCACTTCGCCGGCAGCTACGAAAAAGCACGTATTGCCCGAGGAGAAACCAGGGTCCGTTCGCCGCCCGTAAGGCAATCTCGGAATGGCCGGCGATTTTTTCCCAAGCCCAAAGATAAAACATGTAAAAAGGCATTTGCAGATCGGAGCCCCTTTCGCTCGCGAGCATTCGCCACCAATCGGCGAGGGAAGGTTGCACCGCCTTGAGCGCGCTGTGCGCCTCGTCGATCCAAAGGCTTTCATTCGTTAGGGCAAGACTCACCACGAGCAAGGTCCCGATGCCCAAAAAGAGGAACGATGCCGTGCGTGGCGTCGTCTGATGGTTAGGCCGATGCATCATAACCCGGGTTTTCGAAATACCGCCCATTGCCCGAGGCCGAAGGGGAAGCGCATTTTTTCCGCGCGAAAGCGGTCGACCTTCTTCAGGTAAACCAGATTCGAATGGGCGCTGGTTCGCTTTTGCGTCAGCCTGGCCGCCTCCAGCAATTTGAGAATCCAATCCGCATGCGGCATCGGCGTGGTCACGAGCAGCAGGCCACCCGGGTTGAGGAGATCAAAGCTCTCGGCAAAACAATCTGTGTGCTCGACAATTTCAAAAGCCACAACGACGTCGAATGAGGACGGCTTGAGTCCGAAGTCCCGCCAGTGCCGAATGTCGCCACGGATGTCTGCCGGCGCGGAGAGGTCCAGAGTGGTGTAATTTACCGAGATCGAGCCTTCGACCGCGCGGCGGAACCAGCCCTCGCCTGAGCCTATTTCCAGGACGCGATCGCCGGGATGAATCCGAGGCAGAAAGAATTGCGTCCGCTGCCTCCGGGCCCATTCTTGAACAGGTCGCATCGAAAGAACTGCTCGTTAGGCCGGAGGCGCCGCCGGTACGCGAATGCGGAGTAACTCCAGCAGCATCTCCGCGCCCCAGGTCACCACCTTGAGGACGTTGAGGCTATTTTCGCCCGCCTGCCGATCGGGAAAATGGATCGGCACATAGTCCCAGCGCAAGCCCGGCAATTTCTTCAGGACGTAAGTCAGGGCCACATTATGGATGTTGAAATTTGCCGGGATGTATCGCAGCGCTTTCTGCAGTGCCTCCCGCCGGATCAGCCGGTAAGGCACATTCGGATCGCGCAGATCCTGTCCGCAGATGAGGGACGACGCCAGCCGGCAAATCGCCGAGGTCACCACCCGGGCGATGCCGTCATCGCGGCTCGTGCGCAGACCAAAGACGCAGTCGTGGTTTTCGCGCCGGCTCCAGAAATCCGCAAAATGTTTCGGATCACACTGACCATCGGAATCGATTTGCAGCATCCAGTCGGCCGCGGAGTTAACCGCAATGTCATAACCATTCCGGCAGGTACTGCCGTGTCCACTGTTCGGTTTGCTGACGACACAAAGCATCTCGGGATTGGCCGATTCCAGTTGTAGCAAGATCTCATGTGTCCCGTCCCACGAGCCATCATCGAGCGCGACCATTTGAAACGGAATCCCAAGACCGCGCAGACAATCCGACCACTGCGAGACTACGCCGGCAATGTTCGCCTCCTCGTTGTAAATCGGCATCACGACGACCAGCGGGGCGGTAAGACTGCCGCCGATTTTGCGGAGGTTGAAAGAGAAGTTTGCCATTGCGTTCTGCGCTGAGCAGCCGTCGTCGCTAGTCGCGGGAAGACGTTCGACGATTGTGAAGTCCGACGGGAATCTCGCCGAGGCACGTGCGATTACCCCGACAGACCCTGGATTGGCCTTTCATGGAAAAAAAATGACCGCCCCCAGCAGTGTTATCGACAACTTTCAAACCGCGGATTTGGCCGAAAACCAGCAATTTTTCGCCGACGCTGTTGTTTGTCACGGTCACGTCGTCGATCCAGATTTTTTCCCGACGCGCGTTCAGCCACGTTTTGGGATTTTGCCTGGTGTTATTTGTTAATGGATTGATCCCGATACCGATGCTGGCATGGCCGCCCGTGACGACGTTGTTCGCGATAATAATTCCTCGATGATGGTCGTTTGGCCGCAGATAAATCCCGCCATCGGCCGGGCTGTCAATGATGTTATTGGTGATGATGGTGCCCTCGCCATTCGCGAACGTGTCGGCGTAGATCGCGTAATTCGCGCTCTTGATATAGTTGCCGGTCACCACTCCCGATGCTCCGGAAATCCCGAGGCAGCCCGCGCAACCGGTCGCGTCCACCCGGCTGTTTCGCACCATCGAGTGCGTCCCGGGAAAGATCGCGATCGCCGAGATATAACCGGAGCAATTTTCCACCACGCCTTCGTCGATGAGATTGCCATCGCCGCTGCCCAACCAGAGCGGCCAGCACTCGGTTTCAGGCGCGCTCGAGCCGCAATCGATCGCGCGCACGCGGTGCAATCGCAACCTGCCGCCATTCAGCCGCACCACCGTCCACTGACCGGACCGCTGAACGGTCGCCGTGGCCGCGCCGATGGTCTCATTACTAAATGAAAACGTGTCCTTAGTGACCGCCGTCAAAATAAACACGCCGTTGAACCGCGCGTTTGTGGCCTTGGCGATTCTGATCTCGGTTCCAATCGTCAAGCCATGTGCGGTTTTTGTTCCTGTGGCGGTGGTGCCGTCGCCCGCGATGGCGATGGCTTCGCTTGCCTCGCCATCAGAGAAGGCCGACTTCTGCGGATTCAGCGTCAATTCCTCGACGGTGATATTGCCCTCTTCTTTTCCGCCGCCCCAAGTCCCCCCGATGGAATTAAACATGGTGACGCCATTAGTGTTCTGATTCACGTTCCGAATTTCCGTGGCGAACATCCCACTGCCGCGCAGCGTCCAGTTAGCATGCAGCCAATGCTGAGCCCCCAAATTGCGTCCTACGTTCGGACCGTAGGAGTCCCGCGCATTAGTTTGAAAAACGCCCGGACCGAGGACGATTGTCAGGGCTTGTTCGGCAAAGAGATCGTAAAACGCCGCCATCAAGGCGTCGAAGCGCGCGGCGCTCGAAGCGTCGTAGGGATCGGCTTCGCTTCCAGTTCCCGCGATCCCATCCGTGCGGACGGCCAGATGGACAACGCGCGCGCGTCCGGTTTTCTCTCGCGCTTGTATCGTTAGGCGGATGTCTTCCAGACTGAGCACCTGGCGATTCGGCGTGTTCGCTGGAGAACTTTCCGTCGGCGACTGCTCTTGAGCCGCAGATGCTATTTGGAACGAGAAGAGGCCTGCGAAACTCCAGAGAATCAGGAATGGTTTCATAGGTTGAAATATCCCCGTCGAATGATGGCGGATTGTCGCTAAGCTCCGCCGGCGGCCCGATCGGTTCCTTTGTATGATCCGAGCCAGGCGATCGTTTCATCGATCCCTTCCGCGAGGCTGTAGGGATTCTCTCCCAGCAGGTCGAAGGTCGGCTGCATGGGCGTATCGTAATCGGTAATCATGCTGCGGTAACGTGAGCTGTTAATCAAAAATGCCCGGCCGGTCAGTCGCGTCGGAATATCTCCGACGCGCGCGACGAGTTTCATCAGCGGCCGCGGTACGATGCGCACTTCGCGTCCGGCCAGAGCGCGCGAAAAACCATTGACCCATTCGAGCAAGTTGGCCGGCCGATCGCCGAGGTAGAGTGTGCGTTCCGAGACTTGCGTCGCCGGTGCTTCAAAAATACGCCGCATCTGATCGACCACATTTTTCACATAACCATAAGATCGAATCACCGGCTGCCGACCCGGGTGGATGTAGAGGCCGCGCTGGAGCACCCGCCAGAATTCCCGGCGATAGCGCAGATGCCACGGACCCCAGACGTTAGTCGGGCGAACGATCGTCCAGCAGCATGCCAGCTCCGCGACGCGGGTGAGTTTCTCGGTGATGATCTTGCTCCCGCCATAAATCGTCACCGGAAAGTAATCCTCGTCGTGCTGCGGCACGCGGCCGGGTCCGCAGACGAATTGGGTGGAAGTAATAATTGCCCGTTGCACCGACGGCGTCGCGCGAATCGCTTGCAGGACGTTCTGGGTGCCGTCGGTGTTCACCCGGTAACCTTTTTCAATGGTGGTGTTTTCATCGCACTCGGCACGTGCGGCCAGATGCAGCGCCCAATCGGGCTGAAACTCCTGTATCGCGGTTGTGGTCGCCACCTGGTCTAAGATATCGCCCTCGCGCCACCAGGCATTTTGCCCGGAATCCAGCGGCGCTTGCGCAGAGTAGTTCAGGAGTTCATGGCCCGCGGCGGCGAAGGCGGAGACCGCGTTCGTGCCGATGAAGCCGGAACCGCCAGTGATAAAAATTCTCATACTGCTCCCATCCTCATTCCCGATATGGCCGGCGAGAAAACAGTCGGCAGACTACGCAAAATAGGAAAGGTTCACGGCGGTGAAAAAGCCAAGAGTAGTCGTGGCGGGTCAGATTCCTCCGCCCTACGGAGGGCAGAATATTATGATTCAAAAGGCGGTCGCGCAATTCGCCGCTCTGGACGAGTGGGAATCGATCCATCTTCCGTTCTTCTTTACCATCAAAGTTGGTCAGGCGCGGAAAGCGGGACTGCGCAAAATGCTCGAATTAGTCCGCGTCGTTGGCCGTTTGCTGCGCATTCGAGCGAGCGGACCGATTAACCTGCTCCTCTATCCCACCGGCGGCCCGCAAACCGTCCCGATCATTCGCGATATTCTCCTGCTTCCGTGGATGCTGCTCTGCGCGCGTCGGGTGGTTTTGCACTTCCACGCCGCGGGGGTGGCCGATCGATTTGCCGGCCGCCGCGGCGACCCGCTTCGTTGGCTTCTCTCTTTTATCTATCAACGGGTGGCGGCCGCGGTCGTGATGACGGATTTTAACCGACGAGATCCCGAGTTTTTCGGCATAAGAAAAATCATCGTTTGCCCTCATCGGATTCCAGACGAATTCGACGCTTCGCTTGTCCTCCGGCAAAGCGATCAAGCTGGCGGCAAACGGTTGCTCTATGTCGGTCATTTGCATCCGGACAAAGGGACGGACGCTCTTTTGCGCGCGTTCGCCGCGGTCCAAAGTAGCTACCCCGGTCTCCGCCTCGAACTGGTGGGAGAATGCCTTCCGCCTTGGACGAATAACGACGTCGAGGCTCTCATCAACTCGTTAGGTATCCGGTCTCAGGTGGAGTTGTCCGGGGTGCTTACCGGCCGTGCGAAAGCGGAGGCATTCGCACGTGCGGATCTGTTTGTCTTTCCGACCGTCGCTCCCTACGAATCTTTTGGCTTGGTTCTCGTTGAGGCGATGATGTGGAAGTTGCCCATCGTCGCTAGTGACTGGCGCGGCAATCGGGATGTGCTTACATCCGAAGCGGGGGCAAGGGTGTTTCCCGTTTCCACACCGTTCGTGGGAGCCTTAGCAAACGCGCTCCAGGATGCTCTCGATCGGGAGGATTGTTGGACCGCGTGGGGCGAACAAAACCGGGCGTTGTTCGACCGAAAGTATAAGGAAAGCGCGAAAGAGCTTTGGCTTGCTCGAGCCGTCCTCGCAATCGACTCGCAAACTCGTTAGGCGGATCGTTACTCGCCAATCGCTCGCACCAGCCGCCGACGAGAATTCGGTATTTGCGTCGGTGCTGATGACGAACGGAAAGGCAGTCGCGTCGCGGCGGCGCGTTCCTCGATCCCGGCCCCGCTGTAAAGTGCGCCAATCAAAACAATCAGAAACCAGACATACTCGATCGAGTAGAAGTTTCCTCCGACGACGGAGTAAACAAACCAGGACAAGGAGCCGACGAGACAGGCCAGGGTGAGATTAGCCGCGGGCGGGGAGAGCGACCGCATTCGGTAGAGCTTCCAGAGGAAAAGGATGATGCTGGTGTAGACTGCGAGGTAGAGGACCAAGCCGATCACGCCATAAATCAGTAACAAATCGGAAATCAGGTTGTGGGTGGTGCCTCTGCGCAAAGCGCTGTCCATGATCGCTTCGTATCCGCCGGAAATGAGGAGCGCGGTTTCGTCCGCGACACCAAATCCGTAGGTTGCGCGGCCAGTCCAAAAGATGCGCGGGTCGGAACGCCACTCGTCGGTGGCGCGATTGAATAATTCGCGCCGCCAGTTACTGGAGCCCTCGATGGTTGTCAGGGCCTCGCTTCCTTTCTTATGGATAAGGATCCACTGCAAGCTGCGCTGCACAAATGGATCAGCCTGGCTGTTAATCCAATCCGCGGAGAGATTGGCGATGGCGGCGCCGAGAATGCCAACGATCACGACCAGGAAAAGCGCGCCAACTTTGCGGCGAATGACCAGAACCGCGCAAACCATAAGGAACCCGATTAGCAAGGTAATGCGCCCCGCACTGACCGAGCAACCGGCGGCTCCTAAGAGGAGAAGAAGCCAGTAAGTAACGTAGCGGATTAAAGTCTTGCGGCCTGCAGGAGCGGTAATTCCGATAGTGCCGAGCATCATGGAAAGTGGACCTAACGTACGCAGAGCATACACATCTGAGGTCGCCTTGATTATCGGGATGTAGGCGGTGCCCCCGCCCACGAGTTGATAGAAGCGGACGCCAAGGTTGATCAGCAATCCCAAAAAACAGAGGCGTGAAATCGTCCAATAAAAATCCTTGCGCACGACGAGCCCCCTTGGCGATCGGCCGAAGTAAAAAAGGAGGAGAAAAGGTGCGGAGACGGCGAAGTATGATTTAATCGAATTATTGAGCGAAAACTCACTGGGGCGATAAGGCAGAACGATGTTGTAAACCATGTGAAGCGCGACATACAGCAACCAGATAAAGAGTGCCCTGCGCAGGAAGATAAACGAGCCTTCGGTCAAAATAGCGGGCAGCTCGCGCGGGCTTTTCTGCCAAATGAAAAGCGCGATCACGCCCGCTCCCAGCGCGCAGCTTATTTCAAGAGGGCCGAAACTGAAACTGGTTGGTCGATAGGAAAAGAAGAAAAAGAGGAGGAACAAAGCGATCTGCCAGATGTAACGATAGAGGCCGGCAACGAACAGGACTATGACGGCCGAAGCAGACATCAATGCGATCGGGATTATCTCGCTCGCCCCAACCGTGAACCCCAGGACAGTTGCCAGAAGAAGCCCGATGACGATCGCCGCGACGAGGCCGAGGTTTGCCTGAAAGATAGCGGGCGGTTGGGGTCGGTTCATGGCGAAGCTTCAGCCTAAGGTTTAATCGGTCGCGGGAGATTGTCTATTTTTGGGTTTCGGCTCTGCCGAACTCGCAAGCGTTGCCGATTTGTCGGCGGTCGGTGGGTTCGGATGGAGAGAAGGAAAATCGGGCGACGGATGTCTCCGGAAACCGATCTCCTGTTTCCAATAAGTGACCCGCTTTTGAGGGAGAAACATTGGCCGCACGACCGTCTTAAGACCAATGAGATGGATTTTCCCTCGCCACGAAAACACCAGTGCTCGACCGAGGGCCTGGCCCGTTTCCACATCGAAGAACTCCGTCCCCAACGTTTGCGCGATCGAAACTCCGAGCTTTCGCAGGACCATTTTCATAGACACGCTACTGCGAGGATGGGACCGGTAACATTTTCACAGGATGCAAGGTCCACGCGCCCGCCGCGCGAGCACTGTCGATCTCGCGGACGCGATCGCCCGAGGCAAGGACGAACGGATTTTGCTCTGGCAGCTCCCGCACTCGATAGCCGAGGTGGTGCGCGAGGGTCGGTAAGTAAAGCTCCACATAAACAGGAATCGGTTCCTCGCGTGAAGCTACCGCTTCGAAGGCCTCGCGACTCCAGAAGGAGCCTGTGGGCAGCATGGAGAGGATGACACGTTTGTCTTCACGAGCGCTGATACTTTCAAAGTACCGATGAAACCGCTCTTCGCTGCTGTGAAAGAGATAATGGGGGTGGTTCGTCCCCTCAATCCGATGAAGGTGATGCGCGAGGACATCGGCCTTCTCCGAGCTGGCGCGCTCCAGCATCCTCTCATGCAAATCGGGAACTAAAGGAACATGGTCGTATTCGGTCAAATAAACGTATTCAAACTGTGGGCGAGTTCGAAGCCACAGTAATCCAGCCCGCAGCACAGCTCGCCAACTCTGGTATTGCCGTTGCTGATCGGGAACACGCAGTTGTTCATCATCAATAAAGATTTTATTCGGAAAATCGATCTTGGAGAAAAGCTCGGCAGGTCCTCCGTAGGTCAGGAGAAGAGAATCCGCGGAGACTAAGGGAATCCAGCAGTCGAGAACGCGCTGGAGCGGACCGGGCTTCTGGTGAGAGAGCAGAAGAGTGAGAACAGATTCCACGGAAAAAATATTGCCTCCGTCTGGCGTGCTCAGACCCGAAGACCGGAGGCCAGCCCCGCGGCAGCGCGGCTGTAGACGGAATAGGTATGTGCCTTGGCCCTCCACATAGGCGCGTGCTGGGCGGTGGAAAACAGGCTTCGCAAGAAATAACCAAGCGATCGCAAGGCGAGACCGCTAACCAATATTGCATCGTGGAGAAAAAGCTCGAAGCGGGACGGTCGATTGATTTGCACAAAGAGATCGCGACTCGCCCTGAGTCCCATAACATAGCCTTCCGAGTGCTGCTCGGTGCTCGCACCTAGATGATGCTCCGCGATCGCTTCCGGCACGTGGCAGATATTCCATCCCGCGCCCCGCATTCTGGCGCACCACTCTACGTCTTCGGCATACATAAACCACCGCTCGCTCAGGCCGCCAACCTGATCGACGACTTCTCGACGCACCATGAGACAGGTGCCCGCAAGCCAGCCGACCTTACGCGGCGCCTGATCATGCACCCCGATGTAGTAAAAGAGCCCTTCGAAAGCCTTAATGCGAGGGAAGAGACGAGCCAGGAAAAAGTAGTGGTTAAACATCCGGCGCAGCGTCGGCTGATTGCCGCAGCCGAGGACACTCAACTGCAACCGGGGATGCAACAGCTTCGGCCCCACCGCCGCGACCTCCGGATGCTCCGCGAGAAACGTCAGCAAAATGCAGAGCGCATTTGCGCGGAGCGTCGCGTCAGGATTGAGAAGGAGAATGGTCGAGGCGGTGCAGAGTGGGAAGGCAAGGTTGTTACCTTTCGCGAATCCCAGATTTCCGCCGCTCTCGATCAGCCGTACTCGCGGAAAAGCGTCCTGCACCATGGCCGCACTTCCGTCTGTGGAGGCATTGTCGACCACCAAGACTTCAAGGACGAGGCCGGTCGGCTCGGCGAAAACGGATTTTAAACATTCGCGCAGCAACTCGCGCGTGTTCCAGTTCACGATGACGATGTTCAGGTCGGGCATCAGTTGACCTCAGGACTAACGAGCAGAAGCGCTGCCTGGGTTGGCCTGGAAAACGTGATCGCCGAGAACGCTTTGGATGCCTGCCTCCAGCCTTTCGGCCCGAGTGCGCGGGCAGAAATTCCGATTCCCAGGCTGACGGCCTGCGCCAGCGTATGCTTCCAACCCTCGTCCACGGCGAAAAGAGGCTGGCACCAATAAATCCACGGATCGTCTTCCAGATAATCCGCCAGTTTCAAGCCCGAAGCGCTGGCCCAGCTCTCGGCAAGTTTTCTGTTTACGGAGACCACATGGTGAGGACTTAGGACGCGTTCATTGATCGGAACGAGGGCGATAATCGCTCCACCCGGCCGAAGGCAATCTCGTAATCGGCGCAAGAGCGCTGCCGGAGCGTCGAGATGCTCCAGGACGTGACTGCAAGTGATCACGTCGTAGCGTCGTTCCAGGAGCGGATGTTTTTCCCACTCTGAGATCGCAATGCTCTGCAGGTCGATCTGCGGATGATCGCGCGAGGTGAGCATTACAGCGACGTCCGCGACATTCTCCGGATCGATTTCGACGCCGAAAAGCCGCGCGCTTCGGGGGCAGTGTCGAAAAAATGTGCCGGCTCCGAATCCGTAGTCGAAAACGTCCTTGTCTTCGAGCGAGATGCCCGCCTTTTGCAGCATCCGCAAAATAAGAAAGACCTTGCCGGTGCGCAGGTAGGCGAGGTGATGGATAGAGCTTTGCCGTCCGCGGTAGCATTCTTCAAAAACCGTTTGTGTTGGCATCGCGTGGAGTAGCGGTTGGTCCGGTTCGTACGCGGTTCCGGGTGAGATTAGCGCCGGCAAAAGAACGTCCACTCGTCATCGCGCTCGACGGTATAGCCAAGTTCTTGGAAACGATTGCGCGCCTGTTCTCGCGTCATCGCGCCTGTTGGGTCGTCGTGCAATTCGATCGTGAAGGCCGCGACGCGTGACCAAGCTTCGGCTGGTGTCTCGCGGAGCACGTCGTATTCGGCACCCTCGATGTCGATCTTCACCAAACCAATCGCGCTTGGGATCGCGGTTAAGATCTCGGAAAAAGCACGGACTGTCACCGGATGAGTTACGCCAGTTGGCCGACCATAGAGTGAAGAGCCACCGGCGTTGTCTTCATCGAAGCTCCATTGCGTAGTGGTGGCGCGTCCGGCGACCGCTTCGGCGTGCAGATCAATGCGCGCCGCCAGCGTGGGATTGGCGAGAAGATTGAGGCGGAAGATGCGGAGATTCGGCGGGCCGGGCTCGTAGCTGTGCAACCGAATATTTGGATTGAGCGAAGCAGCGCGGAGGCTGAAGCAACCGATGTTGCCTCCCAGATCGAGGACGACACTTTCCGCCGGCAGACTTGCCACGTAGTCGAGCGAACGCCCGTACGCATTCCGCAGGAAGAGTTCGCGGAAAACATCCCAATCCCGGCAACCGCGGCGAAGAAGAACTTCGACTCCATCGCGCGTCGAAAGGAGGGAGAGGCGGCGTGCGCGAGAACCAAATTTGAGGCTAAGCACCTCCGGCCAGTTGTGCACCTGCCGAACGACTTCAAGAATCGTGGTGGGTTTCATCGGACGAATAAGGCGGTATCGAATTCCGGGACGTTCTTGCCTACCGTGTGGACGTCCGTAGTGCGTTCAGCCGAAGTTTTGTTCGCGTGAGGAGTTCTTCTGGCGCGAGTTCTGTCAGTGTTGGAAGCGTGAGCGTCGCAGGGGGACCGACGGAGAGACCGATGACTTCCGTATCGGCGCGGCCATAAATTCCAGCGAGCTCGTCCCCCAGGAGTTTTTCCGGGGTCAATTGCGGATACTCCGCCCGCTGATCGGGGATGATCAGCACTTGCGGAATGTGGTGCGCCGCGGCGACGTATTTCGTCCATGAGTCGATGGAGACAAGAAGATCGCAGCGCTGAAGCAGGACGATGCTTTGTGGGATATTAAACCCGTGCGTCGTCTGAATGCGCTCGTCGATACACAGATCGACGACCCGCTTGTCACTGTCGAAGAGAAAGATTTCGAGTGCCGGTTCTGCAGCTAAAAGATCCCGCAGATAACGCTTCCAGTTTTCTGGTCCCCATTGTTTCGTCTTCATGCCGGAGAGATGGGTTTGGACCGCGACACGAGCGCCGCGCGCGGGTTCAGGCAAGGCGGCGCGCTCATGTTCTGTCAGCGTGGGAACAAACGGAAAGTAGCGAGGCCCGCCATCGAGCAGTCGAATGCCGCGCCGCAGCGCCAGGTTTACGTATCGCCCCGGCCCGCCATACTCCTGCACCTCTCCTTTCCAAAGAAGCGAAGGGCAGCGCGAGACGAGATCTTCAAACCACGACGGGTTCGGCGGTCCGGTCGAGACATTAAAATCCGTCCGGCTCCAATGCATGTAAAAGACCCGCGACCGAATTCCGAAGCGCCGAAAAAGAGTCTCGTGAGGGATGAGACTAATGTTTCGGATCGTGTCTCCGATGCCCCCCCAGCTCAGGATCGAGATCAGCGAGGGCGCTGGGTGGCTGGCGCTCACAAAACCACCCTCATCCTGCTCCATTTCATTTTGCTTGCGTCGATTGTCATGGGCCGGCCGAACTAGTTGCATGCCGGGGCCACAGCTCAACGAGATTGTCCCGAAAGGCCAGAGAATCGAATTTACCGCGTGCGGGAATGTCCCTGCGCTTGCGACGTTGCGTCGATCCAAGATTTCCCGATAGAGTGCCATGTCGCTCGCAAAAGGTGATGGACCTTTGGGGAGATCCTGCCGAGTTCGACAAGAGACAACGGCGTTGATGAAGCTTTCCCACGATACAACCGACGCTTTGAAGCGGGAACTTTGGGCGCGCTTTGGCAGCGACGCGCATCCGGCCGAGTGGGATGGAAAGATGTTCGGCGGCGGAAAATTGAGCCAGCGCTTCTGGGAATATTTCAAGGGCATTGAGCTGCTCGAGTTGGATTCCAATTCTGTAGTTCTGGATATCGGCGGAGGATCGCCGCGGACCGGTTTGGGATTTTTCTCTTCCCTGCTCGCGACGGCGGCTCGCCGCGTGATCGTGATGGATCCAAATATCGGGGAAGGTCATATCATTCCCCAGAACGTCGAAGTCCTTCGGGCCTACAGCACGTACGACAGCCTGCGCGACACGTTCAACCGATTCCCGGAGATCACTCACATCGCTTGCATCTCTGTGTTCGAGCACATCGAGCCCGAAATTCGACACGGAATTGTCCGTGCCATCAACGAATTCTTTCTGGGAAGCCATTTCGTTACGACATTCGAATATCATCCGCTCCGCTCTTTTTTTGAGCATCAACTCACCGCCCAGACGCTCTCGGAGATGATGGCTCCGTTGACTTCGTTCTATCCTACGGCCTTCGAAGCCTCGCCGGTCCTTGCAGAAGATCCGCGCTTCCCACCGCCCAGCGATGGCCCTCTCCGGATCGTGGTCCGTCGCTTCCTGCGCCGGGTAGTAGGCCTCGTTCCCAAATGGTATCCGGTCGCAGTGGCGTTCCAGCGGAGCACCGCTTAAAGCGGGACGATGCTGTTGCCTCGGAAAGCCGCGAGCTAGAAGGCAAGAACGTCGCGCACCATCGGTTGCAGCCATTGGCCGGTATGCTTCCGATAGTTTCCCTGGAGGAGCTCTTTGCCGATCAACTGCATTCGCCGCATGCCGTTGTCCGGCAGATCCAGCCTGAACTCGCAGAAACGAATTCGTTCGGCCAGCGGTGTGAGATCGAAGGTTGCGCTCGCGTGGTGTGCCGAGAGCAGCGTGGACATCGTTTTGAGTTCCTCCACATGCTCGTGGTACCCTTTCGTGCGTTCCGTTGCTGAGCGCCTGAGTTTCGCCAGAACCCCGAGTGGAGCCCGGCCTCCCAGACCGCTTTGCTGACTGGTGTGCTGTCTGTAAAAGCTGAGCTTTTCGTCGAATCCGCGCAGCGTGCCGCGGCAGCCCAGAATCATGGCCATCCATCCGTCGTGAATCACATACCCGGGCAAAGGGAATGGAATCGGGAGAAGGATTTGCAAGGCGCTGGCGCGGAAACCGAAGACGGTCCCGTAGACCGGATTGCCCCAAATGACGGCTTCGATCGCATCAGACGACATGACCTGAGCGCGCCGGTTGCCGATCAAGCCGAGTTCTTGCCATAAGGAAGTGCCGGTCGGCAGGAGATTCGAATCGGCGATCAAGGCATTTGAAAACAATCCTTCGACCTCCGGATGCGCTGCGAAAATGTCGACGAAACGCCGCACCTTGCCCGGAAGCCAAACGTCATCTTGATCGGAAAGAAGGATGATGTCGCCTCGGCAGAGGCTGATCGCCTGGGCAAAGTTGCGCGCGATCCCGAGATTTTCTGGATTAGAGACGATCCGGACTGGGAAAGGCGCCGTCTTCGCGAAGGCGTTGAGAATCTCCAAGGTTGCATCGGTTGAACCATCATCGCAGGCGACGACCTCATCCGGCTCGAGCGTCTGGTCAGCGAAGCTGCCCAATTGCTCCGACAAGTGAGCAGCGCCGTTAAACGTGCAAAGCGCGACAGAAACTTTCGGCCGCATCATTAGTCTGAAGAGGTTGTTCTCAGTAGCAGCCTTTTCAACCTGCCGAGTAACACTCGCAGATAGAGCCACATGGACCGGAGCAGCAATTCTCCGCTCGCGCCATCGCGTCTGAAAGTCTTCTGAAGGTAGCGCAGCGCCATGTGATCGCGGCGCTGAGCCAAGAGTTGTCCCATCGCGAACAGATAAGCCGGATTTAGGGACAGACGCTGGCTGAATTCGTCGCGCGCTTCCGCGAAGCCTTTGGAAAAGACGGCGGAGACACAGTTACACAGGCGATCCGCTGAGCAATCCACCAGCTCGATGATCTGCTCGGTCGAGAGTCCGTTGCGTTCATGATCATGTATGAACGAATTGGGCATCGGTGACTCGCTGCTGAGAAGCTGGATCATCGGCAAGCGCTTCGCCCAGTCAGAAGTAAGCAGCCATGAAATGCCGCTCGAGCAGCCGATCAGCAGGGTGCAGCACTTGGAGAGTTCTGCGTTCTCGCGAAATGACACCGTGCTGCCGTCGATGAGGCGTTCGTCGTCTGTCACAATCCTGTGGTTGGAGGAAAGAATTATGCAGGTGTCCGGATGGCGAAGCAGGAGCTGACGACTTGCCGCAAGGGCGTAATCAGGGGTGACAAATGATTGGCGACTCTTCGGCGAGCACTCAAAGAGAATGACCTGCGATGTCCCACCGATGACAGGATGAGCGGCCACGAAGTCGCTGACGTTTTTGATCTCCTTCGTGTTCAGACGGACCACCGGCGACAAGGGAACTGTGATCGGCCGCGGGTAGGCTTGCAGAACGAAATTGCGAATTGTCCCATCGTAATCTTCAAATCGCTCGTGCCTGAATTGAGTGAAGAAGATGTCATCGAACTCGCCCTGGTCCTTTCTCTTCAAAGCCTCGGTCTGGAAACGAGATAGAATTTGAAAAGCGTCGGTCCATTGGTCCTTGATTTCGCGCTCACTGTCCATCGGCACCTCCCAGACCGCATCGACGTGAGGGTTTCCATCAAGGATGTCACGGCATCGCGAGCCGATCGCCCACGTCAGGTGAGAGTCGGGAAAGTCGGCCTTGATTTGCCGGGCAATGGCCGTCGCATAAAGACAGTCGCCATTCGAAAAAAGATGGCCTAAGAGGAAGCGTCGGGGCTTCCTCTCGCTGCCTCTATCAGGCAAATTCATGCCTTCTCCGCCATCGGATCGAGCATCATCGTCGCGAGGCCTGCGAGGTCCACCCGAGGGTGCCACCCTAGCGAGCGCAATGTAGAAGGATCCGAGAGAAGGCAACTGTAATCGGCGGTAAAGCCGTTGCGCTCTTTGACGTGCTCCCTCCAATCCTCTCCGATCAATCGGAAGCATGCGTCCACAAAATCGGCAATGGAGTAGGCAACACCGGTGCCGATGGCAGCCTCGAAAATTTCGTCTTGTTGCACTAACGTCCAAACTCCGCGGACGATGTCGCCCGCGAAACCCCATTCCTTTCGGACCGAGAGGTCGCCCAATTCGAGAAGCTCCGCGCTTCCTGCGGCAATGCGTCGGGCCGTCTGCGCGATGATCTGACTGACGTGGTTCGGTCCGCGCCGCGGACTATCGTGATGAAAAAAATAGCCGACATAAACGCGTAACCCGAGAGAGCGATAGTACCGTGCCGCGTAGACGGATTGGATTCGCGCAACGGCGTAAGGGCTCGTCGCCGCGAAAGGAGTGTGTTCGGAAATTGGACTGCCGAGGTTTTCGAATTGGAGTCCGCTGCCGGAGAGGAAGACCTTAGTCTCCGGTGAGTGCGACTTCACCGCTTCGAGAATGTTTAAAGTGCCGGTGGAGATCGTCTCGTGATTCTCAAAGAGTGCGTCGTGGCGCGTCGTGGAAGTCGCCGCGAGATGAAAGATGTAGCCCGGCTGGTGAAACCGAATCAGCTCCTGAACATGCTCACGATTCCGAACATCGCCGACGAGCCAATCTCTGCCAGCTGACCTAGAAACGCCGACCGTCGGAACAAATTCGCTCCGGAGTAGCTGCGCCAGGTAATAGCCGTCCTGCCCGCCTGCGCCGAAGATCAGCGCGGCATGTGAATCGTCACTGGGCGGCACTGCCGAAGGCCTCTTCCATCGCGGGAATCATCTGCCGCTACTTCCGGATCACTTCTATCCCGGGCAATGGAAAGATCAGCCCGGTTCCGCGACTAAGGGCTTCGCTTTCGCGCACGACGATCTCTTCTTTGAAGTGCCATGGCAGGACCAGAAAGTAATCGGGATTCTCCGCACGCGACTCCGCTTCGCTTACGATCGGGATATCCGTCCCAAGCGTGCGTGCGCCGTATTTGTCAGGGTTCCGTTCTGCCGCCATATCAATCATTCGGTGGTCGATGCCACACCACTGGAGAATAGTGTTGCCCTTCGTCGACGCGCCGTAGATGTGGATGCGTTTCCCATCTTTTTTCAAGCGTTTGAGAGTCGAAAGCAATTCGTCGCGATGAACATTAATCCTATCTTGGAAATGCTTGTACGGCTTATCGGTATCCAGCTCGAGGTCGAACTCCTCCTGCCGCATCTGCTGGAGGTTCGCAAGATACTCATCGCGCTTGTAGGCGAAGTTTTCGGCATGAGTCGCGTAACAGCGGATGCTGCCGCCGTTAATATTATTCCGCTCGACGTTGAATACCTTCATCCCAGCTTTCTTTAGGATGTACTCGATGACGGCTAGGCTGTAATACTCCAAGTGCTCATGGCAGATCGTATCGTACGACGTCATCTGCAGCATTGTGGGCATGTACGACATCTCGAAGATCCAAATACCCTCAGGCGAGAGGATCTCTTTGATGCCACGCGTGAACGCAACGGGGTCCTCCAAGTCATAGAACATCGCGATCGAGGTTATGATCTGGCATTGCCGCTGTTCGAGCCGCTTAAGCAGCTCGGCAGACGGGAAGAGATCTTGAATGACGCTTACGCCATCGCCGATTTCTTGCGCGACATCGGACGGGTCGATCCCGTACTTTTCGAAATACTCAGGGTATGACTTCAGGAGCGTTCCATCGTTACACCCGATATCCAACACGCGCGCCGAGGGGCGTTCCACAATTTTTATAGCGTTCTCCGCAATTCCGCGGAGATGGTTGCGCATCGTGTTGTTCGTTCCCGACCGATACCAGTAGGCCGAGTATAAAATCTCTGGCGGGACGGTGTGCTCCATCTGCAGAAGCCCACACGCCCGCTCGTCCTTCGTCGGATCGCAGCGAACCAGCGTACATGGGATTTTTCGGCTTGGGGGCATCTCTTTGCCCGGTTTCACAAACGAGCCTTGGAGATATTGTTCCCCGAGATCGATCACGCGGGTTAGGGCGGATGAGCCGCAAACACGGCAGGTGGTGCGGTGGACAAGATGCATCTTGGTTTAGCGAGGGGCGGGGGTTGACTCGTTCAGATGTGTGGCGATCAACTGGCGAAAGCTCCGATCGACCTCGTCGATACATTCATTGCGCTGAAGATTCAAAATCGCGAGCTGCTTAATCAGACCGTCTTTCGCTTCCGCTGGCAAGCTCGCGACTTCATACCCTTTGTCGACCTCGTGCCAGAGTTCGCAATTGATCTCCGCAAGGCGCGAAAACAGGTGCGCGATCGTTCCCTCGACGGCCGTGACGACGTTCGCCTGCTCATTGTAAACCTTGTTCGCGGCGAACCTCAGCCGTTCGAGCGGGATCTCCGCACGCGCTGCGCGCGCAACAAAATCGTCAATTTCCGTCGTGAGCTGCTGCTCCTGCAGTGCCAAACTTTGCAGGCGCTCGGGCGCAGTGGAATGCCACTGTTTCAGTTTCACAATCGTCAATTTGTCGCAAAGAGATCCAAGTGTTTCCGCCATAATCTGTCCGTTCGGCACAGTGATATTCAGCGGTCAGGCCACGTGTTCAACAACGGATTCGTATGCTTTCAGCAATTGCGCGATCGTTTTCTCCCAAGTGAAATTCGCTGCCCTCGCCAGCGAGCGCACGCGCATTCGGTCGCGCAACTCGGAGTCCGAAGATACTTGCATCATCGCTTCGGCCCAGGCGTCCTTGTTGGTGGGATCCAGAAGAATGCCTGCGTCCGCGACCACCTCTGGAAGTGACGAGGCATTGGAACAGACCACCGGCACACCGCACTGCATCGCCTCGAGCGGGGGGAGACCGAACCCCTCGGCGAGCGACGGAAAAGCAAAAGCGGTGGCGCCGGAATAGATTGCCGCGAGATCAGGATTCGGAACGAACCCGGTGAAAATTACGCGACGTCTTAGCAGAGGCTTACCGGCAATCCGAGCCTGTAATTCATCCAAAGCGCCACTACTTGCGCCGACGAGAACCAATCGGAGTTCGGAGGTCGCGCTTTCGTTTAGCAGCAGTTCGAAAGAATCGATCAAGTGGCCAACGTTCTTTCGCTTCTCGATCGAGCCGACCGAAAGAATGTACGGCCATTCGGAAATGCCGTAATGTTTCCGCGTCGTCCCGGCTTCTATTCCGACGGCCGGGTAAAAAACCTCTGGCGACGCGGCGAGATGCGTAACGAATGCACGTTCACGCGGTAAGCTTGTCAGTTCACAGATGTCATTTTTGACCGTTTCTGAAATGCAGGTGATCCATGCGTCGGGATGGATCGAAGCAATGATATTGCTTACCTGGTGAATGGAAACTGGTGAGACGAGTTCCGGGTGTAAGATAGGGATCGCGTCGTAAACGGTGAGAACCCACGCCAACGGCTTCGCCGAAGATGGTGCGGGCAACGGCCGGAAAGGCGAATGATAGATCTGGCTGCGTTCGACATCTGCCAGGGAAATTTTCCGCGACGAATGCGCGACCATCATTCCCAGCTTCCCAAGAGCGGCATCGACAGGAAAGGGTCCGAGTCGCTTTGCAAGCCGTGACTCGGCGGCCCGTAATGAGAAAGTTCCCAGGTAGTCAACTGCGGGCGGTGTTCGCGAAAAGCGGACCGAGCGAGCCCCTGCGCCTTTGACCAGCGACTCTACGGCCACAGCGTCAAACCGACTGATCCCGGCGAACTGCACATCTACCGTGGGTGCGTTAACGAGTCCTCGGGCGAGATTCTCGACCACGCGCCGCACGCCCCGTACTCCTACCTGACAGTATGAGCCGAGCTCCGCGACATCGAATAACACGCGAAGCTTCATCTTGGATTCCTGTAACCGGTCCCGCCGAGACCCGAGCTCAGAGAGACGGAAAGCGCTCTGCTGTAACGTAGATTGTATTGATCCATGTATCCGCGAATTGCCGGTACCCTTGCAACAATAGGTGGTCGTGGATCCGCACGTCCTTAAAACCGGTTTCTGCTGACATCGGCAGAAACGTCTCGGCGCAGATGATGGCTGGCCGACATGAACGGAGATCGATCGCCTGAAGGACGGCCAGATCTAATCCTTCGATGTCGATCGACAGGAGATCTGGCGCCGAGGCAAAGTGCTCCGCGAGGAGTTCGTTGATGCCCAGGCGCGGCACCGACACGGTCGATGCGACACGATGGCCGCCGACATGTTGTCCGTGCCGAGCCCATTCTTCAGAGACAGTGTTCAGCCCGGACGCGCTGCTCTCGAATACGTGGAGAGTGAGCGGAGGACCAGCCTGCGGCGCAACGGCTACGTTCAGGCAGGTGTCGCGCGGCCGCTTGCGCTTGAAAGCTTTGAATAGCGTTGGGTCAGCTTCCACACATACGCCGCGGCCGTTGTGGCGGTAAAACAGGTAAGTATTGCTTAATGTGACCGGATGGTTCGCTCCGAGATCCAGGTACGCGGGTGAATGAATGTGCAACTGCTGGAACAAGTATGCGATCACCCGGTCCTCTCCGCATTGCGAGTAGCTTTCCGTCGTATCCACCGGCTGCACGCCTCGTATAACCCGCTTCACGAGGCGCTTGGTTGTTGCGATGGCGCTCGGCATTGTGATCACTATCGACCTACGGATTGCGAAGTTATCGAAAATCAGGCGACACGTTTTCGAACCGTCATCCACGCCCACTGCATGGACGCGCCGCGCAAATCATCGACGGCCGACGCGCGGTCGCGCGGTGGTAAAAAGTCGGCAGCTGGGAAGTCCGCGGGATCATGCACCCGGCTATCGACGAGGGCGACGTCGTGCGTTCGGGCAAAGCGCTCCAGAAGCGTCGGAGTGATGCGAGCGTCGATATGATCGTGCATCTCCACGAGCAGGTCACAAGAGGCGAGATCAGGCACTACGTCAGGCCTGAGCAGGTCGAACTCTCCACCTTCGCAATCGCAGATCAGCAGCGCACTGCGCAGTGGCAGTGAGCGAAGCGAGTCGACCGTGCACGCACCTGCGAGGTGCACGCGATCGGTTACCTCGTTGAGTGCGATCATTTCTTCGCAGAAACTTTGCGCCTGCTGGTCAATCTCAAACGCAAAGACCTGCGCCTGGGGAAACCGGCGCGCGAATCCCACTGCGTAATAACCCTCCGCCGCACCGATATCGACGATCACTTCATAATTTCTGCCGAGCGCCTCTGTTAAAACTCCGTGCAACTCCGCCTCGTAACAACCAAGCAGCTTCGGAGCATAGCCGCCACAGAAGGCGTGCGCGCCGTACCGCATCCCATTAAAAGGACCTGCGATCACGGTAGTGCCGCAATGTTGCGCAACGATGGGATCAATCTCCGCCGCGCGTCTCTGGCGTTCTTCAAATCGCCGTCGCCGCCACCCGTCGCGAACGCGAAAAACTGCCAGCGGAACCAGAGGCTTCACGCGCTGCTTCAATGTCTGTCCGGACATGCGCAAGAGAGGAGACTGCTTCGCCATCTGATCAAGCGACGGAAGCATACAGAGCAGACCCGGACACCGGCGAAACGGCGAAGGAAGCCTTGAGTTGAAGCGGGAATTGCTGACCTCCGCCTTTATGTTCTGCGGACGACTGGACGGTGAAGTGGAACGCGTCGACAACATGATCGTCGAAGGTGTGAGTCGCTCCCACCGCCAAATCGACCGAGATGACGGTCGAAGAGAGCGGCGGCAGTTTCATTTTTATCCGAGTTTCGGAAATCGCGCCCGCGATGAAAGGGTTCTCGCCCGCCGAAAATGTCCAAAGCGGCCTCTTCAGCTCGTCCCAAAACGATGCTACAAGATACGAGGATCGTCCTACTGGGACGAAGGCTCGTACGACCAATTCGACCATTGAGCTGGATGCTATTTCGCTGGCCGCACCTTCATCTGAGGAGCCGTCGTCACTCAGCCGAATCCAAGCTTTCGCTATGCGCGCCTGTGAACCCTGCGTGGAAATCTCCTTCTCGTAGCATGCGCCGCCGGAGCGCCCCAAATAAGTGCGAATTACGTCGTCAGGGTAGCCGCTCGCAGCAATGCGCCCCGATTGCATCAAAATAGCTTTTGTGCAGAGGGCAGAGATCGCTGGCATTGTGTGACTCACAAGGAGGACAGTGCGCCCGGCCCGACTCACATCCTTCATCTTACCCAGGCATTTTCGCTGGAATTCCGAGTCACCCACCGCGAGTACCTCATCGACAATAAGGATTTCCGGCTCCAAGTGGGCGGCCACGGCGAACGCAAGGCGAACATACATCCCGCTCGAGTAACGTTTTACCGGTGTATCGAGAAACTTTTCGACCTCCGCAAAGGCGACGATCTCGTCAAACTTGGCTTTGATTTCGACGCGCGCCATTCCGAGGATGGCGCCGTTTAAGAAAATGTTCTCCCGGCCGGTAAGCTCTGGGTGGAAACCGGTGCCGACTTCCAGAAGACTCGCCACGCGGCCGGTGATTCTCACTTTGCCACTGGTCGGCTCAGTGATTCGGCTGAGGATCTTCAGGAGGGTCGACTTGCCCGCGCCGTTGCGGCCGATGATCCCGACGACTTCGCCCTGCGTGATTTCGAAACTTAGATCGCGCAACGCCCAGAATTCCTCCGCGGATCCGCGGTCGCCATTGCGCCCGAAAAGGTTGCGCGCGCCTTCCGAGAGCGTGTCGCGCAAGGTGCGATAGCCGACGCTCTGCCCGGCGCGCCCGAGTCGATATTTTTTGCCGACGTTTTCCGCCCGGATGACGACGTCCGACATGTCTAGATGACGTCAGCGAAGGTGCGTTCGGTTTTTCGAAAATACCAAATGCCGGTGGCGAGGAGAACCGCGGTGGTGGCGAGGGAGAGGAGCAGGCTCTGCTGCGGAAAGGGGACGCGTCCACTGGAGATGGCCCAGCGGAAGCCATCGATCACCCCGACCATCGGGTTTAACGAGTAGAGCAACCGCCATTTTTCGGGAACGATGCTGCTGCTGAATCCAACCGGCGAGATGTAGAGCCCGAACTGCACGATGAAGGGGACGACGTACCGGAAGTCGCGGTATTTCACCGTAAGCGCCGCCAACCAAATGCCGGCGCCCGCCGAGGCGAGCAACGCAAGGCCAGTGAACAACGGGAGAGTCAAAAGCGTCCAGCCGCCCCAGACGCGATAGATTGCCATTAAAATCGCCAGCAAGACCATCGAGATGGCGAAATCGACAAAAGAGACGATGACCGAACTTGCCGGCACGATCAGGCGCGGAAAATAAACTTTGGAAATCAGGGTCGAATTATTGATCAGGCTGCCACTGCCTTCGCTCAACGAAGTGGCGAAGAGCTGCCACGGGAGCATCGCGGCGAAGACCATCACCGGATAGGGAATGCCGTCCGCGGGCAGTTTCGCGATGCGGCTGAAGACGATCGTGAACACCACCATCGTGAGCAGGGGCCGCAGGACCGCCCAGAGCACGCCGATGACGGTTTGCTTGTAGCGCACGAGCACGTCGCGCCAGGCGAGAAAATAAAACAGTTCCCGATAGCGGAAAAGATCGCGCCAGTAATTCCGCTCGGTGTGCCCGGCCTCGATGATCAACTCTGTGGCTTGATGTGACATGGAGCGCCGGAATGTAACTGGAATCCGCTACCGTGCGAGCTTGCGATTAAGAATGGATTTCTTCGAACTCGCCTCGCTCGCGATTTTTTCGCACTCGATCCCAGGGGAACCATTTTCCATTCATCGCGATGTAGACGCCGGGCGGGAGCAGTTGCGCGAGAGAGAGCGCGCTCCCGAGGTTGAACAAGCCGTCGGAGCTGCCGAAGGCGTAGGGAATCATCGCGCCGGTGAGGACGACAGTCTTAGCGGGCACGGCGCGCGCGATCGCGGCCGCGGTCTCGGTCATGGTATCGGTGCCGTGGGTGATCAAGATGCGATCCTCGGGCGATTGGACGCAATTTTGCACAATCAATTCGCGATCGGCCTCGGTCATTTCCAAGCTATCGACCATCATCACGGTGCGGATGGAAACTTCAGTCTTGGAGCGCCCGAGTCGCAGCATTTCGGCGATGTGCGTGTCCTTGAAAAAGAGCCGGCCGGTGAGCTCGTCGTACTCTTTGTCGAAGGTGCCGCCAGTCACGAGAATGCGAATGGGCATAGCTGGAATGGGAGGATTACTGGCCGAAGAAATGTTCTTCGAGCTCAATGCAGAGCCAATGATAGACCGGCACGTGCAGTTCCTGAATTTCGGCGACGCTGGTCGCGGGGACACGAATGGCAACGTCCGCCATCGGGCCAGCCTGGCCGCCGCCCTGGCCCGTAAGGATGATCGTTTTGAGGGCGAAGGTTTTCGCAACTGCGAGCGCTTGGAGAATGTTAGCGGAGTTACCGGAAGTGGTGATACCTAACAAGACGTCTCCCGATTTTCCGAGACCATAGACCTGTTGGGCGAAGACCATCTCGCCGGAGGTGTCGTTGCTGATCGCGCTAATCAAGGAAGTCTGCGAGACGAGCGAAATGGCGGGCAGGGCGGTTTGTAACCTGGCGGCAAGTTGTTTGCCCAGCTCGCCGGCCACACTCGTTAGGCTAGCCGCGTCTTCGGCGGAAATGCGGCGCGGTTTCAGGAAACCTTTCATGAGCTCGCCGACGATGTGCTCGCTGTCGGCCGCGCTGCCGCCATTGCCGCAGACTAACAACTTGTGGCCGTTTTCGTAGGCGGCCACGAGGATCTCGAGCGCACCGGTTAGCTGATCGGTGCAAGCTTCGAGCGCGGGATAGCGTTCCACGAGACGCGCGAGATGTTTCGCCATGTTCGTCAGGCTTCGGCGGCGGTGGCGAGCTGGTTACGTTTCGTTTGCAGGCGCAGTTGACCGCAGGCGGCGGCGATGTCGTGGCCTTTTTCGCGGCGCAAGGTGGCGACGATCCCGTGATCGCGCAGGATGGCGTGGAAACGTTCCTGCCGAGCGCGCGACGGCCGCGCCCACTCAAGACCCTCGACGGTGTTGTAGGGGATGAGATTAATCTTCGCCGACAAACGCGCGGCATGTTTCGCGAGTTCGTGCGCTTGTTCGTCGGTGTCGTTCACGTTCGCGATCAGGATGTATTCGAACATCATCCGGCGCTTCCGCGCCACGTAATAATCGCAGGCCTCGAGCAGGACCTTGAGTGGGTATTTCCGATTCACCGGCATGATCTGGCTACGGACTTCATCGGTCGCGCCGTGCAGCGAAAGCGCGAGACGGAACTGCGTGGACTCGTTAGCCAATTCCCGAATCTGCGGGGCCAGCCCGCTGGTCGAGACGGTGATGTGGCGCGCGCCAATCCCGAGTCCCCAGGGCGCGTTGATGATCTCGATCGCGCGCAGCAAATTTTGCAGGTTCGCGAGCGGTTCGCCCATGCCCATGAAGACGACGTTGTCGATCTGCTCGCCGCTGGCGGCTTCGACCGCGATCAGTTGTTGGACGATCTCGCCCGCGTCGAGGTTACGCGTCCAGCCATCGAGCCCGCTCGCGCAAAATTTGCAGCCATAAGCGCAACCGACCTGGCTGGAAACGCAGATTGTCCGCCGGTCGGAAGCCGCGCCGTAGAGGGCAGGGGAAGCGGGAATGAGCACGCTCTCGATCAGGTTTCCGTCGCGCAGGCGGAAGAGAAATTTTTGGGTGGTGTCTTTCGAGCCGAGAACGCGGACGACTTCGGCTTGTTCGAATTCGTAATCCTCGGCCAGCCGCGCGCGTAACTCGTTAGGCAAATCGGTCATCGCCTCGTAGGCCGCGGCGCGCTTTTTGTAGAGCCAATCCGCAATCTGCTTCGCGCGATACGTTCGCTCATGGTAACCGGCCAAAATGCGGCCGAGCTCGTCGAGCGAGATAGATTGCAGCGAAGATTTGCGCGCCAATTCCACGGCCGACTTTACCCGCACCCGTCGACGGCGTCCACCGGCTGGCGGGGCGCGCCAGATTGCGCTTGAACGCCGCGCGGATGACGCAAGCTTCTGCGGCGATGCATCCGAGCGCCCCCACGAGCAAGCGCGCGCCGCTCGCGCTCGGCTGGGAAGCGGCGAAGGCAAACGCGATTCCCGCGTTCCTCCTCCAAGCGCTGATGCTCGCGCTTTTGTTCGGCTATTATTTTAGCCCGCCGACGGCGCGCGCGCTCGATCTCCTCGCGGAATATCGGCAGGCGCATGGGCTATGGTTCGTCATCGGCGCGGCGATCGTGGCCGGTGCGCTCGTCCCGGAGGTTTTCCTGATCTGTTTTTTCCAGCGCGGCCGGCCGCGTCCAGAAAATCTGCGCAACCTCGCCTTCACTATTCCGACGTGGGCGGTCGACGGAATCCTGGTCGATCTGATGTATCGCTGGAACGCGGTCTGGTTCGGCGAGGTGGTGACCGCGCGCGTGGTCATCGCGAAAATCTTGGTTGATCAACTGGGCTACAATCCATTTTTTGCCGCACCCGTGGAGGTGCTGATTTATGAATGGAAGAACGAGGGATTTTCGTGGACCTCTGTGCGGCGGAGTTTGAGCGCCGCGCATTATCTCGATAAGATCGTCCCCACGTTGCTCGCCACCTGGGCAGTGTGGGGGCCGCTGATGGCGATCATTTATTCGTTGCCGTTGCCGCTGCAGTTTCCGCTTTTCAGCATCGCGCTCACTTTTTGGGTATTGTTGCTCACTTATATGACGAACCGTTTCGCAGGAAAAATCGAAGCCGACGCGCCGCCCGCTCTAGCCACAGCTGCGCAAATTCACGGATGAAAGCGCACCTTCTTTTCGAACGCATGTCGCCCGCGATGGCGGCGGAAATCTTTGGTTACCTGCACCGGGAGGTGAAGGAAGTTTACAAGGGAGCGATCAAGGGGCTGGCTAACCAGCGGAACTTGCGCGCAGTTTTCGTCGAACGAAAACCGCCTAACGAACGACACGTCTGGATGCAAACGGCGCTCCGCCGCCCGGTGAGCGATGCGCTCGCCAGCCATTTGGTGCAGGCCTGGCTGCTCGGTGCGCAGAAGCCGATGCTCTGCGATTTTCTCGACGCACTCGAGATCGCGCATGATGACGACGGCACGGTGGAAGATTTACCGACCTGTCCGGCGAAGGAAAAAATCAGCGCTGCGGTCGATCGCTTGCTCGCGAAATATCCGGCCGAAACGGTTGCGATTTATCTGCACGCTTTCCGCGACATGGACAGCACCGTGCAGTGGCCGGCCTTGAATGAGATTCTCGAGGAACGGCCTGAGCTGCAGTTCGCTGTCGTCAGCTGAAAGCACTCGTTAGGCGGAAAAGTGCTTAAGCGCCTGGTAAACGCCGGCGCCGCATTCCGCCTCGGCCACGTAGCCGCCAGCCGCGCGCACGACCGTTTTCACTTCCGCGATCGCGTTCGCCGGGCAGGCGGGAAATTGCGCGTAGCGGCCATCGAGCATGGAGATGTCGTTGAAATGATCTCCGGCCGCGAAGGTCGCTTCGCGCGGGATTTCAAGCAGCCGCGACAACTCCTCGAGCGCGGCGCCTTTGTGGTAATCAGCGTGGCAAAAACGCAGATAAACCGTGTTCCGCTGGTAATGAAATTTCGGATGCGGCGCGCGAACCTCGTCGATGAAGGTGATGATCCGCTCCATCTCTTCTTCATCCTGCGCGATCAAACCTTCCGGTCCGTGGCGTTCGTAGATCACCCGCGCGCGCGTCTTCTGATTCACGAAATCGATCACCTCCGCGAGCACCGAGGAAGCGGAGGCGAAGAGCTCGGCGTGATCGCGGGCGACGCGCGTGTTCCAGTCGCCGAAAGGCTCCCAGCGCTGGCCATTTTTCGCTGGACGAAAGACATCGCGTTCACTCGTCAGGATAAAATCGGGATGCACCGGGAAGTCGAAATCGGTCAGGCCGGATTCGAGCAGCGAAACCGAACGGCCGGTGTTGATCGCCCAGATGGCGCCTTCTTTTTGGAGCGCGCTGATCATTTCCATGCAGCGCGGATCGAGCACCGGATCGCTCGAATGCGCGACCAGAGTTCCATCAAAATCAGTGCTGAGCAGACGAAGTTTGGCCGGCATCGGGCTGCAACTTAGAAGGTGATCGGCTTGCTGCCAATCTGCCGCCGCGGCGGTCGCGCGCGCCGCGCTTCGAGGAAATTCTTTGAACGCCCTCAAACTCCTACTACTATCCGCGACCTGATGAGCGTTTCCCTCTTGCGACAGCTCGCCTTCGCCGGCTTCGCCGCGATGCTTTTGTCGAGCTGCGCCGATTTCGAACACGACCTGGCCGCCCAACAAGGGGGCCAACGCGAGCGGATGAAAACCGCCCTCGCAGCGCCGGAACCGGAGCGGGCTTTTTGGGATGACGAAGGGGTAAAAGGCGCGCCGAAAATCGTCGTCCGCTTAACCGAGCAGCGTGCGACTTTTTACAAAGGCAAAACCGTGATCGGCGAATCGAATATTTCTACCGGTCGCAAAGGTTTCGAGACGCCCCCAGGAAAATATCACGTCATCCAGAAGGACGAGAAACACGTCTCAAATCTCTACGGCAGTTACGTCGATGAAGGTGGCACGGTGGTGCAAAAAAATGTCGAAGTCGGGAAAGATCCGGTGCCCGATGGCGCGGAATTTCAGGGTGCGCCGATGCCGTATTTCCTGCGCTTCACCCGCGGCTATGGGATGCACGCCGGCTTCGTTCCGCGCTACCGCGCTTCGCATGGTTGCATCCGGATGCCGCGCGAAATGGCGAAGCATTTCTTCGACGCCGCAGGGCTTGATACCCCGGTGGTGGTCGAGGAATAATCAGCCCGGCGGCCAGGCCAGCGGGCGTTTGCCTAACAAGTGCACGTGCAGGTGCGGCACGCTTTCACCCGCGTCCGGTCCGTTGTTGATCACCACCCGGTAGCCCGAGTCTAACAAGTCCAGTTTCTCCGCGACGATTCGCGTGGTTAGGAGAAGTTTTCCGAGGACGGTCTGGTCGGCGGGGGTGGCCGCGGCCAGCCGGGAGATCGCGCGCTTCGGCACGATCAAGACATGCACCGGCGCTTTCGGATCGACGTCGTGAAAGGCGAGCACGTCTTCGTCTTCAAAGACAATCTGCGCCGGGATTTCGCGGGCAATGATTTTTTCGAAAATGGTCATTCGGTTTCCTTCGATGGCATCGTGCCGTTTCCGTGAGCAGTCCTCTGTCTTTCCTTAGCCTGTCATCCTTCGCTCCGCTCAGGATGACAACATGAAAAGAGGATGTCCTGAAAGGAATGCGCGACCGGAGTTGCGCGCACTTTCGCCTAACGAATGGAGCAGCGAATATGCTGCAGCTCCTGATCCGCGGCCAATTTTTCGCGCACGAAAAAAACCACTTCTTCGCGCAGGGTGTCGCAGGCCCGCGTCCAGGCTTTCGCGCCCCGGAGATGCTTCACGCACGCTTGCAAGCCGAAGATCTGCAAGCTGTCGGTGCCGGTGTGGACGAGCGCGTTGATTCGTTTTTCCAAACCGTCGAAAAATGCCAGCTCGTAGCCATCGCCCGCCGCTTCCGCGATCTCAAGAAGCGAGAACGCGATCGGCGGCGGAGCGGGGGAGAAATACGGGATGATTTCCTTGTAACCGATCACTTTCAAAACGTAGCGCACCGTTTGCGAGAGTTGACTGAACGGCACCACCGGCTCGTCGTTCCGCAGCCGCAAATAAAACGCGATGCTCTCAGTAATGTGGTCGGTCAGCCACCAGCTCGGGTAGCCGGCCTGATCCGCCGCGCGGGTGATGGCCGCGTGCAACCATTGTTGGTTGAACTCAAAGAGTTGCCCCGATTCGCAACGCAAATAGGGGAATTCTTCCTTAAACGCTACCATGCTCAGCGGCCTCCGGTTTGAACAGTTCGGGCTGCAGGGAATTCGGTTTCACCCGCCGGCCGAGCGCTTGGATCTCGTCGACGAATTGATCGACATCATCAAATCGCCGGTGGACCGAGGCGTAACGCAGATAGGCCACTTCGTCGATCTCGCGCAATTTTTCGAGGACCTTCTGGCCGATCGTTTCCGAGGAAACTTCGCGTCCGCTCGTTTCCAGTTCGTGCACAATTGCGTCCACCGCTTCCTCCAGACTAACGAGACTGATCGAGCGTTTCTCGCACGCTTTCGCCAAACTCGCGACCAACTTGCGGCGCTCGAACGGCTCGTGTCTCCGGTCGCGTTTGATCACCCGCAGCTCCGAGCGCTCGATCTCCTCGTAGGTGGTGAAGCGGAAAGAACATTGCAAACAAACCCGGCGTCGCCGGATGCTGGAGGAATCACGAGACTGGCGCGAATCGATGACCTTGTCGTCACGAGACCCGCACTTTGGACAACGCATAGTGTCGGTGGAGTAGCTATCACACTCTATCTTGTGGCGTCAACGCGCGCTCCGCACGATTGCGGGATTTTTTTTATGTGCGCGAATTTTTTTCGATCGCGCGCGCTCCGCGCTTAGATGATCACGCGTTGAAGTGGTGTGCGTTTAGCGCGGCGCGAACTCGAACTCCGCTTTGTCTTTTTTCTGCGAGAGGATGAGGTGCGCGGCAAATTTGTTCCCGCGCTTGGAAGTGAAATCCTCGATCAAGGGCGAGCGTCCTTCCGCCAGCAGCGCCTTCACTTCATCCGGAGTGATTTCGTGTTCGCAAAGTTTCTTCGTCAGCTTGAAGACCTGGCGGTTGTCCTGCTCCGGTTTGCGCACGTAATAGGCGTCGTCGGTTTCCACTAATTCGCCGCCGTGCGTCTTGCTTTCGCCGATTAGTTTCGCTTTCGAGAGATCGGCTTTCGCGCGCGCTTTCCGCTCGATCGGCTTGCCGTCTTTGCCGGTCTTGGCCGCACGCGGCGGGAACTCCCAGCGAATCTTGGCATCGGCCTTCACGAGAAATGCATCGAACGGCCGCCCCTTTTTCGAAGTAAATCCTTTGATCAAATCAGTCTTCCCACTCTCGATTAAATGGATCGCTTCTTCGCGCGGAATTTCTCTTTTGCACATCAGGCGCGGCAGGCGGAAGGCCTGTTTCCATTCACCGTTTTCCTTTTCGCGCAAAACGTAATTGGAACCGACTTCAACTAATTCGCCGCCGGTCGCGGGATCGGTCCAGAACGGCTCGACCGCGCCGAGATCGGCTTCGTCGCCGAAGTCGTAAGCCGCTTTCCATTTCCCGGTCTTCTCGTCTTTCCCGAGTTTGAGCGTGGCCGCGAAAGCGTTGTGGGTCTTCGCGGAGACGAAGCCATCGAGCGGGCCGACGACGCCTTTGTCGACCAGTTCGCGAATCTCGCTCTCGTCCATTTTTCGGCTGCCGATGACCTTGTAGAGCATGAACTCGCCATCCTGCGATTTGTAACCGCGTAGAGTTTCGCGCAGCGGTTTGCCGTCGGTCGGTGAGATGATGTCGGTCTCACGCGCGACGGAATCGTCTTCCTCAAAGCCTTTGACGCGCTCGACGATTCCCTTCGTCTCCTTGACGATCTCGGCCATGAATTTTTCGCGCGAAAATTTTCCGTGCTCCATCAAACGCAGTTGATGTTCCCATTCACCGGTCATTGCCGGACTCGTTAGGTCGGAAGCTTTGACCGCTTCGAGGAATTGGATCAGCTGCTCGGCCTTGGCTGTTGGGACGAGCTCGCGCTGCTGGCGATCCATGTACTTTTGATAGATCAAACCATCGATCGTATCCGCGCGCGTCGCGGGCGTGCCGAGCCCGCGTTCCTTCATCGCTTCCGCGGCGTCTTCATCTTCGACTAGTTTGCCCGCGGTCTCCATCGCGGAGAGCAGCGTCGCTTCGGTGTAACGCGGCGGCGGCTTGGTCGCTTCGCTGTGCAAGGTCGCTTCGAGGGCCTTTGCCTGATTCTTGTCTTCCGCGCTTAACGCCGGCAGGGCTTTCCCGGAATCATCATCGACCGTGCTCTTGCCGTAAACTTCTAGCCAGCCCGCCGCGGTCAGGACTTTGCCTTCGGTTTTGAATTTGTGCGTCGCGACGGTGCTGATGCGGGTGGTGATATCGAATTCCGCGTTCGGAAAAAATGCGGCGACGAAACGGCGCGCGACCATGTCGTAAATTTTCGCTTCGGCGTCATCGAGACTCTTCACTTCCGAAGCCGTCGGGATGATTGCGAAGTGATCGCTGATCTGCGCGTTGTTAAAAATGCGTTTGTTCGGCCGGACGTAACCACTCGTTAGGGCTTTCTGCGCATGGGTCGCGAGGGTGCCGCCGAGATTGGCCAGGGTTTCGCGCACGACCGGTTGATAATCTTCCGGCAATGCGCGCGAATCGGTGCGCGGATAAGTCAGCATCTTGTGCCGCTCGTATAACGCTTGCGCGATTTGCAGGGTGCGCTTGGCGGAAAAACCGAAACGCCCGTTGGCTTCGCGCTGCAGCGTGGTCAGATCGTAGAGCCGCGGCGCAATCTGCGAGCTGGCTTTTTTTTCTTCGGAAACTTTCGCGAGCGGATTTCCCTGGCAGGCCGCAACGACCGCTTCCGCCGCGGCCTGATCCCAAACGCGATCGATCCGATCGTGCTCGTCGTTTTCGTTGCGCTTGAAATTCGCGCGCTGATAAACGCCTTCGTATTCGCCCTTCGCGATCTCGAATTTCGCGGTCACCCGCCAATAATCGCGCGCCGTGAAACTCCGAATTTCCAATTCGCGCGCGTAAACCATCGCCAGCGTCGGCGTCTGCACGCGGCCGACGGAAGCGACGTTGCCCGCGCGCGAACCAAACATGCGTTTGGTGATCGCGCGCGTGCCGTTGATCCCGATGAGCCAATCGCTTTCGCTGCGGGAACGCGCGGCGTCGGCCAACCCCTGCATCTCCGCGCCGTCGCGCAGTTTGGTGAAGCCGTCGCGGATCGCCTGCGGCGTCATCGATTGCAACCAGAGCCGTTTGACCGGGTGTTTGTTTTTTGCCAGCTGCGTGAGGTAGGTGAAGATGAGCTCGCCTTCGCGACCGGCGTCGCAGGCGTTGATCACTTCGGTGATGTCTTTGCGCGCGAGCAGTTTTTTGAGCTGCGCGAATTTATCCTTCGAGCTTTCGCTCGGCTTGAGCTCGAATTTCTCGGGAATGATCGGCAACGTCTCGAGGCGCCAGAAGCCGTATTTCTTTTTGTCGATGTCTTCCGGCATCTGCAATTCGGCGACATGTCCGACCGCCGAGGAGACGACGTATTGGTCGTTCTCGTAGTGGTCGCCTTTCTTCGGAATCTTCCCGAGGACGCGCGCGATGTCGGCGGCGACACTCGGTTTCTCCGCGATGACGAGGGATTTGGACATGCAGGGATGCGAAGTAGACCTCGCGCCGGAGGTTTGCAAGCATTAGCAGCAAGTCGCGAACGAGCTCAGCCCAGTTTGACGAAATATTTTCCGGGCAATTGCTTAACCAGCCGTTTCAATTCCAAGCGCAGAAGGACCGACGAGACCAGACCACTGGGCAGATCGGATTTCGTGGCGATGTCGTCGATCGAAGTCTCGGTCGCTTCGATGGCGTCGAAGACTTTGCGTTCGTCTGCCGAAAGCTCGGGCAACGGGCGCGCGGCCGCCTGCGGTGACGGTTTCGCTTCCGGCAGGAGAATGCTGAGGTCTTCGAGAATATCGTTCGCTTCCATGACGAGTTTCGCGCCTTGCTGGATGAGGCGGTTGGAACCCATCGCGCTCGGGGCATTGATGTGGCCGGGCACCGCGTAGACCGAACGACCCTGCTCGAGTGCCTGCGCAGCGGTGATGAGTGCGCCGCTATTCAGACCGGCTTCGACCACGAGAATGCCGTGGCTCCAGCCGCTGATGATGCGGTTGCGCATTGGGAAGGTTTGCCGGTCGGGCTCGACTTGCATGGAGAATTCCGAAACGACGGCGCCGTTGCCGGCGGCGATTCTTTCCGCGAGGGCGGCGTTCTCCGGCGGATAAAGATTCGTTAGGCCAGAGCCGATGACCGCGATGGTGCGGCCTTTCGCGGCGAGCGCGCCTTGGTGCGCGGCGGTGTCGATTCCGCGCGCCAGCCCGCTCGCGATCGTCAACCCGGCGTAGGCGAGTTGATAAGACAACTTCTTCGCCGACTCGGTGCCGTAATGCGTGGTCCGGCGGGAACCGATGACACCGATCGCGTGTTGATCGCGGTCGGTGATTTCCCCCCAAACATAAAGGACGATCGGCGGCGCGTGGATCTCGCGCAGTTGCCGCGGATACAGCGGCGAGTCGTTAGTGATGACGGTGGCGCCGAAGTCGCGGACCCGTTGCAGTTCCGCCTGAAGATCGACAGTGCTTTCCCACTTGGTGATTTGTTCGACGACTTCCGGGCCGATGCCTTCAACCGCGCGCAAGGCCGCGCCTTTCGCGGAGAGAATGCGCTCCGGCGTTTCGAAAACTTGCAACAGCTTCCGCAAACGCACCGGCCCCATTTTTGGGAGCATGTTCAGCGCGATGCAGGCTTCGGTGGAATTCATCCGGTGGCGCCGCGGAGTCGGCGCGCGTCTCTAATATAATAGTGCGCGCTTTGTCGGCGAGATCGTTCGCGCCGCGGTGCGACTTGATGAGGACGCGATCTAGAAAGGAATCTCGTCGTCGTCCGGCTCGGAGGGCGCGGGCCGCGGCGGCGGTGCACTGGATCGGCTGGAACTGCTGCCGCTGCTGCTCGGCCGCGATGAACCCCCGCGCTCTTCGTCGCCTTCTCCGCCGCCGCCACCGGGTCGGCCACCGAGAAGTTGCATGGTCTCGCCGACGACGCGCAATTTCGTCCGCTTTTGGCCGCTTTGTTTGTCGTCCCAACTATCGAGTTGCAGACGGCCTTCGATCAGAACCGGCCGGCCTTTTTTCAAATATTCGCCCGCGATTTCGGCGAGCCGCGCCCAAAGGACGACATCGACGAAAGTGACTTCCTCGCGCTTCTCGCCGCCTTCGAGGCTGTATTGGCGATTCACGGCTAGGCCGAGATCGCAGACCGCGCTGCCCTTCGGCGTGTAACGCACTTCCGGGTCGCGGGTGAGGTTGCCGACGAGAATGACTTTGTTAAAACTGGCCATCCCGCTTTTCTACAAAAGCTACTTCTCGGCCGCGACCTTTTTCGCCCGCGCTTCCGTCTTCGGCCGGAGCTTCTGGTAGTGCTGACGATAGACTTCGGCGTCGAGTTTGAACTTCGAGCGCAGCTTGGTGATCAACTGCGAGTCGGCGTGAAAAATGAAGTTCACGAAATGGCCGGCCTCGAGCTCGCCCGCCTGATAGGAAAACTGGCGCTTGTCCATTTTTTGCACCTGCTCGATCTCGGCGCCTTCTTTTTGAAATTCGGATTCAATGCGGTCGACGATGTCTTTGACGGTGTCGTCTTTGCCTTGGGCGTTGAGCACGAGCAACGCTTCGTAACGGTTCTTCATGATTCGGGATTTTTGTTGAACGTGTTCATCGCGGAAACGACGCCTTTGTCAATCGCCCATTTCACCGCCTCGGCTGCGCGCGCGACCGCTTTTTCGACGATTGGTTTCTCTTCTTCGAAGAAGCGGCCGAGGACGTAATCGACGGCGCCCGCGCTCGGGGCGGCGCCGATTCCTACCCGCAAACGCGCGATCTCGTCGGTGCCGAAAGTGGTAATGATGGAATCGAGGCCGTTATGGCCGCCGGTGCCGCCGTCGAGCCGAATGCGCAGACGGCCGAGCTCGAGCGCGAGGTCATCGAGGACGATGAACATTTCCGCCGGCTCGATTTTGTAGAACTGCGTGACTGCGCGGAGCGGTTCGCCGCTGCGATTCATGTAGGTCATCGGCTTGACCAAAATGACCTGGCCAGCCCTGGCCCAATACGCGCCCCACTTCTGTTCGCGTTGCCAGGAAACTTTCGCGTCCGCCGCGAGACGATCGAGGACCGCGAAACCGACATTGTGGCGGGTGCGCTCGTATTCGGCCCCGGGATTTCCCAGGCCGGCGACCAACCGGAGCGCGGAAGCTTCCGCCTGCAAGACTCGTTAGGCGCAAGGAAGCGAGCGCAGGCTCACTTCTTGTCCTTGTCCTTCGCGCCGGCAGCTCCACCAGCGGCTTCCGGTTCTTCCTTCTTCTCCTTGATGACTTCCGGCGCGGTCGGCGCTTCGGCCGCGGCCACTGGTTCTTCCTCGACCGTCGGAGCGAGCACCGAGAAAGCGGTCAAATCCGCCGGGACGCGAGTGGTAACGCCGGTGGGCAAGGGGAGATCGCGGACATGGATGGAATCGCCCACGTTCAGCGCGGAGACATCGACCTTGATCACATCAGGCAAATCGCGCGGGAGACATTCGATCTCGAGGGTGCGCAAATTTTGTTCGAGCAAACCGCCGAAATTCTTCACCCCATTGGCGGTCCCGGTTGGTTCGAGCGGGACATCGGCTTCGATCATTTCGTCCATCGAGACCGCGTGAAAATCGATATGCAAAACCGCGCCGCCAACCGGGGAGTGCTGCACTTCCTGCACAAGCGCGAGACGGTTCGCAGTTCCAGCGACTTCCAGCTCGACGAGAATATTCTCGCCGGAAGCGTGGCTGAGCATGGCGCTGACATCGCGCCGCGAAAGCTGGAGCGGCTCGGGTTTATCCTTCGCGCCGTAGATGATCGCCGGGACCACGCCCGCGGCCTTGAGTTTCCGAACGGCCGACCGGCCGAGACCGGTGCGACGTTCCGCAGTGAGTTTGACTTGCTTGGCCATGGTAAATTCCTACTTGTTTCCGTTCTCGATCTTGAACAGCGACGAAACGGATTCGTCATTGTGAATCCGCTTGATGCCTTCGCCGAGAAGCTCGGAGACGCAAAGCACGGTGATCTTAAATCCGTCCACCGCGCGCACAGGCGTGCTGTTGGTCGTTATTAATTCCTCGATCTGGGAATTTTGCAACCGGGGAATCGCAACATCGACGAGGATGGCGTGCGCCACTGCAGCGTAGATTTTTTTGGCGCCGCGCTCTTTCAAGACGGTTGCAGCCGAAGTGAGCGTGCCCGCGGTTTCTGTGAGGTCGTCGACCAACAGAACATCGCAGTCTTCCACATCGCCGATGACGTATTGCACTTTGGTTTCGGTGGCGCTTTTGCGCTGCTTGGCCACGATCGCGAGATTGGCGTTGAGCGTTTGCGAATACGCAGAGGCCATTTTCAATCCGCCCACGTCGGGCGAAACGACCACCAGTTTGCCGGTTAATTTGCCGCGCAAATATTTCATGATCACCGGCAGTGAGTAGAGGTGATCGACCGGAATATCGAAGAAGCCCTGCACCTGTTGGGCGTGCAGATCCATGGTCAGGACGCGATCGACCCCGGCGGCGTGGAGAAGGTTCGCGACCAGTTTCGCGGTGATCGGCACGCGTGGTTTGTCTTTGCGATCCTGGCGCGCATAACCGAAAAACGGAATCACCGCGGTAATGCGATAGGCGCTCGCCCGGCGGGCCGCGTCAACCATGATCAACAATTCCATGATGTGCTGATTGGTCGGCGGACAAGTCGGCTGAACGATGAAAACGTCGCGACCGCGGATGTTCTCCTCGATCTTCACGTAGGTCTCGCCGTCCGGGAACGAGCTGATCGTGGCCGCACCGAGCGGCGCGCCGATGGCGTCGCAAATCTTCTGCGCGAGCTCGCGATTAGCGGAGCCGCTGAAGATTTTCATCTCGGGTTGGAGCGAGCGCATTTTGCGAGGGGGCGCTACCTTCCGGCCCGCACATGGGATTCGCAAATCAGATTTCGCAAGGGCACCGCTTTTAGAAACTTTGCCGAAATCCAGTTCGGGACGCTCGCCGTTTGGACAAGTAAATGCGGTGGAAACCACCCGTCGTTTCCAGCAGATGAAATCTGCGCACGGCACAGAGTCTGCTTTTTACTCGGTGTGGTTTTATCTGGTGAATATAAAAATGGTCGCGGTGCGTTCACTCTCGTGGAGGCCCTCGTTGCCATTGCCCTAGTAGGGATTGGTGTTGCCTCCAGCATTACGGCCCTTACCCAGGCAAACAAATTCGCTAGCGTCAGCCGCAACTCGACCGGCGCCTACGCGGCGGTTATGAACCAGATCGATGTCATTCAATCGATTGGCCCTTTTAACCCTCTGGCCGGTCAAATTCCGAAAGACGCGACAAACAATCCCCCGCTTTACGATCTAAACCCGGGTACCCATGTCATTGGCTCCACCGGGAACAAGAACACCGTCCCCGTCTACCAGTATACGGATCCGAAGTCCGGTCTCGTTCAGGTCGTCCTCGGGAATATGCAGGTTAAAATCACGCCCAGTAACGACACTACTACCTTTCCTGGCGCGACCGTCGTCAGATATTTAGCCCAAGTCGCCCTTAGCTACAATTATCTTGGCCATTCATACTCATTTACCATGGACACTGTCCGAACCTCCGACGAATGAAACTCTCCGTTTTTCCGGCGATCCGTGGCTTTACACTTGTAGAGGTGATGGTAGCCAGTGCAGTTTTGTCCGTTTTCGGCCTGGTTATCTTCGCGCTCCTTAGCGTCGGCACCATTCTTGGCGCCAAAAATACTGCGGTTAACGTCGCCCACGAACAGGCGCGCACGGCGATGTTGCAGATGACACAGGACCTACACGCCGCAGTTTCGCCCTTAGAGCTAGTGGATGTGAACGGCAAGGGCTTGGCATTGAATCCCGATGGAAGTCTTAACAACGGCCCCGCAGAGGGCATCGCCTTCCAATTGCTCATATCCGGTCCGCTTCGGGTGGTGGCTGACGCCGCGGCCGGGACCAGCACGATTACTGTGGACACGACCGGCGCCACTATTCCGATCGTCGGAGAGCGACTGATCATTCGAACTCACAGCATCGAGGCTGACATCAGCGCTGTCAGCGGCAATAACGCGGCGCGCATATTAACTCTGGTCGATGACCAGGGAAATCCATATAAACTCCCAGTTCCGATCATCGGGAGCGCAGCTAGTCATATTACCGGCATCGTTAACCACCATTGCTCGTATATCGTTGTCAACGGCGCCTTACAGTGGACGGGACCGACGACGAAAAAGACCTTTGCGGTTCTGGGAAACGACATTACCAACCCGAAGCCCTTCACCACACCAGTCACTCCCACTGGCTCAAGTGACCTTCGCTTTGTAGCAGCGATCGATCTCTCCACGGCCGACTCGAACTATAGTAATCGTGGGTTTAAATCGGCCAACATCTTGTTGAACGGAAGAATCCCGAGCAGAGCGCAACTAACAGATGGATTATGAAAAGAACAAAAGCTCGTAAAGAAAGAGGAAGCGCCATCATCCTGGTCGTCTCCGTGTTGGCCATCCTCGTTGTCATCGTGGGCGTCTCACTTGAATACACAGGAGCAATCAGTCGGCAGGTTCAACGCAGCACAACGCTTGAAAACGCCATCGTCGTCGCCAACGGCTGTCTCGATCATAACTTCGCTTACTGGCGGGCGAAATGTCGAACCACGCCTACCTTGGCGATGAATTCTTTTGCTCTTAAGAACCTCCCTCTTCCCGTAGCGGCGCAGTTTCCTGACGTCTCGAATTTCAGCGCTGTGGCGAGTACCTATTCCAATACCTCTAGCACCACCGTCCAGCAGTGTAAGACGGTCGCGGCGGATCCAGAATTAAATGCGATTGACCCGAACGGGACCAACGCCTCCGCGTCTCCCATTCCTGGCCTTGGGCCTACCGATGACGGGACCGGGAACACGAAAACCACCGCGATCTACAATTACCTTAGCACCGCCTACGTTACCCTCCCGGCGAGAGGCACGAACCTCGTTGCCAAAGTGCAGCGGGTGTTCCAGAAGGAACAGGTATCTCCCTGGAACTACGCCATCTTCTTTATCGATCCTCTCGAAATTCATCCCGGCGTGGATTTCAATATCACTGGATGGGTGCACACCAATTCGGACCTTTTCACAGCTTCCAATTTACTGCACTTCCTGGACAAGGCGACTTTCGCCGGGGCTTGGTCAGTGGATTTCAAGCCAGGCGACGGGCGCCGTGGGGTGACCACGCCGGGCACTCCCACGTGGCCAACAAATCTGCCGCCGAAAGCGGACTCCTCACACGAACCCTTTGGGATCAATCCTTCGGACACCTTCGACACCAGCGATGCCAACGCCAATAACGATGGCTATCACGAATTGATCGATCCCCCGGTGTTACCGATCGCTAGCAACCCAGACCCCATTGCCCAGGATCGCTACTATAACCAGGCCGGGGTCATCATCGAGATCAGCGGTACTAATACCGTGACCCTCAAGCGCCCGAACGGGAACGGCACCGCCAGAACGATAAACGGGTCGAGCTCGGGGGCCGACGGTGAAATTTACGACATGTTTCAGGGTGCGGTCAGTCCAGGAGCCATCACAACCATCCAGGATAACCGTGAAGCCAGCGGCGTCCGCATTGCCACCTTGAATCTGAGCACATTCATCGATCCCAGCAACAACCAATACGTGTCGGATAAATTCAACGGCATCGTCTATATTCAGGATACGACCGCGGCTTCCAATGGAATCGGGAATAAACGAGGCATCCGGCTGAAAAACGGCCAACAGATTCCTTCGTTAGGTCTAACCGTCGCCAGCCCTAACCCCGTTTACATTCAAGGAGATTACAATACCGGATACAATCCGCCCTCAAACTCGGGCGATGCTACGAAACCCGAAGGTAGACTCATAGATGACAAAGGGAAGGACAAAGGAGCCTATAACCGGGCCCCCTGCTCGGTCCTGGCCGACGCGGTAAATCTTCTCTCGAATGCCTGGAACGACGCGGCGGCCGGGACCTCGCCCAGCGCCTCTCCGACCACGTATAATACCGCGATCGTTTCCGGCATTGTTCCGACGGCTAATGGAAACTATAGTGGCGGCGCGGAGAACTTTCCTAGGATGCTGGAAAGTTGGTCCGGTCAAACCCTGACCTACTACGGGTCGATGGTCGAGCTCTACAATAGCAAACAGGCAATTGGGAAGTGGGTTTATGGGGTGCCGATTTACGAAGCGCCCAAACGGAAGTGGTTTTTCGATACAAACTTCCGGCTGAAATCGCCGCCCGGATCTCTGATGGTTTATACTTATAGGCTAGGACAATGGGCACTTATTCCTTAACGCTGGTTATCGCTACTTTCCTGGGCTGCGCAGCGGCCCACGGAGAACTAAACTTATCCCCGAGGTTAGCAGAATTCGAGGGTGAAGGTCTAAAGTTCCATCACCTCGTCTTCGCGGATGGTGGCCAGGAAGTTACCTACCAACAGCCAGCTGGTTGGGACTTTTCGGGTGGTCCCACCAAGCTTACTCTGCATCCGAAAGATAAAATTTCGGCCGAAGCAACCGTGACCAGGGTTCCGCAGGGGACACCTTTAATGCTGGACGAAGCAGGCTTGAAGAAACTGGTTGATGATGCGCAAGCAACCCTGCCTGCAGGCAGCACTGATATTCAGATTCTTTCGCAGGAAAAGGATGCGGTGAAGATCGGGACGAAAGAAACGTTTCTCGTCACCATGGCTTATGTTTCAAACGGGCAGAGATTCGGCCGTTCGCTGCTGTTCATGGGGCGCGGGAACGAGCTGATCCGTTTTCAGTTGATCTGTCGCTTGGAGGATTTCAAAGACTTGCACGAGGAATTTCGACGAAGCTACTTTACTTGGCATAATCTGTAGGGCGGGATTTTCGCGCTTCGCAACGACGTCTCCAAGTCGGAACGGTCCAGAACATCGCAATTGGACTTTGCGCGCGCCCTGTCGATAGATTGCCGATGTTTTCGATTCGCCGCGGCGACCGTTTCACCCGCGGGTGACGACGGAGCCTCGGCGGACGGGTGGCATCCAGTGACGTCAGTTTCTTGTGAAGTCGCGCAACCCGCGCCCTCGGCAAGGCGACGGGCCTTAACAAAGTGGGCGAGGCGTGGCCGCTCAGCACCGGCGTTCGCGACTGCATGAAGGTCGATCCCGCGATGTAATCTACGTCCGTGGGGACGGGCCAGATCAAGTCAAAAAGGCGCCTCCGCATTTGGAGAAGTCTAGCGAACTGCAGACCCGGTCGCAGGTGCGCCGTATTCAACGGGTGACGAAGGGGATCCCTGACCGACTCCGGCCGGCCTGGCCTCATTTTTCGATTCGGCTGGCCGAATACCTGGATATTGCGGGTCGAGTTAAACGTTATTTGCCGGAAAGAAAATATTTTTCGCGGTGGCACGAAGATTTTATTGACGGATGAGACTCGATTATGAGAATTATAAGAAACCTGAGAGATACATAACTCAGGTCCATCAAATCCATCATGAAAATCCGCTCTTTAAATATCCTCACCAAATCGCTCGCTCCCGCCCTCGTCGCCCTGGCCGGGCTGGCCGCGAGCACTCACGCGGGGGCAGCTCTGATGAGTTTCCAACCGAGCCCAGCGGACCTGAACGATCTCGATCACCATTCGGTTTACACTTGGAGGATCGACAATATCAATCTGGACGGCGGTACGATTACTGGAGCCAGTCTTAGCTTCGCGAACATCGCGAACTGGGATTCGAACGTGAACGTCCTCCACATGTGGCTCCTCGATACCGCGCGGGCGGGCGGTGTCAGTTCCTTCATCGACGATCCGACAAACACCATCCCGGTGACGGATTTGACCGATGATTTCCGGAGCACTCGTTTCCATTCGGACCCCAACTGGCTGGTGGCGAACGGGACGGCGCAGACCTTTCTCGCCGACCAAAGTTTCACGACCACGCCGGGCACTTATACGTTGAACTTCAACGCCGCCCAGCTCGACTCTCTGCGGCAGTATATCGCCAACGGGAACAATGTCGCTCTCGGGATCGATCCCGATTGCCACTTCTTCAATGATGGCGTGACCTTTTCGATGAACGTGACTCCGGTCCCCGAGTTGAATTCGCTCTTTCCGTTGGTTGGTTTATTCGCGGCGGTCTCTTCGACGCACATCCTCCGCCGTCGGCGGATGGCGCGTCGGGCCGTCCCGATCGTGAGGAGTTAGGTTTATTGCTGCGGTTTGGTTTGCTTGGAGCGGCCGTCCTGAGTGGGACGGCCGCTGTGCTTTTTTGAGGACACGAAAAAAAGTTCCGCTGGAGGGCGAAAGTAATAGTTGCCATCCCCAAACCGTTCCTCTAGAAAACTGAGCAATGGCTCGCCCCACGCAATTCTCCCAATCTCGCAGCCCGCTCGCGGTCATCGCGCTCCTCGGCGTCTTTATCGTGGCTCTTTCATCGTCCGCGATGGCCGCGCTCGTGACTTGGGAACTCAATCCTGGGAACGTCACCGGCAACGTCGGCGGCAGCAGTCACGCTTACACCGTCTCGGGTTACACCATCACCGCACGTGGCTACGATCACGTGACCAACGGGTCCGATACGAACCACGACCTCTTCTATAAAACTGCCGGCCCGGTTGGCGGCGCGGGTGAGCGCGGGCTCGGCCTGGTCGGCACGCTGGACCACGAATTGCAGATCAACTCCAACGGCACGGTCGCGAATTATATCCAGCTCGATCTGCGGTCCATTCTTGCGCAAGGGTTCACCGGCGGGCAGCTCGAAGTCGGTAGCATTCAGAGCGGTGAATCCTTCCGCCTTTTCGGCTCCAATGCGAAAGGCGACCTCGGCACTCAGCTTGCCGGCACCTGGGGGAGCGCGTTCGACGAGCAATTCGTTTCTATCCCGAATTTCGGCAGCTACCAGTTCATCTCCATCGCTTCTAATAAAGATGATGTCCTGCCGATCGCCTTCCGCGCGAACGTCACCCCGGTCCCGGAGTTGAACGCGCTTTTCCCGGTCGTCGGTTTGCTCGTGGCAGTTTCGGCCACGCAAATCCTCCGGCGTCGCCGCGCCGCTCGGCTGGGCGCATCGCGCACGTGAGCGCGGACTGATTAGTTTGTTTGGTTAAGGGCGGCCGCCTCGAAAGGGGCGGCCGTCTTGCTTTCCCGCTCACGCGCAAGAGGCGCGCATCAGTCGAGATCGCGCTCGGCCTTCGCGACCAGCGCCTTCTCCTCCGGGAGCAGCGTCGTCTCGGCACTTCGCTTCAAGAACGGGCGCGCCTTTTCCTTTTCACCCGCCGCGCTCAGGACCAATCCGTAGTACGTCGCCACCGAGGGATTGCGCAGTTGGTCCGCACTCAATCCATCCATCACTTTCAGCGCCCCTTTGGTATCGCCCTTCGTCAGCAACCCGAAAGCGTAGGTCGAAGCGTAAACCGCGTTTGCCGGATCCTTCGCCATCAGGTCGGCTGCGGTCCTGGTCGCGCGTTCCACATCCGTCCCGAGCAAAAGAGAAATCTGCGCGAGATTATTCAGCACAGTGTCGTTAGGCGCGGATTCCGCGTATTGCGTCAGCGTACGAAACAACCCCGCGGTGTCCGCGATCTTCGCGTAGTGAGCGTAAAGTTTTTCCAGCGCCGCCATCCGCGTCTCCGGATTTTTCGTTAACACCCAGAGCAGCCCCACCGCCTCGTTTTCCCAACCCCAATCGCCCACCGTTTGCGCCAGGATCGAGAGCGCCTGCGGATTATTGCCCGTCGCCTTCTGCGCCGCTTCCATCTCCTGCCTGAAAGCGAGCTGTTGCTCCTGGCCGCGGGCCGCCCGGGCCTCGTAGGCGTGCCGCAAAAAATCATAGACCGCCCAGTTGCCCGTCTTCGTCAGGCGTTCCAGTTGCGCCCAATCCTTCGCCTGCGCGTAGCCTTCCGCGATCGCCAACGGCACCGGCCATTTCGTCGTCTGCTCCGTCGGGAGGGAACCGACAAAAGCGATCGCCTCCGCGCTCATCTGGTTGCGAATCATCCACGAGAGCAGGCTGGCCAGGTCCGTTGGATTCGCCGGCACCTCAGTCTTCAACTTCGCCAAATAGGAGTCGTAATCCGGGTCGCGCATTTCCCGCAGGATCTCCAGATACATGATCCGGTCGCTAAACGGCGCCGTCGGCAGCGCCTGCAATTCCTTCGCCAGATCGCGCGATTGTTCCGGCGGCACGTGCCGCGCGATCCCATCGATCACGAGCGCGCGCGTCGCCAGCGCGGCCTCCTTCGGCTCGCGGCGCAGCTCCTCCAGCGTCGCCAAACCGGCCGCGCGTTTGCTCGCGTCCCGCAAATTCAATTGCAGCAGCGCCAGCTGGAAACGGTAAGCAGTCTCGTTAGGCGCGAGTGCCACCGCCTTCGTCCAGGCCTGTTCCGCCGCCGGCCAATCCTTCCGCATCTCCGCCAGCCGGGCGATCGCCGCGTGGAACGCCGGTTTCTGCGCCGCCACTGGCGCCACGCTCGCCAGCGTTTTCTCCGCCGTCGCCGGATCGTTGAAGACCATCGCCCCGCGGACCAGCGCCAGCTTGTCGTCGATCGATCCCGGATCCAACTCCAACACCTTCCGCCGCCATTCCAGCGCCGTCGGATCGTTCGTCCGCTCCGCGATCTCCGCGATCAAGCGCGTCGCCGCCACGCTCGAGCGTTCGAGCTGGAGTGCGCGGCGCGCATTCAAGCTCGCCGTCTTCAAGTCCCCGGCATCCAGGAAAACCCGCGCCCGCCGGACCAGGTGGCCCTCCTCCCAGTGGCGATAGAACCGGAACCCGCCCCAGCAAAGGAGGACGAAAATCACCAGCGCGCCCAGCCCGCCGAGGATCAATTTAAGATAGGCGCGTTCCGCTTTAGCTAACGAGAGTTCCAAGGAAGTGAGGTTAGGTTCGCAGCTTTTGAAGTCAATTTGCGCGCCCCACCACTAGAGCAAAAGGCACGCCGGACTTGCACCGCGCCCCGTATCCGCCATCGTAAAACAGCCCTTTGCCGACATTCTGCCGCATGAATCCCGATCCCATCCGCGTCGAACGAGTCACCACCGATTCGAAAACCTTCGCCCATACCCGTTGGGATATCCTCCCGCTCGCCGCCGCCCTTTTTCACCTCGGCTTCTTCCTCAGCATGTTCTTCCTGTATCCGCACGCGCCGCTCTGGCTGATGCTGATCATGGGCTTCAGCTACTCCCTGATGGTCAACGCCAACATCAACGGCGTCGCCCATAACTTCATCCATAACCCTTTTTTCCGGGCGCCGATTCTGAATCGGCTCTTCGGCGTCGTCGAATCCGTCGCCTGCTGCTTCTCCCAGACCTATTACGACGTCGTCCACATGCAGCATCACAAGGGCAACTCCGACCGCCAGGACGAGAACGGCGAGACCATCGACTGGCTCTCCATTTACCGCCACGGCCACGACGACGAACCCGAGAACCCCTGGAGCTACGTCTTCCTCAGCTTCTTTCGCGACAACCCCGCCGCCATCGCCCGCGAACTCCGCAAGCGTGGCCAGGCTGAGTTACTCTGGGGTAACATCGAGCTCGCCAGCTTCGCCACCACCCTCTTCGTCATGTTCCTCTTTAACTGGCGCTACGTCCTCTTCTTCTTTCTGCCCTTCTTCTACCTCGGCCACTGCTTTAGTTACCTGAACGGTTACTTCCGCCACTACGGCGCCGATCCCGACAAACCCATCGCCTGGGGCGTCAGCAGCTACGGAAAAATCTACAACTGGCTCTTCTTCTATAACGGCTACCACGCCGAGCACCACTTCCGCCCGAAAGTCCATTGGACCAAAATGGAAGCCTTCCACCAGCAAATCGCCGACCTGCAAAAAGCCGAAGGCACCCGCGTCATCAGCCGCGCGCACATGCTCGGCTTCCTCGACCCCGACCTCCCGAAACGCGGCCAAGGCACCGGCAAACCCCAAACCGCCGAGCTAGCCTAGCCTCTCGAATCGGGACCGCGCGTGTAGCCACGGCTCCTGCGGGCCGTGCCTCCCGGACGGCCGCCATCCCGCAGCCATCGGCGGGCTACGTTAAAAAGGAGGAAAGTCGGCTTGAGAATCGCGGCAAGTGGGCGCCAGCAATAAGGCTGCAGATGCAATCTAAAGCAGAGCTAGGTTCCAAGCCTAACGAGACGCAGTCGTCGCCGCGGCTGCGAAGCATGCTGCCGAAGCCTAGTCTTCGTCGCCAAAGCGTGGTTGCTCGCGCTCGCGTCGTTTCTGTTCGTGAAGGAGGCTGCGGATTTCCGTGAGGAGCAGTTCGTTCTTGAGGTTGACCTCGTAGTCGAGATCCGCGCGCAAGCGGTCCTTATATGATTGCCGGTTTTGCGACATCATGATGAAGGGGGCTTGCAGGCCGGTGATCATGGCGAGGACAAGATTGAGGAAGACGTAGGGGAATGGATCGAACGCGCCGCGGCGCAGAAACCAGGTGTTCAATGCCATCCAGGCGAGAAGCAGGAGGGTCGACAGGCCGATGAATTTCCAACTGCCGCCGAAGTTCGCGATCACGTCCGCGGCCCGATCGGCGGGGGTGGTGAGGGCGGCTTCTTCGGTATTAGCGTTCCGCGAAATGCGGTGCCGCAGCATGTTATCGGTGCGGCGCAGGCGGCGCGCCATCGCGGTGAGCATGGCGAGCATGATCTGGTGATCGCTGGCGATGAAGGCGAGGAAATCGTCACGCGTCAGCACGGCCAACCGCGAGTCTTCGAGCAAGGTCGCGCCGGCGGAACGCTCGTGCCCATCGATCAACGCCATCTCGCCGAAGAAATCGCCGGGCTGCAATTCCGACAAGGTGACTTCGTGGCCATCGGCATCGATCACACTGATTCGGACGCGTCCGCGTTCGACCAGATACATGGCGTCGCCGCGGTCGCCGGTTTCAAACAAGCGGGTTGAGGCCGGAAATTGGCGCATCGCGATCAGACTGCATAATTTCTCCGCGGCCTCGGTGCTGAGGCTGTCGAAAAGGGGAACCTGCAGCAGCTGTTCGAGCTGGATCGGGCCGCAACTCGACGCGAGCGCTTCGCCGCTACGCGGAATCGGGAGGGGCGGCACGATTGCCATAGCCTGCGATTCTATTTGATTAGCCGGAAAAACCCAAGCGTTAGATCAGCCTAACGAATCGAAAACTTCGCCCCGCTTTCAGCTGCCGAAAGTGCGCCGGAGTTTTTCTTTTTTCTCTTCGCAATCCTCCTGCAGCCGCCGGACCTCGACCGCGAGCTGCTTCTCCAGCGTCTCCCCTTCTTCGAATCCTCCGCCGCCGCGCGCGTTCCGGATTTGGTCTTTCAGGAACAATTCTTTCTCGGCGATTTTCGCGCGGTAACTGGAATCGATTTCCGCTAGCTGCTCTTTCTGCTCCGCGGTCAATGCGACCGAGGGCGCATTCTTTTCGAGGCGTTCCATTGCCAGTTCGTAAGCCGATTTCATAAGTGGAGATTTTTCCCGAACGAGAACACGGTGAGGGAGGGATTCGAACCCTCGGCTTTACCGAGCCGCCTGCCGGGCAGTTGATGCCTAGATATCACGGTTATAGGCGACATGCAAAAGCATTGACGATGTTCTTAGAATGGTTCTTACTCGGGCCGTGGCGAGTCTTTGGAAACACCCCGCTTCTCCATTTTGGTCGGCCTGTTTCACCGTGCACTCGCCCACCGGACCGCAGCGGTGGAAGAGAAGCGTGCAAACTGATGCGCGGAAATTGGCGCAACGCATCGCCGAAAACTTCGAGGACGCCGGCCGCGGGGTTGTTAATGAAAAAGAAATCGCCGGCTTCTGCGAAAAAATCTCCGATGCGAAAGTGCGGGCGGTCTCGAAGAGAATTTTGGGTGACGTTTTCCGAACAGTGCACGGCCGCGAGATCGGCGCCGGTTCGCTCCGCGCATTCGTCAGCAGCTGGCTGACGGGAATTCGGGGCGAGATCGCTCCACAATCGTTCATTCGCTACAACCAGGTTGCGAACGATTTCTTGAAATTTGCTGGCGCGATCGAGGAGAGGGACATCACTGCGTTTGGGGCTCGAGACGATGTGCTGATACTAGGCTATCGCGATGAGTTGGCAAAGAGAGTGTCACCGGGGACCGCGAACACTGCGCTCAAAATCGTTCGGCAGATTTTCAAATCAGCGGCGCAACGATTCAAAATCGAAAGCCCTGCCGCGCTCGTTGGTGGACTGAAGAACCGAAGAACGGACGCCGATCGCAGGCGCGCTTTCACGCTGCCGGAGGTTGGTCGAATCTTGCGTGAAGTGCGCGGGAGCGAGTGGGAAGGCTTGGTTCTCATGGCTCTTTACACCGGACAGCGACTATCCGACATCGCTGCGCTCCGCTGGGAAAATATCGACCTCGATCGCGGAGAACTTGCCCTAACGACTCGCAAAACCGGCAGGCGCATTCTGCTCCCGCTGGCAGAGCCTTTCGCGGAATATCTTAGCCGTCTGCCGAGTTCGGACAGCCCGCTCGCGTTCGTGTTTCCCAAAGCCTCCGGGTTCGTGGCTCGCACTAAAGCTGAGCAGACCCTTACTCTCTCCAACCAATTTTACGATATTCTCGCGCGCGTTGGTCTCGTTCGCCGCCGCACACACCTGAAAGCCGAGGACGGAATGGGACGGAATGCACGACGCCAATCAAGCGAGTTATCGTTTCACTCGTTTCGCCACACAGCCACCAGCTTGTTGAAAAATGCCGGCGTTCCGCAGTCTGTCGTGATGGACATTATCGGGCACGAGAGCAAAGCCGTTAGTCAAATTTACACGCATGTCGGCGATGCTGAGAAGCGCCTGGCGATGGCGGCGCTGCCCTCGCTCGCATCGCTCCTGCGGCATGGCCGACAGCCGCGATCGCTTGCGCCCCCGCGAGTGCCGCAGAAATCGAAACGAAGGAGCAGAAAACAGAAATGAAAAGCAAGCAACTCAGCAATCGCGGACCATCGTCTAAAGTCGTCGAGACGGCATCGAATCAGACGTTGGTGGTTCACGATGACCCTCTGCAATCTTGCGTGTTAGACAAGAGCGATTGGGAACACGCCTTCGACCTGCTAGAGCACGTTGATCGCTGTCATGGGGCGGTGCTGCACGTCCCTGGTATTGGCTCTGCATTGTCACATAACGAGAAGGTTGGAATTCACTGTGCGGATCCAGCTTATCGACTCATAAGTGATCTGCTCTACTACGCGAAAGCTCGCTGCCAGGCTGAAGTCGATAAAAAAGGCGGGTTCAATCGCCCGATCCTTGGACATCGGTGAAGCGAGGGTGAAAGAGCCGGCCGGAGAGCTCCTGCGCGCGCGCCAGGTCACTGCGTGGCTAGGAATCAAATATTGCGCGCTGATCTCCCTTGAGAACCTGCGCGTTCTTCGACCATTCAGAAAGTCTTTGCAGTCACATGCGTTGTATTTCAAGGGCGAGCTTGGCGAGGTTTTTAATGTCCCAACTACTTCGCATGAGCCCAAAGAAATGGCGCTACGACGGTTCTTCATTCTCGATTGGCTGGGCATCTCATCGAAGGAGTTTCAATCGTGGGTGAAAGACGGAAACGCGAATATCACACCGCTCCAGCTCAGACGGCCGAAGGGGAAGAACTACTATTGGAAGCACGAGATAAAAAAGTATCTGGATGCACACCGGCCCCGGCGCCGCAGCAGTGGCGAGGGAAGACGGAAAACCGAGCGGGCGAGAGCGGCACGATGGCCAAAATAGGCCAAGTTTCTGAGTTTTAGGTTGAGTTTGAAAAGTTGCGATTGCTGAAATTTCGGCGGCAACTTACATCAGCGTTTATGGGCAATGAATCCATAACGCTGAAGGCGCCGAACGCGACGCTTCCTCGCACCGGTCTAACGACTGCGGTAGGGCCAATACCGCCTGCATTGGAGAGGCATATTCAAAGTATCCCTCTTCCGCAGCTACCTGAACTGGCGAGACTGCCTCGGCCGGGAGAACGCGACTTTATTACTGGCAGCAGCAGGAGTTGGCTCATCGAGACTAACGAAAGCCTGCCTCCTAACGAGCGGTTTCTTTTCCGCGTGAGGCAGCCCGGGAAGGTGCGCGGCGCGGTATTCTGCAGAGTCGAGAAATTGTTAAGCTTCCTTCGCAAGGCAGAAGAATCCGACCGAGCACTATCGACGCAGCATGTCCATGCCTAGCGACTATCTACTTGGCGAAGGTTTCCCCATCGAACCGGCGCGCATTACCCCGGCTCGAATCGCGCGAGGCCGCTATTTCCAACCCGAGACTTTTTGAGCATGAAAACTGAAATCGATGCGGGAACGGCGACACTGCTGATGTCCGAATATTCCGAAGTGAGACGGCTTCACGTGGAAGTTGGCCTCCAGCAGTTTAATCTTGGCGAACGCCTGGTTAATCTACGAGAGCAGATGGGGGAAGCGTCTCTGAAGGCTGCGCTCGCTTCGACATGCCCTTTTTTTCATTGGGAGGATGCCGAACACTACATGAACGCCGCTCTTGACTCCGAATTCGCACACCGGCTCGAAGCTAAAGAACAGAGTAATAGAGGCGAGCCATAATGCGCCTGGCGCTTTTTTTCGCTGGAGGAGCTAATGGCTGTAACTAACTCGTTGATCTTGGCTGAAGAAGAGAAAAAACAAAGCGATCACTCTGAAGATCAGCTGTCTTTTTTTAGCGCCGACGAACTTCCGAGGATCGATCGATCGCAGCGGGAATTCAATTGCACCGGTGAGCGTCTTTTTCGCGACAGAGAAGATATCTATAAACTGGCCGTGCGGTTGCTTGCCGAGCCAGGCCTTAGCTGGAAGCAAATCATGCAAACCTGCCATCTCGGCTATCGGACGCTGGTTGCCGTCGCGGAGCGCGAGCAAATCCCCGTGCAACAGCATAAAACAATCATTCTCGGTTCGATCCGCCGCGGGCTTCGCCTCTGCGCCGAGCGCGTCGAGGAGTGTGCTCCGAATGCGACCATGAAGGACGCACTGATCGGTGTCGGCATTTTGACAGAGAAGCATTCGCTCCTGTCTGGCGATGCGACGGCGATCTTGGAGATTCAACATTCGCCAGGCGACAATTTCGCCGCCTACAACAACCACTTGGCTAAGGTTAAGGCACTGGCCCGTGAGAAGATGGCCGATGCGAGAGTCATCGAATCCGACTCTGAGATCGGTCAGCCGGCCGAGAATGCAGAACAAATGGTCGAGGTTCTTCCATCGTGAAAAATCTCGTTCCCAGCTTTGATTACAGCTCTCGCCGGATGGCCGCGCACGTAGGTTTGTCCGACGAAGATCTGAAGCTGCTTCTGTTGCAAAGTTCCCTGAAGCAGGGCGAAGACTGGGCCTTGGCGGAAAATGGCGACCTCGCGCTGACGGCCGCTGCTGTTTACCGTGTCCTCGCGTGCCTCACGGACCCGCCGACCTCGTGCAATCTCAAACGGTGGGTGGTCCAGTCGCCGCACGCGAGACGGTGCTCCTACTTACTCCATGTCCGCAGGCGCTGATCCTATTAAGAAGATGAACGAGACAGGCAGAGCGCCGCTATTTCAAATCGTTGATTGGAATTCGAAGTATGAAAACGACCGCAGTCGAGCGGTGGACAATTGCCGGTTTGTGTGTGTCCAGAATGACCTTTCGGACCCGGCGTTGCTTGAGCTGTTTGATCATGTCCTGGGCGTCTATTGCGATAGCATCTTTCTGCGCATGTTACGCCTTTGCTCGCGTCAAAAAAGGCCGAGGGAAGGATGGCTTACCCACAACGGCAAAAGAGATGGCGTGCCCTATTCGGTCGACCGGCTGGCCCGTGTATTCAGGGTCCATCCTGTTCTCGTCAAAGTGACTATTCATGCATGCATGGCCAGCGAAGTTGGCTGGATAGCCTGCGTCGGTGATTCCCCGGACTGGTTAAGTAATGGCACCGCGCTTTTGGTGGAAGCGCTCGCGACATTGGGACGTGAGATTGTCACCGACCTTCCCCCGTCCCCCTCACGTCCAGATGGCGACGAACTCCAGGCGGCATCGGACGATTCATTGTTAAGCCTAACAAACTCAACCATATCAGCTAATGCCGTTGCCTTGTTGCCGCCCGCCTCCCGTCAAGGTCACATAGAACAGAAGGGAACTGAACAGAAGAGAATTGAAGAGGAGGGAAATTCTCTCCCCAGGGCTGCCTCCGAAATTGAATCCGCCGAGCGGTCGCATAATAGCGCGAAATTGGGCCGTTCTTCCGATGCCATTGAGACCGGCGAAGAAGCGAGGCTGCTCTTCTCAGGTCTGTGCGAAGCTGCTTTCGGCTACCGCTACAAGCCCTCCGCCTGGGATAATCATCTCGAGCATCAACTGGTCGAAGCGCTTCCTATGCAGCGCGAGGATTTCGACCTGCTCGATTGGGCCTACCGTCTGAATCAAGCCGAGCCAGACCATGCGATTTTCGTCACTACGCCGGGGCGGATCGGACTGACCCTGCGCCAATCGTTCTCGGCCCTGATCGAGAATCTGCCCGGCGAAGTGCAAAAGATTAGGCGCGCACGGAAGACTATCGGGTTGAAGGAACTCGGAGACTCGGGTTCCAAAACGCGCGAGGAGCCGGACGGATGGCTGGCACTTTATCAGCGTGAGTATCCAAACGCGGAACTCTGGCCGGACTCTTTCTGGGGCCTAACGAAAGCTGTGAGGGACGAGCTGCCCGCCCTCAGAGATAAATTCAAACAAGCCACAGTGGGCGCGGCTGCGGAATAAGCCCGACAAGAAAGACCAAACAAAATGCCATTTGACCCTCACGCCACATTCGAAGCAAACCCGAGCAGCAATATTGGCAATTTTGTCGCATCTCAAATCTCTGATGCCTTCAGACGACAGCGGGAGGAACGACAGCAAGGGGCAAACGCCGATATGCTAGTGCACGGCGCCCGTGCTCTTGGTCATGTATCCGATAATGACTACGCGAGCTATTTCGCAGCCCCTGCCGGGAGCCCGGAAAGGCTAGGGATGTCGAACGCCATCACAGCTAACTCTATGGCCACGATGATGAAAGCTAAGAACGATGCGCAGTTGCAGGACGCAGCCCGCGAAGGGCAGCCGCAACCAATGCGGTTAGGCGATGGCAGTGCAATCCCCAACAGGTATTACGTTCCCGGCGCGCACACCGTGATTGATACGAGCCCCGCGAGCGCTCCCGGCGCGCCCCCATCGGGTCTAACGATTCCACCTGGCTGGGTTTGGAATGGCAAACAGTTGGTGCAACAACACGATTCATCGGGCAACAACGATGATGTTGCCCAGCTTCAGAATTTGGCGCGGACCAGCAAATTGCAGAACATCGATCAGCAAATTGGCGCGGCGCAGGGCGAGATCGCCGCGGGAAACAAACGGCCGGGGCCGGATTGGCTACCTTTCACGACCCCCTATTCCGATCAAGTAAAGCAGTTGCAGGCTCAACGTGATGCGATCGCGAATGGTGTGTCGGCCGGCGCGTCTTCACCTGCGATGACTGTAGGTCGCGCCCCGATAATCTCATCGCCGGCTGCTGCGGCGCAGCCGCAGGGCGTTGGCGGCTACGTCCCAGGTAGGAGTTATTCCGGCAAGACCTATGCCGGCGGCGATCCGAACGATCCGAATAACTGGCAATAGCTCGTGCCTTTTTCACCCCCATCCCTCGCGACACTTGAGCCTGAGCAATCGGCATCTGGATTTGTCGGCTTCAGACCGCCTCCCCTCGACTCGTTAGACTCGGACGAGCCTAATCAGAACCGCCGGTTCGTTGCGCCTCCGATCGAATCGTTGGAACCCGATGCCGGCGGCAGCGGTCCGGGCGGGTCTCGCCCGGACAACGGGTTTCTTCATCAGGCGTTGAACACGGTGCGTGAGTTCGGCTCCTCCGCTGGTAAATACATTTTTCACGGATTGGAAGGTATCAGTTCTGCTGAAGCGCAACTGCTTGCCAACCCGCCGCCGGAAGCATGGCAGAGCAACTCTGAAGAAGTTTTACTCCCGCAGGCAGACCAAGCGGCGCTAGAAGCAGGCCGCCGTTCGAATCTCACCGCCGCAGCGCCCGCCGCCGCGGCGACGGCGGGCTATTGGCAGCAACGCGCAGCGACGGAGGACGCTGAGAGCGGTGTAGACCCGGCTCTTTCCAACACGATCCCTGCGCGACTAGGCCGCGCGAGTGGATCGGCGACAGTTATGTCCTTGGAATCGCTTGTTCCCGGCGTTGGGCTGCCGTTAATGGCGACCCACGGCGCTTCGAGCACCTATGCGGAAGCCAAGAACGCGGGCAAATCGGATTCCGATGCAGAGAACGCGGCCGTCCGGTCTGCGATCGGGTTAGGAATCTTTGGAGCGGCAAACAAAATTGCAGCGCTTGGAGTGGCTAAGCTGCTTCCCGAGGGCACTGGCAAACTTGGAAGTTTTCTCGCGCATTTTGCCGGAGGGGATGTTGCGAACGAAGCGACTTCGCGCGCCCTGAGCGCGTGGGAAGCCAGCGCTGACGCAAAGCCCGGCGAGAAGGTCCAGGCTGCCCTTTCATCATTGTCGGACGGTCAGCCACTTGAGAGTCACGTCCTAAACGCAATCTTCGCCGCACACGGCGCGGTGAGCGCTGCCGGAGGAACGAGCAGCGCTGATTCGACCGCCGAAGTGTCATTGCCGATAGCAGAGCCAGTTCCACGCGGCCACAAGTCCGCGTGGAACGGCGAACACCGGTGAAATCAACCACGCTCTGGCGATCCCGGCGGATATGGCACCTCCCCCAGGTGCCAGCGGCGCGCAAGGGGTCATATCCGACAACCCGGTTTCAGAATTGCCGGCAACTAACACTGGACCTTCTGGCGTTCCGGTGTCGCAAGTGCCGACCGCCGCGATTGCCTCCCGCCCCGAGCTTATGCAGTTCAAGCAAATGGACGATGCGAGCACCGGCGAAAATGCCAACGACCGCATCACTGCCAACTATGACCCGATCAAAGCTGGCAACCTGCTCTTATGGGAACCGACGTTTCCCGCGGAGTATGGCCTGCAACAGCCTAACGAACGATACATTGTCGCGAACGGACACCATCGCGACGCCTTAGCGAAAGCACAAAATGTCGACACCCAAAATTCTCAAATCCTTCGCGAGTCTGCCGGCTATTCTGCCGGCGACGCTCGCGCCATCGCGGCAGAAACCAACATCGCTGATGGCAAAGGCACGATCTACGATCAGACCAAGTTCATCAGAAACGAGGCGGCAACACACGGCCCGGATGCAGCGCTGGAGCGCGCAGGACAAATCGGCGCTCGCGGCCGGAAAGCTGCAACCATCGCGCTCGCGGCCGAGCCTGATCTCTACACGTCTTTCGTAAACGAGCAGATCACTCCCGAAGCTGCCGCGGCGATCGCACAAGCTGCGCCTAACGATGCGGGATTGCAGCGGTTGGGACTCTCTCGCGCACTTGAAGGCGACGAACCGCCGCAGCTCGCGAACTTTCTGCAGGCGGTCAAAGCGCAAGTCGGCGCGACGCCAACGCCGAAGCAGGTTGATCTGTTTGCTGCGGATGATTCAGCAATCTCCGCGGCGCAAAATGCGGCAAAGCGAGCGAGCGCCATTCAACGCGAAATCAACGAGCAGATTCAAAGCGTCGCAGGGGCAGCGAAGCGGCCAGAAAAAGCGGCGGCACTCGGAGTAAATGTCAGCGATCCGGCGAGCGTAAACGCGAAGCTTTCCGAACTGGCCGCGTTGCGCGAGCGAGCGAGGAATTGGATTGCCGATCCAGAGATTCGGGATGCGTCCCTGCGGGGCTACAATTCACCAAGCGAGGTTGTGGCGAGACTGCAAGGACAAGTGCATCCCGAAGCAACGCCGCAACTGCGAGAAGGTGAAAAAGGGCACCGCGGACTTGTTCCAGCAGGCCGATGCACCTTTCAACCTCGCAGGAGAGTCGGTGATCGACCATGGCGCACGAGCGGCCCGCGCGGAAGCGGAACGCCGTCAGCTCGACCTCGCCACTGCCGCGCAGGATCAGCAGCAAACGAAGCTCTTCGCGCAAGGTGCGGCATCGCCGCAACGCCGCCCAGCAGTCGCGCCGCCAACGGTTGCGAATGTGGCCGCAGCTGCTCCCCATTCAGGACTTGCGGTTACTCCTTTGCGGTCTTGGTGGCAGGAAAAAACGCTAGGGGTTCGGAAGGTCGTCGCACCGCAGACAATTGATGATCACGCGCGCCGTGTGGCGAACATCATTCGTGACTACAACGGCCAAATCGCGAACAAGCTCGCCCAGGCAGATGCGCAATTGGAGCACTGGCGGAAATCTTTCGACGGCACGCCGGTTCCTGAGAGTTGGAAATATGACCCGACAAAACCGCTGCCGCGCAATTATGCGTTTATGGTGGAAAGCGAGCGTGGTGGAGCGGCTCTCACGCCTAACGAGCGTGCGCTGAAGACACAGCTCGACGCAATGTTCGCTGAGGTTGTCGACCAGGTGCACCGCGTGAATCCGGATGCGTTGCGCACACTGATTCAGGACTTCTTTCCCCATTTGTGGAGAGATCCGGCAGCAGGCCAACGCGCATTCGCTTCCATCGTGGGGCATCGCCCGCTCGAAGGCGGCAAGACCTTTCTGAAGCAGCGCACTCTCGCTTACATCGAGGACGGCTTGAAGATCGGTCTGCGGCCTGTTTCGGATAACCCAATTGACGTCGTGCTCACCAAGCTGCACGAGGTTCGCAAGTTCGTCGCGGCGCAAGACGTTCTGCGTGAAGCGAAGGAGATCGGAGCGCGGAAGTTTGTTTACGTGTTCGAGAAGCCGCCGGAAGGCTGGGCCAAGGTGGAAGACCCGACGAGCACGGTTCACGCGGCGCCGTTCGTCACTGTGCCGGAAGCGTTCGACGAACAAATGCGCGTGAAGACTGAAGAATTGCTCAGTTCGTTAGGCCTGCGCACAGAGCGCGTCGCATCACTCGGGGGGAAACGCTGGGGCACCTACGAAACCGGCGGGGGTGGCATTCGCGCGAAGTTCGCCGGTCCGCTTTCCGTTTACTGGCACGAGCTGGGGCACGGTCTGCAGGAGCGATACGGCTGGATCGATAAAATTCTCGGCGGTGTAAATCCCGCGAGCGCACATCCAGTGGCCGCTGAATTGCGCAACCTGGCAGACCTGCGCTTTGAGGGCCAACAGCCAACGCAGTCGTTCCGAAAATACGTCCGCAGCAAAGACGAAAAAGCGGCCGTGATGCTCGAGGCCTACATCCACGCCCCGGAGCGGATGCGGCAGATAGCGCCGACGATCTTCGAACGCGTAAGGCAGTTCATCGCCGATCGCCCGGAGCTGCATCGGATCGAAGACATCCGCCCTTCGCTCGCCCTTGGTTCTGCAAAGCAAAAGATCGACCTGGGCGGACCTGTTTTGCTCGGCCACTACTACATGCCTGAAGGCGCGGCAGCGGTGCTGAGTAATTACCTTTCGCCAGGTCTGCAGCGGTTCGGCCTCGTGCGGAATCTCCGGACGATGTCGAACGTTCTGAACGCGGCGCAGCTCGGCTTCTCTGCCTTCCATGCTGGCTTCACTTCGATCGATGCCGCCGTTTCGACGTGGGCGCTCGGGCTCCGTTATCTCTCGCAAGGAAAAATCATGCGCGGCGCGTCGCGCATCGCGTTGTCGCCTCTAGCGCCCGTGACGAATTACTTCACCGGCAAAGCGATTCAGAACGAAATGCTGCGACCAGCAAGCGGCGAAGTGAAGCTCCTTGGATTCACGCGCAAGCTTTCTCCCGCCGGCCAAGCGGCCGTTGAAGAATACGCGAAACTGGCGGTGCAAGCGGGGTTGCGCGCAACGACAGACCCTTTCTGGAAAACGCAGATCACGCGCAACATGGTCCGCGCTTGGAATGAAGGCGGGGTGAAGGGTTACGCCGGCACGGTCTTGCGGCTGCCCTTCGCGATTTCCGAACAGTTGATGCGCCCGATCATGGAAGCGCTCGTGCCGCGGCAGAAACTCGGAGTGTTTGCGGGAATGGCTCGTGAGGCGATGGATCGCCTCGGCCCTTCCGCTGACATTCACGAGGTTCGTGGCGCAATGGCGCGCGCGGCCGATGCGGCTGAAGATCGCATGGGGCAGATGGTCTACGACAACATGTTTTACAACAAGGTCGTGAAGGACGCCGCGTTGCTTGGCTTCCGATCATACGGCTGGACCTACGGTAAATATCGTGGGCTGGTCGGTGGCATCGCAGACACGGTGAACACTCCGGCGCGAATCGCGCGCGGTGAGCCGGTGTTGACCGATCGAATGGCTTATCTCATCGCGTTGCCGATGGTCGTCAGCGCGATTGGCGCGACGATGAACTACGCAATGACAGGACAGACGCCGCAGGACTGGAAAGATTGGATGATGCCGCGGACCGGCAAGACCGACGCGAACGGAAACCCACAGCGGATTTCGCCGCCAACCTACGTGAAGGATTTTCTGAGCGATTGGATCGACGCGCCGGACCTCAAGAAGATGCTCGGCTCGTTCTACCACAAACTAAATCCGTGGATCTCGACGGCGGTGGACATCGTGCGCAACTCGAACTTTCAGAACACGAAGATATTCAACGAAGACGATCCATGGCTGAAGCAGCAGGCTGATAAGGTGAAGTATGCTCTTGGCGCCGCTGTGCCGTTCAGCGTGACGGGCGCGTTGAAGCTGAGCGAATCGAGTCCCGGCCTCGCGGGTTACGCCCTGCCATTCTTCGGCTTTGTCTCCGCGAAGAGCGCGCTGACGATGACGCCCGCGCAGAATCGCGCGGTGGAACTTTACCGCAATTCCCTGCCGGCCGGCTCACGGACGCAGGAGCAGGCGGATCACTCGAAGCTAATGAGCCAACTGATTCGCGACATGCGGTCTAACGATCCGAAGGCGTTCGATAATCTGTTTCCCGCAATAGCCGCCGGTAAGCTGCAGCCGCAGGATTTGTCGCGGGTGACCAAGGCGCTTCCGATGACTCCGCTGCAGTATCAAGTGACGAAGCTTGGGCTTGGCGATGCGATGAAGGTTTGGGACCTCGCAGCGCCCGACGAGCGCGATCAATTGCGGCTGGTCGTGACGAAGAAGTTTGGCGCGGCGAAGACGATGCCGGCAGAAGAGAAGCTGACCTACTGGCGCGCGTTTATCGGAGACGGAAAGCAATGACGCCGGACGGCCCGCTGACTAGCTCCGTGCTCTTGGCGAACCCACACGTCGTCGATCTCTATCTTCAGAACCTGGAGTTCAAAGCGAAGAAAGCAGAGGCCAATTTGCTCTTCTGCTGCGCGCATTACGAAAACCGCAACCAGCCTGAAGCCGTTCGGCGGGCGGATGAGCAGTTAACTGTTAGCCTCGGAGGGGCAACGGAGTCATTCGCCGCATTATCAGCAGCGTATCGGGACCTGCCTAATCTGCTCCTGCATCACTATGATTCGCGCTCTCCCGAGTTGATCGACATCTTAGACAAACGATCTGAGTTGGAAGCGGCTTGCGCCGCGATGGAAGACGCCGCAATAGCCGCATGTCGCGCAGCTGAAAAACAGGACCTTCCTCTAATGTATGACTGGCGTGATCAAATGGTCGCGCGCGCCGCTCGCTTTAATGCTCTCCGCTCCGAATTTTATCGGCAGCGGGTGTTGCTGGCCGGGTAGATTGTTCGTCAAAGCGTTGGAAGTGTCACGGACCCTCACGGTGACTTCACGCGGCGCAGAGCATTGCTTTGACGCGCTGAACGGTTGAACCGCCTTTGTCAGCGATCTTCGCTGCGTTGCGCACCGACTGTCCCGACTTCAACAGCCGAACGATATCACGATGCTTTTCTAGGAACTTGCTTTGCGCACGAGCCTCAATACGGCTTCGCTCACTATCGGAGAGGTTCTTAAACATCATTTCCCGCGGTGGAAGCTTTCCGTGCCTGTCGCGATATGACTGCCGCCAGCCGGTAGGACCATGCGGCCGTCCAAGCGTTACTCCTTTGCGCCGCGCTTCTGCGAGCCCGGAAGCAATCCGCTGCTTTAAGGTCTCGCTCTCACTTCGCGCCATTTCGGCTAACAGCGCGAGCATAATGCCCGCTGCTGGATTGCGTTTGCCGTTCGGAAGGAGTGTCTCGATTCCCTGCGCATGCCAATAGAGGGAGACGCCGTGTGCGTCCAGATTCTCGACGAATTTGTGAGCGACACTGTTGGTTCGGGCGATGCGCGAGATTTCATGCACGAGGACCTTCTGAATCTTGCCGTCCGCAGCGAGTTGCTCGATTCGCTGCAATGCCAGGCGATCGTCAGCGCTCGCAGCGCCAGAGATCGTTTCGCGACAGACCTCGACAATGGAGTAGCCGCGGCCGTTTGCGTAGCTTGTGAGTTCGTGGAGTTGCCGATCCGTCTCCTGCTTCTTGGTCGAAACGCGGATGATGATCGCGACGGGAACGGGAGTTTTGTTTGCCATACCGCGATCTTAGCTTGGTGTATTCAAATAAACAAGTGTTTATTTGAACACAGTAAAGCGCGGCGCCGGAAAGTCCCTTCCGCCAGTAGGATTTAATCGCGAAATTCAACGCACGACGTGAATAAGCTTACCGCCGGAATTTGCTGTTTTGCTCTTGCTGGTCTGTTCGCCTGGGTGTCTGCGTCATCAGTTTCCTCCGTGATGAATGCGCAATCGCACGCGACTGCTGCTGGAGCGTTTTTGCTGATTGAACATACGCAACCGAACTGGATCATTCCGATTGCTCAATCGGCGGTGATCTTGATGCTTTTGATCGGGTTGGCATGCGTTGTTTCCGGGCTCCGGTCTAACGAGCGAAAGCAGTCTTGAGCTTCAGAAGCGACGCGAATTCAATGTCGATGGAAACAGGTTTCCATGATGGCGATACTCTTCGCGTGCCTGGCGAACAGTTGGGCGCAGGAGGGTTCGCCGCACGATGGCAATTGGTGGCGACGACAGACTCCGACGACGAAGCAAAGTTACATTTGGGGACTTTGCGACGGTGCGCGCGGGGCGCAGCGACTGCGGCTTTTGCAGGGAGCACCGGCAAAGGACAAATGGGATGTGGGGCCGGCCTACGAGCAAGCCTTTTTCAACAAGACAGCGGAACAGTTGGCCGATGGAATGGATCTGTTTTACGACAACTTCGCGAACCGTTCAATCGCCGCGTCTGACGCGTTTTTTGTGGTGAGCACAGTGGTGTCTGGAGCGCCGCCAGAAGCCATCAAGAAAGTGATCGAAGCGCTGCGAATAGTCTTGCCCCCGACCGTCTCGCCGGCGCCGAAGTAAGGCGGTCGATCCGCGCATCGCCGGGATCCTTCGAGAAGCTCTCGTTAAGCTTTACTCGACTCGCTGACGTAATCGGCGGGTCCGCAATTCTCAACAGTCGGCCTCACGATCCGGCTCGCGATATGCACAACAGAGAAACCAAGCCTGCCTCCTGGATAGTTCCGTCGGGTCGTGCCGTGGAGTTGGCCCCTGCAATGACAAGGCGATGTGGGAACGAGTCGAGCGTGGGGCAGAGTTCGATGAGATATCGATCGAGCTTTTCCTTTGGCGGGCCATTTGCTCTTGGGTCGACTGTGCCGAAGAGGACATGGTTATCCATCCGCGCACGGGTCGGCCAATCGGCAGAGCCGGCGAACTACGCGAAGACGCGATGAATCTTCGGCTCTCACGGGCCGGGCTCGCTGACGAATTTGCGAGACGTGCGATGGCCACGGCGAACGCAGCAGCCTAACCGGAGGAGGGGGGAGGGGGTCGGTCCAGTAGACCGATCCCTAAACCTTCAGATGGGTTAAGCCGTAGACGATTTTATTATTAAAGAGGAGCGAGCGAAAGCGTCTGCACTGTGCGAACCGGTGCTTTTGGGGCGAGGCGTTGATCTCATCCGAGCCCGGCACCGTGGCACCTTTTGTACTTCTGACCGCTGCCGCAGGGACAACGATCATTACGGCCAACCTTCGGCACACCCGAGATCAGGGTCTGCCGAGCCTTCGGATCGACAAAATCGATTCGTTCCACCGACGGGCAGCGGAACGAAAATACAGTTTTGCCGTTGAAGTTTGTCACCACAAAATCGCCGCGATTAATGACGTCCATTCCAATCAGCAGATCTATCTCTTTACCCAAATCCCCAAGCGTGACGTTCAGTGCTGGGAACCCCGTGTTGGGTGGAATCTCCAAGTTTACGAGGTAAACGGGGCTGACCCCCTCTCCATGAACTCCACGCACTTTCTGCATGCCTATCGGTTTCAACGCGCAGTTGTCGACGACCCGTTGCGAGATGACCGAGCCTGTTGCGCCTGTATCCCAAATCGCGGCCACCTCGCACCCGACAGGCCGCAGATGATCCTCAGTGGTGGAGGGGTCGAAAGCCGGTCTCACGCACGCTGGCGTAAGCAGGACGTTCTGGATTCCGGGACCCTCTGAGGTAAAGCTTTGAGGGGTCAGGATCGGCTGCATTCTCCAGACGCTCGCTACGCGGCGAACGCTACTCTGGAGTGGAACGTCTGGGTGTAGACATCGCTACCCGGCTCACATTGCTGCACGAGAAACGTGCCGATTTGGTGTGTTTTCGACGTAGTTTCTACCGCCTGCAGCTGCGTGTCGTACGCGTCCAGCACCTTGCCATCCTTGATTACAACGAACTTGCCACGGTACTTCGCGACAAGCTCGTCCTGATTGTTCAGGAAGTACTTGAATTCAGCTTCAAGAGGCTTGGCCACAGGTTCGATTAAAGCGGGTAGCATACCAGTTGGGAACGGAATTCTACGTCGAGCGGCGCTATTTGGCAACCCAGATCGCCCCGCAGGCGTGCCGATCACGGTCGCGAGAAACCAATCGAGCAGAAAATTTTCCCACACGTTGGCAAGGTCGCTGCCTAAGCCGTCGCTGGTGCGCGCGGCGGATTTAATCGTAGCGCGGGTCGCCTTTGCTCTCGATCCAGTCGGAGTACTCCTGCTCGAGTGTCTCGGGGTCGGCCGCGTAGTCGAGTTCCCAATCGTAACCGTATTTCGTGCGAAAGAAGCTCGCCTTGTGCGCTGAAATGCGCGCGGCCTCGTCTTCGTAGGCCGCGGCGTTCCTGGCAGCGGTCTCCCGCTTGCGCTTTTCGTCGGCTATATCGTGGCAATGGCGGCAGAGATAGACCAGATCGGCGAGCAACTCGTGAGTGAATCGATCGTAATTCACATGATGCACCTCGAAGGGGCCGGGATGAAACGCGGCCGGCGGAGTTTGTTCGCACCGGCCTTTTGCTCGTTCCTTTACCTGGCGACGAAGCTTCTTCCAAGCGGGGGTCTTTATGTAATCGGAATACTGCTGCCAGAATTCCGGCGTTCCGTATTCCGCCGGCCGGCTCGGTTTCTTTTTTTCGGGCTGGTCGCTGAAGAGGTCCATCGATCGAACAAGGTGAGCAGTGGACCTACATACTGAATTGGGGCGAAAGTGATCGGGAAAGCGTTCATCCCTTTCACCTTCTCACACACCCGATGCGGACCGGGGTGCTCATCGTGCCGCCGCTCCGTCTACGTCATTGGCGTTGCTGTTCTAATTTTTGTTCTTACTCCGACGCGGCTTAATGCCGATTACCATAGACGCGGTGAGGGAGGGATTCGAACCCTCGGTACCCTTTTGGAGTACGGCGCTTTAGCAAAGCGCTGCTTTCGACCACTCAGCCACCTCACCAACCGGTCTGCAATATGGGGGGAGGTGGAAAGCCGTCAACCGCCCGCGCGCTGGCGAGCGCTCGGCCTAACGACAGCTGACAAAGCCGCCGCGGCGGGTATTTTCCCGGCGTGATCACCCAGGAAGAAGCGCGCGCGAAGATTTTGGCGGAGATGCAACCGTTGCCCGCGCGCATTCTGCCGTTGCTCCGCGCGCTGGGTACTTTCGCCGCGGCAGATCTGGCGGCAACGATCGCGCTCCCGGGGTTCGATAACTCGGCGATGGACGGTTACGCGGTCGTCGCTTCGTCGTGCGGCGCGGGCGCGCGCTTGCGCGTGATCGGGGAGCAACCGGCCGGGAGCGATAAGCAATTGTTCGTTAGGCCCGGCGAGGCGGCTCGTATTTTTACCGGAGCGCCGATGCCGGCCGGGGCGGACGCGGTGATCATGCAGGAAGACGTGACCCGCGAAGATGACGAGGTGATTTTACAGGAAGCGGTCAGCGCCGGAGAATTCGTTAGGCGCAAAGGCGGCGATATTGCCGAAGGACAAAAATTGATCGGCACAGGCGAACGGATTTCGCCGCAGATGTTAGCGTTGCTCGCGGCGCAGGGGCTCGGCTCGGTCGCGGTCGGGGGCCAGGTGCGCGCGGCGGTTATTTCCACGGGCGACGAGCTTGTGCCTCCCGGCCGCGCGCTCGAGCCGGGACAGATTTTCGATTCGAATTCCGTCCTCCTGCAGGCGTTGCTCGAGCAATGCGGAGTTGAGGTCGTGTCGGTGACGCACTGCGCCGATGAACGCGCGGAAATCGAAACCGCGATGCGCCGCGGGATCGAATGCGAAGTCCTGATTATCACCGGCGGCGTTTCGGTAGGCGCGCGCGATTTGGTGAAACCGGCGCTGACCGCGGTCGGCGCGACGCTCGATCTTTGGCGCGTGGCGGTGAAACCGGGGAAGCCATTCCTTTTCGGCCGCGCGGGTGGTTGCGCGATCTTCGGGCTGCCGGGCAACCCGGTCTCGGCCTTTGTTACTTTCCTTCTCTTCGTTAGGCCAGCGCTCCTGCGATTGATGGGCGCGAACGAGGCCGCGCTCGCGCTCCGCGGCTTCGCCGCGCGTCTGCGTGCGCCGCTGGAGAACCCGGGCGATCGCCCGCATTATTTTCGCGGGACACTGCGCGAAGGATTTTTTGCACCGGTCGGCCGGCAGGAATCGCACGCGCTCGACGGGCTGGCGCGTTCGGACGCTCTGGTTATGCTCGCGCCTAACGAGCGCTTGGACGCGGGTTCGCCCGTGACCGCGCTCGTCTGGGCTTGGTCTTAGGAAAACGAAATCGCGTAGGTGATCACCCCGCAGATCGCGACCATGAAGATGAGCGCGGCGAGGAAGACCCGGTCGGCAAAACGCTCGAGCCGATGCATTCGCTGGTGACGGCGCGTCCGCATCGCCCAGTAAGACGACAGGCAGGCGACCAGGAACATGATCGCGTCCGCCGCCAGAAAATCGTCCGCCAGGGTATCGATTTTTCCAATCGTGATGACAACTCGGATCAGGCCGATGACGGTCAGGCACACGCCCACCATCGCGGAGGAGACGGTAAAGATGTGAATGGAAATGTCGTCGGCCAAGGGCTGGCGATCTTCGGGTGGGAGCATCTTCGAATTAGTGACAGGCAATCTGCGGCGTCGGTTACGTTTGCCGGGAAATTACCGCCGGATGCAATCCTAATTCCCGCGACGCGCGCGGCCCGCGTTGGTTGACACTCCGGACTCGGCCCATAGTTTCCTCGGTTGAATACTCTCGTCGCCAGCCCTCGATCGCTCAATTCAGCGGCTGAATTTCGGGCCGACGCCGAGCGGCTCTCGTACATCATCATGGAGTTGCAGCGTTGTTTCGTCCTGCATCTCTGCAAGGAGCTGGCGCCGGGGAATGTTTCCTTCCCACAGTTTTTTCTCCTGACCGCGCTCGATCAGAAAGAAGTGCTCACCATGTCTGCGATCGCGCAGAAGATGGGACACACCACCCCGGCCGCGAGCGGGCTGGTCGCGCGCTTGGAAAATCTCGGCTACGTAGTCCGCGCGAGCGCGCGGGAGGATCGCCGCAAGGTGATGGTTTGCATCACCGAAAAAGGCTCCGCGTTGGTTCGCCGAATCCGCGGCGAGATGATCGGTAACGTGATGAAAATCATGGCCCACCTGAGTCCCGGCGAACAGAAGGCGTGGCTGCAGATCTACAACAAGATTTACGACTACTGTCAGGCCAAGTGATCCTCGGATTCTGGCCAACTCCAGCGACGCGAGACCGCGCGTTTGCGTCTCAAAAACGGAACCCTTTGATCCCATCGGCGGGAAGTATTTTTCGGCGCGCGCGAAACACCAGCCGGTTAACGCTTTCCACAGTAGTTGATTACAAGTCTCGCTCGATAACGGCACGCCGCTTGCATGTGAATCGGAAACCTTGTGGACTAAGCCGGGCGACTGGTTAACCTTCCCCGGGCTCGCACTTTTCAGCCTTTTTTCTCTCATGCGAAAATTTCTCGTCTGCTTGTCGCTCGCCTGCATTTCGCTGGCCTTTTTCTCTGCTCCAGGACTGCTGCATGCCGGAGCGGATAACGTCGAGACGCGCGCCGGCACTCCGCGTTTCACCCTCGAGCAAGCGATCCTGACCGCGCTCCAGCGCAACCCCGACATCCAGCGCACACGGCAGGAAATCGAGCGCACCAAAGGTCTTTACATTGAAGTCCGGGCGGCCGCGCTTCCGCAGGTCAACGTCACCGGCACGTTTTCCGATATCGATCCACACCTGCAAAGGTCCGGCTCGTTAGGCCAGACCAGCGGCGGGACGGGCGCGACGCCCACGCCCACCATCGCCCCGAGCCCGACCCCGGGCCAGGGCCCAGGCGGGAACACCTTTTCAAATTTCAGCAGCGTCGAGCGCAGCTACAACGTGCAGATCGAGGCCCGGCAAGCCATCTTCGCCGGCGGCGGAATTGTTTCCCAAATTCGTTCTGCCGATTTCCAGCGCGACAGCACCTATTACGGATTTCGTAACGCGATCGATCAAATCGTCGCGACCGTGCGCACGCAATTTTATCAGGTGCTCCTGAATCGTGCACTCATCGGAGTGCAGGAGGAGTCCGTCCGTTTGTTGCAGAGCCAGTTGCAAGATCAGCAGAATCGTTTCGACGCCGGCACCGTCCCGCGCTTCAACGTCCTCCAAGCGCAGGTCGCGCTCTCCAATCAATTCCCGCAGTTGATCAGCGCGCGGAACAATTATCGCATCTCGCAACTCCAGCTCGCGAAAACCCTCGGCCTTGATTTCGATCCGAACCGTGGTGAAGGCCCGCCGCTCGAAGCCGTGGGCGAGCTGGCCTACGTGCCACGCACCATCCCGCTACTCAAAGCGATCGAGGTGGCCCGAACCAATCGCCCATTCTTGAAAGCACAGAAGGCCACCGTCCTTTCCAACCGCGCGCAAATCGGCGTTGCCCGCGCCGGTTATTTTCCGCAAATCAGCGCCAGCGCCACCCAGGAAGTGCGCAGCGATTCCTTCTCGGATAGTATTCGCGATGTGCGCAACGGCTTCATCTTCGGGGCCACCGGCAACTGGGCGGTCTGGGATTTTGGCGCGACCTACGGCCGGGTGAAACAGGCGCGCGCGGTGCTCGAAGAATCCAAAATTGCGCTCGACGATGCGGTCCGACAGGTGGAGCTGGAAGTGCAGCAGGCGTATTCCAATTTGATGCAGGGCCGGGAATTGATTCAGAGCCAGGAAAAAAATGTCGAGCAAGCCGGCGAAGCTTTGCGCCTGGCGAGCGCGCGCCTCGGCGCCGGTGCCGGCACCCAGCTCGAAGTGCTCGACGCCCGCGTGCAGGTGACGACCGCGCAGTCCACTCGCTTGCAGGCGCTCTTTACCTACAACTCGGCGGTGGCGGAGTTCGATCGCGCGACTGCCACCGAGGTGACCTACTCCTCGCGGCTCGATGAACCGGCGACTCGCCGGAAATTGAAGACCGAGGCCGCGGCCACGCCGCCGCCGAAGCCGACGCCGATTCCGTTGATTGACTCACCGGAAATTCGGGAACACCGCGAGCGTTCCCGTGCGGCCGTCCGCCGCTAAGTTCCCGCGCGTTTTGCAGGAAGCAGCGCTCCCGTTCGAACAATTCGCGGCTCTCGCCGACGCGGAGTGTGTGCATGCTTTTGTGCATCGCGCGCCCGGGGTGGATGTTTCCTACGACAAAAAAGGAGCGCTCGCGCGACTCGACGACGTTCATCGCCAGGTGCGTTTTGCGCTGAACCTGGAAAGCCGCGCCTTCATCACCGCCGAGCAGGTTCACGGCGATGGCCTCGCGGTCATCGATCAACCGATCCACGACGAAAAATGTTTCTCCGCCTGCGACGGCTTGATCACCAATCAGCGCGACGTTTGTCTCGGCATTTACGTCGCCGATTGTTGCGCCGTTTACCTGGTTGATCCGGTGCGGCACGCGCTCGGTTTGGTGCATTCCGGGAAGAAGGGAACAGAGCTGGGAATTGTCGGCCGCGCGATCGATCTGATGACCGAGCACTTCGGAACTGTTCCGCAGGACTTGGTGGCGCAATTAAGTCCCTGCATCCGTCCGCCGCATTACGAAATTGATTTCGCCGCAGAGATCGCGCGCGCCTGCCGCGAGCGTGGCCTAACGAGTGTTGACGATGGCGGGGCCTGCACCGCCTGCGATCTCGCGCGCTATTATTCCTACCGGGCGGAGAAAGGGCGAACGGGACGCATGCTCGCCTTCCTCGCGCTCGCCTAATCGCTCTCCGCAGTTTCGCGGTAAGCCACGACCCCGCGCTTGCGCGCATTGCGCACGAAGTCAAAAAACTCGCGCGCCGCCGGTCCGAATTCCGCCGCGTCCGCCTGCTCCAGCGCCTGACGCGTATTCGACCCGCTACGATACAGCAGCCGGAAAGCGCGCCGCACGTCCTCGCGTTCTGCTTTCGTTAGGCCAGCGCGGCGTAACCCAACCACGTTGACGCCGCAGGCAAAATTCACTTCCGCCGCAATCACGAACGGCGGGATGTCTTTGCTGAAACCCGAGCGTCCCTGGATCATCGCCAGCCGGCCGACGTGCATGAATTGATGAAAGACGCTCCCGCCGCCAAGAAAGGCGCCGTCATCGACCCGCACATAGCCGCCTAACAAACAGTTGTTCGCGATGATCACGCGGTGGCCGATCTGGCAGTTGTGCCCAAGATGCGCCCCGGCCATCAGAAAATTATCATCGCCCACCGCAGTGACGCTTTCCGGCGCGGTCCCGCGATGAATGGTGCAATGCTCGCGGATGACATTGCGATCGCCGATCTCGATCGCGCTGCGCGTCTCCGGATTGAAACTCAAATCCTGCGGCGCTCCGCCGATAATTGCACCGTGGCCGACAAGGTTTTTTTTGCCTATTCGGACCGCGCCTTCCAGAACGGCATGCGATTGAATCACGCTCCCGTCGCCGATTACCACCTCCGCGCCGATGACCGCGAAGGGTCCGATCTCCACCTCCGCGCCGAGTTGCGCGCCCTCCTCGACGATCGCGGTTGCATGAATCATCACAGCACGCCGGTTTCTTTGAAACTGTAGTAGGGCGCACGGCCCTCCGCGGGCGCGCCGATGATGATGTGATCCAGCAACTTGATCTGCAAAAGCTCGGCCGCATCCTTCAGACGTCTCGTTAGGCTATGATCCGCCTGGCTCGGCGAGGGATCGCCCGAAGGGTGATTGTGCACCACCACCACGGCGTAGGCCGCCGAGATCACCGCCGGGCGGAAGACATCCCGCGGATGAGCGATGCTCTCGTTCAAAGTCCCGACCGAGACCTCGTCGATCCGGATCAATCGATAGCGAGTGTCGAGCAGAATCACGCGGAGCGATTCCTTGTGCAGGCTGCGCATGACCGGCGCGAGCAACGCGTAGACCTGCTCCGGGGTGTCGATCTTTTCCTGCGACATCGTCTCGTGTGCCAGTCGCTGGCCGAGGCCAAACGCGGCCACCAGTTGCACCGCCTTTGCCGGACCGATCCCGGCGATTTCCTCGATTTCGTCTACGCTGCAGCGGCTCAGGCCGTTCAACGAACCGTAGCGCTCGAGCAACGAAGCCGCGACCTGGACGGCGTTCGCTCCTGGCAATCCCGTGCGCAGCAGGATCGCGATCAATTCAGCATTCGTTAGGGCGCTGGGCCCTTGCTTCATCAATTTTTCCCGAGGACGATCGTCCTCCGGCATCTCGCGAATCTTGACCTGCGACATCCGGGCCGCGCGACTCGTTAGTCGCGCAATTGCTCGAGCAGCTCGTTCAAGCCGTCCCCGAGCTGCATCATTGCGTCCGCGTAAACACTCGCCGGCAGCACGCGCAATTCGTTCTGCCCTTCCCGGATCAATTTCCGGCCGGTGTTGATCGATTCGCTCAGCGGAGCGCCGGCGATTTCCGTCCGCAAAACATCGGTCAATTCGTCGACCTTCCCGTTGACGATCATCTGCGAATACTGCTCGCGCTCAATCGGTGGCGCGGCTTGCAGGAGCATCAACACCGGCAGGGTCAGTTTGCCTTTGCGCAGGTCGGTCCCGAGCGTTTTTCCCACGACGGCTTCGTTCCCCGCGATGTCGAGGCAGTCGTCATAAATCTGGTAGGCCGCACCGATTTTCATCCCGAAGCTCTTCAGCGAACGGACTAACGAGGGCTCCATTTCGTTCAGGACCGCGCTCAACTCCGCCGCAGCCGCAAAGAGCGAGCCAGTTTTCATCTCCACGATCCGCCGGTAATCTTCGATCGCGAGATGAAGATCGTAGCGCCGCTGGGTCTGGATAATTTCGCCCGAACAAACTTCGCGCGCCGCCTGCGAAATCGCGCGGCTGATCTCCGATTTCTCGAAGTGCGTCGAAAGATTGAGCGCCTGCGCGAAGAGGCAATCGCCTAACAACACGCTGAGCGAATTTCCCCAGCGCGCATTCACCGTCGGCTGGCCGCGGCGCCGTTCCGCTTCATCCATGATGTCGTCGTGCACCAGCGTCGCGATGTGAATTAATTCCAGGATCACCGCCAGATCGACGTGTGCGGAAGTGATCGCGCCGGTCGCGCCGCCGCTCAATAACGCGAGCAACGGCCGCAGTCTTTTTCCGCGGCTCCCGATGGCATACGCGACATAGCCTTCGACTGCGGGATCGAACTCCGCGGCCTGTTGGGCGATGCGCGCCTCGACTTCATCGAGCTGCGTCTGCACGGTTTGCGCCACCCCTGCGAGCGGCCCGACTGAAGCGATCTTGGCCGTGCCGGCGTGAGCATAAACTTCCACTAGCGCAGAATAGAAGGACGGCCCCCAAAGTCAAAGCCGCACGCTCTTCGCGTTCACGATTGCGGGGCGATTTTTTGCGCGAGTCGGGCGCCGAAATTGTAAAGCAATTGCGTACCTTGCGGCTGATGAAAACACAAATCGCGCAGAGTGTCGGCGGGCATCGTCCAGATGACCGCTTCGCCATCGGCATAAACCTCGACCGTCGAGGGCGCGCGCACGAAGAGATTGGTTTCGCCCAACCATTCGCCGGCGTCGAGTCGTGCAATTTCAGCTTTGCTGTAATCCGCATTCATCCGCGAAATTTTCACCCGCCCGGCGACAATGCAGGAGACGTAATCGACCACCTCGCCGGCCGCGATCACGGCCTGCTGGTTGTATTCGACAAAGGCGCCAGCCGCCTGCACTTCGGCGACGAACTCAGTCGATAAATCTTCGAGCAGACTTGCCCGCGGGAGCGCGAGCGACCGGGCGGTTGCTTGTTCTTCGGAAAGGATATTCATCCGCGCAGTTTGCGATACATGGATGCGCCGTCGCCCGCAATCAACCTCTCAACGCCGATGCAGCCACGCGGCCGTCGCATATTTTTCCGCGCTGATTTCCTCGGCCCGCGCGAGCAACGCGGTTGCATAATTTTTGCGTGCGAAAACCGAACAGAGTTTGCTCGCGAAAGCTTCGGGAAAATCCGGCGGGAGCGCCTGGTATTGAATGCTCCCCTGGTGAAGCAAACCCGCGCGCGTTCGGCGCTGCGCTGCGCCAGCGATCTTCCGGCCGTCGGCGAGCACATCCGCCGTGACCGCATTTGCGAAACAGGTTGCGGAAATTTTTGGAGCATCCGCAGAGGCGAGAGAAATATTCGAGCGCACCGGCAAAGCTTCGCGAATCGCCTGGTGAATCCAGGTATAAACCGCGCGGCCCCACGTGCCCGCGGAAGATTCGTTCTTCGGCAGAATCAGCGAGTAGGTCAGATCGTCGCCGTGCAAAACAATTCCGCCGCCAGTCCAACGACGGACGAGTTCGCGCTGCGATTCTTCTGCGGCCACTTCCGCGAAGGCGCCGAAATATCCGAACGAAAGCGCCGGCCGCCGCCAGCGATAAAAGCGCAGAATCGGCTTGCGCGCCGACTCGAGAAGCGCTTCATCGATCGCCATGTTCAGCGCCGCCGAGCGTCCCTCCGGCTCGTGATACACTTCCAGCTCCGCCAGCAGACCCATTGCCTAACGAGTGTTCAATCCGCGAGCTCGGCCAGAATTTCCCGGACGGCCGCGCGCGGATCGGCGTTCGCGGTAATCGGTCGGCCGATGACCAGGTAGTCCGCGCCATTCGCGATTGCTTCGCGCGGCGTCGAGAAACGCTTTTGATCGTTGGCCGCCGCGCCCGCCGGCCGAACTCCCGGCGTAATAATTTTGATCTTCGCGCCAAGCCGCGCGCGCAGCGATCGCACCTCCTGCGAGCTGGCAATCAATCCGCCCACACCGGCATCGGCTCCGAGTTGTGCGAGGGCCAGCGCCTGTTCCTCAACGCCGCGGCTGACCCCGGTTTCACGCAGCGTCGTTTCGTCGGAACTGGTCAGGACAGTCACCCCAAGGAGCAACAACTCGTTAGGCGCCGCGGCCACCGCCGCCTCGATCATTTGCCGGCCGCCGCTCAGATGGATGGTTAGCATTTGCACCCCGAGGCCGGCTGCCGCTTGGATTGCTTTCGCGACCGTGTTCGGGATGTCGTGCAACTTCAGGTCGAGAAAGATTTTCGCGCCCCCAGCCGCGACCGCACGAACAATTTCCGGCCCGGCCGCGGTGTAAAGTTGCAGCCCGATTTTGAAAATTGAAATCTCTCCGGCGAGATCGTGGACCAGGTCGAGCGCCTGCGCGGCCTCCGGAAAATCGAGCGCGACGATCAGGCGATCGCGCGCGTTTTTCACTTCGTCATTCATCCTGTAGTCTGCGCCTTCCGTGAAGAAACTCGAATCTATGCAGCTTCGCGCGCCCGCGAAGATCAATCTTTCCTTTCGGATTCTCGGTCGCCGCGCGGATGGCTTTCACGAAATCGAAACCCTGATGGTGCCGATTTCACTTTATGACTCGTTAGGCATAACCCGCACCGCCGAGGCGGGCACGATCGATTTCTCCTGCGACGATCCCACGCTGCCGACTGGAGACGACAATCTGGTGGTGCGCGCGGCGCGAATTTTTATGCGCGCGTTCGGCCGCGAAGAAGGGTTGCGAATTGCGCTCGAAAAAAAAATCCCGCACGGTGCCGGCCTCGGCGGCGGCAGCAGTGACGCCGCCACGGTCCTTCTCGGATTGAACGCCTTTTTCGACGCGCAGTTGCCGAAGGAAAAACTCGCGGAGTTGGCCGCGGAGCTTGGGGCCGATGTTCCATTTTTCATCTTCCAGTCCGCGGCGAAATGTCGCGGGCGAGGAGAGTTGGTTGAGCCGCTTGCGCTTCCGGCGCCGCTCCGGTTGCTCCTCCTGAAACCAGCGTTCGGAGTGCCGACGCCGTGGGCATACAGCCGCTGGCAGGAATCGAAGGAATTGCCGGGCGTGCGCTACGCTGGCCAGTGTTTTGGTGGGCTCGATTTCAGCAATGACCTCGAACGACCTGTCTTCGAGAAATATCTTTTTCTCGCGCGCATGAAGATGTGGCTGCTGGCGCAAGACGAAGTTGTGGCGGCAATGCTTTCGGGTTCCGGTTCGACCGTTTTCGCGGTGCTGTGTGATAGCGCGAACGCCGAAGCCCTGTCTATCCGCGCGCAAGCCGAACTCGATCCCGAGCTTTGGACATGTGCGTGCGAAACGCTGTAGCCGGGGGCGGGGGGGGGGACTGGGCAGGGAGAGAGGGGTGGAGGGAGGGGCGGT
>JBPCJC010000098.1:0-26044 GCA_051005695.1 Chthoniobacterales bacterium | reverse complement strand
CGCGATAGGTTTACATCGTCATCGACGATCAAGACGCGGGTTTTGCTCATGTAGCTCTCCGGAGCAGCCGTCGTGCGGAGTTGGCTTGCGGTGATTACCTATTCGGCGGTAGCGGGACGCAACCGCGCGCGAAGCGAATGGCGTGCGGAAAAGAGGAGAACGCCTCCGGCGAATGACGCCGCCAAAGGCCGCCGGCCCCGCCGTGTTCGTGTTTGCCAGATCGTGAATCTCCTGGCAGCGCGGCGCAATCACCGTCTCACCCAACCGCACGAGGTCAGTTAACTCGAAGGCGCATTTCGCCTGCAGATCGGCGTCGTTATTCTTCCCCGCGAGCGCATGGAGATCGCCTGCAATCGCTACTGCCTGGTCCATCACTAGGAGACGTTGACGCCGTTTCCCACCCGCGATCCCGGTGCGCTTTGTCCCCTGCACCCCGCTGCTCTCTTGCATGCCGGTCGTGAGATCATCCAGCCGCGTCACCATGTCCGCGATCGCAGTTAGCGCGGCCCAGGACCCATTGTATTTTTCCCTCACGCCGAGCACGGCGAGGAACATTGCTAATCGATTCTGCTGAGTGGTTGTCATGGGGGGTCTCCGGTTGGGCGTTAAGTCCGCAGGCGATCAATCCGGTTTGGCTTGGCTATCTCTATGTTCGCTGCGGCCGCTTGCTGGTCCGCACGATTCTCGCGCGCGAAAGCGACGCTGATGTTTGAGTCAAAGGCGGCATTGTTTGAATCCGAGAAGCCGTTGTTTCGTCGCGAGATGCGGTTGTTTGCAGTGAACACCGCATTGTTCGGCTTGAAGATGGCGTTGTTTGACTCAGAGAAGCCGTCGTTCCACCTGCAGAGACCCTTGTTTGCTCCGAGAATGCCGTTGCCTGACTCGGCAACTATGTTGACTGACCGCGAGATGCCGTTGCTCCGGGCAGAGATAGCTATGTTTGACAGTAGAACGCCATCGATCGGGATTTAAACGCCTTTCTTGAGTCACTTAGCCTGATTCGATCATCGTTCTCGGAACGCGCCCTCACTAGAAGGAACGACGATGTATCCGCCGACGCGTGTCTCCTACTCAGGTAACGACCTTGCCTAGGCTCGAGACGATTGCGATCAACTCCGACGGCTCGACTGGCTTGGACATGTGCATCTGAAAGCCGGAAAGAATGGCACGCCGACGATCTTCCAGGCGAGCGAAGGCCGTCAGCGCGATCGCGGGGACATTGCCTCCTTGTTCGGGCAGAAGTTGGCGCACTTTCTGAATCACCGAATAGCCATCTTCTTCCGGCATCCCGATGTCCATAATGAGCACATGCGGCTTCTTTTTCGCCATTGACCGCAAAGCAGCAGCGCCGGAATCCGCGGTTTCGACCGTCGCACCGCACCGCGCGAGAATGCGATTGATCAACTCGCGCGCATCCGGCTCGTCGTCGACGGCCAATACTTCCAAACCGGTGAGATCAGGATGCTCTTCAGGCAGTTCACGCGGCAACGTTGTGCGTGGGTGGACGCGAGCTGCATCCGAAGGCAGAGCGGCCGCCGTTGCGGGCAGACAGATGTAGAAGGTCGAACCTTGATTTAAGCCGGCGCTTTCTGCCATCACGTTTCCACCGTGCAGTTCGACCAAGTTCTTCACGATCGCGAGCCCGAGTCCGAGGCCCCGATGACGTCTCGTGGTTGTGGCATCGGCCTGACGGAACCGGTCAAAAACGTGCGGGAGAAATTCAGCACTGATGCCCTCGCCGGTGTCACTCACGCTAATCTCGAGGTGCGAGTTCACACGCCCTAGAGCGACATGGACGCGCCCACCTTTCGAGGTAAATTTGACTGCATTCGTGAGCAGGTTCCAGAACACTTGCTGCAGCCGCCCGGGGTCCGCCGAAATCTGCCCGACGTGAGGATCGAGCACCGAGGTGAGCCTTATTTCACGAACCGCGGCCGTTGGTTTCACCGACTCGATCGCAGCTTCAATGATCGCGACTAAATCAACTCGCTGGACATCGAGCCGCACCTTGCCAGAGATGATGCGATTCATATCCAGGAGGTCATCGATGATCTCCGCCTGAGCGCGCGCATTGCGCTCGATCACGGCGGCTCCCTCCGCGACCTCTTCGGGAGCCGCGGTCTCGCGCAGGATGGTAGCCCAACCGAGGATCGCATTCAGCGGAGTGCGCAGCTCGTGGGAAACCGTCCCCAGAAATTCGTCTTTCATCCGCGTCTCATGCTCCGCGCGCTCGCGTGCCTCCTTTTCGCTCGTGAGAAGGCGCTCCCGCTCGGCTTCCGCCCGCTTCACGCGGTCGACGTTGGTGTTCGTGCCGAACCAACGGACAACCTTGCCGTCCGCATCGAGGACTGGATTGACGCGGGTCAGAAACCACTGGAAATCGCCCGCTGCGCTTCGCAGGGGGAACTCCATCTCGAATGGCTCGTGGCTATTGATCGACGCCGTCCAGCGTTCGACCACGAGTGGGAGAAAGGCTGGCTCATGCACTTTTTGCCAACCCCAACCCTGCATCTCTTCCAACGTCGTGCCGGTGTATTTATACCAGCCGCGGTTATACCAAAAGATATGGCCGCTTGGATCAGCCATCCACGCGAGCTGAGGAATCGAGTCCGCCAGCGCTCGGAGATCCTCTTCGCTCCGCTGCAGCGCTTCTTCTATTTCTTTTCGAACGCTGACGTCGCGAATGAAAGCTGCAAACAGATCGTGCCCGCTCCCGGGAGAGAGATGACTGAAGGCGATCTCGATGGGAAACTCGCGTCCGTCGCGATGCAGCCCGATCGCCTCCACCGCTCTCCAGTTCAGAGTCCTGGCACCGGTGGCCAAAAACCGGCCCAATCCCCGCCGGTGTGCTTCTCGCAGCCGCTCGGGCTGGATGATGGCCACGTTTTGTCCGACGATCTCCTCCGGCTTATACCCGAAGATTTCCGCAACCGCCGGGTTCGCGTAGCGGACCTCGCTCGCACGATCCAAAATGACGATCGCGTCGGTCGACGTCTCCCAAAGAGCCCGGGACTCGGCGTCGCTCAGATCGGAAAGAATTTGTGACATCCTTTGAAGCTTAGGGCGGCAGCGCTGAATACGCTGCTTTCTTCACGTCGTCATCCAAATGGTCAGGTGCTCAGGCAAAGAGCGTAGAGGATTAAGCCAATTCCCGGTTTTTGCTTTCTACGATCGGTATAACAATTTGAACCGACAGTCGAATGATTGCGGATTCCAGACCGGCGTCCCGTTCGGCGTGCAAATTAGGCACTTACGACGATTTAGCGGAAAAGAGCTTTTGCTCTAATTAGCTGCGATTTCCTTCTTATGGGGGAAGTTGGTGGCCCGCGTTTCTTTTCACCAAGGTAACATCAGCTCCACTCACCGACCCATCAAGAGTCACGTCTTCACGGAAGTTCGTTGCGGGATAGCCGTGAACAAGATTTCCTGCCTGCGCTTTCGTTTGAGTCACGTCAGCGCCGCTGACGCTACCATCGGCGTTGGTGTCGCCCAGCAGCACACCCATCGATGCGGAAACGGCGCTGCTAGCGTTGCCGGTCGAATCGTTCACATTCGTTAGGCTAACCGTGATCACCTGCGCGTTGGTCACTCCGATTAGATTTACGACGTAGTTGTGCGCGTCGCTGCTGTCGATCACGCTGCTGATCACGCTGCCAGTCCCGCTCTTGACGCTGGCGTTGCCGACACTCGTCAGGGGATTAGCGAAAGTAAATACGAGCTCGTAATCGCCATTCCCGCCGCCACTGCGGCATTCGATGCCGCGCGGGCCGTTGGAGGTTGCGACGCCGGTAAACGAACTTCCCACGCTTAGGTTGCCGATCTTTTCGGTGGAACCGGCGCCGCCTTGATCGGCCTGCCGAAGCTGAATCGCGGTAATGGAAGTTGGCTCCGCCTCGCCCGCTGTCGTCCAAGCGTAGTTCAAGTAAGGAGCGTTGTTAGTTTCGGTCCCCGGATCAATTGGATTGACGTAAATGCTCATCGTGTCGTTCGTCGCGCCGGCGATGAAATTCCAGGTCAGGACCACGCGGTAGGTCGTATTGAAGTTGAGAACAGTCGTCCCGTAGGAGACCACATCAGCCGTGGAGCTCTGCAAGCCGAGAACAAATCCGCTGCCTGAGGTCTTCGCAGAGAGACGGTCACTCCAAGTGCCGGCTATGTAGTGGAAAAAGAAATCTCCAGCGGAGCTGCCGGCAGTGACTGTTAAATCGAACGCCGCGTAAATCGAGGTGCCGTCAATGTGAGGATAGGTCCGGTCGAGCTTATTGATGACGTCCTGACCGCCCGGGCCGACGACAGCATGTCCCGAGCTTACCTGAATCGGGTTCGTAGCTTTCGGGCCATCCTGCATCCAGCCGCCATTGCCAGCAAGGTTTCCGTCAGGATAGGCGAACGTGTCTTTAAACAGAACGCCCGTGAGCGGCAAATTGATATCGAAAGCTCCCGCACTCCCATGCGTCTTGCGCGAGACGACGCTGTTCAAAGGCACGAGCGGCACAGTGTAATGCTCGATCAGAGTCTCAGGGCCGGTGAAGCTGTTGGGGACGCCGGTGCCTGCCCCCCAGCAATCGGAAGCCGTCACGCAGGTTACGCTCTGGAGAAGGCTATCCGTGGCGGGATACCGGTTTGGCGAACTAACGATCGTCCATGCACCTCCGTCCCAGTGTTCGGTCAGTGTCTGGATCGGGCCGCCGGAGGTGGCGGTATAATAGCCCACCGCCCAGCAGTCGGAACCCGCAACGCAAGTCACACCCGAGAGGAGATCAGAGTCCGTCGGGCCGGTGTTGGGCGAGCCGACGACGCTCCACGCGCTCCCGGCCCAGTGCTCGGTGAGGGTCCGACGGGTCAGGGCGCCCTGAGAGGGAACGATAATGGCGACATAGCCTACGGCCCAGCAGTCTGACGCGGCTACGCAACTCACGCTCGAGAGAAAGTGGCCTTGCGCGGGGTTAGCGTCGGCCGGAGCGACAATCGTCCACGCGCTCCCGTCCCAGTGCTCGGTGAGCGTCTGATAAGTGTTGGGACTGCTGGTAGTCGAGGTGTAGCCCACAGCCGAACAGTCGGATGCGGCTGTGCAGCTAACGCTATAAAGCTGATTATTCTGCGTGGGGTCGGTATTGGGCGAGCTGACGATCGCCCACGAATTCCCGTCCCAATGTTCTGTAAGAGTCTGGTAGGCGGTGTCGCGATAGCCGTTCCCCACCGCCCAGCAGTCCGACGTCGTCACGCACGTTACGCTTTGAAGGAGGTTAAACCCAGTGGGCGCGGCGGGCGAGGCGACGATCGCCCACGCGCTACCGTTCCAGTGCTCGATGACGTTGTCTCCCACCGCCCGACAGTCGGAGCCCGTGACACAAAATACGCCCGAAAGGGTGCTGGGATGAGTGCCGTCTGAGGTGGGCACGGTGACATTGGCCCACGAACTGCCGTCCCAATGCTCGGCGACAGCCTTGTTATCATACGGGGAGTCGCTGGATGTGTAATAACCCACGGCCGAGCAGTCAGTGCCGCTGACACAGGACACACTGTTTAGGAAGTTCCCCAGGCTGGAGGCGAAGTTGGGGCTGCTCACGACTTCCCAGTGAGCCGAGGCCGCGGACCCCGAGATCGCTGTAGAGGCTACAGGATTTGTGTCGTCGTAAACTGAAATGGCAGTCGCGGCGAACGTTCCACTCGACGGTAACGGACTAGCCACTGATTGGGCCGAAGCTTTCGTTTCCAAGCTTGTCATGCCGCTCGGTGGCGTCGCCGCCAAGCTCAGCATCGCCAGGAGTGTGCCAACGGAGCAAAGAGCAAAAGCGAGTAAGAGGCGTGGATTAAAGATGCCAGATTGGGAAGAGGATCTCTTTCGCATGGTGGTTTTCACTTTTCTTGCTGATGCTACTCCGGGTTGTCTTTGGCGAGCAAGGCTATCCGCCTCCGATCACGCTAACGGTTCGCTTCATTGGCCGATACTTATGGCCGCCGACGCGGTAAACGGCTCTCACGGAAGCTGGTTGCCAGCGTTTCGCTTCACCAAGGTAACGTCCGCACCGCTGATCGAGCCATCTGTGGTTACGTCTTCGCGGAAGTTGGCGGCGGGATCGCCGTGGGCCAGATTTCCAGCCTGTGCCTTAGTTTGAGTGACATCGGCGCCGCTGACGCTGCCGTCGCCGTTGGTGTCGCCGAGCAATACGCCCATGGGCACAGAGACGCTGCCGATGTTGGTGCCATCACTCACATTGTTGAGTGTGACCGTGATTTTCTGAGCGTTGGCGACATTAGTGAGAGGCACGGTCACGGTCTGGCCATTAATACTAACCACGCCACCGTTGGAGTTGCCGCCGGTGCCCACTTGGCCTGTCCCTGAAGTAACCTGCGCCTGCGGAGTTCCAGTAACGCTCACCGAATTGAGAAAAGCGAAGACCACTTGGTAATCACCGGTTGCGCCGCCAGAGCGGCACTCGATCCCTGGCTGACCTGCGAGCGGTAAATCGATGGGAAAAGGCGGCTGGATGTTACCGTGGGTTTTTACAGAGACTGCGCTAAGCAACTTTATCTGAGGCGAGAACTGGGCGAACCCCTGCTGGTAAGCCAGGTCGAAAGTGTCGAATGATCCGCCAGCGTAGAGCGTCCCGTCGGCCGCGACCGCCAGCGCGAAGGCACCGAACCCCGGAGCGCCGTTGGGGTCGAAGCTGGTGGCACTGCCATCGCCGGCATTTAGCCCCGCGAGCAGATTGCGCGGCTGGCCACCGATCGTGCTGAAGAAGCCAGCGGCGTAAACAGTCGAGCCCGACACGGCGAGTGCAAAGACACCTCCGCCGGTCGTCGGGTCGCTGGCCTCGGGGTCAAAGCTCGTGGGCGTGCCGTCACTGGTATTGATCCCCGCGATGTTCCTGCGCGGAACTCCGTGAATTGTGGTGAAATCTCCGCCGGCGTAGATCGTCGAACCGGACATGGCCAGGGCAAGAACGTTAGCGTTGGCGGTTGCGTCAGGGTCCCAAGTCGTAGCGTTACCGTCGGATGCGTTAAGCGCCGCGATCTTGTTGCGCGTTTGCCCGCCAATGGCCGTGAAGTATCCGCCGACGTAAACCAGATTGCCGGAAACCATAAGTGCGGCCACCTCACTGTTAGGATTGGGATTCCAGGTTGTCGCAGTGCCATCGGTTGCGTCGATCGCTGCGATGCTGTTGCGCGTCTGGCCCCCGATGGAGTTGAAAGCACCTCCTGCATAAATCGTCGGGCCCGCAGTCGCGAGCGTAGTCACACTTCCGGTCCCGCCATTGTAATTGGCCGAAGGATCCCATTTGGTGGGGAAACCGTCCGCGACGTTGATGGCGGCGATGCTAACACGCGGCTGGCCGCCGATAGAAGTGAAAAATCCCCCCACGTAGACGGTCGAGCCGGAGACCGCCAGCGCGTAGACGAGGCCATCGTTACCATTGGCACCCCGCGCGCCGGGGTCCCAGTTTGTAGCCGTACCGTCGAGTGCGTTAATTGCCGCGATGCTGCGGCGGACTACTCCACCCAGTGAACTGAAATATCCCCCAAGATAGATCGCCGAACCGGAGACAGCGATTCCGACAACGGAGGCGTTGGGATTGGGATTGAAGGCGGAAGCGGTGCCATCAATAAGATTAAGCGCCGCAGCGTAATTGCGCGCCTGCCCGCCAATTGTTGGCGACCCGTCACGGGAATTGAAGCTTCCAGCGACGTACACAGTCGAGCCCAATATCGCGAGGGCAAAGATGTTGCCATTGGGTTCGGGATCAAACGCGGTGGCCATGCCATCCGCGGTGTTGAGACCCGCGAGATATTTGCGCGGTTGTCCGCCGATCGTGTCGAAGAGTCCACCGACATAGAGGGTCGATCCCGATATTGCCAGCGCGCCGATGCTGGCGCAGGCGGCGCATCCTCTGTAGCTCGGGCTGGGGTTGAAGGCGGGCACAGCGACGCCGTCCAGTGGAAGTCCGAGGCTAAGCGCTGCGATGTTATTGCGGGGTTGGCCACCGATGGTGTTGAAGGTGCCTCCCACGTAAAGTGTCGATCCCGATACGGCGAGGGCGTCAACTATACCAGGGCCGGTCCCGGTGGCCGTCGGATTGAATGTAGGAGTCGCAGTTCCATCAAGGGGCCCGCCAACAGTAAGCGCCGCAATCGCAATGCGCGGCTGCCCACCAATCACGGTGAACCTGCCGCCAGCGTAGAGGATCGAACCATCGCTTGAGACCGCGAGCGCCTCGACCGCCGCGTTGGCGTTGGGGTTAAACGCCTTCACGCTGCCGTCTGCGGTATCGAGCGCCGCGATGTTATTGCGGGACTGACCGCCGATCGATGTGAACAGTCCAGCCGCGTAGATCGTCGAGCCCGACAACGCTATGACATGCACCGCGTCATTGACATCTGGATGAAAACTCGGATCGACGCTGTGGTCGGCAAGGATATGGGCGAGGTTGGTGCGTGGAACGCCGCCGACGTGCGTGAAGAGCCCACCGATGTACCAACCGCCGAACCCATCCGCGGCGACCGCACTCAAACCACCGCCTGAGCCGACAAGTGAGCTAGGCCCGGCGCCGGAGATCTCTGGCAGCCCCGGATCTCGGGATCCGTCGAGGCCGACCTCCACGCCCGGACCAGTGCGCGGTCCGACCCGGTCGAAGTGCCCCCCAATATAGATCGTGTCGCCAGCGCGCACGACTGCCTGCACCGGCCCATTGGTCACGACCGTGGGATCAGGCTTGTTACGGAGGGTTTCCTCGGCAATTGACGAACTAGCGACGACCAAAGCCGACACGAGGATGAGGGATATTTTTTTCAGATTGGCTTTGGAACTGGGCACCGATCGACACGGCGCCGGCCTTGGCGGTGTAGCCGATTTTGCAACTGCCTTTTCCATCTTATGGAGGAAGCTGGTTGCCCGCGTTTCGCTTCACCAAGGTAACGTCCGCCCCGCTGATCGAGCCATCGACCGTGACGTCTTCGCGGAAGTTGGCGCTGGGATCGCCGTGAGCCAGATTTCCTGCCTGCGCCTTGGTTTGAGTGACATCAGCGCCGCTGACGCTGCCATCGCCGTTGGTGTCGCCGAGGAGCATGCCCATCGAGACCGAGACGTCGCCACTCTGTGTGCCATCGCTCACACTAAAAAGAGTGATGGTGATTTTCTGAACGTCCAGCACCTGAGTCAGATCTACCGTGACCAGGGCGCCATTGACTGTAACGTTAGTGACCGTGCCGCTGCCGGAAGTGACCCGCGCCTTGTCCGGCGTGCCGTTGACCGTCACCGGGTTCGCGAAACTGATGATGACCTTAAAGTCTTTCGTAGCGCCGCCGGAACGGCATTCAATTCCGGGAGTGCCGATGAGCGGCAGGTCGATATCAAATGGCCCCGCACTGCCGTGAGTCTTGCGCGAGACCGCGCTAATGGGCGCGATGCTGATTGATTGCAGACAAGTAGGGAAGGTCGGATTCGCCTTCGCGAGCGAGCCTCCGCTTTGTCGGGCAAACTCGGCGTGCGTGGCCGTGGCGCCGTTATCCGCATAGATAATGTTGGCCAGTCCATCGGGGCCGATGTTGACCTCGAAATAATCGAGCAGTGAGCGATCAGAGCTGCCGATGAGGCCGCCGGTGCTGATTGATCCTTTGTGCATGACGTGGTCGCCCGCCTGCACGACGGTGAAGATTGGTTCGCGCGCGTTGCCGTTCAGCGACTGCGCGAACATGACGTTCCAAGGCGAACCCGCAGGCATCGTGTTCGGGTCGGCGACGTTACTCGATTGGTACCAAACGATGTCCACTCGTCCGTTGTCGCCGGCGGCGACCCACGGCAGGACCGATGTCTCATCGGGGGCGAGCGGACCGGTGCTGACCGGGAATGGACCGTAGAAGGTCTTGCCATGATCGTGCGAGGCCGCGAACCAGATGCTGAACTCGTTCGTGCGCGCGTTGTTCATGCTCCAGGCGACGTAAATATTACCGGCGGAATCGATGTCGCCAGCCGGGAAAATGTTCGCGTTGTTAGTCCCAAATGTTTTCGCTGCGGGAGGCGGCCCTTGCGGTGGTGCGCCGGTCGGCGAATCGACTACTCCCTTGAAGACTGGGTTGTTCGTGATCGGGCCCGGAGGACCTTGCGCAACTGCCGGCGCGGCGGCGACGAAGTCCCAAATGTTCAAGAGCTTTCCGAAGGGTGGATTGGCGATGTTCGTGGTCGGGATAGAGGCGTTGAAGACCGAGTAAACTGTGTGCGTTTGTTTATCGACGAAGACCGGACCGGGGTTGGTGTTCGGCACGCTTGTCGCCAGCTCGGGATCGAGCATGCCGCTTTGATTGGTCCACGGGAGATCGTTCACCGAGGTGGAGAGACGAATGACTTCGCTCGTGAATTCGTGGTCAACCTCGTAAACGTATTGGTCGGGTCCAATCCGATCGACGCCGAGCCATTGTCGGTCCGAGGAAACTCCTGTTTCTCCGGCCGCACCAGCTGTTCCGGGCTTAAAGTAGGTCGCACCGCCATCGGTTGATTTGAAAATGTGATCTGATGATATACCAAGGTCGGTGAAGTAAACGAAATCGGGTCGGGAACCATCCGGTTGCGCGATCGTGATGATGTCTTCATCGCCACCCGTCAGTCCGGTGGCAGCCGGGGTTACAGGCGGAAGGAAACTCGCTCCGTTGTTGACTGATTTCCAAATGTTCGGTCTGCCCGGAGCCGTTACGTAGATACAGTTATGGGTGTCGACCCACAGACTGGGCTCAGCCCCCGGGGAACCAACGGCAATGTTCGGCGCAAAGGTAGCCGGAGTAGCTGCTACGCCGGACGGTATGGTGTAGGCGCTTGGACCGGCGGTTTGTCTGGTGAACCAGGCGTTGGTCTTGCAGGTGGCGGCGGGGCAATTGTTCACGCTGTCGGCGAAAGCGATAAGCGCGTTGCCATCCGGATCGAGGGTCATGGTGTAATACTCGAGCAGGTCACGATTGGCGGTGCCGGTGCAGCCGGTGCCGTTGAAGCAGATGTTTGTGTCATGCACGGGCGTGGATGTGACCTGCGCCTGCGTGAAGGTGGGGGTGGGCGAGAGCGCGTTCCGCGTTTGGGCAAAGAAAACATTCCAGTCAAAAGGCGCTACATCCGGCGTGGCGCCGCTTGATCCCAGCCACGTGACGTCCACTACCTCGGGACTGCCGGCGACGATCCATGGTTGGACGGCTGTGGTCGTGCCAGCACCACTGTCCACTTGCACCGCTGGCAGCCAGCTCGCACCCTGATCGCTTGAGCTCATTAGGTAAACGTGGCAATTGCCGGCCAGGTTACTCGAGCTGAAGGCGAGATGAAGATTGCCGCCGCGATCGACCGCCAGCATCGTGAACTTATGCGCCGGGTTGGTGCCTGCTGCACCGGTGTAGATGGTGCTCTCCGTCCAGGTCGCCCCACCATCAACTGATTTCAAAAGATGAATCTCGGTAAGCGCGGTCCCCGGGATCGTGGTCGTGTAAAGGTTCCCATTATATGGATCGACGACGAGATTGCCTTCCGTGCTATTCCCGCTTCGCACAATCACCGGCGCGCTAAAGGTCTTTCCGGCATCGACCGATTTTATGAACGTGAGGTCACCGGTCCCCGGCGCCTGGCGCACGATCATGTTCAATGTCTGCGGGCCATAGGCCGCGACCCACTGGCGATCCTGCACGGGGATGCCGGTCGAGAATGTGTTGAGGTTCCAGGCTTGAGCCGGTTGCACGCCCCCAGTTCCGCCATCCATTGATGTGGAAACCGTGACGCTTCCGACATACAGGCTCGTCACGTAAAGATAGCCGCCGCTCGAGACATCGATAGAATCGTCCGCGCCGCCAGCACCCAGGCATTGGGGAGTGGGAGCTGCGCACTTGTCCTGCAAGCCATCGGGCTGGCCGAGATAGCTGAAGGTGGTGCCTTTGTCCGTCGATTTCCAAAGGTCCGTTCCGCCGGGGACGCCATTTATCGCAGTCAGGTAAATGTTTCCGAAAATGTCGCTCTTTATCTCCGGCTCCGCGTCCTGCTGGAAGAAGATCGGGCTGAGCGGCGACTTCGGCATCTGCGTAGGCGCCGCGAAGGTGAACCCGCTCCCTGGCGCAGCGGTGACCGCCCTTTCCGCCGAGATTGGTTGATCGAGACCCGCCCGTTTGTTCCCGCCCCAAGCATTCTTGCCTAGGAAACCAGCCGCTGCCAGCACCGCCGTTACGAGGAGAATGGCGAGCCGAAGAGATTTAGTTTTCGTAAGGGGTTCCTATCGCGGGACTAGCATTGTTGTGGGCACAAGACAATAGTGAGGTGCAGTACGGCACTACTAAGGAAGCTGGTTGCCAGCGTTTCGCTTCACCAAGGTAACATCCGCCCCGCTGATCGAGCCATCAACCGTGACGTCTTGGCGGAAGTTGGCGCTGGGATCGCCGTGGGCCAGATTTCCAGCCTGCGCCTTGGTTTGAGTGACATCAGCGCCGCTAACACTACCGTCGCCGGTGGTGTCGCCAAGCAATACACCCATCGGCACCGAGACGTTGCCGAGACCATTCACATTAGTAAGAGTAATAGCGATGGTCTGCATGTTGGAGACGTTATGAAGATCGACCGTTACCACGTTACCGCTGAGGCTTTCCGTAGCTGTCGCCATCCGGTCGCTGCTGGTAACAGTTACTCCATCGAGGGTGATCGAAGCAGGAAAGGTAATTAGCACTTCGAAATCCTTGCCGCTTGGCGTGCCGGCGCGGCATTCAATCCCTGGAGGGCCGACCAGCGGCAAAGGTATATCTCGCGGTGTAGGATCGGTGCCGTGGAATTTTCGTGAGACCGCCGTGGGGACGGGGAGGGCACAGATATTGTTGCCGGCCACGGTGTAGGTGGCCGTAGGATAGGTGTTGTCCGTCTGCGCTTTGACGAAAGTGTGATCGACCAGGTTGGTCGAGCGTTCGAAGGTGGTGCCGCCAGGAGTGTCGCCGGTATTGAAGGTGCGCCCGTTGACCGCGCCGAGGAGATCGCCAATTTGCGGATTGCCGACGGCCGATTTCGGAACCGTGATGGTGATGATGCCATTCGCGTTGAAGCTGCCAGTGGCGCTTCCGACCATCGTTTCGGTGGGAACACCCACGACCAGACCGACCACGGCAGTGGCAATGGTGCCGTATTCGAAGGTGACCGTGCTGCTCGAGTCGGTGGTCATGCCGACATAATACTGCTGGCCGGGCGAGGTGAACGAATCCCACACGATGCGCCATCTGCTATCGGAGGGGACAGTGTTGAGATTAGTTACCTTCATCGTGAAGGCGAAGGTATTTCCGCCGCCAGGCTCGGCCACTTTCACATAGTCGATGGCACGCTGCTGGTCGGTTTGCGCAAGCACGCTTTCGGGGTGGGCAGGATCATTCTGATGGATGAGGATGCCCCTGCAGGTGTCTCCGACGAATGGGGCGGAGATTTCGTTGTTGGCCAAGGACGGGCCGGTGGCGTTCGTTGCGATGACTTTGTAGTAATAGGTCTTGGCTGGATCGGTCGCGGTGAGGTCATCGTAGGTGTTCTGCGTTCCCGACAAATTGGCGATGGGAGTCGCACTTTCGGCACCGCTCACGGTACCTCTTAAAATTTGATAGCCGGTGATGGCCGAGCTGCCGCTGTCCGCCTCCGACCACGCAAGGTGGACGACGCTGCCGATTCGCCGTGCGGTGATGAAGGGCATGCCGGGCGCGGTCGTTCCGCCGGTCACGCCGTCAGACGCGGCGAGCAGACGTTTGCCGCTTGATTGACGCGCAATGGTCGCCGTGGCGCTGTAAGCGTTGCCGGTAGCGCTCGGCGCCGCCTGCGCGCAGTTGCCGCCCGCACAACCATTCACGTAACCGATTTGAACGCGACCTACTTTGTCGATCGCGATATCAAAAAAGTCGAGAAGGTTGCGGCCGATGTTCGCGCCGCCGCCGGTCCAAATGTTGCCGCGCTGCACGGGCATATTCGGCGTCGCATCGCTGGTCGTCCAGGTCAGTCCGCCGTCAAAAGTATGGCTGACGTAAAGATGCCAGACGCCGTTAAAGGCGGAGGAGTTGGCGTCGCCCGCCGCGGTCGTGCCGTAGAAGGCAACGGCGGCGCGGTTGGCATCGCCGGCTACGGCCGCGGGACTCCTCACATTTTGAAGTCCGAGCGCGGCGCTGACGTTGACGATATTCTGCCAGGTAACACCGTGGTCATCGGAGAAAGCGACTACGGCAGCGGAATCATTCGCGGCCATGGCAAAATAGGCGCGACCATTCGCATCCACGGCTACGGCCGGATCGGTTGAGCTGGGACCGGGTTGCACGCTGGCATTGCTCACCGGACGAATGCTCCAGGTGACCCCGTTGTTTTCCGAAACCACCGCGGCCTCGTTGCCGCTGCAATCTTTGTTCGGCAAATAGACCGTGCCGTCGGCTGCTGGGGAAACCTTCACGTGCCCATGCAGACCACCGCACTCGGTCGTATAAGTGTCGCTCTGATTAGCAGGTGGAAAGGTCTGCCCGCCATCGTCACTTCGAAGACAAAAAGCCGTCACCAAATCCTGCGAGCAATAATAGATCGCATTTGCATAAAGAGGATGAACAGGTGGAGGCAGCGCGCTTTCGTTGTAATGGCCGCCACCGATCGTCTCGTGATCGATCCCGGATCCAAGCGGACCAGTCGTGGCCGTCCAGCCTGTCGGTCCGGGCGGTTGTCCGTCGGTGGTGGTATAGGATATCTTACAACTCGGCGAGGTCGCGCTCAATTCACCCGCGAAGACGCGCCCCGTCACCACATCGGTGAAGCCGATCGGATCCGAGTCGATCACCGTCTGGGTCGGGGCCGGGCGGTTAGCCCAAGTGGCTGTTGCCCCGCCGCCGTTTGCCGGGGTGTTGCTGAAATTAATGAAGAGAGTTTCCAGATCGGACTGCATGTTGGTCACGCCATTGGCCGAACCAGGCGATTGCCAATTGATCCCGATGGAAGGCTCACCGGCATTGCGTCCGAGCCACTCGACCGTCGGGCCGGTTGTAACCGTGACTGGAGTGATAACGCCGGGCGCCTCGAAGTTCTCGTAGCCGATGTGGTTGGTTGTATCCACGATTGCATTGGGGGGCGGAGCGGGGACTAGCGGCACCACCTCCGCGTTGCCGTGGTATTGGTCGCCGGGAACGGTGGCGAAATAGATCACGTGTACGGTAAACGGCCCGGTGCCGTCCGTGTTGGGGTTGATGAATCCTGCTTCGGTGATACCGGCGCCATTGCCGGAGGTGGCGATGATGGGCCCGTTGTTGTCACCTTTATGGATAACCAGATCGGTATCGTCATCGGCAGTAGCCTGCTGGATTCGCACTTGCACGCGCTTGCCGGTCCAATTGCTCGTCGGATCGACCGTCAGGGTGAAGGTGTCGCAATTAACCGTTTCCACGCAGCTCGATTCGCCATTGGCCGCACCTGTCCCACTGGCGGTCCCCACCCATATGACCGGCGCCGAGTTTACAGAAATTGGGCCGGCTGGCGGATTGGCCGCGAAAGCGATTAGGCCAAGGAATGCGCCAAAAGAACAGAGGGCGCAAGCGATCAGGAGACGCGGATCAAAGAGACGCGATTGGGGAGTTGTGGTTTTTGGCATAAAAGTTATCAGGAATTTCTTGGAGGGAAGGTAGAGGCCAGAAGCTTTAAAGCTGGCAATATCGGTAAGAGTAAATCGGCTGTTCGATGGTGTGTCGGTTCGCATTCAATGTTGCGCCGGAAAAGAAGCCTTATCGCCTCTAACAATACGGGCTGGCCGAAGATCGACCAGCCCGTTTGGCAACTACGGATTGTGGCCGAATCGTTTTAGCCGCTGCGCCTGCGCCGCAGATAATTCATCCCAACCGCGCCGAGACCGCCGATAGCTATCATCGACCAGGTCGCTGGCTCCGGGACAACGGTAATGGTGTAGGTATTAGCAGCATTGAGCGGGATGCCATACACGTTTGGGGTGGCGGCGTCATCACTCACTTGCGCGACTACGCCCATGGCGCTGGGCCCGAGCGAAAGGACGTAAGTGCCCGGCGGCGTGTTAGCAGCCACCTGAAACTGGATCGAGGCCACGAAGGAGTTGGTTTGCGGAGCGGCTAAACCGGTAAACGTAGGACTGGAACCACCGATATCGTGTGCGTTGGCAGCACTTGCCGGGATTGCGTCACCGTTTGGGTTTTGTGTCGGGTCGCTCCAGGGGGTGGTTCCGCTGTTACTGGGCAGAGTGTCGGTGAAGCTGCGGGTAACAATGGAGAAGAAGCTGCCCACATTCGCGCTACCGTGCAGCCAGTAATCAATCGCCGCTACATTCGGGACGGCTGGAGAGCCGGTGTTTGTGTAGCTTAGAAATACGTCGAACGTAAACTGTTGCGTAAACGCGCTCGGGCTTAAGCTTAGGGCGTTGGGCACACCGTTCTCATCGTCGAACGTTAACGAGAGATCGGCTGCGGCGAAACCCGCCATCGATAGAAGGCAGATCATTATAAGACTAAGTTGTTTTTTCATATGTCTATCTTTGCTATTAAAGGGGGTTGAGCAGTGCGCTGTTCCCTAACTAACTGTTTTTGCCGAGTGAAGTAATCTGCATTTTCCGCCTATGGAGGAAGCTGTTGGCCCCCATTTCTTTTCACCACTGTGACGTCGGCTCCGCTGATCGAGCCATCAAGAGTCACATCTTCGCGGAAGTTACCTGCGTTGGTTAGGTTGCCGGCTTGCGCCTTGGTTTGAGTAACGTCGGCACCACTGACGCTGCCGTCAGCGCTGGTATCGCCCAGGAGCACGTCCAGGCGCCCGGCCAGATTGTTTAGAACCGTCGTTGGCGCAGCCGCGTCCTGCACCCCGTTGAGGGTGACAACGACGTGTTGCGCGTTAGGGGCACCGGACACGGTCACGGAAACCTGATTCGCGTTCGGTCCCGCGGCAACGGTGGCGCTGCCGGACGGTGACACGGTGGCAGAAGCGGCTACTGGAACGGTCACGTTGCGATCAAAGGTGTAGATGAGAAGGTGAGTGTTCGAAGCGTTCCTGCGGCACTCGATGCCAGCATTGCCGGCGAACGGAAGGTCGATGTCGAAGTCACCGGCGGGGCCGTGCGTTTTGCGCGACACGACGCTGAGCACTGGGGAACAAGTATCGTTCGGTGCGACGGTGTAAGTGCTGGTATAGGCCAGGCTGTCTGGCATCTGATCGTAGAGCGCCCCCACTACTACACCGGACTGCGCCACTCCAGAGACGAAGCCGGCGATGGTGGAGCCAGGCGCCAGGCCCAGGTCGTTCGCCTTGACTACGATGACAACTTTGTTGAACGGCGAGTTATAGCTGCTGCTCGGCTCCGCAGGTTTCTGCGAACCGGCGGTCACAAACCGGCCGTCTACTGCGCCGCTGTTACTTGCGGACGGCGTATAGGACTCGAAGGTTGGCGTAGGACCGTTCCAGGTCATGTGCACGGCACGGTAATGAAAGCCCGTCTGCGGGGCGGGCGCAGGGTCATTGCCTGGTAATTTTATCGAGACGTACCAGGATGAATCCAGAGGCTGGGGCGAAACGCCGTTATCGGTGTTGATCGTGAAGACCAGTCTCGTGACTCCGTCACCTTGATACGGTTGCGCGATCTGGAAGGACATGAGATCCGTTCCAGGTCCGCCGATGGAATCTCCGGAGGGATCCGTTAGTTTGGTGAGACCCGGGAGCAGGCAAAGGCTCTCGACAGGAGGCAGCGCAGTCGCGACCAGGTCGATCTCGTTGCTGGCGATCCCAGTGCCCTGCGCATTAATTGCCTTCACTGTATAGAAGTAGTGCGGCACCGCAGGATCTGCGGTAGTGTCGTTGTAAGTAGTCTTGGTATTGGCTGTGTTGGCGACGATGACCGCTTCAGTACCCGCTGTGGTGCTGCGTAAGATCACGTAACCGGCGATGTCCGCGCCACCGTTATCGGGCGCTTTCCAAGTGAGATGCGAAGCTGCGGTATCGCGCGTGCCGGCCAGGCAAGGCGGTTTCGGTGCTGCCGGTTCGATGGGGTCGACGGCGAAAGGCGGGCCGAACAAGGTCTTGCCGCCGAACTGGCGCGCCACGCGCATACTAGCTCCCAAATTGCTTCCCGCGGTCCCGGCAATGCAGGCGGGGCTCGTGCAACCGTCGTCGTAGCCGTAGAGCACCCGGCCTTTGGCATCGATCGTGATTTCGTTGAAATCGAGCAGGTTGCGGTCTCCGTTTTGCCCGCTGCCACCCTGTTGCCAGATGCCGATCATGCTCTGGACTGGATCATTGGGCGCGGCGTTGACCGTGGTCCATGTCCGTCCCTGGTCGTAAGTGGTGGAGATGAACGGATACCACACGCCCGTGAAAGTCCCGGACTGGTAGTTACCGGGCACGTTAGTCCCGACAAATCCGCAAGCGGCGCGGCCCGAGCTGCCGCCCACTGCTTCGGTAAGCGCGGCGTTAACGATGCCGTGAGACGCGCCCAGATCAACGTCGCGAATCCACGTTGCCCCGTTATCCGTGCTGACGGCCACGTGGACATGGCCCTCGGTGCTGCCGGCCTGGTTGTTGACATAGCAGTAATAGGCGGTGCTGTCGGAATCAATGCCGACGGAAGGGTCGGCGCCATTTGTCTGCGAGCTGGCAACGAAAGGCGCGCCACCGTTGACGTCGTTATTCCCCTGCACCACAAATTGGGTCCAGCCCGTCGGAGCCGCCACGCTGGGCATCGCTGCGCTGGTGCTCAAGGCACCACCCTGTTTGCCGTTGCACTGGTTGACCGGTAGCCAGGCGGTGCCGTTCGGCGCGACATGGAGATGCCCGTGGAGGCCGCCGCACCCGGGGCCGGTGGTGCCATCGTAAGGTAGCCCCCCCACGGTCGACCAATGAACACCAAGATCATCGGTGCGCTGGCAGGCCGCAGGGCCGACAACGTCTTGTGAGCAATAATACACAGCTTGGTGCTGGTTCACGGCGTTCCCGAGCACAGGGTCCAATGCAGCCGGATACGGTCCGGAGCCAATGGTCTGATGGTCGGCGCCGCCATTTGGCGGGGCCACCGGAGTGAGGTACTGGTCGCCGTCGTTCAGCCCTGGTGTAACCGAGTCGGTATACGCAGAAGCGAGGGCGCCCGCGGTGGAGTTCGAGGCAAAGGTGCGGCCCGATACCCTGTCAGTGAACAGGATCGGATCGAGACCAGTGCTCGTTTGTGCAGCCGTTTTATCTTCCCAGAGCGCTTCGCAGCACTCCGGTTTGACTGGCGTTTGGATCTCGCCCGGAGTCAGGCGCCAGATCGGCCCGCTGTTCATCGCGAAGATATGGCCGGTCAGATTGTTGACCCCGATATTGAACTCGCCCTGGGTTTGTTGGTCGGCCGAAGAGCCCGCAGGTGGGTAGAAATTTTGATAGCGGGGATTGCCCGGCACCGTTGGATCCGCGCCGCCGAATGGCCCACCACCGCCGCCGCCACCGCCGCTCACGGTGCCAGCCTGCAATTCAATTCTCACATTGACGATTTCCTGAGTGGGCTGGAACGGAACGATCTTGATCGTGTACTGTTGGGCGCCGGCGGTCAGAGGACTAATGACAGCGATCTCGGGGTTGTTGCCGCTAGCCGATTGGTAATCGGCTGGCATGGAACCGTTGAGATTGCCGACGACGCCCTTGTAGATGTAAAGGTCGTAGTCGGACTGGCCGCTGCCAGTATCGGTCCAAAACATCGTGACCTTGGCGGAAGCGTTTGGATGCGCGGTGAGATAAGCCGCTGGAACATTCACCGTCAGCGCGAAATTATCGCAAGGAAACTGACCGTTGCAGCGTGGTCCGGTGTCGAGCTGACCTGCGCCGAGCGGCGACTGATTAGGTTGGTTAAACGGGCCCGCCGAATAATTCAGGGGACCAGACAGGTCGGTCAGCGTTCCACTCGACGGGGTAGACGCGAGGCTGAGAAAGGCAAGCGATGCGCCGATCGAACAAAGAGCCACCGCGAGGACGACACGGGGATTGAAGAGGCCGAAATTGGAGCGGGAGTTTTTTTTCATGGGCCGATTGTTAGCTTGGGAGTGATTTCTTAGTTACCAAGGGGTGAAAGTAAATTGAGTAAATTGGTCCGCGCTCCCCAAGGCGAGAACTTTCTGCGAAAATGGCGAAAAAATAATCCAAGGGAACACATGTCGAGTAGATTGCTGAGCGCTTCGATTATTCGGCGCGAGGCCCGGTTCCCGACGCCCGTTTTCCGAAAAAGGGAATCAGGCTCGAATCTTATCATGCAACGAAGTGCAGCGATAAAAAAAGACCTGGGCCAGCCAAGTAAACAGGGTGGGCCGCACGGCTTGTATCCACCACTTTTGTCCACTGCTCTGAAAATGAGCGCCGTCAGTAAGAGCAACGATGATGCAGGATGACTCAAAACTAGTTGCGGGAACGCGCCAACAGGGCGGCTCGAATCTGATAACCCTTGTACTATCCGTTGAACTACCGGGACCGCCAGAAAAAGCCCGTAGCCACGGCTGAAGCTTCCCCATCCGCAACCGCTGATACCAATGCATCGACCGCGGTTTCTCCAACACCAAAACGAACGCGGAAAAACAAACCGCCGCCGTTGCTTCCTCGCCCATGCCTAGCCCAGCGCCTTCAGCCTCCTCGGGAATGAAGTGGGGCCAAAAGAAAAAAGCGACTCCCACACCCCCAGTATGAGTCTGAAGCAGTCACCAATAAATCTGCAGCTCTTCCTTCGGGTAAGGAACACCTTCCCGACTGCTGGCATCAACAACGGGATCGCCACTGTCTGCGGATCGAGCCGAATTCCGGCGAAGTATTCCTCTTTCGCTACCAGCAATTCTTCGGAGCTCACCATGTGAGCTCGATGGATCCGGAGACTTTGATAATCTCATTCTCCACGCACGAAGTGTTCTTATCGGGTAGGAGTTTCTCAGAAATCGCGACGGCGCTCGGGGACTTGGCCTTTCAGTGGATCAAAGCATGTCCAAGCCGATACCAGCGAGTCGCGGAAATGGACGAAGCCTTGGTATTCAACATCGAAGTTAAGGCCGTCGAATAACAGATGTCTGGAACGCCTATGAAATCCTCCGCAATCCCACGAGCTCGACACGGATCGCCCCATCCTTCCTTCTTCCCTGGGGCGCTATCTCGTAACCGCTGCGTGCGGCTATGCAAAGGACTGCCAGACCGGTTGCATCAATCCAACCTGCGTTTCTTCCGCTTCGTATACGGAACCGGCAAGTCGCTCCACCTTGGGAGCGCTCCTGATGCCGCACCTCGGTAACGTTGAGCCATGGAGATGACAGCATCGGAGAGAAACTCGGAAACAAACGCGGCTGAAACGGAACGGCTCGCCTATTCGATCCGGGAATCCGCCGATCTTCTCGGTGTCAATTATTTCAGCGTCTATCGCCTAATCCAGCGTGGCAAGCTGCGTGGCTGTCGCGCCCTTAATGGAAAGTTGCTCGTGCCCCGCGCGGAACTGCTGCGATTGCTCAAGACCTGAGTCGCACAAATCATGGGGTTCAGGCGGCGACTCCGCATCTGAGGGAGGGCCTCGAAGAGAGTATATCGTCGGTGGTGCCGTTAGTTGGATAGGACCTCCGCTGCACGATTTGTCGCAATCCACTGCGAGTTTGCAGCATCGCGGACATTAAGGAACCGTTGACGCTGCCCCGTATTTGGAGGCGCAGTCAAGCTTTAGGAGCGTCGGTTCAGCACTTGTAAAGGAAGACAGCGGCTGGAAATTTACGTCAAGAAATCCGAAACCGGTGAGCGGCCAAGCTGCCGCCCCAGGCGATAACGATATACAACTTCGAAAAGAAATGTCGCGCGAACTAATGTCAAAACCAACCAATCGCTTTCATGTTTGCTCCCATTTTTTTGATACTGCTTTTTGATACTGTTCGGTGTTTTAGGAGCAAAAATCAGCTAGCGTTAGCACAACCCGAGCGTCGAATCACCCTCTGAAAAGCAGCGTCGGCAAACAATTGCAAACGAAAGACAAAAGCGTCGTTTTGAATTTGTAATCAGCAGGTCAGGCGTTCGAGCCTCCTAGCCGGCTTTAGCTATCGTTAACTGTCGTTGCAAATCAGGCAGTTGCGACGTTTGAACATGTTTCGGCTTTAGCTGCGTTTGACTCTAATATGCTCGGTTTTGCGCGTGCCGTATAAGATCAACGTATAGGGTTGTGCTCAGAATCGCGTCGTCTCGAGCTTTTCCATGAACTCATGGATGCGATTTCCTGGCGTCCGCGCAGGGAAGAGTTCCTGCACCGGGACTCTCAGGACCTCTGAGAGATAGAGCAGCGTTTTGTCATCGACGTAGGAGAGTCGCGCCTCGATTTTGGAAACTCCGCTGCGGCTGATGTCGAATCCTGCGAGCTGAAGCTTTGTCGCGAGATCTGATTGCGACCAGCCGAGGCCGTAACGGCGGCGACGCACTTGTGGGCCAATATTGTTCTTGTAGCGCATGTGGAAGTGGTCCTCGCGCTACGAAGTCTTTGATAGCGCTGTCTCAAAGCTCACGCGCGGGGCGGATGTCGTCTGGCAGAGCTCCAGCAGTTTGTCGGCTTCGACGCTCGGCAGGGCACCAATGACCGCATCGCGGAATTCAGCAATCGGCCGCAGATAATATTTCGATATGAAAAGCCGATCGAGTGCCTCGCCGGAAAGGCCAAGCACAAGGTCAAAGGTTTCGCTCTCGGAATCGATATGCGAAACGAGCGCCGGTGCCGGGAAGTTGACCCGCGCGATGCATCCGTTGTTTCCCGTGACCGACCAACGGGAGCCGCCGTTGTCGGTTTGCGTGAATTCGTGTTCATGGCGGCGCGCCTCGCGGATGAGATCGGCTTTTAGGGTTTTCAGACGCTCCGCGCGGATGGCAATGTCGCGGTGGAGCAGAACGGCTTCGTTTACGAGTCTATTTACTTGCGTTTCGGTCATGGCAATAAAAGCAGGGTTGAGTTTTCTTGCCGCGCTCGCTCCGGCGCACTTGCTCCAGAAGTGGCGCGTCACGGACGGTCTACACCCCGCTTTTTGCCGACCTGGTGAGCAGCGCGCCGTTCCTTCTCCGGTGTTCTGGAGTGCGCCTCAGACGTGTTCACACGACCTGCGAAAAATTTTGACAGGTTTGCACCTGGTCCGCCTCGGATCGGGCGCTTTGCGGCGCCAGAGCACCAACTTCCGCTTTCCTGCGGGGAAGTGGTTATCGCCGGGATCTTGCTCCTGCGTTCATCTGAACATACGCTGCTGAAGGAGGCGAGGGACAACCATGAAAGCAACAACGACACGCTACCGCCAACCCGTCGAAACCGAGGTGTTTACCTCGACGACCGCCATTGCAGCTCTGCTCTTCCTGGCTGCGAAGTTCCCGTATCGGCAGTTCAATAGCGCGGAGCTATCCGTTCTCTCCGGCGTTGGCCGGACGGCGATGTCGCAGATCACGAACGCAGCGGACACGCCGTTTTCGCTCGGCAAGTGCACGCTGCAGCGTCTGGACGTCTGGCTTGCCAAGCACCCCGGCTTTAAACAAGAATGATTCTCGGGGTTCGGAAGAAGGGAACACGATCCGGCGGCACGGCGGAATCTTCCCAGCCCGGCCAGCGATCCGGTTTGCCCTGCGCAAACGCGGTCGCACCGAGCGCGCTTTCGCGCACTTCCCACAATTTTTTTTCGGATGCCTTGTCATCGTAAAGTTTCATCGCCGGCGCCCTGCCATTATTTTCCAGCGCCGCCATTAACTCTCGCGCGCGATCATCGGCCTGCTCTTTGCTCGCGCCGCCAAACTCGACCATCAGCCAGCCGCGCCCTTCCGGCAGCAGCTTCAATTCGTCCGGGTGAAGCTGATGCTCTTTCATCAGGTGGACCATCTCGTCATCGAAATCTTCGAGTCCGATCGGTTGGTGCCGCATGATTTTCGGACAATGATCGCCCGCTGCGAAAACATCGGGATAACCAAGGACGAGCAGCGTGCGCGCTTTCGGATTTGGAATCAGTTGCAGCGTCGCTTCCAAAATCGTCACGCACGTGCCTTCGCTTCCGGCGAGCGCGCGCGCGACATGGAAACCGTTTTCCGGCAGGAGATCGTCGAGATTGTAACCCGAAACGCGGCGCGGAATCTTCGGATAACGCTCGCGAATGAGCGGCGCGTATTTGTCGCGCAACCCTTTCAGTTTGCGGTAAATCTCCGCGCGCGGACCACCGTTGCGAATGATGCTCCCCAGTTCCTCTTCGCTAGTTTTGCCGACGCGCATCCGGCGTCCGTCGTAAGTGAGAATTTCCAGCGCATCGAGATTGTCGGAAGTGCGCGCGCCGGTGCCGGCAAACTGCGCCATGACCGAATGCACGCCGCAGGAATTGTTGCCGATCATCCCGCCGATGGTGCAGCGATTGTGCGTTGCCGGATCGGGTCCAAAGGTGAGCCCATACTTTTCGGCGTGCGCCCGGAAATCATCGAGCACGATCCCGGGTCGCGCCGTCGCGAGCCGTTTCTGCGGGTCGATCGCGATGAATTCATGGAAATATTTCGTCATGTCCATGACGACGGCGACGTTGCAGCACTGACCGGCGAGACTGGTGCCGCAGCCACGCGAAAGAATCGGCGCGCCGTGCCGCCTCGCAGTCAGAATCGTCTGCGTGACGTCCTCGACATCGCGCGGAAGCACAACACCGATCGGCACCTCACGATAGTTCGATCCGTCCGTCGCGTAGAGCGCGCGGCTGCCGGCATCGAACCGCACGTCGCCTCGGATTTTGCCGCGCAGTTCGCCGGCCAGCGCGTTGGAATCAACGACGCCTTCGTTTCGTTGCTCGACCAGCCGGTTCACTCGATTTCTGGCGTCTGTCGTGACGCGATGAGAATTCCGAGCGCTACTTCCGCGGCGTAAATCCCGCGCGCGGTTTGCGGATGTTCCGCCAGCTCTTCCGTCGTGGCGCGCACCAGGTCCGGCCCGAAGTGCCAGAGGAGCGAATGCCAGCGTGGCTTGATCAAGCCCATGATGCCGTCGCCGATAAGAAATAACGCGCTGAGTTCAACAATGCGTCGAGTGATGAGTTCAGTTTTCATAAGCTATTGTTCGTCACGTCAGATTGGTTTGTGATCAGCGACAGAAAATCCGCGACGCCGCGGATCGTGCTCCGATTCTGTCCTCCGATCGCGTGGTTCAAGAACACGGGTTATCCTTTCACTGCGATGCGGGATGCATCGGGCTTTAACGTAGTTTCGCACCGCGCCGCCAAGGCAGCGGTAAGAAGGGAGTCTCTGTCGGGGTTACGAAATGCTCTTAGCAACGGCCCACTTCTCAGTTGAAGCCCACAAACCTCCTGGGCATTCGAAAGCGCGAATCGCTGGTCGTACCTGGTCCAGCGCGATCGTCGTGCCTGTCCGGACCTTCGCTACATCTGGGAGCGCAAGAGATTGCCGGCGCAGCCGATCATCTTCTCGGAAATGGAGCGCGCACGCCAAGCGGCCAGCGTGATTTCTTTGGAGCGACTCCGGTCGTTCTCGAACACAGCCGCCAGCTCGGTCGCGAACTGGCGATCGAGCACATTGAGGTTGGCCTCCTCGTTAATCCGCAAGGAGCGGTTATCGAAATTGGCGGAGCCGACGGTCGACCACGAGTCATCGATGATCATATATTTGCAGTGATAACGGGCTGGCTGAAATTCGTAAATGCGCGCGCCCGCTTCGAGCAGCGGTTGAACGGCCGACCATGCGCACGACTTGCTGATCGATGTCCGGTCCGGCGGTGATGATCTCGACTTGCACCCCTCGCCGGCAGGCTTCGACCAACGTCGCGATGCAGAGATCGTCGGGAATGAAATAGGCGTTCGCAATCCGGATCGTCCGGCGTGCGGCGGCGAGTGAGAGGAGGAACATGACGCGCGCGCTGTCGGCGCCTTCGCTCGCGGAACTTTTGAAGACCTGGCAGAGATGATCGCCCAGCTGCGCGAGCGCAGGGAAATAATCGTCGCCGTGCAGGACGACCGCGCGGGTCTGCATCCAGTTATCCATGAAGGCCTGCTGCATTTGCGCGACCACTGGACCTTCGACCCGGAAATGCGAATCGCGCCACACGTC
>JBPCJC010000097.1:0-32650 GCA_051005695.1 Chthoniobacterales bacterium | reverse complement strand
CACGTACACAGCACTCGTTAGGGCTCTTCGTCCGGTGGAGGTCCGTTGCCGCGGAGCATGCGCCGGTGCTCTCGCTTCAATTCTTCCGGGCGTTCGCGCTGTTCCGGAGTCAGCCACGGCATCCTCTGCTGGTGCGCGCGCTCGAAAGTCGTGGCCACCCGGTGCTTCGTTTCCGTGCGAATCACGTCCAGTTGCGTTGCCATCCCATCGACGATCGGCGCGATTTGGTCCGACTGCTTCGGCGTTAAACGCAACTGCCGCGCGAGATGATCGCGCATCCGTTCCGAGTTGTGTCCGTGGCGTCCGATGAAAACGAAATGCGCATGGCGCGCGCCCGCAAAAAGTCCGACCGCGACGCCCGCCAGGAAGACCACCGCGAGGGCCAGGGCCAGTTTCCATTTCCAGCCGGCGATCATGGCAAGGTGCCCGCTTCGATCGCGCTGTCGGCGATCGCATAGGCGTTCGCGGTCGGCTCCGTGAGCTCGTCGTTTTGCGAGAATTGCCAATACGCGCCGGCACTCGCGCAGACGAAAACGAGAGTCGCGGCCACGGCCACCCGCTGGCACAACCGCGTGAACGCGCGCAACCCAGTGCCATTGTCCGGACCGCCCGCGCGCCACTGCGCGACCACGCGCGTGGCAAAACCAAACGGCGCCGAAAGTGGCTCGGCTGCGGGCGCAGCCGCGGCCGCGCGCAGGAGTTGATCGAGCTTAACGTCCACGGATTCCATGATTCTCCTTTTGCTCCAGGCGCGCGAGTTGTTCCTTTAATTTTTGCCGGGCGCGGAAGGCGCGCACTTTCACCAGCGGCGCGCTCCAGCCGGTCTCGCGGCGGATTTCCGCGACTGATTTTTCCTGCAGGTACATCAGGTCAATAATCAAACGCTCGGCCGGCTTGAGCGCGTCGAGCAAATGCGCCAGCAGATCGCGCGCGATTAACCTCTCGTTAGGCGCGAGTTCCGCCGCGGAAGTGTTCAGGTTATCGAGGAGCGCGTCCTGTTCCTCGCTCAGGTCGGCGCGACGCAATTCCGGGCGCGCCTTCTCCGCCGCGATCTGGTTCAGGCAGGTGTTGACCGCAATCCGCGAGACCCAATGCTCCAGCGGCACCGTCCCGGAATACCGCGAAAGTTTTTGGAAAATTTTAATGAAAATCATCTGGCAAAGGTCTTCCTCGGCCGCGCGCGGCGGTCGATGCGAGCGCACCAGTTTAGCCACCAGCGGATAAAGATGCTGCACGAGGGCGCGCGCCGCCTCGTCCTCGCCGCATAACGCGCGCGCCACCAGGCCGGCCACATCGAGATCATCAGCCATCCGCTCCACAATGCGTCCACACTATCCGAGATGACCGGGAAGGGCGGGCTCAGGTTACAATTTTTTCTGCGCGCGGATAATTTTTCTGTAACCGGGAGCCGCGGCACGCAGTCATCGTCACAACTACAGTCGTTAGACTGCGCGGACTTGTTGGTCGAATCGCCGGGGTCTGGATTCCACTGCGCCGGCTGCTGCACATCTCGGTGCACGCGGTCCTAGCCTATCAATGAGCGCGCGCCACGATCGGCGAATTTTTTTTTGTAACCAATCGCCGCGCGCGGCGGTCATTGATGACAGAAGCGCATCACTATTTTGCGCCTAACCAAACAAACAAATCACACAACTATGACACGTAAATTAATTGTCCTCTCTATCGGAAGCGCCCTCGCGCTCAGCACTGTTGGCGTCTTCGCCCACGAAGGTGAACATGGCGGCCACGGAATGCATGGGATGCATGGCAACCCGCTCGAGCATCTGACCAAGGAACTCGACCTCACGCCTGACCAACAGGCCAAGGTCTCGCCAATCGTTAACCAGGCGAAACCGCAAATCCAGGCGATCCATCGCGAGGCCATGGAGAAGATGCGCGCGATCATCGAAAGCACCAGCGCACAGATCCGCCCGCTCCTGAATGCGCAACAGCAGGCCAAATTCGATGCGATCAAGAAAGCGCATGAAGACATGATGAATGCGGCGAAGGAGATGCACGACGCGCGCGCGGAGTAAGCACCCTTTACTGGGAGGTTAAATAGCGGCGGCGACGGTGGGGTCGCCGCCGCTTCTTTTTTTGCGCCGGTCTTTAGAGTGCCAATTCGGCGACCAGCGGAAAGTGATCGGACGCGACGCGCGCCAGCGAACTGCGTGCGACCGAAATGCTCACCGGCCGCAACGCGGCATTCACAAAAATGTGATCGACCGCCAGCGTCGGCCACCTCGTCGGAAAGGTGCGACACGGCCCGGCCGCGGGCAGAAGGGTGCGCAGATCGCGCAGTTTTGTGCGGAGAAGATCGAGAGCGCGCGACCGGCGGCGGCTGTTGAAATCGCCTAACAAGAGCAACGGCTCCGCCGCCGGCTGCGCGCTCACGAAATCGGTCAGCGCCCGCGCCTGCAAAAAACGCTCCGCCCGTCCCAGCCCGAAGTGCGTGTTCCCGACATGCACCGGACCGGCCGGGGTTTGCGCGCTCGCCCAAAGGGCGACACGAGTTTCGCGACAATACCAACTGCCTTCGCCTGGTAGGACGATCGCGGCGCGCAAGGTCAGGGGATATCGGCTAATGATCGCGTTGCCGTACTGCTCGTCCGCGCGGCGCATGGCCGGTTGAAAAAGATGGTGCCAGCCAAGCTGCTCCGCGATCAGCCGCGCCTGCTCCGCGCCCGCGGAACGCTTCCGCCCGAGATCCAGTTCCTGTAGGCCGATCAGGTCTAACGAGAGGTCGGCGATGACTTCCGCGATCCGGGTTTCCGAGCGGCGACGATCGAGCCCGACACAGCCATGCACGTTGTAGGTGGCGACGCGCAAGGCCGATTACATTTGCGCGCGAAAGACCGAGGCCAGTCGGCCCTTCAGTTTGTCCTGCCACGGCCGCGCCCGCCAATCGTCGAGCGTGATTTCGCGCGAGCGGCTTTTGTCCTGCTCAAAAACCTGGGTGTGCGCTTTGACGAATTTTTCGTCGAGCACGTTCAGGTTCGCCTCTTCATTCAGCGAGAGCGAACGATTGTCGAGATTAGCCGAACCGACCGAGGCCCAGACGTCGTCGACCAGGAGATATTTACAATGAAAACGCCCGGGCTGGTACTCGTAGAAGCGCGCGCCGGCTTCGAGTAGTTTCCGCCAGCGAGTTTTGCCGACGGCGCGGACCAGTTGGGCGTCGGTATCGAAACCGGGGGTGATGATTTCCACCTGCACGCCACGCTCGCAGGCGTCGATCAGCGTCTGCAGGCATAAGGCGTCCGGAATGAAATAGGCGTTGCCGATGCGAATGCTTTTGCGCGCGGCCGCGATCGAAATCAGGAGCATCAGGCGCGCGCTGTCCGAGCCTTCGCCGGCGGAACTCTTGAAGACCTGGCACATGTCCTCGCCGGCCTTTTCCAGCGCCGGAAAATATTCGTCACCATGCAACAGGACGATGCGGGTTTGCAGCCAGTTATCCATAAACGCCTGCTGCATTTGCGCGACCGCCGGGCCTTCGAGTTTATAATGCGAATCGCGCCAGTAACCGCGCGTCTGTCCGTCGCCTTTCCACTCATCGGCGATCCCAGTCCCGCCGATGTAACCGGTCCGGCCGTCGATCACCAAGAGCTTGCGATGGGTGCGGTAATTGATCGTCAGCTTAAGAAAACGAAAAATCTCCAGCTCCACTTTTGAGCGCCGAAGCAGATTCATCGCGCGCCCGTGGAGATGGTCGCAGCCGAAGGCGTCCTGCAGGAAATGAACCTTCACCCCGGCGGCCGCGCGCTCCGCTAGCGCCTCCGCGAAGGCGTCGGAAATTTCGCCTTCGTGCCAGAGAAAATTTTCGAAACAAATGGTCTGCTTGGCCGAACGAATCGCGCCGAGCAGAGCCGGGAAAATTTCGTCGCCATTTTCGAAGACCGTGACCTTGTTTCCTTTTAATAACGGCGGTCCTAGAAGATGACCAATGGTGCGGATGAATTCGCCGTCACCGACCGCGTAATCGGTGAAGATTTCGTGGCGCACCTTTTTTTCCGTCGGGAAAAAATTGCGTGCGATGAAGAGCGTGCCGAAACCGCTGAGCGCGGCCGCGCCGAGAAGAGTTGGCCATGAAGGTTCCGATTTCCGACGCAGTCGCACGCTTTTCTATCGCATCTGCCACGTGCTCTGCATCTCCGGAACACTTTCGGACACAGAACCGCCCTCGTCTTTCCAGCGGCTATCCCCGAGCTCATTCGCTGCAGGAGTCGTTAGGCCCAAACCGTAACCGGACCGCCTAACGAATGCTTGGCGCGTTGGTTGGCGGCGGTTTTTTGCCGCGCGACGGCGGCCGCTTGATGGAGCCCGGCGGATTACGGGTATCGCCTTTGCCGTGCCCGGCGTTGTCGGAGTTCCCGGGAGTGTTCGGGCTCGGCGGTCGCCCGATGTTGCCGTGACCGCCGCTTAATAATAGCGGCGGCAAAATCACCCCGGGAAAGATTCCCACGGGCTGGCCCGCCACCGGTTGCCCTTGATACACCGGCTCGTTAGGCGCGGCTTGTCCGTCGGCGGCGGCAAGAATCAAGTCCTGGCTCGGAAGCGGCGGAAAATTCACCAGCAGCGGATGCTCTCGCAGTGCGCGCCGGAGATCGATGCTCACCGGCAAGGGCAGAGTGGTCGCGCCCGCGGGAACATCGAGCATCTGCCCGCCCTGCACGCTGCGACGTTGCGCCGGATGTTTGACTAACGAGAGCTGCGCGCTGCCTTCGAGGACGAGCAATTTGCTCCGACCGCCGCGACTCGCTTCCAGAATCAGGGTCGTGCCGGTGACCGCAACGCTGACCGCGCTGGCCTTGATGCTTGCGCCACCGGATTCCTTCGGCACTCGCAGGAGAATCGAACCGCCGTCGAGATCGACGCTGCGGCCGCCGCGGTTGTAGCTGTAAATCGTGTTCGCGCCCAGGCGGGTGATCGTGAGATCGGCGAAGGTGAGCTCGGAGCGCGATTTGTCGCCAGTGCGCACCGCGGTGTCTTCGGCGACGCGATCGTTGACCTTCGCGGCCCGTGGATCGGCTGTGCTCTGAAGTAGTTTTACTTCATGAACAATTTGCGTTACCCGGGCGTCTTTTTGCGCCGCCGGCAGGGAGATGGTCGCGCTGAAGGCAAAGCCCGCGACGAGCAAGCTGGCGAGATTTTTGGGAAGGTTCACGAATCGAACTCCGCGCGCGCCTAACGAGTCCAGAGTGTCCCGCGCAGAGCGCGCTGTCGAGCCAAAAGTCCTCGACCGCGGCGGTCGCATCGTGTCGACTGACACGGTGAGCTTCGCCAATTTTTTCTCCTACTCCGATCCCTGGTTTCTGCACGGCGCGCTGCTTTTTCTACGGTTGTTTCTCGGGATTTGTTTCGTCGTGCACGGGCTTGGCAAACTCGGAATTGTCGGGCCGGGTAACCTCAGCGGTTTCACGGGTTGGTTGAAATCGCTCGGCTTTCCCTGGCCCGCGTTGCAGGCGCGCGCGGCGATGTTAACCGAGCTGCTCGGGGGCGCGCTGATCGCTGCCGGGTTGTTCACCCGCGTCGCCGCGCTCGGTTGCTGTTTTACGATGCTGATCGCGGTGATTTTTGGACACAAAGATGGTGGCTATTTAATCACCAATAATCCGCCGGGAAATGAATACGCGCTCAATCTCGCGCTGCTCATGATGGTCCTGATTCTCCTCGGCCCGGGCCACTACTCGTTAGACTTTTTCTTCTTCGCGAAACCATAACTGGCGCAATCCGGCAGGCCGCGCGGCTGCGATTCAGGGACATGCATCGAAGTTTTCTTTTCGCGCCGATCATTTTGCTAACTGCTCTCGCGCTCGCGCCAGGCGCGGAACTGCAGGAGGTGGCGAGCTTTCCCGATCAGCAAGTGACCGGTGTGACGGTTTCGAAAACCGGGCGCGTCTTCGTGAATTTTCCCGATTGGTCGGACGATCACACCATTTCGGTCGCGGAAATTATCGACGGGAAACCGCAACCGTTTCCGAATGCGGAATGGAACCAAGCGGGCGCGCCCGCCTCGCATTTTGTCTGTGTGCAAAGCGTGGTCGTGGATGCGGAGGATAATCTTTGGGTGGTCGATCCGGCCGCGCCGAAGATGAAGGCGATCGTCCAAGGCGGGCCGAAGTTGATCAAGATCGACCTGAAAACGAACCAGGTGGTGCAGACGATTCCGTTCCCTGAAGACGTCGCGCCCACGAAGAGTTATCTGAACGATGTCCGCATCGATACCGCGGCGGATGTCGCCTACCTGACCGATTCCGGGAAGGGCGCGATTGTCGTCGTCGATTTGAAAACCGGGAAAGCGCGGCGCGTGCTCGAGGGCGACAAATCCACCAGCGCGGAGTCTGGGGTGAAGCTGACGGTGGACGGCAAGGAGTTGCTCGATCCGGAGAAGAAGTTGCCGCCGCAAATTCAATCCGACGGGATCGCGCTCGATGCGAAAGATGGCTGGCTTTATTACCACGCGCTCACCGCTCACACGCTTTACCGGATCAAAACAGATTACCTGAAGGACGCGAAACTTTCGGAAAAGGATCTGGCTACGAAAGTGGAAAACATGGCGCAAACCCCCGCGCCCGACGGCATGCTCGAAGCGCCTGATGGGAGCGTTTACCTGACCGCAATCGAACAAAACGCGATCGTTCGCTTTGATCCGGCGACGAAACAAATCACGCCGGTGATCGCCGACAAAAAGTTGAGCTGGCCGGACACGATGAGCTGGGGACCGGACGGCGCGCTTTACGTGACCGCGTCGCAGATTCAAAACATGCCGCGCTTTAACCAGGGGAAGAGTATGCGCGTCGGGTCGTATCAGGTTTTCAAAATTCCCGGCGTGGAAAAGCGCGAATAGGCGCGCACACTTGCGTCGTTAGGCGAGTTGGCGCTTGTTCTTAGAGTGATTCCGAAAGACCACGTCTTCACCCTCGGGGTGGAGGAAGAGTTTCAAATCGTCGATCCCGAGACACGGGAACTCAAGTCGCACATTCAACAAATCCTCGGCGACGGCAAAGTGGTCATGCAGGAGCGGATAAAGCCGGAAATGCATCAATCGGTCGTCGAAACCGGCACCGATGTTTGCCACACCGCCTCGGAGGCGCGCGAACAAGTCGTTAGGCTACGAACCGAACTGGCGGAACTGGCGGCGCGCGGGGGAACCAAATTCGCCTCCGCCGGGACGCATCCGTTTTCGCATTGGCACGATCAACGGATCACCGAAGGCGAACGCTACGAGACGATCGTTAAAGACATGCAGCAGGTCGCGCGGGCCAATCTAATTTTCGGATTGCACGTTCACGTCGGCATTCCGAATCGCGAGATGGCGATCCACGTGATGAATCAGGCGCGCTATTTCCTACCGCACGTGTACGCGCTTTCCTGCAACTCGCCGTTCTGGGTTGGACGCAATACCGGGTTCAAGGGTTACCGGCTGAAAGTCTTCGAACGCTTCCCGCGCACCGGCATTCCCGACGCCTTCGAGGGGCTCTCGGAGTACGAGGATTACTGCAAGCTTTTGGTCAAAACCAACTGCGTCGATAACGCGAAAAAAATCTGGTGGGATATCCGGCTCCATCCATTTTTCGACACCCTGGAAATCCGGGTCTGCGATGCGCAGTCACGCGTCGACGACACGATCGCGCTGGCCGCGGTCATCCAGGCGATCATCGTGAAATTGCACCGCCTGCAACGGGACAACCTTAGCTTCCGGATTTATCGCCGACGCCTGATTGACGAGAACCGCTGGCGCGCCGCGCGCTACGGACTCGACGGCAAGTTGATCGACTTCGGGCGTGAACAGGAGATGGACGCGCGCACTTTGCTCAATGAGATGCTGGAATTCATCGGCGCGGAATTACAGGAACTCGGGAGCCAGCGTGAGCTCGAGCACATCCACAAAATCATGCGCGAAGGGACCGGCGCCGATCGCCAGCTCGATGTCTGGGCCAAAACCCGCGACATGCGCGAAGTGGTCGACCACATCGTGCGCGAAACCTACGAAGGCGTGGGCGTTCCCGAACCCGGCACCGCCGCGGCGGCCTAGGGGTTATTCGCAGGCGCAAACGCGGGCGTCGAGGCGGTTGCCCAAAGGCCATTTCCGCGTAATGCTGAACGCCGCTCGCGCCATGCCTGACTCGCTTTCCACCGCCACGATCGACGAAGAACTCATCCCCGGCGCGCGCAACGCCATTCGCGACTGCCTCCGGCTCAAACCAGAGGAGCGGATCACGATCATCACCGACGAAGCGACCCAGGAAATCGCGGCTGCGTTGCAGAGTGAAGTGGAAATCCTCGGGGCGGAGCACGCGGTTTTCGTTTTGGAGAATTACGCGGAACGTCCGCTTAAGGGGATGCCCGAGATCATCCTCGAAGATCTCGCGACTTCGCAGGTCAGCATCTTCTGCGCACAAACCCAGACCGGCGAGCTCGGCTCGCGCATTCAAATGACCGCGGTGGTGAACAAGCACGGCTTGCGTCACGGCCACATGGTCAACATTAGCCGGCAAATCATGCTGGAGGGAATGCGGGCTGATTTCATGGCGGTCGACGCATTGAGCCAAAAATTGGTTGAGCGCGCGCGCATGACTGAGCGCGTGATTTGCCGGACACCGGCGGGCACGGATTACGTCGCAGAAATTTCCCCGACGCTGAAATGGCTCAAGACCAGCGGCATTATCACGCGAGAAAAATGGGGCAATCTCCCGGGCGGCGAGATTTTCACTTCGCCCTTCAATAGTAGCGGCGTCTTCGTGGTTGATGGCGTGGTCGGCGATTATCTCTGCCAGAAGTACGGCGATATCGAAGCGACGCCGTTGACGATCGAGATCGAGAACAATCGCATCCGCAACTTGCAGTGCGAGAACAAGGAGTTGCTCGATGAATTTCGCGCCTACACCAGCACCGACGAAAACAGCAACCGCGTCGGCGAGTTCGCCGTCGGCACGAACATCGCCTGTACGCACGTCATCGGGAATATTTTGCAGGACGAAAAAATTCCCGGGATTCATATCGCCTTCGGCCACCCTTACGCCGAGCACACCGGCCAGACTTGGATTTCCAAAACGCACATTGATTGCGTCGGTCGCGACTTCGACATCTGGTTCGACGACACCAAGGTGATGGAAGGCGGTCGGTTTTTGCTCTAACGACCAATGCGCGGTCTCTTCGCGCGCGTCGCGCATATTTGTCATCCTGAGCCGCGAAGAGGGCGAAGGACCCCACACTGGGTTCTTGATTAACGAAGCGCTTTGGAACACGCCAAGCACCCTTGGCGAGATCCTTCGGCGCGCTTCAGCCTCAGGATGACATCGCGGAAGCGTGGAGGGGAGCACCTCGTCTTCGCTTAACGTAAACCCGCCGCAATCTCCCGGAGCAATCCCGGCCCGCGATAAATGTAACCGGTGTAAACCTGCACCAGCGTCGCGCCGGCCTCGATTTTCTCTCGCGCGTCTTGTGCATCCATAATTCCGCCGACCCCAATAATCGGCAGGGCCGTCCGCTGACGAATCGCGCGGACAAACGCAGTCGCTTTCTCGCGCAAAGGCGCGCCGCTTAATCCACCGGTTTGATCCTGCGCCGTGGGAATCTTCTCGTGATCCAAGGTCGTGTTCGTCGCCACGATGCCCGCGATCTCATCGGCCTCACAAGCGGCGATGATTTGCTCCAGTTCCGCGATCGACAGGTCGGGCGCGATTTTCAGAAGAACGGTTTTGCGGAGCGTCCGGTTCTCTGCCTTTATCGCCCGAAGCAAATCCCGCAACGCCTCTTCCGCCTGCAAATCGCGCAAGCCGGGCGTGTTCGGCGAGCTCACATTCAACACCACGTAATCAGCAAACTCCTGCAGGCGTCGGAACGAATAGACGTAATCCGCGGCCGCCTTTTCCAGCGGGGCGATTTTCGATTTTCCGAGATTGATCCCCACCGGAATCCGCGGCCAACGACCGGAAGCGCGAAGTCTCGTTAGGCGCGCAGCGATTGCATCCGCACCGTCGTTGTTGAATCCGAGCCGATTGATCAGCGCCGCGTGCGCGGGATAACGAAAAATCCGCGGCCGCGGATTTCCCGGCTGAGCTTTCGCGGTCACGGTGCCGATCTCGACGAAGCCAAAACCGAGTGCTTCCCAAGCCGGCAAGGCGACACCGTTCTTGTCGAAGCCTGCGGCCAACCCGATCGGGTTAGGGAAATTCAGCCCAAAAACTTCCGTTGTCTTAGCAGGCGGCTGAAACGCACGCAGCGGGCGCAGAAGCGCGCCATTCTTGGAGGCGAAGCGCAACGCGTTGATCGCGAAATGATGCGCGGTTTCAGGACCGAGCGAAAAAAGCAGCGGCCTAACGAGTCGCTCGTAAGTGCCGCCGGCACTCATTTGCCGATGCAAAAATTAGCGAAAAGCGAATCGAGAATCGGATCGTCGCTCTCCGCGGCGATCACTTCCGTGACCGCAGTAAGCGCGGTGCGCACATCGATGGTCGCGTATTCGGGCGACATTTCCGCGGCCACGGTTTCATCCGCTCGCTGACAAGCTTCGAGCGCGCGGCGCAGGCAAATTTGATGACGCGCATTGATCGCCATCGCATTCTCCGCTTCGAGATGATCGGCGCCGATCCGCGCTAGAATTGCCTCCTCCAAACCGGCGAGCCCATCTTCCGCGAGGCACGAAATCCGGAGCGTGTCCGACTCGCCCCAGTCCGCGTGTTCCGGTAAATCGCCTTTGTTGATCAGTAAAATTTCCGGCCGCCCGTGACTCGCGAAGCCGTCCGGTCTCGGCGCGTTTCCATCGACCAGATGTAGAATCAGATCGGCCTTGCCTAACGACTCTTCGGTTCTCGCCATGCCCGCTTGTTCGAGTTCATCGCTGGACGCGCGCAGGCCCGCGGTATCGAGCAGACGAACCGGAATCCCGCCGAGATTGATTACTTCTTCGATCGTGTCGCGAGTCGTTCCGGGAATCGGACTGACGATCGCGCGCTCATACCCGAGCAGGCGATTCAAGAGGCGCGATTTCCCGGCATTGGTCGCACCGTAGATAACCACCCGCACACCTTCACGCAAAATCCGACCGCGCGTTCCAGTCGCGAGGAGCGCGGAAATTTTTTCCTCGATGGACTGCAAACGCGCGCGAATCCGCGTGCCTTCATCCGGTGCGATGTCCTCGTCGGGAAAATCAATCGAAGCCTCGAGATGCGCGAGCAACTCGATCACTTGATCGCGAATCTCACGGATCGATAATCCAAGCCGGCCTTCGAGTTGCTCGGTCGCGGAACGAAGTGCGAGATCGGTTTGCGCGCGGATCAAATCCATCACCGCCTCCGCCTGGGTCAGATCCATTTTCCCGTTCAGGAAAGCGCGCTCGGTGAACTCGCCACCACGCGCCGCGCGCGCTCCGCTTTGCAGACAAGCAGCCAACACCTGCGCGGTCACAAGCACGCCGCCGTGACAACTGATCTCGACCAAATCTTCGCCGGTATAACTGTGCGGTGCGCGATGCACCGACAGAACGACCTGGTCGATCACGCGCTCGACATCGACGATCTCGCCGAGATGCTGGACGTGCGATGCGAACTCGGACGGTTTTTGTTTTCCGCGAAATATTTTGTCCGCAATCGCGACCGCTTCCGGTCCGGAAATACGGATCAAACCGATCGCGCCTTCGCCCGGCGGCGTCGAGATTGCAGCGATCGTTAGGCCGGTAGAATCGTCCGGCGCCGCGGGCGCGCTCAATTCCGCCCCAGCACTTCCTTGAGCGCGGCGATGCATGCGCGGTTTTGCTCCATCGTGCCGATGGAGATGCGGATCCATTCGGGCAGATTGTAGCCCTTGAGCGCGCGTACAATGATCCGGCGCTCGAGCAGTTGTTTGAAAATCGCGAGCCCGTTTCCGACTTTCACGAGGACGAAATTGGCGGAGCTCGGGACGAACGGAAGTTTCATCGCGGCAAATTCTTTTTCGAGAAACGCGCGTCCTTCATTCGTTAGGCTCTTGGTTTTCTGCTGGTGTTCCGAGTCTTGCAGCGCGCCGCGCGCGGCGGCCTGCGCGAGTCCGCTGACATTGAAGGGCTGGCGAACTTTTTGCAGAACCTGGATCAAATCCCGATGCGCGATTCCATAGCCGATACGCAAGCTGGCCAGACCCTGGATCTTCGAAAAAGTGCGGAGGATGATGACGTTTTTGCGTTCGCGGATGAACTGAAGTGTGTCCGGCGGATTCTCAACATATTCAAAATAGGCTTCGTCGAACGCGACCACGATATTTTCCGGGAGCGCATTGATGAAGCCATCAATCTCCTGCTGCGAAAGCAAAGTGCCGGTAGGATTATTGGGGTTGGCGATGAAGATCAAGCGCGTCCGCGGAGTGATCGCCGCGATGAATTCGTCGAGATGATGCCGCAGATCCGGGCTCGGAACTTCGATCGTGCGCGCGCCGAAAACCGCCGCAATTAATTTGTAGGCAATGAACGCGTGCTCGGAAGTAATCACCTCGTCGTTGAGATTCAGAAAAGCGTGCCCGAGAAACTCGAGCACTTCGTTAGACCCGGCGCCCAGGATGAGATTGTCGCGCGCGCAGCCGAGCTTTTCCGCAAGCGCTTCGCGCAAATAATGCGCGCCCCCATCCGGGTACAGATGCGTTTTCGGCAAGGCCGCGCGGATCGCTTCGAGAGCGCGCGGTGACGGGCCGAGCGGGTTTTCGTTCGAAGCCAGCTTGATGATGCTCTCGGCGTCGGCACCGAGTTCGCGCGCGGTTTCTTCGATCGGCTTCCCCGGTTCATAAACCGCGAGGTCGCGCAATTGCGGGTTGGCGTAATCCCAGATCGATCGCATCCGGCGGAGCTTAGCGGAACTGGCGCGCGCCGCCAGCCCGCGGATCGATTCGCCGCGCGGACTGGACGAATGGATTACCATGCGCCCATGAACAGCCTTTCGTTCCTCGCCGAGACGCACATTTTCGGAATCGCGATCACCCCGTGGAAAATCGTCGGCCTCAGCGGCAGCCTCGTCTTCGGTTTGCGTTTCATCATTCAATGGCTCGCCTCCGAGCGCGCGAAGAAGAGCGTGATCCCGTTTGGTTTTTGGGAATGCAGCGCGCTCGGGAGTTTGCTCATGCTGACTTACTTCGCGATTTATCGGCGCGATTCTGTGGGCGTGCTCAGCACCGCGATGCCGTTGCCGATTTATCTGCGCAATCTCTATTTCCGCTACACCCATCGGCAACCGAAACATGCCGGCAACGAGCCGCGGCCGGCGGAGTAAAATTGCGGTATAGTTTCCGATGATCGCGCCGGAGAAGATCATCTACCTGGATAACAACGCGACCACCCAGCTTGATCCCGCGGTGGTCGAGGAGATGTTGCCGTTCCTGACCAAATATTACGGGAACCCGTCGAGCGCCTACGGTTTTGGCGCGCAGGTGCGCGAGGCGATCGAGCACGCGCGCGCCCAAGTGGCCGCGCTCGTGGGCGCGCAGCCTAACGAGATCATTTTCACCAGTGGCGGCACGGAAGCGGATAACACGGCGCTGCACGCCGCGCTCCAAATCGATCCGCAACGCCAGCACGTCGTCACGACCGCGGTTGAGCACAGTGCGATCCTGCGCTCTGGCGACGAAATCATTCGAAGCGGCGGCGGCGCCACTTTGGTTTCGGTCGATCGCGAAGGTCATCTCGATCCGGCCGAGCTCGAAGCCGCCATCCGGCCGGAGACCGCAATCGTCTCGGTGATGTGGGCGAACAACGAAACCGGGGTCATTTTTCCGGTGGAAGAAATCGCCGGGATCGCGCAGCGCAAACGCGTGCTCTTCCACACTGACGCCGTGCAGGCGGCCGGGAAACTACCGATTCACTTAACGAGTAGTGGAATTAACTTCGCCTCTTTTTCCGCGCACAAACTGCATGGCCCGAAAGGCGTCGGCGCGCTCTTCGTTAACCGCCGCTCGGCCTTTCGGCCCCTGCTCTTCGGCGGCGGGCAGGAAAACAAACGGCGCGCCGGCACCGAGAACGTGGCCGCGATTATTGGTTTCGGAAAAGCCGCGGAACTGGCGGCCGCGCAGATGAGCGAAGAACAAACGCGCGTCCGTCAACTGCGCGATCATTTCGAAAACGAACTACGCGCCCGTGTGCCCGACGTTTCCGTGAACGGCGACCGCGAGCAGCGGCTCGCGAACACTTCCAGTCTTTCCTTCGACGGAATCGAATCCGAAGGCGCGCTACTCCTCCTCGATCGCGAGGGCATTTGCTGCTCCGCCGGGTCCGCCTGCAAGGCTGGTTCGCCCGAAGCCTCGCACGTCTTGCAGGCGATGAAGCTGGCCGACAAATCCAGCCGGACGAGCCTGCGCTTCTCGTTAGGCCGCTTCAATACCGCGGGCGAAATCGAGCGCGCGCTCGAGATCGTTCCGCGGGTGATCGCGAAGTTGCGCGCCCTCGCGCCCGCGGGCAGCGTGGTCGCGATTCGTTAGGTCGGATGCCATCACTTCGCTCGCGGCAAACGAATCCAACCCGATGGCGAAAACAAAAGCGAAAAGCGGCCGCGTGGCCGGGCGGCTCGGGCAGCGACATGGCTGGCTGACTCTCGGCGAATGGATTTCCATCGCGCTCGCCTTCATCGGGGTCGTCCTGGTTTTTTGCCTCTTTTTCATTCGGCGAAACACCCTCGAGTACAAACTCGATCATACGTTCGCGATCAGCGCGCCGGAGTTTTTTGGCTCCGCGCTCGCGCTCACGCATCCCGTACCTCTGACCGGCAACAAGGTCGATATCCTCCTCAACGGCGATGCATTTTTTCCGGCGATGCTGGAGGCGATTCACTCCGCGAAGCAGACGGTTAACTTCGCCGCCTATATCTTTAAATCCGACGCCACCGGACGGCAGTTTCGCGATGCCTTGATCGAGCGCGCGCGCGCCGGCGTGGAAGTACGCGTGCTTCTGGATGGCATCGGTTCCGGTTGGTCGCTGGATAATTCGGATGTGCGGATGATGACCGATGCCGGCTGCAAGTTTGCCTATTATCATCCGGTGGCCTCGTGGCGGATGGACCGGACTAATCGCCGTTCGCATCGGCGCATGCTCGTGGTTGATGGGAAAATCGGTTTTACCGGCGGCGCGGCGTTTTCCGATAAATGGAGCGGGCACGCGCAGGACGAAAATCATTGGCGCGACACCCATGTCCGGTTGGAAGGACCTGTGGTGAGCGATTTGCAATCCGCCTTCCAGGGTCACTGGATCAAAACTTTCCATGAAGCGCTCACGGGTGCGGGGCAATTTCCCGCGCTCGCACCGGCGGGAAATTTGAAGGCGCAGGTGGTCGAGTCGCATTCGTTTTCGAGCGCGCCCATCCCGATGGTCCAGGCGGTGACTTTCGCCGCGGCCGAGAAGCACATCTGGCTAACGAATCCTTATTGCACCCCGACTGACGACCAGGTCGATCTCCTGGTGAAAGCGGTCCAGCGCCATGTCGATGTCCGTTTGCTCCTGCCCGGCCCGCATAATGATCAACCGCTGACGCAATCTGCCGGCCGCGCCGCCTACGGCCGAATGCTCGAGGGCGGGGTGAAGATTTTCGAATATCAGCCGACGATGATTCATTCGAAAACGATGGTCGCGGACGGGATGTTTTCGATGATCGGCTCGTCGAATATCGATTCGCGTTCTTCGGAAATTAACGAAGAGCTCGATCTCGTAGTTTACGACGCGGGCTTTGGCCAAAAAATGGAAGCGGACTTCGAGGAAGACCTGAAGCACTCGAAGGAATACACTCTGCAAAATTTCAAATCGCGCTCGCTCTGGGAACGCGTGACCGAATACCTCGCGCTCCCGTTTCGCTCGCAGTTGTGATCGCGGCCGGATTAGCTTCGTTCCGCTGATGAGTGGACCGCTCGATATCGCTGCCTTGCGGCACGATTATGTCGCGCGCGGTTTGCGCCGCGCCGATCTCGCGCCGGATCCGATCGCGCAATTCCAGAACTGGTTTGCGGAAGCCGCCGCCGCCGAAATCCTTGACGTTAACGCGATGACGCTGGCGACCGCAACCCGCGATGGTCAGCCGTTTGCGCGCATCGTTTTGCTCAAGGGGATCGACGAGCGCGGTTTTGTTTTTTTCACGAATTACCGGAGCGACAAAGGCCGGCAGTTAGAAGCAAATCCGCGCGCGGCGCTGATCATTTTTTGGGTGCAGCTCGAACGGCAAATTCGTGTCGAAGGTTCGATCGAGAAAACTTCGCGCGTAGAATCGGAAGCGTATTTTCAATCGCGCCCATTCGGCAGCCAACTCGGCGCGTGGGCCTCCGCGCAGAGTGAAGTGATCGCCAATCGCGCGGTCCTGGAAACGCAGCTCGCACAGGTGACGCAACGTTTCGGCGGCGGAGCGGTTCCGTTGCCGCCGGAATGGGGCGGTTATCGGGTAAAGCCGGAAATGATCGAGTTCTGGCAGGGTCGGACGAATCGCTTGCATGACCGTTTTCGTTATGCGCGCCAAACCGGCGGCGGCTGGTTGATCGAGCGGCTTTCGCCCTAACGACTGCTTGGTTTTCGTTTCAATGGCGCAAGGAATTTCACCGCCACGGATGGAAGTCATCCGCGGCGACATCACGCGGCTGGCGGTGGATGCGATCGTCAACGCCGCGAATACTTCACTGCTCGGCGGCGGCGGCGTGGATGGCGCGATTCATCGCGCGGCGGGTCCGGAGTTGCTCGCGGAATGTCGAAAGCTCGGCGGCTGCGCGCCTGGCGAAGCGAAGATGACCGCGGGTTATCAATTGCCGGCCCGGCATGTGATTCACACTGTCGGGCCCGTCTGGTCGGGCGGTGAACGCGAGGAAGCGGAGGTGCTCGCGCGTTCTTACCAGAACTCGTTAGGCTTGACGGTGAAACATCAACTGAAGACGATCGCCTTCCCGGCGATCAGTTGCGGCGCCTACGGCTACCCGATTGAAGAAGCAGCCGAAATTGCGGTCGAAGTGACGGCGCGTTTTCTCCGCGCCGACGTGACTCTCGAGCGCGTGACGTTTGTGGTTACGAACGAGCAAATAATGGCTGCGTACCGCGCGGCGATGCGGGCGTTGTCGCCATGAGTCCGCGGCGCGCGCTGCCGATTTTCGAACTCGAACCGGCGATTGTTGCCGCTTTACGCGCGCAGCCGCGTCTGATTTTGCAGGCGCCGACCGGCTCCGGAAAATCGACCCAGGTTCCGCAAATTCTGCTCGATCACGAACTGCTCGGCGCGGGCGAAGTGGTGATTCTGCAACCGCGGCGGATCGCCGCGCGGATGCTCGCGGCCCGCGTCGCTCAGGAGCGCAAGGTCTCGTTAGGCGAGGAAGTCGGTTATCAGATTCGCTTCGAGAATGTGGTTTCAAAACGAACGCGAATCCGCTTCGTGACCGAGGGAATCTTGCTCCGGCAATTGATTCGGGATCCGGAACTGCGCGGGGTTTCGGCGATTCTTTTCGACGAATTTCACGAGCGTCATCTCTACGGCGACATCACCCTGGCGCGCGCGTTGCGCCTGCAGGAAGCGGCGCGGTCCGACCTGAAAATTGTGGTCATGTCGGCCACGCTCGACACCGGCGTGCTCGATAAATTTCTCGAGCCTTGCGCGTTGCTCACTTCGACCGGCCGGCAACATCCGGTGGCGATCGAGTATCTCGAGAAACCGGTGCGTGCGGATGATTATCCGATCTGGGATTTGGCCGCGGATGAGCTCGAAGAATTGGCGAGCGTGAGCGACGGCGACGTGCTCATTTTCATGCCCGGAAAATATGAGATTACGCGCACGCTCGCGGCGGCGCGCGCGTCGCGCGTGAGCGATCGTTTTGTCGTCCTGCCGCTCTATGGCGAATTGCCGCCAGCGGAACAGGACGCGGCCCTCGCGCGTTACGAAAAACGCAAAGTGATCGTGGCCACGAACGTCGCCGAAACTTCGCTGACGATCGAGGGCGTGCGCGTGGTCATCGACAGCGGGCTGGCGCGGATCGCGCGCTTCGATCCGCGGCGCGGGATCAACACTTTGCTGGTGGAAAAAATCAGCCGCGCCTCGGCCGATCAACGCGCGGGACGCGCCGGACGAACCGCGCCGGGACGTTGCCTGCGTTTGTGGACGGAGCGCGAACATCTCGAGCGGGCGGCGCAGGAAGTACCGGAAGTGAAGCGGCTCGACCTCGCGGAAGTGGCGCTGACGCTGAAGGCGAGCGGGGTGGATGACATCGGAAATTTCCGCTGGCTGGAACCGCCGGAGCCGCGGGCCCTGGCGCGGGCGGAGCAGTTGTTAGGCGATTTGGGCGCGCTCGCGGCGGATGGAAACATCACCGCGCTCGGGCGCCGGATGCTGGCTTTCCCAGTCCATCCGCGATATGCGCGGATGCTGCTGGCGGCGGACGAGCACGATTGTGTGCGTGCGATTGCTTTGATCGCGGCAGTCACGCAGGGACGGAATTTGTTGCGGCGCGCGGAAGGCAAACAGGCGCGGGAAGAGCGCGACGACTTGTTAGGCGCGGAAGACGATTCCGACCTTTTCATCCTGGTGCGCGCGTTTCGTTTTGCGGAGAAAAACAGTTTCGATCCGCGGCGTTGCGCGCAACTTTCGGTGAACGCGCTGGCCGCGCGGGAAGCCGCCCAATTGTGGGAACAATTTCTCGCGATTGCGCGCGCCGAAGGATTGCGGGTTGAAGAACGGCCGGCCGCGGCGGGCGCGATTCAACGTTGCGTGCTCGCCGGTTTTCCGGACCAGGTGGCACTCCGCGTGGACCAGGGAACTTTGCGTTGCGCGCTGGTGCACGGACGCCGCGGATTGCTTGCGCGCGAGAGCGTGGTGCATCGTGCGCCGCTGCTCGTGGCGTCGGAAATTCGCGAGATCGAAAGCGGCGATAAAGAGCGCCAGGTCTTACTCACTTTGGCGACCGCGATCGAGGAAAATTGGCTGCGCGAATTATTTCCGGAGGCGTTTACGGATCGCGTGGAGGTAGCGTTCGATGCCGGGTTGCGACGAGTGACCGCGCGCCGGCAGAAAATGTTTCACGATCTGGTTTTGCGCGCTGAGGCGGCCGAGGTGCCGGCGGCGGAAGCGGCAGGATTGCTCGCGGCGGAAGTGATCGCGGGAAATTGTCCGCTAAAACAGTGGGACAACACGGTCGAGCAATGGATCGTGCGGGCGAACTGCGCGGCCGAATGGTTTCCGGAGTTGTCGCTGCCGGCAATCGGCGAGGCGGAGAAGCGCTTGATGATTGAGGAAGTTTGCCGCGATGCGTTCAGCTACAAGGAGATCAAGGATCGGCCGGTTTTGGGCGTGGTGAAATCGTGGCTGGATGGCCGGCAACAACAGTTGCTCGAGCAACTGGTGCCGGAGCGGATCACTTTGCCTAACGAGCGGAAGGCGAAGATTACTTACCAGCGGAATTCGCCGCCGACGGTGGCGGCCCGGATCCAGGATCTCTACGGCGTGGAGCGCAACCTAACGACTGGTCGCGGGCGGGTGCCGCTGGTGATGCAAGTGCTGGCGCCGAACCATCGGCCGATCCAGATCACGAGCGACCTGGAGGGTTTCTGGCGGGAGGCGTATCCGAAGATTAAGAAGGAATTGCAGCGGAAATATCCGAAGCACGAGTGGCGGTAAATTCGTTAGGCCGTGGGGCGGGCGGATGCGTTTTGGTTGGGGGAATTCTTGCCGGCCGTTGTGAGGTCTCTCGCCGTCGTTGCGGCTCGGGATGACAAGGACTCTTGGATCGTCTTGGGTTGAGGCGCGCTTCATACCCCTGTTCGTGCGCCAGGGTGGCGGCGGCTGACGGCACGCTTCCGGCTATTGCTATGGCTTCGTAATTCATTCTCCGTGAGCCCCAAAGTCATTGATCCACTGCTGACCGCGATGATCCAGAGCGCCGATGGCGTCTCGGATTTGCTCTTTGCTGTCGGCAAACCGCCGGTAGTCGAGCAGCACGGATCGCTCGAGGAATTCCCGATCGATACGCCGACCGGCGTGCTTTCGCTCGAGCAAATCCAGATGGTCTCGAGCCACCTGATGCAGGGAGACGAACGTTTGGTCAACGATCTGTCGCGCCTGGGCTCGTGCGATTGCAGTTACGCCCTCGGCACGATCGCGCGTTTCCGAGTCAACATTTTCAAACAAAACGGCCGGCAGGCGATTGTCATGCGCAAGCTGCAAACGGTGATTCCCACGCTCGAGGCGCTCGGATTGCCCCCGATTTTCAAGGAGATGATCAAGGAGAAAAACGGGATCATCTTCGTCACCGGTGCGACCGGCAGCGGCAAGACGACGACACTCGCCGCGATGCTCAATGAGCTCAATCTGACTTCGCAGATTCACATTCTGACTCTGGAAGATCCGATCGAGTTTCTGCATCCGCACAAGCGCGCGCTCTTCAATCAGCGCGAACTCGGGAAAGATTTTCCGGATTTCGCCAGCGGTTTGCGGGCGGCTCTGCGGCAGGCGCCGAAAGCGATTCTGGTCGGTGAAATTCGCGACCGCGCGACGATGGAGATCGCGATGACCGCCTCGGAAACGGGCCACATCGTTTTCACGACGATGCACACGATCAGCGCCGGCCAGACGATTAACCGCATTCTCGGCATGTTCGCGAAAGAGGAGGAGCAACAGCTGCGGCAACGTCTCGCGGACACGATCCGATATGTCGTTAGCCAACGGCTTGTCGGGAAGGTTGGCGGCGGGCGTTTGCTCGTGACTGAGATCCTGGGCAGCAGCATGCGCACGCGCGAATCGCTGCTCTACGGAGAATCGGAGAACCGCACCTTCCAGGAAATCATCGAGGCCGGCGGGACGATGGGCTGGCACAGCTTTGACCAGGCGCTGCTGGAAGCGTTCCGGGAGGATCTGATCACGGACGAAACCGCGCTTATTTTCTGCGCGCACAAAAACAAAATGCGCCGCGACCTCGACATGTTGAAAAAGCTTCGTGACCAACTTTACGAGGAGCCCTCGGGATTGCGGCTGGACCGGCCGGAGCCGATGGCGATGGCGGCCCACTAGATGGGATTTGAATTATGAAACCAGTAAGCAACCTCCACGAGGAAACGGCGCCGGAAGCTTTTTCGCCAAGCACGAGCGGCGCGGAATTCTCCGAGCACCGGGCGTTCTGTGCAGATTTGAATCACAAACTGCGCACGCCGCTGAACGCGATCATCGGTTATGCGGAGTTGCTCGCGCTCCAGCCGGCGAACAAGCAAAGCGACAACGACATTCATCAGATTCTAACTTCCGCGCGCGATCTCCTCGGGATTATCGAACGCGAACTGGCGGAGCCGGGTGACCGAGCGCCGCAAAAAGCCAGCGCGGGCGAAACCGCCGTCGCGCCGCGTTGCGACGTCCTCTACGTCGAGGACGATATGGTTAATTTTACCCTCGTGGAACGCATTCTCGAATACCGGCCGGGCTTGAAATTAATCCACGCGGCGCAGGGCGCGGCCGGGGTCGAATTGGCCGAAACCTGCCAGCCGAAAATGGTTCTGCTCGATTTGAATTTGCCGGACATGCACGGCTCAGACGTGCTCCGGCGGTTGCAGGAAAATCCGGCGACGGCCACGATCCCGGTGGTGGTCCTAAGCGCGAATGCGACCGCCAGCCAGATCGAACGCCTGCTCACCGCGGGCGCGCGTAATTATCTGACGAAGCCGTTCGATATCGATCCGTTTCTCGCGGTGGTCGACGAGTTCGTGACCGTCTGAGCCGGCCGGTCTTCCTCGTGGGCGATCGTCTTTCGTCTGGAAATCGGAGAGGCGCAGATGGCCGGCGAATTACGATTCCGAGGTATGATCAATCCGAATGGCGACGATTTTACCAAACATGATCCGGTCGCGGGCTCAATGAAGCCCGCCGGTGAAGCAATTTCCTCGGGCTCAGCGCGTTTTCAGGAAATGTCCGAGAAGGTTTCCACGGTCGCGAGCGACACCTGGCGGCAAACCAAGGAACGCGCCAGCACTGCGCGTGAACGCACGGAATTTTTCATGCGCGAAAATCCGGTCCCGACTGTGCTCGGGGCGCTCGCCCTCGGGCTGGCGATTGGGCTGGCGATTCGTTATTCGTCGGAAGCCGAAGAGCGCGAAGTGAAAGTAAAGTCGCCGCTCGGGAACGTCGATCTGAGCGTGCTCTCGCTGCCGTTCCTCTGGCCTTTCCTCAAAAACGTCCAGCGCCGTTACGAAGATTCCGCGGATGTGGTTCGTGATCGCGTGAGCGATGGCGTGGATCGTCTGCGCAAAGTGGACGTGGACGATTACGTGAAGCCGCTGCGGAAGAAGTGGCGCGCCTGGACGAAGTAGGCCGGCGATTCGCGGCGCGGTCGAAAATTGACCGCAGGCGGTTATGTTCGCGCTGATGAAATTCAGCGGTCCAATCGTAGCGGGATTAATTCTGGTTTCGTTAGGCGGATGCGCCGGGCACCGGCGAAGTCTCGAGCGCGAAGGCGCACGTGCGGCCGCACGTCTCGATCGAGAAGCGAAACATGCCCGGCAGGCGAAGGCCGCGAACTGGGGCCACTTCAGCGGCCCGATCGAAACCCGCTGGGAAAACGACGGGCTCAATATGGTCCTACTGCAGGAGCTGCGTTACACCGATCCGTATGGCGAAGTCTGGGTCGCGCCGGCGGGTTCGCGAGTGAACGGCGCTTCCATTCCGCGCGCTTTCTGGAGCCTGATCGGCGGCCCCTTTGAGGGAAAATATCGGAACGCTTCTGTGCTCCACGATGTCGCTTACGAAAAACAGGCGCGCTCCTGGGAAGCAGCCGACCTGATGTTTTACAACGCGATGCGCTGCAGCGGCGTCGGCGTGGTCACCGCGAAAACGATGTATTACGCGCTCCGCCGCCACGGCCGGCATTGGCAACATCGCCAGGCCTTGCCGGTCGCGACCGGGCGGCCGACCGCGGTCAAACCGGCGGAGCTGGACGAAATCCAAAAATGGATCGAAGCGAACGATCCGGATCTCCAGGAGATCGAAGCCCGCGCCTCCGGAAGCTCTCGTTAGGCAAAAAACCGCGCTTACAGATTTTCGTATTCGATCTTCACGATCTCGAGCGCTTCTTCGCCCGACGGAAACTTGAAGCGCACCCGCTGGCCAGTCCGCGCATTGAGGAGCGCGCGCGCGATCGGTGAAGCCCAGCTGACCCAGCCGCGCTCGAGATCGATTTCATCCACGCCGACGATGCGGTAGTCGTCCTCATCGCCGTTTTCACGGCGCACGCGCACGCTCGCGCCGAAGCGGACAACGTCGGTTTCGGCAGGCGGCGGGACGACTTCGGCGGACTGCAGGCTCTCTTCGAGTTGCTGGATTTGTTGATCGAGCGCGAGCAATTGCCGTTTCGTTTCCGGATCGGCCTCCGGCCTAACGAGTGCCGGGCGTTTTATTTCAACCAATTGCCGAAGTTCGTCGCGCAGGCGTACCGCGCCCGCGGGCGTGAGATAATTTTTTGCCCCCGGCGGGAGCGCGGAAACTTGCCGGGCGATCGGCAACTCCGGGCGATCATCGGATTCGCGAACAAAGGCGCGGCTCATGAGGTCAGGGCGATAAAGGTTCCATCGAATTGCGCGGCCGTGATACCGTTTTCTTCCACGCGCACCTGCAATTTCATCTTCGCTTTTCCTTTCTCGCGCAGCCGGCGGCGAAACGCGGAGAGCTCGTCGGCGTTCGCCGGCAAACAAACCGCGCGGATCTTTTCGCGCACCGGTTGCAGGAAACGAATCGCGCTTTCGCCCACGACCACGTGCACGTTTTCATCGCGCAATTCCAGCCAGAGGAAACCGTAACCGGCGAGAGTGGCCACAGCGTTGATGCTGCCGCCAAACGCCGTTTGGAGATGGTTGTGGTTGAGTGCCACCGGAGCTTCAAGAGCGAAGCCGTGCGCGTCATCGGCGATAACCCTTAAGCCCATCGCACGCGTGAGTGGAATGTGGTCGTGGAAGAATTTTTCCGCGGCGCGCAAGTGGTCGTGGGCGGCCGTCGTCATCACCGCACCATATCAGCAGTCAGGCCAGAAAGACGCGGCGAATCAATTCCGGCGCGCGAGCAAAAGCCTTTGGACATGGCATGGCGCGTGCACTACAAAGACGCGTGTCGCGGCGCTTTTTCCTTTCCAGCCTGCTATTTTTCGGTGTGGCGATGCTCTCCATTTCACTGGTGAAGGCGGATGGATTGGTCCGCGGACGCGAGCGTTTTTATTATCGGGCTTCTTCCGGCCAGGTGACTTCCGCGCGCATCATTCACCATTATCGGCGCCTGGTGATGCACCCGTTTGCGCAGGTTGATCCGCGAATGGATCCGCGGTTGTGTCGCGCGGCGACGATCGCCGAGGAACGCTCCAGCGCGCATACGAAAGCACGCTGCTGGCGTTACGTGAAAGAAGCTTTGCTCGCCGCCGGTGCGGTCAGTTCCTATCCGAAAACCAATTACGCCTGTGACGCCGGCAACGAACTGGTGCACTCGTACGGTTTCATGCGTTTGCCGATCCGCGACCCGTACGCCGCACCGGTCGGTGCGGTGATTGTTTATAGTCACGGCAGTGGTGGCGCCGGCCATGTGGAGCTGCGCACGAAGGACGGTTTCGTGAGCGATTACCACAGCAAAAACAAGTGTTTTTACCCGTTACTCGCGGTTTACGGGAAGTTTACTTCGTAGGTTTTTGAAATTCGCGGGCGCGAGGCACTCACTCGTTAGGCGATTTTTTTAGCAGCTCTTCCAGCTCGCCTTTCCACAAGGCCGCGATCGTGTGGCTGCCATGTCCGCGAGTTTGCGGGCTTAATGGAATCACCACCGCGCGCCCGCGCGGGACGCGCTTGATTTCGCGCTCGAGAATCCCGAGCTCGGGGGGATTGATCAGGTCGTCGGCGGAATTGATCGCGAGCAAGGGCGCGCGGATTTTCTCCAGCGCCGGACCGGGATCGTAATCATGCGACGCCTCGACGGCGTAAAGCACGTCGGTGGCGTCGCCGGTTTTCATGTAATCGACGACGAACTTGTCCAGCTCTTCATCGGTCTTCGCGAGCGTGGGTGCCTGTTCCTGGCGCAGGATCGGATTGCTGCTCATCAGCCAAAGCATTTCCGCGGCGGTGCGCAGGCTTTGCGGCGGTTGGGTGTATTCGCCATTTTTCCATTCGGGATCGTGGCGGATGGAGTCGATGATGATCCGGCGCCAGGCGCGATTGCGTCCGGAAATCTGTGTCGGCAAACTCGCCAGCGGCATAAGCGCATCCATGAAATCGGGATGCGTTTCGCCCCACAGCCAGGTGTGCATCCCGCCCATCGAAGTGCCCATGATCAGACGGGCGTGCTTCACCCCGAGCCCATCGGTGAGTAAACGAAACTGCGCCTCGACCATGTCGCGGTAGCCGTAGCGTGGAAACTTCGCATGCAAGCCATCGCTCGGTTTGCTCGATTTCCCGTGGCCAATGCCATCCGGCAAAATGAGATAAAACTTCGCCGCATCGAGCGGTTGGCCCGCGCCGAAAAGTTCCCCGGCAAACTCCGGCCGAATAAATTGCGCACCGCTGCCGGTCGTTCCGTGCGTGATCAGGACGGCGTTCCGGATCACGCCTTTCTCGTCGCGCACCGGCTGGCCGATCGTCCGGTAATGAATGCGCAACTCCCGCATCGATTCGCCGGAAGTGAATTTGAAATCGCGCAGAACGAAGTCGGCTTCAGTGGGCGCGGGATAATCTGCGGCGCGCACCGGCGCGCCGCCACAAACGATGAAAACGAGCAGGACGGACAAATGCACGCGAGCAATCATACGTCTGAGAATCGTCTGCCGCGGTCCCGATCGGTCGCGCGGCGACGCAGAAAATTTCCGGCCCGCGCGGCCGCGGGCGAGAGCACTCGTTAGGTAGCAGCGGCCTGCTTCGCCCGGCTGGTGATCTTGGCGCTACCGATAAAGGTGGCGTCATCATCCACGACCAGGCGCGGCGCTTCGATATCACCGCGTAAAGTGCAACCAGCCCGGAGCTCGCAACGTTCGGTCGCGGTCACATTGCCATCGACGGTGCCGTGGACGGTGACGGAGCCGACGCGCACTTCGCCGTTAATTTGCGCGTTTTTGCCGATGTTCAGCCGGCCGGTGGAATCGATCGTGCCCTCGAGCGCGCAATCAATGTCGAACTCGCTGTCGAATTTCAGAGAGCCCTTGATGGTCACGCCGCTGGAGAGCGCGCCCCCAGTGCGCGGCGCCGGACGGGCCGGAGCGGGCGCGGAGGCAGGAGCGGTGCCATTCGAAGGTTCGCGCGTCGGAGGCGAGGTTGGTTCGGGCTTACGGGTGGGTGAAAACATCTGCATAAATTTTATCCTCTCGGGCTAGGTTCGCTCGTTCGCGGCGCATCTTCAAGAGTCGTAACGCTTTGAACGAGACCGGCAGCATGGCAGGCTTTTCCACGGGCGAACAGGGAAAATTTTCGCGCGGGGCGATCGGCACCGCGCGCTCGTTTTTTTGCGTGAGCTAAGATGGGTGAGAACGCGCAGGTGATTTCGAAATGCGGACGCAGACAAGAAGGAGCGCGTCGCGAAAACGCGCTTCAGCACTCGTTAGGCAAAATTACCGACGAACCTGTTCGCCTCCGAAAAATATCGCGCGCGTTCGTGTTTTCGACGGGAAAACTCTGGCATTGTGCAGAGGGAAGTCTTATATCCCTGCACGGGAGCCCGGACGGCTGCTTCCGTTGGCGGCGAGCGCGGGAGAAAAACTTTCATGGCAGAACGAATTCGACCTATTGAACAGATGCTGGAGTTAAATGAAGAGGAGGCAAACTCCAGTGAGCACCTCGATTCGCAGGTGCAAAAAGCGCAGGAGCAGTTGCTGCAGCTGAAGCGCCAGCAGGAACAAATCGAGAAACAAAAACGCGAGCTCGAGGAGCTCAGCCGCCGCCAGGAAGAACTCGAGCGCGGCCGCACCGAGATGACCGACAAGCTCACGCGTTCACTCGTTATCCTGGAACGCGAAGCCTACGATTCGCAGAAGAAACTAGAGCAAATTCGCGCGACCCGCGAAAGCTTCGAGCAACATCTCGTGCTCATGGAATCGATCGATCCGAAGAGCTGGAATCCCGCGGATCTGCACAAGGAGCTGAGCCGCTCGCTGAGCACGGTCGATGATGCGCGCGCCGAATTCAGCCAGCAAAAAAGCCGGCTCTCGGCGTCGAATACGAATGATGATTCCGGCGAGGTGACGCTCCCGGAGACCGCGCCGGAAGTCGCGCTCGGGAGCGCGAACGGTTTCGTGCAATGGGTGCAAATCGGGTTCGCAGTCACCCTCCCGTTGATCATTTTCGGTTTCCTCGCCTTGTTTGTTTTTCTCTGGATGACGGCCCGCGGGCAGTGAGCTCCGATGCGCCAGCGATCGCCCAAACCCGGAACACCGCTTAACGCGAAGCAGGAAGAACTCGCCCGGCGCGAGAACAAGTTGCGCGAGGAGATGCAGAAGCTCGAGCGCATGATCGCGGAAGCGCCCCGGCTCGCGGAGGAAAAAATGCGGCGCAACCGCGAGGAAATTCTCGAGCGCGCAAACTCCGGCGGCAATCGCCTGGATGTTTCGATGGCGCTCCAGGACAAGCGCTTCAGCGACGGCGGCGCCCACAGCGGGCGGCGCGTTTCGTTGCGCAAAGAACGGCGCGAAGGCCGGATTATTTTCCTGGTTTTGGTGATCGCGCTCGCCGCCGCGGTCATTTGGCTGATCAGCCATTTGCCGTTTTAAAGTGCGCGAAAGGGCGCGCCGGATTCGATGAGCAATCCTGAAGAGCTCGACGTCGCCTACGTCGCGAAACTGGCGCGGCTCAAACTCTCCGCGGAGGAGACGCGTTTATTTCAGGAACAACTTGGGCACGTCATGGAGTACTTCGAAAAGTTGCGCGACGTCGATGTCAGCGACGTCGAACCGGCAGCGCACGCGATCCCCATCTTCGATGTTTTTCGTGAAGATGAAACGCGCGCCAGCCTGACTGCGGCGCAAGCCTTGAGCAACTCGCCGCGCGCGGCCAACGAATTATTCCTGGTCACGAAAGTCGTCGAATGACGGCGCGAGACCTGCCCGCGCTGACCGTCGCCGAGCTGCAAAAATTGCTGCGCACGCGCGAAATTTCTCCGCGCGAAACCATCACCGCCTTGCACGCCCGCAGCGACGAAATCGATCCCGCGCTAGGCGCGTATCTTTCACGCGATCTCGCGAGCGCGTTGCACGAAGCGGAAAACGTGGACGTAAATCTGCCACTCGGCGGCGTGCCGATCGCCCTCAAGGACAACATCAATCTCGCCGGCCAGCCGCTCACCTGCGCCTCGCCGTTCCTGCGCGAATACCGCGCGGTTTACGACGCGACCGTCGTCCGCAAACTGAAAGCCGCGGGCGCGATTCTATTTGGGAAGACCAATCTCGACGAGTTCGCGATGGGTTCCTCGACCGAGAATTCCAGCGTGCGCACGACGCGCAATCCGTGGGATGCCACGCGCGTGGCCGGCGGTTCCAGCGGCGGCTCAGCTGCGGCGGTGGCGGCCGATCTCGCGATCGCCGCGCTCGGCAGCGACACCGGCGGTTCGGTGCGCCAACCGGCCGCGCTCAGTGGCGTCGTCGGACTGAAACCAACCTACGGGCGGGTCTCGCGTTTTGGCCTGACTGCTTTTGCGTCCTCGCTCGATCAAATCGGGCCGCTGACGAAAACCGTGCGCGACGCGGGATTAATCCTGAACGCGATCGCCGGTCGCGACCCGAATGATTCTACTTCGCTCCCCGAAGCTCCTTGCGATTTCACCGGCCGACTCGGTCGCGATATCCGCGGTCTGCGACTTGGCATCGTGAAGGAATATTCGGCCGATGGTGTCGACTCGCAGGTGCGTCGGATCGTCGACGCGGCGGTCGCACATTTGGTCTCGTTAGGCGCGGAAGTGGTCGAGCTTTCGCTTCCGCACACGGACTACGCGGTCGCGACTTATTATGTCCTCGCCACCGCGGAAGCCTCAGCGAATCTCGCGCGTTTCGACGGCGTGCGTTACGGGACGCGCGCGGACAAGCCGCAGAATTTGCTCGACCATTACGAGCGCACGCGGGCCGAGGGTTTCGGGCCGGAAGTGAAGCGCCGCATCATCCTCGGTACTTACGTGCTCAGCGCGGGCTATTACGACGCTTACTACTTGCGCGCGCAAAAAATTCGCGAGCTCATCCGCCGCGATTTCGCGCGCGCGTTCACCCAAGTGGACGCGATCGTCTCACCGACTTCCCCGGTGCCCGCGTTCAAAATCGGCGCGCGCAGTTCCGATCCGCTGCAAATGTATCTCGCCGATATTTTCACCATCCCGGCGAATCTTACCGGGCTGTGCGCGCTCAGTTTGCCCTGCGGTTTTGCGCGCAGCGCCGAAGGCCGCGAGCTGCCGGTTGGTTTGCAATTAACCGCGAATGCCCTCGATGAAGCGCGCTTGTTGCAGATCGCGTTTGCTTATGAAGAAAGCACGCCGTGGCATCAACGGCGCCCGGAATTGAGCGCCCTCTTGCCTAACGAGTCCGCCGCATGAGCCCGCCCGCGCCTCGCCTGATCGATCGCTTGAACAGCGAGACTGCGTTTCGCTGGATGCTCGCGCTTTTCGTCGCCGCGCTCCTGGTTTTCTCGGCCATCCCGATCGCGAACGCGCTTCTCGGCGAAAGCATCAAGGACAACCAGCTCTGGCACGACACCGGTCAGCACGTTCTGCACAGCGACGAAGTTTATCCGGAACGCGGACACAAATTTCCCTTCATGTATCCGCCGACGGCCGCGCTCCTCCTCGCACCGATCAGTTTGTTAGGCACGACGGGCGTGGTCGTGTTTCTGGTCCTGGGAAATGCGCTCGCGTGGATCGCGAGCATACTCCTCGCGGTGCGGCTGGCGACTGGCAGCTGGGCCCGCAAACACCTGCTCGTCTACCTGATCCCGAGCCTGATCGTGGGCGTTTATATCTGGAGCAATTTTCACATCGGGCAGCCGAGTATGCTCCTGCTCACGCTGCTGCTCGCGGCCTTCCTCGCGTTGCAAAAAAAATGGCATTGGCTGGCCGGCGCACTGGTGGCGTTGGCCGCGGCGATCAAGGCCTTCCCGTTCATCCTCATCGTCTACCTGCTCTACCGGCGTTACTGGATCGCCGCCGCCTCGATGCTTTTGACCCTAGCGTTTTTGCTAATCCTCTTGCCGGCCCCCTTCCGCGGACTTTCGCAGGCGCGCACGGACTTGCGCCGTTGGACCGAAGGAATGCTTTTAAAATACGACGACAAGGGCCTCGCTCAGCGTCCCGGTCGAAGTAATTCCTGGAAAAACCAATCGATCTTCGGCGTGGCTAATCGTCTCCTGCGCCATGTCGACGCCGATGAGCAATACGCCCCGCACCGCGCGCGTTACGCGAACTTCGCCGATCTCGAATTCGCCACTGTTAACCGCCTGATCGTCGTCGGCGCGCTCCTGCTCGGGCTAATCTTCATCCTGGTCATGCCGCGACGCGCGGGCCGTAATCGTGCGACCGATGCGATGGAATTCGCGCTCCTCATTTTGCTCATGCTCGTGGTCACGCCGCTGGCTTTCGGTTACCTCTTCGCCTGCCTGCTTTATCCCTTCACCGTCATTGTTTATCGACTCGTTAGGCAATGGTCGCGTGCGCTTTTTTTCAGCGCAGCGCTGGCGGTCGTGCTGCTCGCGCTGACCATTCCGTGGCAACGCAGCGCGCAAACTTACGGGAATACTTTCCTGGCCACGCTCACTCTTTTTGGCGGGCTCGCGCTGGAGCTCTGGCGGGTGAAGCGGCAGGAAGCAACGAGCGCCGTCCCAGCAAGACCCGCGTAGCCGCAGCCAGCCAGCGCATCGAGAAAAGGAACGCGACCCCGAAGCTCATCTTCGATTTACCGCGGGTCCGATCGCGAAACGCAATCGGCACCTCCAGCACGCGCAGATCGCGGCCACCGTGCACGATGGTTTCGAAAGCGATTTTGAACCCGGTCGCTTTCGGTGCCAGTTGCAGCAGAAGCGGGCGGCGAATGGAAAAAAATCCGCACATCGAATCGTGCACTCCGGTCAGCGGGTAAGCCACGCCGGCGGCGACGCGCGACATGATTTTGCGAAGAAGCGGCCAGCCCGGCGTCGTCCCACCGCGGACATAGCGGCTGCCGATGACCATGTCCGCGCGCTGATCGATCAACGGTTTCACCAGCCGTGGAATTTCCGCCGGCGGATGGCTCAGATCGGCATCCATCACCACCACAATTTCGCCCTCCGCTTCACGGGCACCGGCGATGACCGCGCCGGCGAGGCCGAGCGTTGGCTCCGCGCGCGCGATCAGGCGCACGGGAAATTCTTTGCCTAACGACTGGATTCGTTCCTGCGTGCCGTCGCGAGAGTCGTCATCGACGAAAACAATTTCGAGGGTCGCGGGCGCGGCGAGCATGATCTGGCGGACTAACGGCTCAACGTTGTCGACTTCGTTCAGCGTCGGCACGACGACGGAAACGCGCGCGTGGAGGAGATCGACCGGCATCGCCAGAGACTACGACATCGCTCCCGGCCTGCCAGTGCGGGGAGCATCTCGGTCGGCAGCTGCCGCGCGACCAACCCCTTAGTCACGCAGCAGCCACACTCGTCCGGACGAAGGAGACTTCCGCGAGCGCGCGGCGAGGCTCAAGCGATCAAGGTAACGGCGCTGTTACAGGCGCAAAGGCGAGCCGAAGACGGGACTCGAACCCGTGACCTGCTGATTACGAATCAGCTGCTCTACCAACTGAGCTACTTCGGCTTTTCCCTCGTAGATTAGGCTGAAAAAGGAGCGCGACAAGACCCCATTCTGCCCGCCTTTTCTGCCCACCGGAAGGGGCAGAATTGCTCTTGTCGGCCAAAACCCTGCCGCTTTGGAAAGCTTTGAGCTAAACACGCAGGAAGCACTTTGTCGGCTGTGCAGTCGCTCCATTGATAGAGCTTAGCCGCAGTGGAGGCGAGTCAAGATCGCCGCAGCCGTGAGCAGCGAAGTTAAACCGTTATGGGAAGCAACATCTGTCCAAAACCTGGTTCGCTATCGACCGGCGGGGACGTATTTCGCGCGCTTCCGAATAAACGGTAAGCGGGTCTGGAAGAGTCTGGAGACAACGGTTTTCTCTGTCGCCAAGCAGCGGCTGCCAGACACGATGCGCGAGCATCGCGTACGACTTGAATCGGTGACCGCGGCTGCAATCGGGAAGATGACCGTCGGCGATGCGGCGCGGGGGTATCTTGAAAAAGTTCGCGCGAACGTTTCGTTGAAACCGAGATCAAAAGACTATCGCGAGATGATGATTGATTTCATCAACCGTTCCTGGCCGGCGCTCTTCGGAATGGATGTGCGCAAAGTCGGCGAACGTGATTGCCAGGAATGGCTGGTACGTTTCCAAAAGCACTATGCGCCGTCGGTTGTGAATAACGCCGTTGGAACTCTACGAGGCATTTTTGCCGAGGCCGTGGATTGCGGCGCACGTTTCGGGGATCCCGCGGCCAATCTCTCGCGTATGCGAATTCGGCCGAAGTGGCTTGAGTTACCTTCACGCGAAGAATTCCTACGGTTCGTCGAGGAGATCCGCACGGCCGGTGCGCGGCAATCCAAAGATTGCGCGAACCTCGTGAAGTTCCTCGCCTACAGCGGGGTGCGGATCGGCGAGGCCAAGTTCGTCAATTGGGCAGACGCTAACTTCGAGCGCCGGCAAA
>JBPCJC010000096.1:0-24487 GCA_051005695.1 Chthoniobacterales bacterium | reverse complement strand
GCCAGCCGGCCGCTTCCTCTACGGCAAAGGCCGTGATTTGCTTGGTGGCGTATGATTTTCCCCGCCACTCTCCCTGCCAGGCAAAATTTCGGCGAAATCCGGTGCGACCAAATTTCGCAGGAAAGCGTTCACCCGTCGTGACCGTCGCTTTGACGTCCGACTCGCTCGCGCCGCGCTCACTGAGCCTTGCAATCGCGTGGGGATGCAGCGTGACACTCATTTTCTTCAGCGATCCTTCGAATGGAGTAGCGAAAGATCAGAGCGGCGACAAGCCCCCTTTTGCAAGCGCAGACGCCAGCCGTTCCGCGTAGCAATTCTTGCAACCGGCGCTGATCTTCGTGCAACCCGTTACCGGATTCCACGTCGCCTCCGTCCATTCGATGTGGGAGTGATCGGCCATCTTGGAGATAGGTAATGGCCAATTCTTCTGATGCGCTTGCCGTGAAATTAGCTCTCCGGAATGCCTAGTCGCGCAGGATTCGAAAGCCACCGACCCACGGAGCGCATGAATTCCCAAACGTCGTCCGCACTAGGCTTGACGTAGGAATCTACGGTCGAGTCCTGACCCATGGCCTCAAAAGTCTCACCCAACCAATTGCGCTTTTCCTGCGAGGTCCGATCAAGTCTACGCAACCATCCCTCGACTTCTCCAACCGGCACCAAGAAGATCCCGTACTCAGCTAAGTGCCGGCTCAGATTGTCCATATCTTGCCGGTCAGGTCCTGTGAGAATAGAAACACCATTCCTCTTCAGCTCTTCCTTCCTATCTCCAACCTTTGTGCGTAGATCACCCCGCAGCTGCCCAAGACTTCGACGAGTTGCTTCAGGGATTGCGGCAGCCTCTAGCAAAGTCTGAAAGGAAGCACTTTTATCATTCGAGACGATATCCAGGTCTATGATCGCAGCCGCAGCTACACCAAGCCGCCGCAGTGGCCCGACGATCCTCGCAGTCGTCTGCCAATTCTGAGCGTTCAAGAAAAGACAGTCGCGGATACCTTCGTTCGAGAAGGTCACGTTCCGATGATTGATTTCATCATAGAAAGCACGATCCCTGTCGGCTTCCGTGACTACCACCGCTTCATAGAAGATGCCGTTAATTGCCCCTGACGAACGCAATAGAGGATCCCGCATCAATGGCGCCAGGTCAGGTTGCGACAGCAGCCGAGAAGTTGCGTGTCCTTGCTTATACGTCAGACGCACCACTGTCAGGTCGATGGCAGCTTGAACACAGCCCAATACGAACGGCGCACTATGTGTTGCCACCATTAGTTGAATCTTCCTTTTTGCCGCCTGTTGGCCGAGTTCCTTCGCCAACGATGTAGAGAGCGCCGGATGGAGGAAAGCTTCAGGTTCGTCGATTAGGACCATTTTAGCCTCACTCGCGATCACGGCGGCGACCATGCCTGAGTAAGCCCGAACGCCATCACTCGTAATTTCGATCCCCGAACACTTTCGAAAGAAATCTAGAGCTTCGTTGGAGAGACTTCGTTCCAGCGATGCAGGAATCGGAACATCCGAGATCGCTACTCGAAAATTAGAATCCCCGGTAGGATCAATCTCAAAATACCAGCCGAAGGCGTCTTTGGTGATCCGCTGGAACTCTGCCCGTCTAGCATCATCTTGGAATAGAACTCCATGGATTGACATTGGCCTGTCCCTCAAGTTACCTCGACCAGTTTCGTTAAGAAGCGTCAGACGCTCGGTTCCTCCCAGGAGGAGACTTAGATGATTAACCTGATTATGTCCCCATGGGTGTAGCGCATGCCGTAAGCTCTCCACCGAATCCAGTTGAGTAATAATCTTATCGAATTCGTGCTTGAAAATTTGGCGATCCCCACTGCCTCGAATTCGGACAAGAACCATTTGTTGACCATCGACAGCAGATTCAGAAATGTCCGACTTTAGCTCGTCACGCAAAGACTCTTGCAGCTGTGGATCGAGCGAGTTGAAAGCAAGTTTCTTCAACACCTTCTTGCCCAAATAGGGCTCGAGTCGAGGCATGTCTTCCTTTATCTCGCGAAGTAACAGGCTCTTTCCAGAGTGATTGGGCCCAACAAAAACTGTAACGGTTCCAGGCTGGATTGTTAGTCCTTCAGCCTCGCCGGCAGCGCCGGAATTAAGTGTGAGTGATCGTAAGAGATGATTCATTAGAAACAGGCCGGCTTCGTGAAGCTAATGCAGTCATCCGTCGACGTAAGCTCCGTCTTAGCTGGTAGTCCCGGCGCTGAGAGTTCGCCACCTGATTTCTCTCGCGCTGCACACGCTAGATTAAGTTCGAGGAGAAAAGCGAGTGGGTCGGCATCGGCGGACACGCCGTAGGCCGCTAGAACAGCCGAATCGAGGCGCCAATGAGCATCGCGCAACGGGCTATCCCCGGCTTGGTCGAGGGTCCGGTAGAGATTCCGAAGGGAGGATTTTAACTTCTCGGTCGATTCACGGCGAATTGTGCGCAGCGCGACGGCGGCTTTGGCAACATTAACGATTTGATCCTGCGTCGGCTCTTGGGGCCACGGGAAAGTGTCGAAAACTCAACGCGGCGTGTAGCGAAAGTCGCCTTTCAGTCGCGAACACTTAACGCGAAACCAAATCCAATGGAGGTCCGATTGAATAATGCCGAAGCTGTAATCATCGGCTAGGACGAAGGCTTCTAGGGTGTGGTCTGGACGGATGCTCGAATCCACGAAGCAGAAGATCGGACGCTTGGTCACTTCTGAGCAGGCTATGTAACGGGGCAGTTTCGCGATCCTATCAATCAGCTCTTTGCGACAGCGAAAGTGCTGCCACCATGTTTTCAACCATTGCTGATCCTGACCCGTGTCCTTCCCCGTCTTTGCTTTCTCCTTTTCTGCGAGCGCCGTCACGTGAGGCAGAACGAAGGTGCACATATGATCGAAGGGCATCTCGTATGTACGAGCTTCGAATTGATCGCGCTTTTGGAAGTCAATAACCCAGCGTTGAGGCGCACCTTTCGTTAGCATCTCCGAGCCGATCAGAAACGGCAGAACGACTTCACTGTTTCGCGGGTCTGCGCGCAACATCCTAGCTGCTTCCTCTGGGCTGATAATGAAGCCGTGATGCCGCGGGAACTGGCCGTTGTAAACGAAAGGCGGCTCCTGATTCGCTTTTAGCTCGACGGCGCTGGTTACGTCGAGGCCTGCGGAGAGTGCCGAGTTGATGAGCGGCATCGAATAGCTTTCCCATGGACTATCAACGGAATCGCCCCGCTGGAAGTGAAGCATCTTTTCACCGGGCTGTTCACCTTTGACCCAGTTGACGATCGAGACATGCACCGCTGCTTCACCGCTCCAAACTTGGTTTGAGATCGCTTCGGTGATCGTCCCGCCTTCCCTGACGATATAGCCAAGACCACCGGGACGAGAGTTGTTGTTCCGAATGTTCTGAGTTCCGACCAAGCCGGCGCGCGCGCGGGGTGAAAGTTCGTCATGCGCTTTGCGAAACCAGTACACGCAGTAGTCGGCCATTCCTCTAATGGCCGGATAAGCCTTCCTGAGCTTGTTTACGTATTCCGCACCGTGTTCGGGTTTCATCCTTTTCGCTCCTAGATAGGGCGGATTGCCGATAATCGCATCAGCCTTTGGCCAATCGGTGAAGAGCGCGTCCGTGCAGATGATGTTCTTATCGAGGTTATCGAGCGGGAGAGGCTTTTCTTCGATGAGTAACTGGTCGGTCTCGGCGAGCTTCTTGACCTCTTCCAGCTCCAGCTCTTTCGCGAGCATGAGGGTGACTTTGGCCAGCTCGACGGCGAAGGGGAGGATGTCGATGCCGTAGAATTGATGGAGGGAGATGGCGCTTTCGAGCGGCTCTTTGCGGCTTACTTCGCGCAGGCGCAGGAGGAGGTCGCGCTCCAGGCGTTTCATTTCGCGGTAGGCGATGAAGAGGAAGTTGCCTGAGCCGCAGGCGGGATCGAGGACGCGGAATTTGCGCAGGTCGGCGAGGGCGCTGCGGAGCTGGCCGACGTTCTTGCCCGCAGCAGCGATCCGCTCGCGCCACGGCCTAACGATGGTGGGGCCGACGACTTTGCGGATGTCGAACTCGCTCGTGAAGTGCGCTCCGAAGGCGTGGCGCTCTTTCTTGTCCATGCTGTCCTGAAAGAGAGCGCCGAATATTTCGGGGCGGATTTTGCTCCAGTTCTCCCGGCCGGCTTCGTAAAGGGCGTAGACTTCTTTCGATTTCAACTCGATCGGTTCGACGATCTCGAACAGGCCGCCATTGAAATACTGGACGTCTTGGAAGCGACCGGCGCGCGCGGGTTCCTTCGTCGCCATCTGGCGGAAGAGGCCACCGAAGAGGTCGTAGGAGTTTCCCCCTTTCTCCGAGCACTCATACAAGAGCTCGGTCACGATTTCGTTTGGCAGGAGCCCGATGTCTTCGGCGACCATTGAGACGAGAAGCTGGAGAATGAAGCGCTGGGCGCGGGCGCGATCTTCGCCGCGAAAGAGTAACTCGCGGAAGACGCGCGCCATGGTGTCGGCGGCGCGCCGGGTCACTTCGACGCGGTTGTTATCGAAGATCGGAGTTTTGGGATAAGGAAGGAGCGAGTTGAAAGCGCTGATGCTCGTCGGCAGGTCGGCTAATTTGATTTTATCGACGGGATCGAAGAGCTGGGTGTTGAAGTCGTAAATCCAGAACTCGTCGAAGTTGCAGAGGATGACGTAGGGCGGGCGCTTCGGGACGATGTGCGTCCAGTTGTCGAAGGCCTGGTCGTAATGTTTCTCAAGGTGCTGACCGCGCGATTTCATTTCGATGAGGACGCGGTCCGGCCAAAGGAGGTCGGCGAATTTCTTGCCGCCCTTTGGCTTGGGAGCGCCGTTCCCGCCGACGATGAGTTCCAGTTGCGCGGAGCCGGGCTTTTTCGCGACGCGGAACTCGAAGGTGGCGCCGGCTTCGATGGCACCGGCGTGGCCGAGGGCGCGAAAGAAGTGGTCGAGGAAGGTTTGCGCTTCGCTTTTCTCGTCGCCCTTTAACCCTTTGGCGAATTCCACGAACGCTTGAAGCGCATCTTTTAGCTCATCGGGCATCGGTGAGCCGCGGTTGTACCCGTTGAACGCGGGAAACTCCACCGGAAACGGCGGCGCGATATCGCAGGCCAAGCCCTAACGGCGGCGAAGCGACGACCGGGCCTTCAAAACGAGGGAGAGTAAACGAAAGAGATAATAGAGATCTCTGAATGAGCGAGGGCAGGTCGGGTAATGCGGATCGATAGTTGAATCCATATCTCTCCGTCACCGCATCCTACCGATATGCTTCACGACTTCAGATTTGCGGTTCGGCAGCTCATGAAGGCGCGAGCTTTCACGGCGGCGGCGGTCGTCGTCCTCGCGCTCGGGATCGGCGTAAACACGGCCATCTTCAGTCTTATGAACGCGTTGCTTTTCCAGGCGCCGCATTACCGAAATCCGACCGAACTCGTGCAGCTCTTTTCGCAGGATAAGAAAGATCCGAAAACCTTTCGTGGCTTTTCCTATCCGACCTATCTGGATATTCGCGCTCAGAACACCGTCTTCTCCGAGGTGATGGCGCATAACCTCGCGATGGTAGGTGTGGGCGAGAAGGGCAGCACGCGACGCGCGTTTACCGACGTGGTGAGCGCGAATTACTTCTCCGTCCTCGGCGTGCTGCCGATGCAGGGCCGCACGTTCAGAGCAGAAGAGGAAACGCCGGCGGCCAGCTCCGCGGTCGCGATCGTTAGTTACAACTACTGGAAGAAGGAAGGGCTTAGTCCCGCGATGCTCGGCTCGACCATTACGATCGATAGCCGGCCTTTCACCGTGATCGGCATCTTGCCGCCGGCATTCACCGGCACGACCCAGATCTTTGCGCCGGAAATCTGGCTGCCGCTCGGCGTTTACGATCAGGTGGCGAACGATTTCGAGACCGGGAACAAGGGCAAGCTGGACGATCGCGCGGGCAAGCAACTCATGATCGTCGGCCGGTTGAAGCCGGGGATGACAGCCGCGGCGGCGACACCGGCTTTGAAAACTTGGGCAGGCAATCTCGAGCGGACCTATCCGGTAGAACAAAAGGATCAGACCTTCATGCTGGAAACCCTCTCGCGTTTCTCGCTGAGTACGCGCCCGAGTAATGCGACCAACATCAAACGCGTCGCGCCGCTGCTATTCGGAATGTCGGCCGTCGTGCTGCTGGTCGCTTGTCTTAACCTCGCCAACATGCTGCTCGCGCGCGGCGCGGCCCGCCGGAAGGAGATCGCGATCCGGCTCGCGCTCGGGGCAAGCCGCTGGCGGATTGTGCGCCAGTTACTGAGCGAAGGTTTCGTGCTCGCGCTGGTCGGCGGAGGGTTCGGGCTGCTCCTGGGCGTGTGGTCGTGCGACCTTCTCGTTGCCTCGTTAGGTAACAAGTTGCCGATCGACATGGTCTGGCAAACCGGCCTGAGCTGGCCGGTGCTCGCAGCGACGTTTGCCTTCTGTCTCCTGGGAACGCTGGCGTTCGCGCTCGGCCCGGCGCTGAAGCTGTCGAAAGCTGCCGTCGTTGGTGATCTGAAGGAAAACGCCGCCGAAGATGTCGTCGTCCGGCGGTGGAAATTCTTGCCGCGCAATCCCATGGTCGTGGTGCAAATCGCATTCTCGCTTGCGCTGCTCACGGCGGCGGCCCTCTTTGTTCGGGGCGCGGGCAAGGCAGCGGCCGTCGATATCGGCTTGCAAACCGGTTCTAACTACGTCTTGGAAGTGGACGCGAGTTTCGCGACCTACGATCAGCCGCGCTCTCAGGATCTGTATCGCACACTCGAGGAACGTCTCTCGTCACTGCCTGGTGTCGAAAGCGAGAGTATTTCCTCCACGGTGCCATTTGGCATGATCGATCTGAGCCGATCGGTGCAACGCGGCGGAGCCAATCCCGCACCCGAGACAAAGCCCGCCACCGCGGCGGAAGGTCTCGCGTATGAGGCGACCTTGAACAGCGTGGGAGCGGACTACTTCAAGACGGTCGGATTGCCACTGCTGCGCGGCCGGACGTTCGATGTGGCGGAAGCGATGCATGAAACGTCGCCGAAGGTTGCCATCATCGATGAAGTGCTGGCGAAAAAGTTGTGGCCCGAAGGCGATGCGCTCGGCCAGCGGATCCAACTCACCGACAAGCGTGCCAAGGCGGGCCCCGAGACAAAAGCGCAGATCGAGGTGGTGGGGATCGCGAAGTACGCGCGGCACGATCTGTTCGGCAACGATCCTAACGGCACGCTCTATCTACCGTTTGCCGGTGGCTTCCAAAGCGACGTGTTCTTCCAGATCAAGTTCGCGCCGAACGCCGGCCGCGACGTCGTGGCGACGGCGGATCTCCTTCGCCGCACCGTGCGCGAGGTTGATCCTGCGCTTCCGGTGTTGAGCCTCAAAACCTTCGCGCAACATCTCGATGGTAATATCGAGCTCTGGATCGTGCGCGCGGGCGCGGCGTTGTTCAGCATCTTCGGCGCGCTCGCCCTGGCGCTCGCGACCGTTGGAATTTATGGCGTGAAGGCGTACTCCGTGGCGCGGCGAACTCGGGAAATCGGCATCCGCATGGCGCTGGGCGCGGATCGCGGAACGGTGCAGTGGATGATCCTGCGGGAAGGCGCCGTGATGCTGGCCAGTGGAGTGTTGCTCGGCCTACTGCTGGCGGCGGGCACGGGCCAATTGATCAGCGGAATGCTCTACAATGTCGGCGCGCTCGATCCGCTCGCTTTCACGGTCGCGCCGATCGTCTTGGCGGCCGCGGCCCTGGTTGCAACCTGGCTGCCGGCGCGCCGCGCAACGCGGATCAGCCCGATGGCTGCTCTCCGGACGGAATAGGCACGGCAGTCGATATCGCCGGAATACCGGTTCGAGTCTGAAAACCGGATGGGGTTGTGACTAAGGCTAACCGCAGCGGTCGCATCACAATTGCGATTTATTGCTGAACCAAACCGCTGCGCAAGGCCATCTTTTGTGCACCACGGAGCTTGCGCGACTCACTGCCACGCGGCACGATATCTCGCGACTGGTCGTTCGGTGAAGAAGTGCTGGGTTTAGCAACGGCCGTGTGAGATCATGCAGTGCCGATGGGGACCTCTTCGACAAATTTATTTCGAGTTACGGTCCGGAATGCGAACACGCGGAAGAACTTTGGCCCGATCGTCTCGCGCAAACGCGGCGAGTCGAACTTTATGCGGGCCTTCGAACGGGCGTATTTTGCGCGCCATCACATCAGCGGTATGGCCGCTGGCGAGTTCTCGCTCTCCGGTTTTGGGGTAGCCGATCTGGTCTGGATCGGCTGGCGACCAGACGCGCTCGCAGGTGATTTCACCGCGCTTGCATTGGAGAAACAGCTTGAGCGGCGACTACTCCATGCATTCGAAGGCAAGCTCAAGGCCTGGCGCCGCGGTCTGCAGCAAGCGTTCCGGTACCGTTACTTCGCAGATAAAGCGATTGTCGTGATGCCTCACGAAAACGCCGGCGCCGCCCTCGGAAATCTGGAGTCATTCCGATATCTATCAGTCGGTTTGTGGACATTTGACGCCAAGACTGAAATCATCCGACAACATTTCACTCCGACGCGTGTTCGGGCGTTCAGCGATGACGCACGGCTGAAGGCGATCAAAGCGCTGACCTCAAAAATCGATCTCCGCCAGTTCCGCAAATAGATCGAGCCCGCCTTGCAGCGCCTCGAGGTGATCACCGTTTGACCGGCCTGTCAGTCGTAGCGCTGGTGAGAGATTGATGCGCTCGTAAAGAGCCGTGGCAGTCGCCACCCATTCACGGCAGTCGCTCAGAGTTGGGTTCGAATCGCCTGAAGAGAAGCTCGAGATGGCCTCCCAAGTCTGCATCACCTCCTCGAGCTGACCATTCGGCAGTGAGCCGTTTTGCGCATCAAAGAAGCTATCGGTGCCGAGAGCGTTGAGGACTTCTGGGAAGCGACCGCGCAATGACTGCAATTCATCAAATCGGATAGAATTGAGCAGTCGCTTCGACAGGTAGCGCATAACAGGACGTCCGCCTCCGGGAGAGGGCGGTGCAAAACGGTCCAACGAGAAAACTTTCTGAGTGTTGAACCATCCCGTGGCGCCCGCTGACGCACCCGCTGCTGCAAGAAACGGCGTCAGGATATCTGAGTAGCCATTGATCACCTGAAAACCGTTGAGGCTCAACGAGTGGTTTACCAACATCCAACCTGCCAACGTCCTTGGGTCGACTAACTCCGGCGCAATCTCTGACGTTGGCTGGTGAACTAGAACGTAAAAACCATCGGGCGGTGAATCGAGGACGGTAATGTCACCGAGAAACTCCTCAAGCGCATGGCGGTCCTGCAATGCCTCCGCGTCCATCGCAAGTGTTACGAGTAACGGGCGAGCGTCTCCAACTGAATGCCATCGCTCTCTGGCATTCCGGATGAAGCTCTTAGCGATCACTGCTTCCACAGAATTGAAGCGCTGACGGATCACTATGCTTGGAGCGATCACGGCACTAACCGGCAACTGAGACTGAAAACGCAGGCACGTATCGAGATCCGTTCTGACGGTTGACTCCGATTCTAGCTGCGACCGACGGCGTGCCTCAAAGAAGCTGTAATCGTCCGACCCCAGCTTTCCGAGTCGAGACTCAGGATCATGCGCGAGAACACTCGCGTAATACTGCGGGTCAAACAGCCGTTCCGCCCATGGGAAGTCGCTTCCCATGCTCTCCAGCAACTGCGTCGCGCGATCGAACGGAAAATCCTTCGGACTGATGATCGCACCTTGGACATAGCCACGAGAAAGCCCCGCTATAATTCGGTCGTTTTCTCCACTTCCGGTGCCATAGCCTTGTTGAGCATACAGTTTCATATTCAGATGAGCGTCTGCTCGATCAACGCGTCTAGATTCGCGGGCCGGAGTGTCGGCTTTTTTTTCAACAGTTGATCGACGAGCTTGCAAAATTCCGCAGTGAAGTCTGGCCGAAACTGTTGAAGCGGTTTTGGCGACTCATGCAGAGCCCTGGTCACGGTCCGGATCGGATCATCGCTGTCTCGAGCGATGGGATGCTGGCCGGCGGCATACTCGAATACGGTCAGCGCGATCGTGTAGAGATCTGTTCGAAAATCCAGATTGCCCCTGAAGTTCGGATTTCCCATCTCAGGCGCGAGATAACGCGCCGTGCAGGGAATGCCTTGGATCGTAAGTCCTGTTTCTAAGAGCCCGAATGCGATACCGAGGTCTATCAGCACAAAAGGGCGATTGGAATCGTTTAGCTTGATGACGTTCGCCGGTTTGATGTCGCGATGAATGAAGCGCATCGACCAAATTTCTTTTATCGCGATGACTAGACATCGCATCAAGAGTTTCGCCTCCTGCTCGTTAGGCAGCGAGGACTTCGCCCGGATCAGTTTCCATAGATCTGGCCCGTCGAGAAATTCTTCGGAATAAATCGAGAAGAAGTCGTCGTTGATCTCGTGCTCCTGCAGTGGGACAGACGCGAGCTTCACCAGGAATAGCGATTCGCATCGAGCCAGAATGCCATACTCGCGGCGTACGCGTGCGAAGCACTCGTCTCGAAATCTCTGTTGCTCGTCTGAGCCGTCTGCTCCGGGTATGCTGATGACCTTCAAAACTTCGGGGACGCCGTCGATTTCGCCTTTAAAGACGGTTTTGAAGCCGCCGTGTCCGATCTCCACGAGGTTCGTAAACTGCGGAAACTTCGGCGAAAGATCGCCCGCCGTAAGCTTGGGTAATTGCATATTCAGCAGTTAAGCCGCCCATCCCGCGCGCGTTCAACTTGGTGCGGGACACTGAAGACACTCCCCTGCCCGGCGGCCGAGACAGCGCTGATGGCTTTGATCAACTCGATTGCGACCATGTTGCGAGACTATTCGGTACCGTCCTCGTCGGCAACGCTCGGAAATTCATCCGTGTCGGTTGCCGCATTTCGTGATTAGATTTCGCCCCACATGAGCAAAGTTTACTCCGATCCGAGCGCCGCACTTGACGGCCTGCTCCACGACAACATGACCGTCGCTGCGGGGGGTTCGGGCCTCGCGGCATCCCGGAGAATTTGATCGCCAACGGTTAACCGACTTCTTCCCCTGAGGGGAGCTGACCGGTCCGAAGGAACGTCTTCACCAGCTCGCCTTCGCCGCAGACGATCATGCCGCTGAAACGCTTGAACCAACGGCCGTTTGGAACCTCGGGGTTCGTTTCGAACCAATCCGAAAGAAGACCAATCTGTCCTTCGGAAATCTCACGTTCGCGGACACGATCGAAAAGGTGTCGCAAGAGCGGAGCCGGAATCCCTTCCCGGCGAATCCTAGGCATCGGGCTTGCCGCCGTAGAATCCGCGGATCATCTGCTCGCGAATTTCGAGCGCTTCCGTGGGATCAGCCGCGGCAACCATTTTCTGGGCGAGGGCGACCAGCTCTTTGCCACTCAACATTCGCTCGGCATCGAGTTCATACACTGCACGGACCACGCCGGCTTGCTCTTCTGGCGTGAGAGTTCTGATCTCGTTGATGATCTGCGCTGCGGTCACAGTTCAAGATTACCGCGTGCGCTCGACGCCAGCAAGGTTCAGGAATTCATCCGAGCCCATCCGCGGTTGAGCGCCCCTCCACAAGAGCAAAGTTTACTCCGATCCGACCGCCGCCCTCGACGGCCTGCTCCACGACAACATGACCGTCGCGGCGGGCGGGTTCGGGCTCTGCGGCATCCCGGAGTTGCCGAGATTCAAGCCTGATCCCGTTTCCTGCCGCATAGTGGATCTAGCTCGTCTTCTCGTGCTCTCTTAAGTAGGCGCTGAGGCTCTTCGCCAGCATCACGAAATCCGAGGGAATCATCAGCACCGTCGTGCTGTTATTCTCCGCGCCAATCTCCGAGAGCATCTGCATCCGCCGCAATTCCAGCGCCGCAGGATTGCCGGCCATTTGCTCGGCCGCCTGCGAGAGCTTCAGCGACGCCTCCAGCTCCGCCTCGGCCTTGATGATGCGCGCGCGCTTCTCGCGGATCGCCTCCGCCTGCATCGCCATCACCTGCTGCATCGCTTCCGGCAACTCCACGTCCTTCATTTCAAAACGCTCCACCTCGAGTCCCCACGGGACGGTCGACGAGGCAATCCCGGCGCGGAGCAAATCATTGATCTTATCGCGCTGCTGGAGCACTTCATCGAGGTCGTGCTGGCCGATGATGTTGCGCAGGCTCGTCAACGCCAGTTGATAGACAGCGGCCTGCGCGTTGGCGACGGCGATGACCGACTTCGCCGGATCGACGATTTTATACCACAGGACCGCGTTCACTTTGATGGTGACGCTGTCGCGCGTGATCGTCTCCTGCTGCTCCGCCGAGACGGTGGAGATGCGGATGTCGATCCCCACCGCCCGCTCGATACCGAGCGGGATGATCCAATAAAGCCCCGGCCCTCTCGTGCCCGTAAAACGCCCGAGCCGGAAGACCACGCCACGCTGGTATTCCTGCGCGACACGCACTCCGGAGAGAAACAACAACAAGACGACGCCGAGAAGGATTACGAGATACATGCGAGCGCGATCGTGTCAGATCGGAAGTCGTTCGAACAGGCTATAACGCCACACCATCGCAGCGGTTCCGTCGCACGCGTCCAGCGTGCCAGGCGCGGAATTCCTCCGTGTCCAATGGCGCGATCCGTGATTAAACTTCGCACGACATGAGCAAAGTTAATCCGACCCGACCGCCGCACTTGACGGCCTGCTCCACGACAACTTGACCGTCGCCGCGGGCGAGTGCGGGCTCTGCGGCATCCCGGAGAATTTGATCGCGGCGCTGCGCGACAGCGGCGTGACGGAGCGCACCATCGTAGGCGACAACCGGCTCTGGCGGCGCCGCCTAATTATTCACCAATCACAGTTACGGCACCGACCGGAACACGAGCAAGCTGCTCCAGCACTGTCGGAGCGAGTGGACGGAGGTCCTCCAGTCGATTGGACAACGCACGAAGCAGTATAATCGCGATCTGAAGGCCGGGCAGATGTTGTTGCTCGGAAAGCTTTCGATCGACGGTAATAAAGACGTCGAACTCTTTCTCCGCGAGCGCAAGCAGGTCGCCGTTCTTGATTCCAGACCAGCCTTTGCGCGGCACGGTCGTGACTGCATGTCCGACGAGGTCGCGCGCGAGTCGCCGATCGACACACTCGTCGAGCAGGATGTTCACCGAGCCGCAGCGGCGAACATGTGGCCTTTAGCTTCCTCGAGAAAACTGATCACCTGCTGACGTGAAACACTCGGGAATCCATCAAGGAAATCTTCGATGGAATCTCCGCCTTCAAGATAATCGATCAGGTTCTGAATCGGAACGCGCGTGCCGGCAAAACACGGCGCGCCGCTCATTATTTCGGGATCGATTTTGACGACGGAACTCATGGCACGCAACTGGAGGCTAACGAAAACGCGTGGCAATGGCAATCCGCTCCTCGCTCGATCGCGACACGACTACTGCTGTAGAAGCTCGGTCCGATACCTGGGGGCTAACTCCTGCGATTTCTTCATTAACTCTGCCTGCTCTTTCTCGTCGAGCTGCGGCGGAGTCGATCGGCGGGTGGGCACCGGCACGCCGACCTGCGCGAAGAACTTTTCCTGCCCGGCAGGCGCGCAGATGCAGAGGAGCCGGGCGGCGCTGCCGGAGACGTTGGTGAAAGAATGCGGCGCGTTCGCCGGGATGCTCACGGTTTGACCGGCGTGCACGGTCATCTTCTCGCCGCGAAAGCTGGCTTCGATCTCCCCTTCCAGGACGGTGAAGGATTCCTCGAAATCGTGCCGATGCGGCGGCGGTCCGCCCCCGGGCGGGATGTGCATGTCGATGAGGGTAAAACGGCCGTCGGTGTCCGCGGCGGAGAGGAGGATGGTGTAGGTGTCGCCGACGAGTCCGAGGTGGGGCAGGCTTTCGTCGGTATCGGGCCGCGCAAACTTGAGGTTGCGGGCAAGGTTGTCGGCCGGGAGCGGCGTGACGGGCTGAGTGGGGATGGAGTGTTCGTGCATAGAGTTGTGGGTCTCAAGTTAATCGGTTCTCGGCCATACCTTGTTGGGCTTTTCCGGTCGCTCCGATTCACGCCTTCGGTCAGCAGGTGACGACGGAGGAACGTTGGAGTGATTTCAGGAAGGTCGAGCGAGTCTTGTTTCCTTCCTCAGCCGCGAGGTCGAGCTGGCAACGAACAAGGTTCTAAGCGAGATGAAAACGAGTTCGTTAGTGATCAACCAGGAACTCGATCCTTCGATATTCTCACCGCCCGTTCTAAAACTAACTCCCCTACAAAAGCTGATGGACCAGCTTTTCCAGGAGCGAAGCGACACTCAGGCAGTGATGTGGAGCTACGCCGATTTCCGCACTGCGCATCCGGACCTCGCCACGGACGAGAGTAGCAGGTCATCGGCTACCAGATTTTAAAGATGGGCGATCTGCCCTCCGCCATCGCGTTACTAGAAGCGAATGCGAAAGCTTACCCTCGCTCGGGTGGAGCGGCCTTCGGGCTTGGCCGCGCCTATAAGTCTGCCGGAAAGCTCACCCAGGCTAAGAAGGAACTCGAGCGGGCAGTAGGGCTCGATCCTTCGAGCAAGCGCGCCCAGGAAGCACTGCAGTCGCTCCGGTGAAGATCCGCGCCTATCGTTCTCCGCTGATGCCGGGCCTGATCATGATTTGGCAAGGACTGGCCCGCGGTCATTGCAAGCGAGAAGGAAATCAGCATCACTGACCACAACTCACATAAACCAGCCCGTAAAACCGAAGAGATCATCAAACCTTCTAACCAAGGGAAGAGCCCTGCCGCGGGAAGGGCTACAATCAAGGTCGGGGCGCCAAGTGACTAAACCTGCCCGCGACCTTGCCAGGGTTCGACCGCTCCTTTGTTTGGATTGCTTTCACCACGGAGGTCACAGAGCACAGAGAGATTGAGGGTCCGGGCAGAATCTGCATGAGCGCAGCGAGGACTGCGCACGGGACTGGTGGGGGAAGGCGACCCTTTGCGGGCCCCGCACCGACTACACCGTGGCGGAGCCAACTCCTACCGTTAAAGGCGTTTCTTCTCGTCAACAAAATAGAACCCTGTTACAAGCAGGCTGGCGAAAGCATTCGGCGCAAGCGATCGGATAAATGAAAGAGAGAAAGGCGTTCTTCCGGTGGCGGCTTAGGGCGGCAGCCCTCTCCGTTTTCGCGGGGGCGTTGCTCGGCTGGCCGGGCGAAGCTAAGGCCGGTGTTGGGCTTGGGGCGACTCCGACATTTCCGAGTGGCGTCACTGTCGGCCAAAGCAGTCTTACTGCTTCACTTAACATCCAAAATCTATCCACTCCGCCCGATAGCGCGGGTAACGTGAAACTGACCCAGATCACGTTGATTCCCGCGTGCGGCAACGCCACTTCCAATTGCGTCGGCGGGGCCGACCCGGGCGTTTTCCAAATTTCGGCGTCAGCCACCGGCAGGATTGGACCGCGTGCGCAGGGACCACTTTCACAGTCTCGGTCCTGGACGCTGCCACGGGTGAAGTGTCGTTCCAACCGAGCGGCGGCCCGGTGGTCTTGGGTCCTGCGGGCGGTGGATCAGCTACCTGCGGCATCGATTTCACGTTCAATGCGCTGAAGACTCCGACCAAGGACGCCAATCCAAAATCCTGGCGTTCAGACCGACCAGTCGGCTGGCGTGTCCGGCCAGTCGCTGACTACTGGAAACACTGGATCAGGTTTCGGTGGCTCCTCGGTGACGGTGAACCCGAGCCGGGTAGTGCTTGTAGTGACTCCTACTTTTCCGGGTAGCGTTCTTGTCGGCCAGAACGGCGTGGCCGCTTCGCTGACACGGCAAAACAACTCCACGGCACCCGAAAGTTCGGGTAACATTGTCGTGAGCCAGATCGAGTTGGTTCCCGCGTGTGGGAATGCTTCTGCACATTGCGTCGGCGGGGCCGACCCCGGCGTTCTCCAGTTATCTCCGACAGCCACCGGCAGGGTGGGGACGGCCTGTGCGGGCACGACGTTTACGGTCTCTACGGTTGACCCATCCACCGGCGAGGTGTCATTCCAACCGAGCGGCGGCCCGGTCGTTTTGGGCCCTTCAGCTGGCACCTCAAATACCTGTTCCATTGACTTCACCTTCAATGCGGTCAAGGCTCCGACGAAGGACGCCGATGGCGCAACTGCCGGCCTGCAGACCGATCAATCAAGCAGTGCGAACGGCCAGGCGAGCGTGAACGGAAACACCGGATCAGGCTTCGGTAGCTCGACGATGACAGTTGGTATGGGCACGGTTGGGCTGGTCGTCACTCCGACTTTTCCGGCTGGCGTGCTTATCGGCCAGACCGGAGTCCCTGCTTCACTTAAGATTAAGAATACGTCCACCGGACCCGAGAGCACGGGCAATGTCACCGTGAGCCAGATCACCTTGGTGCCGACGTGCGGCAATGCTTCTTCCCACTGTGTCGGCGGCGCTGACCCGGGCGTTTTCCAGTTATCTCCCACCGGCACCGGCAGGGTGGGGACGGCCTGCGCAGGGACGACTTTTACTGTTACTACGGTAGACCCATCCACCGGCGAGGTCTTGTTCCAAGCAAACGGCGGGCCGGTCGTTTTAGGTCCTCCGGCGGGCGCCTCAGATACCTGCTCTATCGATTTCACCTTTCAGGTGGTCCAAGCTCCGACGAAGGACGCTGATCCGCCAACTCCGGGCCTGCAGACCGACCAATCGGCCGGCGCTTTCGGTCAGTCGAGCGTGACCGCAAACAGTGGCTCAGGCTTTGGCACTTCCGCGGTGACAGTCGATCGGCTTAGCGCAATCTCGATTGCCAAAAGCTCGAACAACGTCACGGTTATCTTCAAGGGGTTGGCGGGGGGTAGTTATCAAGTGCAGTACCGTTTAACGCTACTAGCTCCAAGCACATGGAGCACCGTCCCTGGACCTCTGACCGCGGACGGCGGAGGATTCTTCACTTTCAGCGAGACCACGACTGACACGCCAAAGTTTTATCGCGCGGTGCAATAGGTCTGAAATAGAAATCGGGGTAGGTAAGATGGAAACAATTCTTTTCTCTTTCCCCGGAGCTTGGGCTCCCAGAGATTGTTTTCATTGACGCCTCAAAATGGCAGGATCCGCGCGTAGTGACAACGCCTTAAGATGAGGACCGCAGCCGCAATAGATGTCGATAGTAAGCCAATTTTTTTCGACTTGTTAGGCTTTGGCTATTGCTTCGGGCCTTCGGGGCTGACGACGTCGACGGAGTCGATATGTCATCCGCACGGCCGTCCTTAGAGATTTTCTTGGTGCGATCTTTCTCGTTGGAAGCGCCGCGTTTCCGGCAGCCACGGGACACGGCGCGGCTTCGCGGTTCGCTTTACGCCCAATCGTAACTAGAGTTCGCCCTCTCCATGGAAGACGAAAGCGAGTTGCTGGCGTTGCGTCGGCAGAAATTGGAAGCGCTCCAGGCGCGCGGGCCCGATCCGTTCGGCGCCGCTTTCGCGACTGACGGAAACATCAGCGAGGTGCGGGCGAAATTTGCCGAAGGCGCAATCCTGCACGCGGCCGGCCGCATCACCGCGCATCGCGACATGGGCAAAAGCCATTTCATGGATCTGCGCGACGCCCACGGACGGATCCAAATTTATGTGCAGGCGAAGGAACTTGGGCCCGAAGCGATGGAAGCGTTCGGGCTCCTCGATCTCGGCGATTTCATCGGGATCGAAGGCACCTGCTTTCTGACCAAGACCGGTGAGCCGACCCTGAAGGTTTCCCGCCTAACGATACTTTCGAAATCGCTTCGGCCCCTCCCGGAAAAATGGCACGGGCTCCAGGATGTCGAGGCCCGTTATCGTCAGCGTTATCTCGATCTCGTGACGAACGAGGAGTCGCGCATCGTTTTCGAAAAACGGATTCGCATCGTGCGCGAGATTCGCCATTTTTTCGAAGGGCGCGGATTCCTCGAAGTGGAAACGCCGATGCTGCAAACAGTCGCGGGCGGCGCGGCGGCGGAGCCATTCCGCACCCATCACAACGCACTCGGGCTCGATCTTTTCATGCGCATCGCCCCGGAACTTTACTTGAAACGTCTGCTCGTCGGCGGCTTCACCAAGGTCTTCGAGTTGAACCGAAATTTCCGGAACGAAGGCATCTCCCGCCGACACAATCCGGAGTTCACCATGCTGGAAGCGTATTGGGCTTACGCCGATTTCGAGAAGATCGCGGACCTGGTCGAAGAACTGATTTGTCACCTCGCGCAAGCGGTCGCCGGTTCGCTTCAGGTGGAACACAAAAATGCCGAGGGCGAAGTCACGCGCACGCTCAATCTCGCGCGGCCGTGGCGGCGCGCGCGTTACCGGGATTTAATCCGCGAAGTCGATCCCAGCTGGTTCGAATACAGCAGCGAACAGCGGCGCACGCGTTGCGTGGAACTCGGGGTCGAGGTCAATCCGCGGATGGCGGATTACGAAGTTACTCAGCAGATTTTTGAAAAACTGGTCGAAGAAAAGACTTTCGATCCTCTGTTCGTCACCCATTGCCCGAAGGAACTGGTTCCGTTGGCCAAACAGAATCTGGAAGACGACTCGTTAGTCGACGTCTACGAGTTGATCATCAATGGCCAGGAAATTTCTCCCGGTTATTCGGAACTGAATGATCCCATCGTGCAACGTCGGCGGCTGATCGAGCAGGCGGGCGAGGAGACCCAGACGCTCGACGAAGAATTCCTCCTCGCGCTCGAGCACGGGATGCCGCCGGCGGGCGGCTTCGGTCTCGGGGTCGATCGCCTGGCCATGCTCCTGACCGGCGCGGAATCGATCCGCGACGTGATTCTTTTTCCGCTGCTGCGGCCGAAACGCTGACCGGGCCGAATGGAGGCTTTTCCGGCAAAGTCCTGGCGGAATATTTTCCTTCTCGCGCTCGCGCTCTTTGTCGTTAGTCGCGCGCTCCTGCTAAGCGCGTTTCCGATTTTCAACGACGAAGCGATCTACCTGCAATACGCCCAGCTCATGCACGAGCACTGGGACGCGAACAAGTTCATCTCGATGAACAACGAGTACCACGACTGGAAGCCGCCCTTGCAGTACTGGTTGGCCGCGCCGGTGATTCGCTGGGGCCACGATCCCTTGATCGCCGGCCGCGCGGTCGCGGCCTTGGTCTCGTTAGGCGGATTTTTCGGCTTTGCTTTATTCGCGCGCGAACTTTTTGGCCGACGCGAGGGCGCGCTTAGTGCGTTGCTTTATGCGCTTTGTCCGCCGGTGATTTTTCACAACGTCGAATTCATCGCCGAGACTTTTCTCTTTTCAACCGCGCCGTTTTTCTATTGGGCGCTGCTCAAAGCCTTCTCGCCTAACAAGTGGCGCTGGGGCTGGGCACTGGCTGCGATTTTTTTCGCAATCGCGATTCTCCTTTTCAAGCAATCCGGCTTTCTCCTGCTGGCGGTGGCGATCTTTCTCCCGCTCGCCCGCGCTCGTTCGCTCGACTTCCAGCTCGCACTCAATTTCGCGATCGCTGCCGTGGTCATCGGAGGCGCGCGCCTTCTCTCCGGCTGTTTTCTGCCCGCAGAGTTCGATCAGATCCGGGAGCACTTCAACCGCCACTGGGTCATGTCCGCGAGCGAAGTCTTCGCGGCGCCGCTTGAAGTTTGGCGAACGAATCTGCACCTCGTCGGCGATTACATCGGCGCCTATTACTCCTGGCTGGTTCCTCTTTTTGTGATCGTTTTTTGCATCCTCGCGTGGAGACGCAGAAATACCGCTGAGCTCGCGCTGGCCCTGATGTTGATCACGAGCGCCGGCGGCATCTGCTTTCTCCTCCGCACCTTTAACGAATATCTTTTCAACACCGCGATCGTCGCGATTCTGCTCCCGATTTTCGCGCGGACGTGCGTCTTGATTTGGGATTTCGAGCGCCGCGGCAGAACGGGCCAGGTGCGCCTCGCGCTTCTCGCAGCGGCGGTTTTCGTCCTGGCTTTTTGGAGTTACCAAATCGTGCTGATGCGAATTTCTCCGGCGCGTTATCTGGAACGAAGCACGCCGTGGGCGGTGACCAATTATCTTCGCGGCTGGCCGACCGGTTTCGCGGTCAAGGAAATCGTCGCGCTCCTGGAAAAGGAAAAACTGCCCGGCGTGATTTTGGCCGATGCGCAATGGGGCAACCCACGCACCGCCCTCGAAGTTTATGCGCACGATCGTTTTCCGAAATTGAAAATCATTCCCGTCCTGTGCGCGTCCCCTGAGCCTAACGAGTTGTCGAAATGGGCCGCGGAAGTGAAAAAACGCGGCGTCCCGGTGCGGCTGGCAATTTTTTCCGCCGACCGCGCGGGGGCCCGCAAACTCTGGGAGCCGGAAGCCGAGCGCGTCTTCTGCACGGAGCGGATGGAGATCAACGCCGATCCGGCGCAGATGCCAATTTTGGTTTGCCACTTCTGAGGGCCATCTGGCCAAGCGATTCCGCGCGTGCTAAGTTCAGTGAAATGGAAAAACCACAAATTACCGCCTACCTGAAAACCCATTGCGGCTGGAGCGCCGGAGTCCGCGCGGTGCTCGCCAAATACGATCTCCCTTTCACCGAAAAAGACATCATCCAGAATCCGGCCTTTCGTTGGGAAATGGAAACCAAGAGCGGCCAACAGTTGTCGCCCTGCGTCGAGATCGATGGGAAAATGGTCGCGGACGTCAGCGGCGAAGAGGTCGAAGAATATTTGATCGCGCACCAACTCGTTCAACAAAGTGACGCCGCGCCGGCGGTGCCGATCAACGCTCCTTGCCCGACCGAGCAGCACGAGAGTCCGGTGCGGATGCGTTTGTAAGGGCAGCACCTGGTCTCGTTAGGCGGTGGCCGCGCGTCCGCGTGTTTCTAAGTTGATGAAACTTTTCGCTCGTCGCGGTTCCTCGAAAAAATCTGGCGAGCCCGCGAAGAAGTCGAAGCGCCGCCTCGGCCTCAAGGTCCTTCTGGTCCTGGTCGTCCTCGGACTTTGCTTTGGCCTGATCAGCTTCTACGGCATCTGGGCGCAGACCTTCGATTTGAAGAAGGTCGGCGAAATGCCGGAGCGCAACACCGTCTTCGACGTCGACGGAACTATTTACAGCCGGCTCGCGGGCGCGAATCGCGTCGTCGTCTCCATCAATGAAGTCTCGCCCTACTTCATCGATGCGCTGGTCGCGCGCGAAGACACGCGCTTTTTTGATCACGGCGGGATCGATCCGCGCGGAGTTTTGCGCGCGGTTTATCGCGACCTCGTTTCCGGTTCCGCGCGCGAAGGCGCGAGCACGATTACGCAGCAGCTCGCCCGCAACAGTCTCCCGCTCGGCGGCCACAATTTGAAACGAAAGATGCTCGAAGGGATGGTCGCGCTTCGGATCGAGCGACGTTTCACCAAGGAGCAAATCCTTGAGCTCTACGTGAACCGGATCTATTTCGGTTCCGGTTGCTACGGAGTCGAAACCGCCTCGCAAGCCTACTTCGGCAAGCCGGCCGCGAAACTAAATTTGCCCGAAGCCGCCTTGCTCGCGGGATTAATCCGCAGCCCGAATCGTTTTTCGCCGCTGAAGAATCCGGAAGGCGCGGCCGTGCAACGCAACACCGTGCTCGAGCGCATGCTCGAGTTGAAAAAAATTACCGCCGCGCAAGCGCAGCAAGCGAAGGCCGCGAAGGTCACTTCAAATCCAAAACGGCTGCCGCAAATCCAGGAGAATTACGCGATGGATGCGGTCCAGCGTGATCTCAATCTCTTGCTCACGCCGGAGCAAATCGATTACGGCGGTCTCTACATTTACACCACTCTCGATCCAACGGTTCAGCGCGCGGCCGAGCAGGCGCTCGAAACGCACCTTAGCAAAATCGAGCGCCAATCCGGTTTTCATCACCCGACAAAAGCGTCGTATCGCCCGCCGACGGACGGCGAAGATTCGTCAATGCCGTATCTTGAGGGCGCGGTCGTGGCGATCGATAACGGCACCGGCGGTGTGCGCGCGCTCGTCGGTGGCCGCGATTATGCGCAGAGCAAATTCAATCGCGCGATGGCGCCGGCCAATCGTCAGGTCGGCTCGTCCTTCAAACCGTTCGTTTACGCGCTCGCGTTCAGTCGCGGGCTTTTGCCGGGTGCTTCGATCAATGACGGCCCGATCGAGCCCGGCGAAATTCGCGGCGCGGGAAATTGGACCCCGGGAAATTCCGATGGCACTTATGGCGGCATCCAGCCGGCGTCGTATGGGTTGATTCATTCGCGCAACACCATGAGCGTGCGGGTCGGCGAATTTGCCGGCGTCGACCTGGTGCAGAAAGAAGCGGCCACCCTCGGCCTCGGCGAAATCCCGCGCGGTCCGGCGACGTTTATTGGCTCCTTCGAAACCGACCTAAAAGACCTGACCTCGGCGTATTCCGTTTTTCCGAACGCCGGGGTGCGCAAGCAATCCTACATCATCGAGCGGATCGACGATCAGGATCACAACCCGATCTATCGCGCCGCTCACCTTTCCGTGCCGGCGATGGATCCGAGCGCGGCCTGGATGACTTCGCAGTTGCTCGAACAAGTCCTGACCCGCGGGACCGCGGCGAGTGCGCGTTCGTTAGGCTTCACACTCCCGGCGGCCGGAAAAACTGGCACGACGAACGACTACAAGGACGCGTGGTTCCTCGGCTATACCACCGCGCTGACCTGCGGCGTCTGGGTTGGCTTCGATCAACCGACGATGATCATGTCGCAAGGTTATGGCGCCGCGCTCGCGCTCCCGGTTTGGACGAGCACGATGACGAAAGCGGCGCAGCGTTATCCGGCGAAAAATTTTCAAGCGACGATGCAACTGGTGCACGCGGTGGTTTGCGCGGATTCCAACGAACTGGCCACGAATGCCTGCGTGGCTGACGGCACCGCCTACGAAATCGATCTCCCGGTGGACAAAGTTCCGACCGCGCCTTGTCACATTCACGGTGGCTCCGAGACGCAGCTCGCCCAGCGCGCTGACGAGCCGGTGCAAAATCCCGAGGCGCTCCCGAATCGCCTCTTCCGATCGTTCCGAAAATTTTTCGGGCGGAAATAAAAACGCGCGCGGCTCAATCCGGCAATCGCAGCATCGGATCTTTCAGCGCGCGCTCGCGATCGCCGGGTTTGTTGTAGTTCCAATAGTCGACCTTGAGGTTGCGTTTCATTTTCAAATGGCTGCCATCGGCCGCAGTCCACTCGCGCAGCAGATGCGGCGGCTCGCGATCGAGAATGAAATGATCGGTGCCTGCGGCGTGCGCGACGGTGACATCAAACGCGCGCTCATTAGCGCTGAAGGAAATTTTTGCCGGCTGGAAACTGAAAGTGTCCTTCTTGGAATTGATCACGGAACCGGCCAGCGGAATTTCGAACGGCGCGTTCGGTTTGGAGAAATCGATCGTCCGCACCAGCCACGGCAACTCGTCGTAAAAATGACCGTTGACCGGCGGAATAAGATTTTCCGTCCCGCTCGCCATCCCGTCCCAATAAGTTCGGTAATCATAGGTGAAACTGTCGCTGCCGCGGCGCGCTTCCTTGTAGGTGTTTCCGCAACTGTCATTACTCGTTAGGGAAAATTTCAGCAGTTGCGCATCGCTCACGCGCCAGAAGTTCGAGTGCATTTGCTGGTAAACATAAAGCCCGGTGGGCACGTGCAGGATTTGGTTCAGCTTCAACACCGGGATCGTTTCCGGTCGCGGTGCGCCTTCCGGTTTAACGAGTTGTTTCGGATCAAACGGCTCGCGCACCAGGATGTGCAGGACCTCGCACTCGCGCGGAGTTCCGTAGCGCGCGATTTCCGCGGCATAGATGTTGAACTCCGCTTTGCCGTCGTTCCAATAGCTGTTGTTTTGCAGCAGCGCGGGGGAGAATTGCGCCGAGACCAGGCGGCCCGAGGCGAGCAAGAGAATCGCAGCCAAATTCCGGAGGCGCATGCCGTGATTTTACAAACGCGCGCGCGCCTGTCGAGCGAAGCAGCGAGAGGATTGGACGGGCGAACTTGGCTGAAGGATGGTTCGCCTTCGATGGAGACGAACTCAGAAATTCCGGCCGCAGCCGGTCTCGCGCACGCGGCCGTGATCGATCTCTTCGCGGTTGATCAGAAAACCGGCGAAGTCCTGTTGGTGATGAAAGAGGATCGCGCGTGGGACGGGTCCGACGAGCGCCTCCATCAATTGCAGGAAAAATTTAACGCCTACGTTTCCTTCCTACTCGACGGCGAGCTGGCGGCGGAACATCCGGAGCTCACCGGCCGCAAGGCGCGGATCGAGCTGCATTCGCTCAACATGCCGGATGACCGCGCGCTCGAATTGCTCGGGATGATCCACGATCAACTCACGCTGCAGGAGATCGCGATGGAAGTGATCGTAGCCGACGGCGGCGATTGTGGCTCGGCCTGCACCTGTCACCACGACTGATCGCGCGGTGCCGCTTCACGCGCGCGCAAAAGACTTGTCATCCTGAGCCGCGCAGCCGGCGAAGGACCTCACCCACTCGACGAATGCTTCCCGCATCGCGTGTGTTCGCCACACCGCCGTGGGGTGATTGCTGCCGAACCACGACTCGATCGCGCCGCCTGAATCGGAGCCGT
>JBPCJC010000095.1:0-14897 GCA_051005695.1 Chthoniobacterales bacterium | reverse complement strand
CTTCCACCGAGAAGCGGCGTTTACGGCGCGCGGCCGGCAGCGGCGAAAGCGTCATCGTAATATTTCGCCCGGCGATTTTCGGATCCATTTCCACCTGCGACATCCCGTTGAGATCGTCCTTCACCTTGTGCATTAACTGCATTCCAAATTCCTGGTGCGCCATCTCGCGGCCGCGAAATTGCAGCTGCACGCGGACTTTGTTTCCCTTGTCGAGAAACGCTTCGCCGTGGCGAATCTTGGTCCGGTAATCGTGCTCGTCGATGTTCACCCGGAACTTGATTTCCTTGAGCTTGGTCCCGGAAGTTTTCTTTTCCTTCTCCTGCTTCGAGATGTCGTAACGGAACTTTCCGAAATCGACGATTTTGCAGACTGGCGGATTGGCTGTTGGCGCCACCTCCACGAGATCAAGGCCGAGGGTCTGCGCCTTGCGAATGGCGTCGGACAATTTCAGGACCCCGAGCTGCTCGCCCGAGACGCCCATGATGACCCGGACTTCGCGTGCGCGAATCCGGCCGTTAACACGAATTTGTGGTTGCAGGTTAAATCAGGTTCCAAGCAGCGAAACGAGGAGTGACTCGCGTCGCCGTATTAGTTTTTGTCGCATTTTCCGGAGCGGTGGGAGCCGATCCGAAACACTCTGGCACTGCCGCGGGCGCGACCACCGCGGCACTGAACGCAGCGCCAGGCGCTGGTTGCCGGAAGTTGAGAGCAACATTGCTGCCGTAGCAAGGTGAATCTGCGCGCCGCGGCACGATCACTCGCCACCCTTTGATGTGCGAAAAATTATCCCGGCGGATTTCCAAAATGGGCTTCGTGCGCGGCGTAGGCCACGGCATCGTCGAGCATCGCGTCGAGGGTCGCGGCCAGTGGTTCGATTTTGGCGAAGCCGGAAAAAACCGCGCGATCACCAGTTTCGCTGTCGATCACGAAGGTCGGCCGTTGCGTCACCTGCATCGCGGCAAACTCCGCGGTCGTCTGCCGCGCGCGTGCTTCCACTTCCGGAGAACGCGCGCGCTCCAGGAGTTTCGCCGGCTCCATACCGCCGGCTTGGGCGCCGATTTCCGTGGCAGTCTTCCACTCGTTAGTCCGGATGCCTTCGCGCACGGTCGCGTTCATAAGCGCGAACCAGATGCGATCGTCGTTTACGCCAAAATCACGACCAGCTTCCGCGACCAGATTCGGAATCAAACACTCCTGCAAGTTTGGCTCGAACCAGCCTGGCTTGAGCATGAAAGGCGAGCGCATCATCATCCCGCTCCGCCGATAAAACCATTCCGTTTGCTCGATCGTTTTCGGAAAACCGGAAGCGTCCATGAGCGCGATTTTCCACCCGAACTCGACCCGGCCGGCATAGCGCTCCTGCAAATTCGCCCACATCGGCGCCGCCCAAAAACACCAGGAGGAAATGACTTCGAGATAATTCGTGACCGTGATGCGCATGGACGGACGATTGCAAAAAGCGCCGCGCAGGTGAAGGGGATTCGCGCCCGACTGTATAAGGTGGCGGGCGTTTCCTGTGCTCGATCTAAATCGCCTTTTGCTTTTCATCGCCGTGCTCTCGCCGGCGGTGGTGCTCGCGCGCACCTGGCGGCGCGCGGCGGTTAATCGCGGCTGGCAAGTCGCAGCCGTGGCCGTTCTGTTGGTGACCGCGCTCGCTTCCCTTTTCGCACTGAAGATCGCGGGCTACATCGGCGGCGGGGCGTGGCTGTTTTTTCTTTTTTTGCCCGCGGTCGGTTTGCGAAAAGCGGCGCAACTGGCAGCCGACGAGCGTTTCGGAAGCGCACGCCGAATCGTCAGTGCGCTCCGCTTTTTCCATCCCGTGCGCTCGGTGCGCGAGGAAACCATTCTGCTTCACGCGCTCGAACTGGCCCAAACCGGCGAGAAAGAGCACGCCCTCGAACTCTTCCGGAAACTCACGCCTAACGACACTCGTGCCGGCCGGGAGGCGAGCGCGCAAGTCTTCCGCATTCGCGGCGATTGGGAGGGCTTGCTCGCCTGGTCGCAGCAAAATATTCCGCGGCTCGGCCTGGGCCAAGATCCGGCGCAGCTGTCACTTTACTTCCGTTCGTTAGGCGAAACCGGAGCGATCGATGAACTGGCGCGACAATTTGGCGGTCGTTCCTCCGCGCTGCTGGCTTCGCCACCGCAGGAAGGGGTTTATCTCTCCTGCCTGATGCTGCTGCTCGCTTTTTCCGGCAGGACGGATTCGTTGCGCGAACTTTTTGAAACTGCTCTGCGCGGCTTGCGCGCGGAGACGCAGGAATTCTGGCTCGCCACCAGTGAGAGTCTCGGCGGCGATCGCGCGCGGCTGGTCGCGTTGCGCGCGCGCACGACGGACGCCTTCCTCCGCGCCGACATCGATCGACGGCTGGCGCGAATTAATTTGCCAGGCGTTTCAGTTCTCAGCCCTTCAAGCGCGGAGATCGTCGAACGCTTCGCGCGTCACCCTCCGAAAATGCGCGGTGGTTTGTTCGCGCCCAGTTCCCGTCGCGTCACTTCCGCGGTCGCGATTTTTATCGCGCTCAACGTCGCGATGTATTTCGTGGAAGTCTTTCTCGGCGGCGCGACCAACGACCTCACACTTTACAAACTCGGCGCGCTCGAGCCGGTCTCGGTCATCGCCGGCCATCAATACTGGCGCCTGCTCGCGTGCCTCTTTTTGCACTACGGCGCGATCCATCTGCTCTTTAACGCCTACGCGCTTTACATCCTCGGGCCGACCTTGGAGGAAGCGGTCGGGTTCGTGCGCTTCGTGATTTGTTATTTGGTTTCCGGGTTGGGCTCGAGTCTCGGCGTCTTGCTCCTCTGGCGCATCGGTTGGACGAAATCGGATTTTCTCGTGGGCGCGTCCGGCTGCGTCATGGGCATCGTGGGCGCGTGGGCCGGGGTGCTTCTGCGCGAACGGCACATCCCGAGCTCGCGGCGTCGCCTAACGAGTATTGCGGTGATCGTGGCGATGCAGACCGCCTTCGATTTTTACACGCCGCAGGTGAGCATGGCCGCGCACCTCAGCGGGCTGGTTACCGGTTTGCTCGTCGGTTTGGTCATCGCGCCCGCGGAGTAGAAGCGCCGCGGGAACACTTGCTGCTAGAGATAATCCTGACAAAATCCCGGCTCCTTATCTCCCATGCCGAATTTCCAAAACTACCACGTCATCCCGACGCTTCCGCCCGCGCTCGAGCCGCTACGCGAGATGGTTTTCAATCTTTGGTGGACGTGGGAACCGGAGGCGCGCCGGCTATTCCGCCATCTCGATCCGGAGCTATGGAATCGGACCAATCACAATCCGGTGCGCATGCTCCAGCTTTGCCGGCAGGCGCGTTTACTCGAAGTGGCGGAGGACGATGATTTCCTGCGCGAGCTCAAGGAAGTGCACGGCGCGTTCCGGGATTATCTCGCGCGCCAGGATACCTACGGAAAGACCGGCAAAGGCAGCGCGCTGAAAAATCCGATCGCGTATTTCTCGGCCGAGTTTGGCTTTCACGAATCGATCCCGAACTACTCCGGCGGTCTCGGGATTCTCGCCGGCGATCACTGCAAATCCGCGAGCGATCTCGATCTCAATTTCGTCGCCATCGGGTTGCTTTATCGCCACGGGTATTTCAAGCAACAGATCGACAGGGACGGCGTGCAGGAAGCCGTCAGCCTGAATCAAAATTTTCATCACCTGCCGATCCGCGAAGTCCGCCGCGCGGATACCAATTTGCTCATTTCCGTGCGGGTCTTGGATCGCGAAGTCTTCGCGAAAATCTGGCAACTGCACGTCGGCCGGGTGAGTCTTTATTTGCTCGATACCGACACACCGGAGAACGCGCCGGAAGATCGCCTGATCACCGCGGAGCTGTACGGCGGCGATCTCGAAATGCGGATGCGGCAGGAAATCGTCCTCGGCATCGGCGGAGTGAAAGCGCTCAGCGCGCTCGGGATTGACGCGAGCGTTTTTCACATGAACGAGGGCCACTCGGCGTTTCTCGCGCTCGAGCGGATTCGGCTGCACGTGCTCGAGAAGAAGCTCGATTTTTATTCCGCGCTGCAGGTGGTCGCGTCGGCCAATGTTTTCACGACGCACACGCCGGTGCCGGCAGGCAACGATGCCTTCCCGCGCGAAATGATGCGGCGGTATTTCGGCGATTTCGCCACACAGCTCGGGATTCCGTTCGATGAACTTTTTTCCTTCGGACAAACGCGGATCAATCCGATGGATCCGTTCAGCATGACCATCCTCGCGCTCCGGATCAGCCGGCACGCGAACGGCGTTAGCAAATTGCACGGCGACGTCAGCCAGTCGCTTTGGAAAGATGTCTGGACCGGTGTGCCGACGCACGAGGTCCCGATCACCAGCATCACTAACGGCGTCCATACCAAAACCTGGATGGCGCCGGAGTTTTCCGCGCTCTACGCGAAGTATCTGGGCGATTGGGAAGAGCACCTGACCGAACCCGATTTCTGGCGCGGAGTGATGGACATTCCGGACGCGCAACTTTGGGAGACGCACCAGAAATTGAAACTGCGGCTGGTGGAATTTGTGCGCGAACGGGTGCGCCTGCGGCGGGCGCGCATTGGCGAATCGCCGGAAGTGGTGCGCAAAGCGAATCAAATCCTCGATTCCGAGATTCTCACGATTGGATTCGCGCGCCGCTTCGCGACCTACAAACGCGGCGCGCTTTTGTTTAGCGACAAGGAACGACTCGCGCGCTTGCTTAACGACACCACCCGGCCGGTGCAGTTTATTTTCGCCGGCAAATCGCATCCGCGCGATGAAGACGGCAAGGCACTCATCCGGGAAGTCTACCGATTCAGTCGCGAGGCCGGCTTCGAAAACCGGATCGTCTTCGTGGAAGATTACGACACCTACATCGCGCGCCGGCTGGTGCAGGGCGTCGATCTTTGGCTGAACAATCCGCTGCGCCCACTCGAAGCCAGCGGGACCAGCGGAATGAAATTACCGCCGAATGGCGGACTCAATCTCAGCGTGCTCGACGGCTGGTGGTGCGAAAGTTACAATGGCAAAAACGGTTGGGCGATCGGCGCGGAAATCGACGATGGCAGCGTGGAATTTCAAAGCGAAGTGGACGCGGGCAGCCTTTACCAACTGCTCGAGAACCAGGTCATCCCGCTCTATTACGCGAAGCCCGACGGCAAACTTCCGCTGGCCTGGTTGCAGTTGATGCGCGAGTCGATCCGCAGCGTCACGCCGATGTTCAATACTCATCGGATGGTCAAGGAATATAGCGAGCGTCTCTACACCCCGGCGGAGGCGGCCTATCGGGAATTTGCGCGGGACGATTGCCGCGCGGCCACCGAGTTGAGCCAATGGAAATCGCGCATGCGCAAAGATTGGCCGCAGGTGCGGATCGATGAAGTGCAGGTCACGAACGCCGATCGGCAAAGCATTCTCGTCGGCGAATCCCTGCAGGTATCGGCCCGTGTTCATCTCGGCGTTGTTAACCCGGAGCACGTCCGCGTCGAAGCGTATCACGGCGAATCCAGCAACGGCGGCGTGAAGAATCCCGCAGTCACCGCGCTTTACCAAAGCGATCGTCAAGAAGGTAACGGCAACTACATTTATCACGGCTCGATTCCAGCGGCCGAGAGCGGGGCCTACGGCGTCAGTGTCCGCGTCGTCCCCACGCATCCGCATCTCATGCAGGCGCACGAGCTGCGTTTGATTACCTGGTCGTAAGATCAGATCGCCGCATCGCTGGCCAACGCCGCGAGAAAATCTTCATAGGAAAGATCGCGCCGCAGGAGCTCGTTCAATCCGCGCAGGCGCGCGTCGTCGTCCGCCACTTCCGGCAGGCCAACTCGCCTCAAGCCTTCTTCGCTTTCGAACACGATCTCGTCCCATTGCAGCGAACTGATCGCGCGATTGAAGCGAGCCACGCAGCGGCCGCGAAAGTAGGCGCGTGTCGTTTCCGGTGGCGCGAAGATGGCCGCCTTGATTTCTTCTTCGCGGACGAAACGCCGGAGCGAGCCTTGCCGGAGGAGTTCGTCATAAAGCCCCTGCTCCGGAGCGATCTTGTGATACTCCAGGTCGATCGCCTGCAACCAGGGATCGCTCCAGGCCAGGCCTTCGCTTTCCTGGAACGCGCTCAGGAGAAATTTCTTCGCCACCCAATCGACGCGGTCCCGGACTAACGAGACGTCGCGCTCGAGATCGTTCAGGACATTTTCCCATTCGGCGAGCAACCACGCGCTCTCCTCATTACTCGTTAGGCCAGCCGCCTGCGCGGCTTGCAGGTAGAGCCGTTGCACTTCAATCGCCGAGATCTTGCGCCCATCGCGCAGTTCGATGATCCAGTCATAACTTTGATCGCGGCTGATCGATTTCAGCGCTGCGATCGGTTGTGCCAACTCAATCTCGGGCGCAGCGCCGCGTTCGATTAAATCCAGCACCAGCGCGGTCGTTCCCACCTTTAGGGCGGTCGCCCATTCACTCATGTTGGCGTCGCCGATGATGACGTGGAAGCGCCGATACTTTCCCGGATCGGCGTGCGGTTCGTCGCGCGTATTGACCAGCGGCCGTTTGTTCATCGTGTCGATACTCACGAGTACGCTGAAGAAATCCGCGCGCTGCGAGATTTGATAAACACCCGCCTGGCCGACGGCGCTCTCGGCTTCGATTCCCATCTTGCCGCCGCCCGCAAAAATCTGCCGCGTGACCAGGAATGGCAGCATCCCGCTGACGACGCGTGTCCAGGGGACGTCGCGGCGAATCAGATAGTTATCGTGGCAACCGTAACTGTGCCCGACGAAGTCGGTGTTGTTCTTGTAAAGCCGCAGCTCCTGGTCGTTAGGCAATTTTAAATTCCGCCGCCGCGCACACTCCGCGAGGATGCGCTCGCCCGCTTTATCGTGCGCCACCAACTGCCGCAGGGTGGTGCATTCCGGGGTGGAATATTCCGGGTGCGCATGGTCATTATAAAATCGCGCGCCATTCGACAGCACCAGATCGCTCTTGATTTCTTCGAAGCGCAACGGCCGCGCGCGATCAATTTCAAAATAAGCCGACTCGTCCGTGTCCTGGAGTAACTCGGCCGCGCGAAAGCCGCGTGCATCGCGGTGCGGATCTTCGAGCGCGTAATCCCATTTCATGTGCGCGCCCTCTTCGGTGTACGACCGCACCAGCTCGATCGATTCCGCGACCACATCGACTGCTTCCGCGCCCGCGATGGTGATGCCGTATTCCGTCTCTAATCCGAAGACTCTCGTCATTGTTAGCAAATATACCCGCGTCCGGCGCCGTGGCTTGCCATCGCCGTGGAACTCGAAGACGCTCGCTCCGTCTTCGATATTTTTCGCGCGCAGCATGATTCGGTTTCGCAAAAAGCAACGCGGCGAGGTCCTCGTCCTCGCACTCATTCTCCTCGCGATCTTCGGCGGCGGGCTCTGGTATCTTTGGTCGGCGCGACGCATCAATGAAGCGGCCGCGCGTGATTTTGCCCGCGACGCGGCCGAGCGGATCGTGCTCCATCAGGACCAGGTCTTTCTTAATCGCGCGCTCGCGCCGGCAGCGCAGGTGGCCTATCCGCCCTCGTGGCGCGAACGATTGTTTGCCCATCTGCGCGTGCTCGGCCCGCCGCCGACGTCGCTAGACCTTCAAGGCGAAACCAAGTTCACCTCACACTTTTTTGATCCGCACGGAGCCTTTCGGGTTCGGATTAATTATCCGGAAAATCCGGCCTTCCTCGACTTGGAAGTTTCGCATCCGCGCGCCCTTTGGCAGATCGACATGGTCAACCTGACTTGGACCCCGCACGTCGAACCGACGCCGTCGCCCACTCCGATGTTGGAAACACCGACGCCGACACCGAGCCCGACGCCAAAAGCGACACCGCCGTCGAAAGCGAAAAGTAAAAAGACCCGCGCAAAAGGTTAAGCGCAGTCGTGCCTAACGAGTGCTGCCGGCGAACTCCGCGCAGCTAAATAACCGAAGACGCGGGCTTCGCTTTGCCCGGACGAATCGGTGAAATCTTGACCACGTTTTCCGGATCGAAGTCGACCAGCTTGAACCAATCCTCGGTGATATCGGTCGGCGGAAAAATATCGTTCTCGGAAAACTCCGCGTTGAACGCCGCCAGCAGATCGGCCTCGCTGATGCCATCGTCGCTCGCTTCCGGGCCCGCGGCGATTGCACGCTTGATCGCGGTCGCTTTCGCGCGTTCCACGATCGAGGCGATGATCGCGCCGCTGAGCAAATCACTCCGATAAAGCGTTTCTTTGCGCCCACTGCGCAAAGTGATTTCGAGGAATTTGTTTTCTTCGCGCCGGGCGAACTGCTTCTCCAAGAGGCGCTCGATCAATTGCTCAATGTTCTCACCAATATTCCCGGCTTCCTTCGGAAGCGCGCCCGCGTAGGGCAGATTGTCCGTCAGATAAATGCGATAAATTTCGCGCGCACCAACGCGGTTTGGCCGGTTCACTTTGATTTTCCGGTCGATCCGGCCCGGTCGTAAAATCGCCGGATCGATCAGGTCCGCGCGATTCGAGGCGAGGATGATGACGACCTCGCCTAACGAGTCGATCCCATCCATCTCCGAGCAAAACATCGGCACCAGCGTCGAGAGAATATTGGAATGCCGCGAAGCCCGGCGCGTCCCGAGAATGCTTTCCGCTTCGTCGATGAAAAGAAACGGCAGAAAACCTTCGCGGCGTTTCTCGCGCGCGGTCGCGAAAATCTCGCGCACCATTCGCTCCGATTCACCGACCCACATGTTCAGGATTTCCGGACCTTTCACGTGCATGAAATACTCGCGCATTTCCTCGCCGGTTTTCTCGCGCAGTTGCCGGGTCAAATTGTAAGCGGTCGCCTTGCCGATGAGCGTCTTCCCACAGCCCGGCGGCCCATAAAGCAAAAAGCCTTTCGGCGTCGCGTGGTGGAATTTCGCAAACAGTTCCTCATGCAGCAGCGGCAACTCGATCGCGTCCTTGATCGCCTGGAGCGCTGCCTCTTGGCCGCCAACTTTTTCCCACGGCAACTCCGGCACGACATCGAGATAGTGATCGCGCGCTTCCGGATGCGGCAGGACTTCGAGCGCCATCCGGTAACTGGGATCGACCCGCACTTCGTCGCCCGACTTCAATGTCGCTTTCGCCAGGTCGGTCGAGCGCAGAAGAATCGCCGATTGCATTCCGTGTTCGCCGCCGACTCGCAACCGATCCTTCTCCAGGACCTCGGTGATTTTGGTGATTGGGCCCGCCGTTTCAAAACCGAGATCGCCCACGACGACGTAAGCTTCATTCACCAAAACGCGCGTCCCTTTTTTCAGCTCACGCAATTTGATCCGCGGATCGACGTTGCAAAAATAATCCGCCCCGCCGACGACGATATGCGCGGTGTCGCGTGACGGGCTGTCGAGAAAAGTGCCGATGCGATTCGCCGGCGCCGTGACCTTCTTGATCACTTCTTCGAGCTTCTCGATCATCTGCCGCGCATCGCCGATCATTTCCTCCTGGTCGGCAATCCCCGCGCGCATCGCCAGTAACTGCGCGCGCACTGGTTCGCGCGGCTCGATCGAGGCCACGATCCGGTCGAACGCCTGGAGCACACTCAGGTTCTGCATCCCGGCAACGCCGCCGTATTTGTCCAAGTCTTCGTTCGCCTCTTCGTCCATCGTCTGAAAATCAAACCCCCGCGAAGAGTATACGTTTCGCGGATGAATCGCGCAATTTTGCCCAGCCGGCGGCGGGGAAAAAGAGGTTGATGCGCCGTAACCCGCGACCTACGGTGTCACGCTTTTCCGCGAGGAGTCTTAGCTCAATTGGTTAGAGCGCCGCCCTGTCACGGCGGAGGTTGCGGGTTCGAGCCCCGTAGACTCCGGTTTTGTTTTTCTCGTGCCTCGCTTCCAAAAATTCCTGGTCGGCACCATCGCACTTGGCCTCGCTTGCGGAGCGAACGCCGCGGAGATTTTCCCGACCGCGACCGGGACGAATTGGGAATACAAAATCACTGGTGGCAAGCCAGAAACGCGCGCCATCTCCGTCACTCTCGCCGGACCGGAGCAGCTCGATGGCAAACCCGCGTTCCGGCTGGAAACGCGCGCCGGCAATGTCTTGCAGAAGACCGAGCTCATCAGCGTCGACGAGCGCGGAGTTTATGGTCTTCGACGAATTCTTCCCGGCGGCAAGACGACGAATTTCCAACCGCCGCGTGAATGGTTTCCCGCCGATCTAAAATTCGGCGCCCACTGGGAACGCGATGAGGAAATCGACGGGACGGAAATGCATCTGCGCTTCACCGTGAACGTCGAGGACGACATCGTCGTGCCCGCGGGAAAATTCCACGCTTTCCTTTGCGAAGCGGAGGAGCCGTGGCCGATCTCGGTGAAAATTCAGCGCTGGTTTTCGCCACGCATCGGCCTGGTCAAAGAAATTACCACCACCCGTGGCCCAACCGGCCGGCTCCTCAATCGCGCGACCACGGTGTTGACAAAATTTTCCCGGCCGGCTGCGCCGCCCACGTCTTCGCCTAACGAGATTTCGTCGCCTTCCCTATCTCCTGCCGCCACCCCGGCGCCGATCAAGGTCACCCTGATCCCTTCGAAGGAGCACGACGGCGAATTCACCACCGGCTTCCGCACCAACGCGCCGAACATTTTCGTCCGCTGGACCGGCGAAAACCTTCCCGTCGGCAGTCACGTTCGTGTCGCCTGGGTGGTTGATAACGTCGGCGAAATCGCGCCGGAAAATTTCATCATCGACCAAAATGAAACCACCGTGACCGATCCCAAGTACGGCGCGCAGTTTACCCTTGCTCGTCCGAAAGATGGCTGGGCTGCCGGCAAATATCGGGTCGAACTTTACCTCGACGACAAACTGCTCGATACCGCCAAAGTCACGATCAGGGATTGAACTCTGCGCAGTTTCGCGGACAAATCGGGAACAATGCGCATCGAAACATTAGCGGTTCACGCGGGCCATCGGGTGGATGAATCCAGCCGCGCGGTTTCCGCGCCGATTCAGCTCTCGACCACTTTCGAGCGCGCGGAGGACGGCAGCTATCCGAGCGGCTTCGTTTATTCGCGAAGCGATAATCCAAACCGACACGCGCTGGAAGAAGCGATGGCGGCGCTTGAAGGCGGCGCGGTCGCGGCCGCATTCGGCTCGGGCCTGGCCGCGAGCGCGGCGATTTGTCATGCGCTCCAGCCGGGCGATCACCTGATCGCGCCCGCGGAAGCTTATCATGGCCTAACAAGACTAATCCGCGAGCTGATTGTGCCCTGGGGATTGGAAGCGAGCTTCGTCGAGATGACGGGTCCGCGCGCGGTCGAAGCCGCGATTCGTCCGCAGACCAAATTAATTTGGACTGAGACGCCCTCGAATCCGCAGTTGAAAATCACCGACCTCGCGGAGATCGCGCAGATCGCTCATACGGCAGGCGCGCTCTGCGTTTGCGACAACACTTGGGCGCCAATCGTGCAAAACCCGCTCGGTCTCGGCCTCGATTTGGTCATGCATTCGACCACGAAATACATTGCCGGACATTGCGACGTCACCGGCGGCGTGGTCGTCGCGCGCACGGACGACGAATTCTTCCAGCGCATCCGAACCAACCAAACGATCGGCGGCGGCGTCCCCTCGCCTTTCGATTGCTGGCTGACTTTGCGCGGCCTGCGCACGCTTCCCTGGCGGATGCGCGCGCACTCCGAGAACGCGCTTCAGGTGGCGCAATTTCTCGCCGGTCATCCGCGCGTCGAACGGGTCAACTATCCCGGCCTAACGAATCATCCGGGACACGAAATTGCCGCGCGGCAAATGAGCGCATTCAGCGGCATGCTCTCGTTCGAAGTCGCCGGCGGTCGTGACGCCGCGATGGCAGCCGCGGCGAAGACGCGCATCTTCATCCGCGCGACCAGTCTGGGCGGTGTCGAGAGTTTGATCGAACATCGCGCGTCCGTTACCGGCGAGAGCCCGGAGACACCGCAAGGACTCTTGCGCGCATCGATCGGCCTGGAGCACGCGGACGACCTGATCGAAGACCTCGCACAGGCGCTTGGCTAACTCCGATCCCAAGTTTCCCTCCAACACACTTGTCATCCTGAGGCGGCGAAGCGCGCCGAAGGACCTCGCACAGGGCCCTTGGTTTGCACAAGGCCAGCCTACACCGAGCACCCTCTGCGAGATCCTTCGCCGTCTGCGCGGCTCAGGATGACACGCGGGGACAATCTGCGATCGGATGTGATCACCGCCCGAGCTTCCGCCTAACGACTGCAACGAGATCGTGCAACTCCGCCACCCGCAGCGCATACGCCGCGCCGAAAAAAACCGCGCCGCCGGCGATCACCGTCGTCAGCACACCGACGAGCCGTTGCCATTCCGAGCGCGGAATGCCGTGCGCGAAAAAGAACTGCCGGCCCAGCCAGCAGACCGCGCCGAGACACGCGCCCGCGACGAGCAATTTCGCAAAAGTCCGCAGCAACGTCCCGGTCTCCAGCGGCCCCGCATAAAGCCGCATCATCACATAGAGGAGCAGAAAATTAACCACCGCGATGCAGCTGGTGGAAAGCGCGAGACCTTTGTGACCAAGCCCGAAATGGAAAGTCAGCAGCCAGTTCAGGCAGAAGTTGAGCGCGATCGAAAGAATGCTTACCAACATCGGCAGATTGCGCCGATCGAGCGCGTAAAAGGCCGGCGCGAGCACTTTCACCGAGGCATAACCGACCAGCCCGATCGCATAAAAACGGAGCGCCGCCGCCGTCTGCAAAGTCGACGCGAAAGTGAAACGTCCGTGTTGATAAATCAGGCCGATGATCGGCTCCGCCAGAATGATCAGCCCGATCGCCGACGGAATCGTCAGCAACATCACCAGGCGCAACGCATGCGCAAGGGCGCCCGCGAATTCCTCCTTGTTGCCCGCCGCCGCGCTGCGCGAAATCAGCGGCAACGTCACCGTGGCCACCGCCACGCCGAAGATGCCGAGCGGCAACTGCATCAGCCGAAAAGCCACGTTCAACCAACTGACCGCGCCATCCTGCAGATAGGACGCGAAGATGCTGTTGATCAGCACATTCACCTGCACCGCGCTGGCCGCGATCACCGCCGGCCCCATTAGTTGCAGGACCTTCTTCACCCCTTCATCGCGCCAATGAAAATCCGTCCGCAAAACGAAGCCGACCTTCATCAGCGACGGCACCTGCACCACCAGCTGGAGAAAACCGCCGAGCAAAGTGCCTAACGAGAGCCCAACCAGCGCACGCGGCCCGAAATGCGGATCCAGCCACCAGGCAAAAACCACCCCACCGATGATCGATCCGAGATTGAAAAAGCTCGACGCCATCGCCGGCACCCCGAAGACATCCTTCGCGTTCAGCATTCCCATGGCCAGCGCGGCTAACGAGACCATGAGGATGAACGGGAACATCACTCGCGTGAGCAGGATGGTTAGTTCCATCTTCGCCGGATCGAATCCCGGCGCCAGAATCCCCACCAGCCAAGGCGCGAAGACAATCCCGACCAGCGTGGTCGCGCTCATGAACACCGTCGTCAGCGTCGCCACCTTGTTCGCCAGCGCCCAGGCGGATTGATCGCCCTCGGTCGTGATCTTCTTCGAAAACGTGGTCACGAAAGCCGTCGACAGCGCGCCCTCGGCAAACAAATCGCGCAACATATTCGGCGCGCGGAACGCAGTCAGAAACGCATCCAGATTTCGGCTCGCGCCAAAAAGCGACGCAATCACCATCTCCCGCACCAACCCGAGCACCCGACTGCAAAGAATCGCCACGCCCACGACCCCCGTCGCGCGCGCGCTTACTCGTTTATTTCCGGTGGTCGCCATTCGGCGAGGAATGGAGAGCCGGGCCGCGACTTTGCCAAAGGAAAAATTAACGGACGAATCGTTTCGCCGCATTGAAGACGTAGCTCCAGCCACTCCCGGCGCTGTCCGCCGTCAGGTTAAAGTTACCGTCGTAGCTCACTCCCTGGCCCACGATGTCGCCATACTGGTTCATGGCGTTGGCTGTGAAACTGGTGAGCACGCCGTTGTCGTTCAGCCCATTGCTGCCAGTGCGGTTGAGCGCGTCCAGTTTGTAGTTGGTCACGGTTCCGGGCGCAGAGGAGAGAGCGAAATTATGAAGCTGACGCCTTATCCCTCCTCACTCGTTATTTAGTTTGTGAACTGGACGGTTCGAAATGCTGCTAGCATCTCCTCCTGTGATCTTCGGTCAGCGGTGTTCGCTAGGATTCTAAGAATACGTCCTGGCGAGACTTCGTAAACGGCCTCGGCGCGGTAGGTGATGAAAGATTTTCCCTGGTAAGAAATCGCGCCACCACCGCGATAACTCTGGAGGATCGCTTCACGCCCGCTGATGGTTTCCCTGCATGTGCTCAGCCCATAGTCTGGCTGGCCAAAATCGAAAACCCGCTCCGAGATAATCAGCTGCCCCGTTTCCATCGTGATTTCGACAGTCTCAAATCGCCGAGTGCGAAACGCTCTCCTCGAGCCGACAGCATCCTCGGCCTCGAGATTTCTGGCATAATTGCGCGGAAGCTGGAGACGAACGAACCATTCCTTTATCATAATCGTTTGCCATTGGTCGGTGCTAATCTGGGGTACCGGACAAGCGAGCGCTGGAGGATCCGTTGTCACTTTTAGAGCCGGACCAGGGTCGCATCCTAGCTGCACGGCGGCGAGCAAAAAGCAAACGCTTCTCATGACGCGGGAGGTGGTTGCAAGGATACAAGATCGATCACCCACTTATGGTGCCACATGCTTGGAAAACGGTCCATCATTCCTACCAAGGGCCATTTGCCTGCGGCCGTACATCTTCTGGCGGAGCTAGGCCAAAATATGACCTCTCTGCAAAATCGTAGAGCGTCCTCCCATTTGCCGTAAGTTGATAAGATGGAAAGCTATCGTGCGACCCACCGACATAGTATTGTCCAGATGCGTGATCGATCGC
>JBPCJC010000094.1:0-6730 GCA_051005695.1 Chthoniobacterales bacterium | reverse complement strand
AGCATTGCAAGAATTGCGGCGGCTTCTGGTTGGATGGGGGAGAGCTGAACCTGATCGATCGCGAGCTGACTAAGATCATGCCGGTAAGCGGCCACGGCTTTTCCGACTTCGTGAACAATGTTCACGTCCCGTTCTGGTCGAAACGCATCCGGAGGCCCAGTAGCGAAACCGACTTTCAAGTCGTGGTCGAGCCCTTGCAGGGCGCGGAGCACCTGGGTGCGACGGAAGATAAGTGCCCCGCGTGCGGAGCGAAGCTCGATAGCTATCGGATTCATGAGATGGAATTCGAAGGCTGCCCAAAGTGCCACGGGATGTGGCTGGTGAAGGATGAGCTCAGGAAGTTGAAAAACAAGGTCAACGATGGGCAGCTGCATTGGCTCAACGACGAGGTGGATAACATCGAGAAGACGAGCGTGATCTCTTCTTCTCGAGACTGCCCGAAATGCAGCGCGAGCAAGCTGAAGTCAGTTATCTTCGGTCACTCGTCGGTCGTGATCGATTGGTGCCCGAGCTGCCATGGAATGTGGTTGGACCGGGGAGAGTTCGACGCGATCGCCGGCTATCTTCGCGAGGAGGTGGTGAGCGCTAAGCCCCGGGAGATTGGACGGGAAATTGCGAAGGATCTGAAGGCGGCAATGACGGGCGGTCCCGAAGGGCGGATGGCTGAGTTAGGAGACGCCGCGGCCGCCGTGGGGGCGTTCGCCAATGCAGTGATTTTCGAGCATCCCGCTTTGTTCGGAATGATCAACAACGCGAAGAACGCCGCGCGCAGCGTCGGGATGGACTGACAACTTCAGAGCTGAAGCAACCGGACATCAGCATCCGATGAGTTTCTCGCCGAGGGCCGCGGACCACGGAAAGCGCTAGAATCAAAGTCATGGGTAAGCGCATCCTGCGGAGGCATGGCTATCCCTCCCGACCTCGAAGATGAAGCTACCAAGACGGTTCTGGCCCAAACCGAACTCGTTTGCGCCGATTGGGCGGCGTAGCCCAAGACGGAGCGTCACGGTTTGCGGGATATGACTTCGTGCTTTGTGGTTCTGGGCGCGCCGATTGGGTCTTAAGTGCTGCGGTTGGGATCTCAATTGCTACCGTTGAGGTCTCGGGCGCTGCCTTCGAGGTCTTCCCTGGCGCGACTGAGATCTCAGGGGCGGCGGTTGAGCTCCCGAGCGCTCCACCTGAGATCCTAAGGTGCGGAGTTTGAGACCTCAGTCGGGGCGATGGAGATCTTCGTGGCCGCTTTTGAGGTCTCGTGTCATGCGGGTGAGGTCTCAATTGGTCCGGCGAAGGTCTCAGCAGGTGCGATCAAGGTCTTAGCGGCGGCGGTTGAGGCCTCGACCCAGCAGTTGAGGTCTTGTTTGCTGCGTTTGAGGTCTCATTTGCTCCAACTGAGGTCTCAACTCCTCGATTCGAGATCTCACCTCCGGATTTTTAGGTCTCATCTCGGTAGCGGAGACTCTCTTTTTTGCGAATTTGACGACGCCAAATCCGGCGCGCGTGCGCTACCGGAGGAGACAGCCTTAGGCGCGTTGCCAGGATGCGCTGGAGGAATGCGTTTTTCTCGGTAGGCTGTCGGGCCGCGAAACCGCCAGGGTGGCGAAATTGGCAGACGCGCCAGACTTAGGATCTGGTTCCGCAAGGATTAGGGGTTCGAGTCCCCTCCCTGGTACGCTCGTCGGGCAGCCCGTTAGCAGATGCGCGGGAGTTGTTCGCCCGCAAGCATGTCGACTACGCGCGTCCCGCCGACGCGCGTTTTCATCATCACGAAACCCGGATGGTCGGCCACGACTTCGCCGATGATTGCAGCCTCTTTGCCTAACGAGTGAGCGCGCATGGCGGAGAGCACTCGCTCCGCGTCCGCCGTCGGCACGAGCGCGAGCAATTTTCCTTCGTTCGCTACGTAGAGCGGATCGAGCCCGAGAATTTCGCAGGCGCCTTTCACTTCCTCGCTGATCGGGATGCGTGCCTCGTCCAGAAGCATGCCGACTTTCGCGCTCTGCGCGATTTCGGTGAGGGCACTGGTGATCCCGCCGCGAGTGGGATCGCGCAGCACATGAACGTCGCTGCTCGCGGCCAGGATTGCTTCGACCAAGCCATTCAACGGCGCGGTGTCGCTGGCAATTTCGGTTTCAAATTCGAGCCCTTCGCGCACCGACATGATCGCGATCCCGTGCACTGCCATTTGTCCGCTGAGGATGATTTTGTCGCCGGCGCGCGCACGCACGGGCGTGATGTTTATCCCGTCGGGAATGATCCCGATGCCGGAGGTGTTGATAAAAATTTTGTCGGCTTTTCCGCGATCAACCACCTTGGTATCGCCAGTGACCAGCTTCACACCGGCCGCATCCGCTGCTTCGCGCATGGACTGTACGACTCGCCAGAACTCCTCCATCGGCGTGCCTTCTTCGAGAATGAATCCGACCGAAAGATAAAGCGGCCGGGCCCCGCACATCGCGAGGTCGTTGACTGTGCCGTGGACCGCGAGTTTTCCGATATCGCCGCCGGGAAAAAAGATCGGATTCACCACATAGGAATCCGTGCTGAAAGCGACGCGTTGTTCGCCTAACGAGAAGATGGCGCCGTCATGCAACGGCTCCAGGAGCTCATTGCGAAACTGCGGCAGAACCATTTTCTCCATCAGCTGATGGCTCAGTTTCCCGCCGCTGCCGTGCGCGAGCACGATCTGGCTGTAGTTGGTGATCGGGATCGGACAGACCGCGCCGAGCAGACCGGCCTCGCCGGCCGCGGGCTCAGATGACATCCTCAGCTCCGGCCGCGATGTGGATTAAATCCCAAAGCACATGCACCAGGGTGGCGTGCACTTCCTGAATGCGATGAATGCTGAACGACGGCACGATGAAGGAATAGTCCGCCAGCTCGGGAAATCTGCCGCCATCTTTCCCTGACCACGCGATCGTCAGCATCTCGCGTCGGCGCGCTTCTTCGAGAGCGTATATCAGGTTGGGTGATTTTCCGCTCGTGCTCACCGCCAGCGCCATGTCGCCCGGTTGGCCTAACAAACGCAATTGATCGACGAAGATGCGCGAATAATCGGCGTCGTTCCCGATCGCGGTCATGGTCGCGATATCAGTCATGAGCGAGATCGCGGGAAACGCCGCCCGCTTTTCAATAATCGGATGCGTGAACTCGACCGCGAAGTGCATCGCATCGCAAAGGCTGCCGCCGTTTCCCATCGTCAGCAGTTTGCGACCGCTGGCGAAACGCTGCGCCATCTCGCGTGCCAGCGCCTCGATTTCATCAGCGTATTTGGAGAAGAATTTCTGCTTCATCTCCACGCTCTCGCCGCTCTTGCGCAGAATTTTTTCGCGAAAACTTTCGGCCGATTTGTCCGCCAAGGCGGTCGTGCTCAAGCGTGCGCCACCTCGGCGGGTTGCCCCTTCCTGAGCTCGAGATGTCGCCCGTAAGCGTAGTAGGCCGCGCAGGCGCCCTCCGCCGAAACCATCGTCGCGCCTAACGGATTCTCCGGAGTGCATTCCTTGCCGAAGCAGGCGCAATCATGCGGCTTCTTCACTCCGCGTAGGACCAGTCCGCTGATGCAATTTGCCGGTTCCTGGGTGTCGATTTCTTTCACATCAAAGATGCGCTCCGCATCGTGCGCGCGAAATTCGTAGCGCAGTTTGTAGCCGCTTTTTGGAATCGAACCGACGCCGCGCCATTTGCGATCGCAGACTTCGAAAACATTGTTCACGAGATCCTGCGCGACCTTGTTGCCCTCGCGATTGACCACCCGCGGATATTGGTTTTCCACTGTGTGCGTGCCGGCTTCGAGCTGGCGCACGGTCATGAGCGTGCCCTGCAAAATATCGATCGGCTCGAAGCCGGTGATCACGATTGGAACCCGGAAACGCTCCGCCAGTGGCTCGTATTCGCGATAACCCATGACCGTGCAAACATGGCCCGGCCCGAGAAAACCCTGCACGCGATTGAGTGGCGATTGCAGGATGGAAGCGATCGAGGGCGGCACCAGCACGTGTGAGACGAGCACGGAAAAATTTTCGATGCCCTGCTTCTTCGCTTGAAAGACCGACATCGCGTTACTCGGCGCCGTCGTTTCGAATCCGATCGCAAAGAAGACCACCTTCTTGTCGGGATTCGCGCGCGCGATCTTCAGGCAATCGATCGGCGAATAAACAATCCGGATATCGGCGCCGCGGGATTTCAGGACTAACAAATCGCACTCCGAGCCCGGCACTCGGAGCATGTCGCCGAAGGAACAAAAAATCACGTCCCGCCGACTGGCGATGGCGTGCGCCTTATCGATCATTTCCAGCGACGTCACGCAGACCGGACAGCCGGGACCGTGGACTAGCTCGACCTCGTTAGGCAACAAGCGATCGATCCCGTACTTGACGATGCTGTGCGTTTGCCCGCCGCAAACTTCCATCAGCACCCACGGCTTCGTCACGGTGCGATGGATCTCGGCGACAATCTTTTGCGCGAGTTCTTCGCTGCGATATTCGTCGAGATATTTCATCGCTCGTTAGGCGGCCGATCTGATTTGCTCCGGCGGCGATACCGGAAAGGGATCTGCGGTGGGATCATCTACGTCCGGGACATCGAGTTCGCCGAGCTGCTGTAGTTCTTCGAGCGCCCTGTAGGTTCGCGCCGCCTCTTCTTCGTCAACTTTGCTCAGGGCAAAGCCGACATGCACCAGCACGTAATCTCCGACCACGACCTCGGGCGTGTATTCAAGGCAGACCTGTTTCACGATCCCGCCGAAATTTGCCCGGCCCATGAGCACGCCCTGCGCGTCGTGCTTGATTTCAATCAGTTTTCCGGGAATCGCCAGGCACATCGTTTTCGTTCTCCGCGGCGGCGGGCGCGACCTTATTGATCGCCACTCCGTCGCACAGCAAAACAGTATCACCGCAGCGCGCGTCCGTCAGCAAATCCAGCGGAACTTTCTTGAGCGCCCGGCCAACTCGGATCCGACCCATGCGCATCCCATCTTCCTCGAAAATTTCCGCGATCTCTCCGTGGAGCAGATTCATCGGAGCAAACTCACGGCGAAGACCTGGCCTAACGAAATTCCGCCGTCGTTAGGCGGAATTCGTTGCGGCCAGTAAACGCGAAAACCTTCCGCGGAAAGACGCGCGATCGTGCGCTCGATTAGATAACGATTTTGAAAACAGCCGCCGCTTAAGGCGACTTTTTCTTCGCCGGTTTGACGCGCGACCGCGACGATCATCTCCGCGAGTGTGTTGTGGAATCCGGCGGCGATCACACTGCGGGAAACAGCCGCGCGGCGATCGGCGATGATCGCGCTGATCATCGGTTGCCAATCGATCACCAGAGGAGAAGCGCCGCGGAGTTCGAACGGATAAAATTTTTCGTCCGCCGGCTCGATCGCGAATTCCAGTTCCATCGCCGCCTGACCTTCGAAACTCGTGCGCGCCCGCAAATCCAGCAGCGCCGCGACCGCATCGAACAAACGGCCCGCACTCGTGGTCACGGGCGAGTTGATTTGCTTTTCTAAGATCTGCCGCAGCAACGCCAACTCGGACGGATCGAATTGCTCGAGCAGGTCGTGCTGCCCCCAAAGTTCGTCGCCGAAAATTTCAAAGAGCAATCCGAGCGCACTGCGCCGCGGTTCCTTCACCGCAGCCGCGCCGCCCGGGAGTCGAAACGGCCGCAAGTGTGCGACCCGAGTAAAATTGCCTTCCGCATTTGCACGCAAAAATTCCCCGCCCCAAATCGTGCCGTCGTCGCCGTAACCGGTGCCGTCCCACGAAACTCCAAGCAGCGGCGCTGTCAGTTCGTTTTCCGCCATGCAGGCGGCGATGTGCGCCCAATGATGCTGGACCGCGCGCACCGGCAGGGAAAATTCTGCGGCGTATTTTGTGGAAAGATAATCGGGATGGAGATCGCAGGTGATCATGGCCGGTGCCGTCTCGTAAAGCCGCGGCAGATCGGCCGCTGCCCTAACGAATGCTCGATAAGCCGGTCCGGTCGCGAGATCGCCGATGTGTTGGCTAACGAAAACATTTCCGCCAACTCCGAGCGCGACGGTGTTTGTTAAGTGCGCGCCGAGAGCTAGAATCGGCGCCGCCGTTTTCCGGATAGGAATCGGCAGCGGCGCGTAACCACGCGCGCGCCGCAAAATCATTTCGCGATCGGCGATGATGCGCGCGATCGAGTCATCCATCTGTCGGACAATCGGACGATCGTGAACGAGAAAAAGATCGGCGATCCCGCCGAGCCGTTCGACCGTTTCCTGTTCATCGGTGCAGATTGGTTCATCGCGCAGGTTGCCGCTGGTGGCGATGATCGGCGCGCCTAACGAGTGCAGAAAAAGATGATGCAGCGGCGTGCTTGGAAGCATCAGCCCGAGATTCGGATTGCGGGGCGCGACCGATTCCGGCAATACGGATTTCTTCGTGAGCAGAACGATCGGTGCTTCCGCGGATTCGAAGAGCCGCGCTTCGATCTCGGAAACGCGGCAAAGTTTTCGCGCCGCGCCGAGCGACGAAACCATGACGGCGAAAGGTTTTTCTTCGCGATGTTTCCGCGCTCGCAAACGGACGATCGCTTCGTCGTTCGTGGCATCGACCACGAGTTGAAAACCTCCCAGCGCTTTGAGCGCGAGAATTTTTCCGGCGCGGACTGCTTCGACCGCCTGGGTGAGCGCGGCTGCGCGAAGAGCGATTGTTTCGCCGCTGCCATTCCAAAGCGCCAACTGCGGTCCGCATTCCGGACAGGCGTTCGGCTG
>JBPCJC010000093.1:0-3423 GCA_051005695.1 Chthoniobacterales bacterium | reverse complement strand
TCGCGCGCCACGATCGCCGCCTTGAGCGCGAGGTTGCGGCGAATCAGCTCCGGAAGATTCGCCGGTTGGAAATTTTCCAGGAGCTCGAACATTCCCGGATCGGCGATGATCGCGTGCTTGACCATCTCCGCGAAACCTTGCCGGAATTCGCGCGGTGGCAGGGTGTCCAGGGTTGCGACGTCCGCGAGCACCAGCACCGGTTGATGGATCGCGCCTAACAAGTTCTTACCCGCGGCGAGATTGATCGCGGTCTTGCCGCCGATCGCGCTATCGACCTGTGCGAGCAAAGTTGTCGGCACCTGCACGAGCGCGATTCCACGGTGATAAATCGCGGCCGCAAATCCCGCGAGATCGCCGATGACACCACCGCCGAGCGCGGCCACGAACGACGTCCGGTCCAAGCCGGCCGCGGCCATTTCTGCGCAGACCCGCTCAAGTTGCGCGAACGACTTCGCGCCTTCGCCTGCGGGCACGGTGATGAGCGTGGGCGCATATCCCGCGGCGTGCAGGCTGGCCAGTGTTTGGGCCGCGAAGAGTCGCGCGCTGTTTTCATCCGCGACCACGACGCCGCGCGGTCCACGGACCAGACTCGTTAGGCGCGCGCCTAATTGCGCGAGCAATCCGCGCCCGATCAGCGCCTCATAATTGCGCGCGCCCGCTTCGATCTGCACGGTCATCTCCTTCACTTGGGCGACGCTACGAGCGCGCGGAAAACGACGGAAGCGAATTCGCCCCCGACTCGGTGCGGTCTTGACAAGGCGGCTGCGCTTTTCCTCTATTGGACATGCCCGATCCTGTCGATCCGATCCCGCCGGTCACGCCCACGCCGCCGGCTGGCAACGCGAGCAACACCGCCAGCAGCACCGGATTGCCCTCGAATGTGGCCGCCGCGCTCGCCTGCATCCCGCTCATCGGCGGGATCATCTTTTTCGTGCTCGAAAAACGGGATGCCTTCGTCCGCTTCTACGCGATGCAATCGATCATCTTCGGCGGCGCCTGGATCATGTTCAGCATCATCCACGCGATCGTGCACGCGGTCTTCTTCGCAGTCCCGGGGATTGGTGGCTTGCTTGTGGTGCTTTGGGGATTGGTCTGGGCGGTGGTCACAATCGGTTTGCTGATCATCTTTATCGTCACCGTTTTTAAAGCTTTCAGTGGTGTGCGCTGGGAGATTCCCTACATCGGCCCGATCGCGCGCCATCAAGTCGACGGCGCCACGACCGCGGTCTAACGAGTCGTTTGTCGCGGCGAATCAGGCGCGTGCGAGCAACTTGACCACGATCTCGGTCAGGATCAGCTCGTGATCGCGCTGGCTGCTGACCAGTTGCAGGTTGGCCTCCAGGCACGCCTCCAGTCCGGCGATCAATTGCCCGATTTCGAAACGGTGCGCCGCCATCGCCGCCAGCCCGAGCGCGTAGGTGTTAACCGTGCCGTCCTTCTTGCGCGGGAGATGTTCCGTCGCGCTCGCGGGCAGGCGATTGACCGCGGAGATGAAGGAAAATGGCGCCGACGGGTGCGCGAATCGATGGCGTTCCATCAGGTCTTTCGCGAGCAATAAATTCCGCACCGTCGGCAGGATCGCGACCAGCAAAATCCCGATCGCTGATTCGCCCTGGTCGAGCAATCCCCTGACGAGACCAAGCGCGCGCTCGAGGTCGCAGGCGGCGAGCGCGTTTCCCAATTCAAAGATCACACCCGCGCGCGAGAGCGGCACCAGCGTGCGCACTTCTTCCGCGGTCACGCTCCGTTCCTCGCCAAGGTAAAGATCGAGTTTCTCGAGTTCATTCTCGATTTGTCGCGTATCGCCGCCGGTCAGGAGGACGAAGAGATCGAGCGCTTCCTCCTGGAATTGCAGGGCGCGTTTCTTCGCGTGTGCGCGCACGATCTCGGTCGCTTCCTCTTCCCAACCGCTCCGGCTGGAATCGAGCTTGTCGATCACCTTGAGCTCGGCCCGTTTGCCTAACGACTTGTAGAACGAGCGGCGCTTGTCCACTTCGACGGCGCTCAGCAGGAAAGTAGTGTCCGACGCGAGCCCGGCTTCGAGCACCTCGGCCAGTTCTTCAAGCGCTTCCTGGACCGCGGCCGAGCGGCCGATGATGCTGTCGCCTAACGAGTTTGCGTTTTTCAGCCAGACCAGTTTCCCGCCGAAGAAGGGCAGGGTTTGCAGTGCCTCGATCGCCAAACGCACGCGGGCCGCGGATTGCTCGCTGTTGTCGCCGCAACCGTCGATCACCTCCAGCCCGAAATCGCCCGCGTCCGGCGGAGTCAGGGTGGCCGCCAATTCCGCGGCCACGCGCTTCACTTCGCTTTCATCGGAGCCGACGACCGCGTGGATATTTGAGGTCGCCGTTTTCGTCCGTGCCTTGGCCATGCGGTCGCACTTTAGCCGCACCGATCCACCGCGGCTTCGAAAAAATTTCGCGCCAATTCAGTTGCCGGCTTCCGTCGTCTGCGTCTCCGCATCCTTGGCCGCGTATTCGCGGAAGCGCTCCTCGAAAACGGGCAGGCTGGCAAAGCGTCCGGTGTAAATGCACAGGAACGCTTTCTCAAACGGCTGATGTTTTCCAAGCGCATCGAGCAGGGTCAGGAAAGTCGGTTTGTCGGTCGCCACCAGGAAGCGCACCAGTCTTTCCGATTCATCGTAAAAGGTCTCCACGTGGTCGTTAGGCACATTGGCCAGCGCGACCAGCTGGGGCAGGGGAATCAATTCCGTGAGCGCGATCGCCTGCGAATGCGGCCGGGCGATGTAACCACGCGCGCGTTCGTAGCTGGCGCGCGCTCCTTTAGAAACATATTGCGCGAAGCCTTCATCGAGCCAGCGCGGAATCCCTTCGGAATAGAAACGATGCAGGACCAGGTGCGCGATCTCATGTCCGAGCGTATTTCCGGAAAAGCGAAACTTCGGGTCGCGCTTGATGAAGAGACTGCCCGCCGAATGAATCCCGCCGGTCCACTTCTCCAGTTGCCCGAGCTTCTGGAATTCCGCCCAATCCTCGGCGCTCTCGAAAATGTAGATGTGCGACTTGGTTTCGCCCGGCGGTTGCGCGCGCTCCAGCTCCTTCGCCACCACGCGATAGTGAAACTCGGCCTCGATCGAAACCGGCGTGGCCACATAGCTGCGAGTGAAATGATAAATGAAATGCTCGGTCTCGCCATGCTTCCATTGCTCCGGATGAATCGCGAGCGCCTGCGCCCCGAGCGGATTTAAGTCCTGCTGGCTCAGATTCGCGAAAGCGACTTCCGGGAGCGCGTTCAGCCCGGAAACGGGCAGCGACGAATCGTCCTCGGCTCGCGTGCTCGTGCCAAGCGCCAGGAGCAACAAGATCGGTAGGAAACGGGAAGCGGACATCCCCTTTGCAGAGCTAGTCTCGTGCGAGTTTGGCGCTACTCGCGCCGCCCGCGCGTTGATTCGCCTAAGCGCGG
>JBPCJC010000092.1:0-21049 GCA_051005695.1 Chthoniobacterales bacterium | reverse complement strand
GAGGACCGCAAGGTCTTCCAACATCGCCTTGCGACGATCGCCGAATCCCGGAGCCTTCACCGCAGCCACCTGTAAGGTGCCGCGGAGCTTGTTCACGACCAGGGTCGCGAGAGCTTCGCCTTCCACGTCTTCCGCGATGATGAGGAGCGGGCGTCCAGCCTTAGCTACCTTCTCAAGCAGCGGCAGCATGTCCTTCAAGCTCGAGATTTTCTTCTCGTGAATGAGGATGTAGGGATTGTCGAGGACCACTTCCATCGCTTCGGCGTTAGTGACGAAGTAAGGAGAGAGGTAGCCCTTGTCGAACTGCATACCTTCGACGACGTCGAGGCTAGTTTCGATCGACTTAGCTTCTTCTACCGTGATCGTTCCGTCCTTGCCAACCTTGTCCATGGCGTCGGCGATGATCTCGCCAATCGTCACGTCCCAATTAGCGGAAACGGTCGCGACCTGCGCGATTTCGTTACGGTCGCTGACCTTCTTCGAGATCTTGCCGAGCTCAGCAACAATGGCTTCGACAGCCTTGTTGATGCCGCGCTGCAATGAGGTCGGGTTAGCTCCGGCCGTTACATTGCGGAGGCCTTCTTTGTAGATAGACTCAGCGAGCACAGTCGCCGTGGTGGTGCCGTCACCCGCGATGTCGGAAGTCTTGGAGGCGACTTCGCGCACGAGCTGGGCACCCATGTTTTCATAAGGATCTTCGAGCTCGATTTCCTTGGCCACGGTGACACCGTCCTTGGTGATCGTCGGGCTGCCGAATTTCTTGTCGAGGATGACGTTGCGGCCGCTCGGTCCGAGGGTCGCTTTCACAGCGCGAGAGAGTTTCTCCACGCCGCGGAGAAGCGCATGCCGCGCGTTCTCGTCGAATTGTAGTTGTTTAGCTGCCATAAGTTATGTGTAGGTTTCTAGTTGAGGTTCTGATTAACCAATGATGCCGAGGATATCGTCCTCGCGCATGATCAAGTAGGACTCACCGTCCACTTTGATTTCGGTGCCGCCGTATTTCGAGATCAGCACGGTGTCGTTCTTCTTCACGGTGAACTCGACCTTCTTGCCGTTGTCATCGACTTTGCCCGTGCCGAGCGCGACGACTTTGCCTTCCTGCGGCTTTTCCTTTGCGGTGTCCGGGATGATGATCCCACCTTTTTTTGTTTCCTTCTCCTCGAGCGGCTGTACGAGCACGCGATCTCCGAGAGGTCTTACGTTAATTGCCATGTGTATTAGTTACTCCTTCTTGTCTTTTTGGTTAATGCCGGTGCTCGATGGGAGGTCCCGGCGAGCGCCGGCAAATTGTTTGGTGAAACTCATTTACTTCTTGTCTTCGTCGACGACCTCAAACTCTGCGTCGACCACGTCCCCTTGATCCTTGCGCGGGCCGCCTTCTTGCGGCTCGGCTTGGGGGCGGCCGCCGGCACCGCTGAAAGCGTCGCCAGCCGGGTTGCCCGTTCCCCCACTTGCTGCACCCGCTTGCGCGGAGGCCTGCTTGTAAAGATCAGCGCTAATTTCTTGGAACTTGTTCTGCAGATCGTCGTAGGTCTTCTTCATCGCGTCGGTATCGTTCGCCTCGATGGCGGCGCGCACGGCTACGATGGCCTCTTCGACCTGCTTGCGCTTGGCCTCGGGAACCTTGTCGCCAAGATCCTTCAACTGCTTCTCACTTTGGTACGCGAGCGTGTCGGCGTTGTTCTTGATCTCGATATTTTCCTTCGCCTTCTTGTCTTCTTCGGCGTGCGTCTCCGCGTCCCGCTGCATCTTCTCCACTTCTTCCTTGCTCAAACCTGAGCTGCCGGTGATGGAGATTTTCTGCTCCTTGCCGGTGCCGAGGTCTTTCGCGGAGACGTGCAGGATGCCGTTCGCGTCAATGTCGAATGTGACTTCGATCTGCGGCGTGCCACGCGGGGCCGGCGGGATGCCGTCGAGGTGGAAGGTGCCGAGATTTTTGTTGTCGCGGGAGAGCGGCCGTTCGCCTTGCAACACTTTGATTTCCACGCCCGGCTGATTGTCGCTGTAGGTCGAGAAGATCTGCGATTTGCGCGTCGGGATGGTGGTGTTGCGCGGGATCATCGGGGTGGCCACGCCGCCGGCGGTTTCGATAGCTAGAGTTAGTGGAGTAACATCGAGCAATAGGACATCTTTCACGTCGCCCTTGAGCACGCCGCCTTGAATGGCCGCGCCGATTGCCACGACTTCGTCCGGGTTCACACCCTTGTGCGGCTCCTTGCCGATCAAGGTGCGCGCGGTCTCGATAACCTTCGGCATGCGCGTCATGCCGCCGACGAGCACGAGCTCGTTGATGTCCTTCTCGGCCAGCTTCGCGTCAGCCAGGCAATCCTTCACTGGCTTAATCGTGCGCTGGAAAAGCGAATCCGTGAGCTGCTCAAGCTTCGAACGGGTGAGCTTCTTCTGGATGTGCTTCGGTCCGCTCGCGTCCGCGGTGACGAAAGGCAGGTTGATCTCATATTCCTGCGAAGAAGAAAGCGCGATTTTCGCTTTCTCCGCTTCCTCCTTGATGCGCTGGATCGCGTCCGGCTGCTTCGAGAGATCGATGCCCGAGTCCTTCTTGAACTCGTTCACAATCCAATCCACGAGGACGTTATCCCAATCGTCGCCGCCTAAGTGGGTGTCGCCGTTAGTAGCTTTAACTTCAAAGACACCATCGCCTATTTCGAGAACTGAGATATCGAACGTGCCGCCGCCTAAGTCATAGACAGCAATCTTCTCGTCCTTCTTCTTGTCGAGGCCGTATGCGAGCGAGGCCGCCGTCGGTTCGTTAATAATGCGAAGAACTTCGAGACCAGCGATCTTGCCCGCGTCCTTGGTCGCGTTGCGCTGCGAGTCGTTGAAATACGCTGGGACGGTGATGACCGCCTGCGTGACCTTCTCGCCGAGCTTAGCTTCTGCGTCGGCTTTGAGTTTCGCGAGAATCATCGCCGAAACTTCCGGCGGGCTGAAGGTCTTCTTCTCGCCGTTCACTTCCACCTGCACATGCGCGTCGCCGTTCGCCGCCTTCACGATCTTATACGGCACGCGATGTTCCTCTTCGCGCACCTCATCGAACTTCCGTCCCATGAAACGCTTGACCGAGAAAATCGTATTGGCGGGATTGGTCACCGCCTGGCGCTTCGCCGCCTGACCGACCAAGCGCTCGCCATTCTTCGCGAACGCGACGATCGAGGGCGTCGTCCGCGCGCCTTCGCTATTTTCCAAAACAACGGCATCGCCGCCCTCCATGACAGACATGCAGGAGTTCGTCGTGCCCAAATCGATACCTAAAACTTTAGCCATGAAATTGTAGTCCTTTCGGCGGATCGAGAATCCGACCCGACGGTTCCCTTTCAGCAATCCATATTCCGCCACAACAACTTCGTCGTAAGCTCTACGATGAGTGACGCTTGAGAGTTCTCGCGGATTTTTCATCAAACCCGTATTCGCGCCAGCGTGTCACATGCCCACAAGAAAATGGTGTTTCGATGTCACACAAAAGGACCAAATTTTCTCCACTCCATAAACCACTTTCGCCCCGAGGTATGTCTTCTGCTTAAAAGGGCCCGATGCCACAAAGCGTTAGCACTACGGCACCCGAAAAGCCCCGCACCGACATCGTGTTCGCCTGCAGTCATTGCGCGACATCCTATGTAGTCGACGCGGCCGCGGCCGGCATCACTCTCCAATGCCAAAATTGCGGGAAGGCGACCACCGTCCCGAACTCCGACCTATCCGCCGCGGCCGAAACCGCGCTGCAGCTTTCCGATTTGCAGCATCAGTTAAAGGAAAACGAATCACAGCGCACGGAGATCACCGGTTACATCAACCAGCTCAGTATCCAGCTGCATCGCTGGCAACTTCGGCTCAAGAGTCTGCAGGAACGGCAGGAGAAACTGCAGGCAGAGCTAGCCGCAGTGCTAAGACCGACGACTCGTTAGCAGCCCTCCTTTTCAATTCGCAAATTTTCGCTAGCCTGCGTTCATGTATTCCAAAGAAAACCTCGGTAAGCTGAAGAAGATGGACACTCTGGCGCCCGAGGTGATGAAGGCCTTTTGGGCCTTCGACAAGGCGGCTCTCGCGGAGGGCGCGATCCCGGTTAAATACAAGGAGTTAATTGCGGTGGCGGTGGCGCATACGACGCAATGTCCTTATTGCATCGGCATCCATGCCGGCAATGCACGTAAGGCGGGCGCGAGTGACGTTGAACTGGTGGAGGCGGCTATGGTCGCGGCGGCGCTTCGAGCAGGCGCGGCAGTAACCCACGCCACCCACGCTCTCTCCGCATAACCAGCGCTTTCGGATAAGGCTTTCGGCGCCCCGAGATTGTTCCCACGGCTAGACCCAGGCGATCAGGCAGTCGAGATTCTTGGCGGAACGAGCCAGATCAAGCGGCCGTTCCTGGCGGCCTCAGTTACCTCGACGCGGGCTAGGCCTGCCTTCGCGAGTTTTAGATTGCCGCCAGTCAGGTCGCCGATAACGGCGCAGAAATCCGGCTCGTGACCGACGAGCATCAAGACCTTCGCGGATTCTCGTTTCAAAATCGTTTTGAGCTTTGCGAGATTGAAGCCTTTTCCGAGCAAAGGTTCTTTACGCAATTCGACGTGCAAGTGTTCAGCCGCAATTTCTGCGGTTTGCCACGCGCGCGGGAGCGGGCTTGAGAGAACCCGCGCCGGCGCGATCTTTTGTGTGCAAAGAAAACGCGCGACCTGCCGCATCTCCTTTTTCCCTTTCCGCGTCAGGGGTCGTTCATCGTCGGGACGATCCCAACCGGGCCAATCCGCTTCGCCGTGCCGCAAAAAATAAAGTGTCATCATGGCGACTCTCACGCTGAATCGCGGGCGCGCCACCGATTGGCCTGTCTCGAATCAGAACTTTACTCGCCCGAGCGCGCCAGCAGAAGGAAGCCAGCAGCCTCGCGACTAGCAGGGCGAATTCCGCTTAGGCCGCCGCGGGCACGGCAGACTTGCGCGCGCGCCGTTTGATTTCATCGACCACGTCGTCCGCCAGCACTTCGAGCAAGCGTTGTTCACGCTCATTTAGCCGGCGCGGTTTCGTGTCGAGAATGCAGAGCGAACCGATCGCGCGCTCATTCATCCGCAAAGGGACCCCGGCGTAGAAGCGCAGGCCGTGTTCGCTGAGCAGCGGATTGTTAGCGAACCGGCGATCGCGCGCGATGTCTTCCACGGTCAACGGTTGATCGCTGGCAATGACGTGACCGCAAACTGAGGCCTCCCGCGGAATCGCTCGGCTCTCTTCTAACTCTGGCGGCAAACCAACAGCGGACTTGACCCATTGGCGGTCGCGATCAATGAAGCTAACGAGTGCAATCGGGACTTCGAAAATCTTTGCCACCTTGCTCGTGATCCGGTCGAACGCGTCTTCCGGCAGCGTGTCGAGGATGTGCAGCTCTTCCAACTCGCGGAGACGTTCGCTTTCGTTCGCCGGGATTGGCGCCGGAATCATTTCGTCCGTGATCGTGACCGAGAATTTCGCCAACTGCACGACCGCTTCCGCGAGCGAAACGACCACTTCATCCGCACCCGAAGTGCGCAGGCGTTCCGAGGTTTCAAGCATGTTTTCCGTCGCGCCCCAAATGCCGACGACGATCTTCACCCGGGGCAGCGCGGCGCGGAATTTTCCGCAAACCGAACGGGCGTGAATCAGGGTCGAAGGTGCGACCACGGAAATGCAAACCGCCTCCACTTCGCTCACGGCCGCGATTTGAATCATCTCATCCACGCGCAAGGTGGCGGCAGCGTTTTCCACCTGGAACCCCTGCTGGTCGAGCAGCTGCATGAGCATGCGGCCCGCGAGTTCATCGCGATAACCGCGCGCGGGCACACAGAGCACATTGCAGGTCGGCGCGGTCAATGGATAAGGCGTGTTCTCCGCGACGACGCGGTCCGCCTCCACTTGCGACGCCGTCGGCGGGATGGAGCCGAGATCTTCCACGATGTCGTGGATGGATTGCTGGATCGCGGCGCGCTGTTCGGTGTCGAGTTGATCGCGTTGCGCATCCGTCTCCGCGAGCGTGATGACCGGGATCAGGACGGAATCGTAAAGCGCGGTCAGCGAATTCGCGCGCTGATAAGTCTCCGCGAACTCGTTCCCTTCCGTTAAACCGAGACGCAGCAGCCGGTAATAAACTTCCTCGTGCGGCTTGAGCGCCTCGTCCTCACTTAGGAGGACACTAAGGAATTGTAACTTCGGCACGTGCCGTCCCATGACTGCGAGGCACACGGTCAACGGCGTCGAGAGTAACAAACCGACCGGTCCCCAAAGCCAGGTCCAGAAGACCGCCGCGATGATCAAGGCTAACGAAGAGACGCCGGTGCTCGCGCCGTAGAGCCAGGGCTCGAGCGCGTTTGCGTTAATTAATTCCAAAACCAAAAAAAGCGCCAGCACCAGGATCGGGCTGAGCCAGTTCGATGAGACTGCAAACGCAATCAGGAGCGGAATCGCCCCCGCGATCCACGCGCCAATGTACGGGATGAAACGCATCAGCGCCGCGAACGCGCCCCAGAGCGGCGCGTTCGGCACCCCGATGAAATAGAGCCCGATAGTGATCGAAATCCCGAAGGTCAGGTTCACCAGCAACTGCATCGAGAGGTAACGCGCGACCCGTTTGCCCGCGTCGTCCATCGCGCGTGTGGTCGCGCTGATCCGTCCCTGGCCGATCAGGCGAATCAAACGCCCGCGCAGATCTTCGCGCTTGAAGAGCATGAAGATCACCAGCAGCAAAACCAAACCCGCCGTCCCGAGCGGCCCGAGCAAACCAGTGGCCGCGCTTTGCAAAATGCGTGGCAACCGGCTCTGCGATTCCACGATCCGCACCGGCATGGGATTGGAGTCGTTAGGCCGGGAAGAGCGTGTCGGGCCTGGAGTCGGCTCGGTCGAGCCCGCAGGCGCTTCCACCGAACTCGGGAGTTGTTTCTGCAACTCATCCACACTGTGGGTGAAACGGCCAAACGCGCCGCCCGTCGGCAGACGGACGGTGCGCAGCTTACCGTCGATGTTGGCCTGATAATCCGGGAGCTTCGCCGCGAGATCGATCAGTTGGCGGGTCAGTAACCAACCGGTGCCGCCGATGATTCCGAACAACATCGCCACCACGATCAGCACCGCGGCGATTCGCCCGATCCAGCGCTCGATGCGCGAGACCAATGGCGAGAGCAAAAACGTCAACATTACCGCCAACGCCAGCGGGATGAGCAGCTCCCGCCCGACATAAAGCACCGTGATCACGAACGCCGTCAGCAGTACCGTCCAAATACCGACGAGCGCCGCGGCGGACGCATTCTTGTTTGCTCTCATCGTGTGATCATTCGGTCGTCAACCACTCCGAGGCTGTGAACCAACAGACGATAATCCGAGCAACCGCACCCCGCGAATCACGCGGTGAAAATTGCCCAGCCAGCCGTCGACGATTCCACGGACTGACGCGTTACGCCGGATTTGCAGATTGGATTTGTGCGGTTGAGAAGGGAGCTGACACGGTCGAGGGAGTGGCTTTCAGGGCGATAACATGGCCAACACTGATTCCAAGGTAACTATCCACATGGTGGCGAGCCTCGATGGCTTCATCGCCCGCAAGGACGGACGCGTCGACTGGATGGAAACTTCAGACGAATTCGCCGGCGGGGAGACGATGGACCCAGGATTCGTCGAGGCGTTTCTCAAGACGATCGACTGTTACGTCATGGGATCGCGAACGTACGAGGTCGCGTTGAGTTTTGAGGCTAAAGGGTTCGGATGGGCTTACGGCGACAAACCTACTTTCGTCCTCACTAGTCGCGAACTGCCGCGAACCCGGGAGACCGTCGAGTTCTACTCAGGCGATCTCGCGCAGTTTGTGGATGAGCGGCTGCGGCCGGCCTTCCGGAGCATTTGGTTTGTAGGAGGAGGGGTCGTCTCCGCGGAATGCCTTCGCCTTAGGCTAGCCGACGAAGTTCGTTATTCGATCCTGCCGATCTTGATCGGTGATGGGATCAAGTTCTTCGAGAAGCTCGACCGAGATGTCGCCCTGCATCTGGCGGAAGTGAAACCGTATAAGAACGGCATGGTGACGCTTTGCTACCAAGTGCAAAGGTCGGCGGCCGGCGCGATCTCGTTAGCAAGCTCCAGCTCTACAGAAAGTGACTCGATGGAAACACCAGGAAGACCCACCTAAGCGATGCAGCAGCCTCCGTGTGACTAGCTCTAAGGCATGCGAACATCAATTCGAGTGGAGGCACATGCACCAGCTATGAGGACAGAATAAAGACCGGTCAGGCTTCCGCCCTCTGGACAGGTCTAGGAAGCTGAGGGCCCGAGGGACGGGCAGGATGGTAATTATTTTGCTCTCGCGAGAGCTACCCCGCATGGATTCGAACCATGAATAACGCCTCCAAAGGGCGCTGTGTTACCGTTACACCACGGGGTAAAATCCGAGGGCGGATTACGGATTTTCGAGTGCGGAAGGCAAATCCGCAAACTGCAAATCACGCCGCGGGCAGGATGGCGGGCGCGTCGGAGGCGACGGGCAGCCGGATCTCGACGGTGGTGCCGAGGCCGATGGTGCTCTTGACGGCGATGGTGCCGTGGTGAGCGTCGACGACGGACTTGGCGATGGCCATGCCCAGGCCGGTGCCGTGGCTTTTGCCATAGGTGACGAAGGGCTCGAAGAGTTTCGGCAGGATGTCGGCGGGAATGCCGCAGCCGGTATCGGCCAATTGTAAAATCACTTCTGCGCCGACGAGGTCGACACTGAAGGTGAGGATGCCGCCGCCGGTCATGGCTTCGCGCGCGTTCTTGATCAAATTGCAAAGGACGCGGGTGAAACGGGCCAGATCGATTTCGATCATGCCATCGTAGCCGACGTGTTTGACGAACTGGATATTTTGCCCGGGCAAAAGCTGGAGGGCCTGCTCGCTTAACTCATCGAGCAAGCGCCAGATGGAGATGCTTTCCTGTTTTAAGGAAGTGGAGCCGCGCGCGTAATCGAGCAGCTCCTGGGTCATGGAGAGCATGCCTTCGACGGCTTTGTTCATCATTTTCGTGAGCTTATGCATCCGCGGATCGGCGGTCTCGCTCGCGATCAGGTCGGTGCAGCAACGAAGAATGCAGATGGGGTTTTTCAGATCGTGAATGATCGTGTTCGCCATCGAGCCGACGAGGCTGAGGCGCTCGCTCCGCATGACTTCGGTGATGAAATGGGAGTTGACCTGGCGCAGCCGCCCGGAGACGGAGCGGAGAAAATTCATGTGCAGGCGATTGGGCGCGAGCTCGAGAATGTGCTGGAAGGTTTCTTCGTTGACCGTCCCGAGGACGGTGTTCTCGGCGGCAGTCGCCATGGCGGAGCGGGGCTCGCCATCGAGCAGCGCCATCTCGCCGAAGAAGTTCCCGGACTTGATAAAGGCGAGCGTTTCCTGGGCGCCGCCGCGGCCGCGCTTGGAGATCTGTACGGAGCCTGTTCCGACGAGGTAGAGCGAATCGCCTGGATCGCCTTCGCGGAAAATCACTTCGCCTTCTTGCAGGCGCACGATGCGCAGTTCCTGCGCGACTTCCTCCAACAACTCGGGACGGATTCCCTCAAAGAGGCGATTCGTCGAGAAGTGATCGAAAGCCTCGGCGTGCTGGAGAGCACTCATGGGTTCTTCTTGCCTAACGAACGACGGCGAGATGTCCGGTCGGATCGGCGTTGGCAAAAACCGCGCTCGCGAGTACGGCCCGGACGCTGGCGACATATTCCTTCGGACCGAGCGGCTTTTGAATGAATCCGCAAAGACCGGCCTCGAGCATGTGGTTGAGGCGTTCCTGCTGCACGCAACCGGTGCAAAGCATGACCCGCAAATCGGGGCGCAAAGCGCGCAATCGCTGGAAAGTTTCTTCGCCATCCATCAGCGGCATGTTCAAATCGAGCAGGACGAGGTCGAACTTGCGCGGGCTGATGCGGAAGAGATCGAGGCACTCGAAACCGGACTGCGCGGTCACGACTTCGTAGCCGGCTTCGCGCAACAATTCGCCAGTGAGGATGAGAAGCATTTTCTCATCGTCGACCACCATGATTCTTTGCTTGAGGGAATTCTTCGGGACCGGCGCGGGCGCTTTTTTCAAACGCGAGAATTCCGGATGCAAAACGATCTTGCCGTTCATGCTTCCGGAAAGCTGGACCAAATCCATCGTTACATCGGCCGCGCGCGCAATGCTCGAGCGGAGCATCTCGAAATATTTGTCGGCGCCGGGTTTTCCTTCCCAGATGTTTTCGATCAGGGAGCTAGTGCCGGAAATGATCTGAAGAAGGTTATTCAGTTCGCTGGCGATTTCCGGGCGGGAGTTGCCGGGGTGGGGCGTGGGGTTTTCGTCCATGGGAGTGTGTCCGATGCGGGGTGTAACGCGATTAAAGTTCAGGTGTCCGGCCGAGCGGGGCGGCGGGTGAAGCGATATCGGGGATAGCCGGCGGACGCGGCGCCGCCGGGGTTTTGCCGGAGTTGTTCGGAGTCGTCAGGCTGATGCTCGCTGGATTCTCGAGGCTCGGTTGGCGGACGTTTTTGACCACACCATGCTTGCCGACGACGAGACGAATCGAGTGGTCGCTGTCGGCCGTGGTTTCGCTGAGAAGGCCGAGTAACTGCGCGGAACTGGTGACTTGAAACCCCGGCCGACGCGCGGGCAGGAAGTTGCTGGCGAGTTTGCGAGATTTGACGGGTACGACTTCCTCGGCCGCGACTTTGGCGTCGGGGGTTCCAGGCGAAACCGCGGTAGGCGAACCCTGGGGCGCGCTCGTTTTCGCGGCGGCGCCGTGTTGGTCATCGGCCGATTTGTTGCCCTTGTGCTTGCCGTCGCCGTCGTCGCAATCTTCGCCTTGGCACGGCGTGGGGGTTGGGCGGGGCGTTGCCGTCGGTTGCGGCGTGGCGGTTGGTCGAGGTGTGGGCTTGGGCGTGGCGGTCGGGTTAGGAGTGGCGGTTGGAACGGGAGTCGCGGTGGGTTTCGGCGTGGCCGTTGGGGTGGCGGTCGCAACTGGAGTTGCCGTGGGAACGGGAGTGGCGGCCGGCGTCGGCACTGGCGTAGGTGCTGGCGTGCTCTCGGGTGCGGGCGTCGGGGCTGGCTCCATCGCCGCCAACGTAATTTGGGTCGCGACATCTTTGTGATCGAGCGCGGCCAGGAGTTTGTCTTCAGCGATGGTGACCTTGGTGCCGCTGCCGACGATGACGAGATTGGTGTCGACCAGGCTGTCGCCGACTTTGTTTTTCGTTTGGGTATCGACCTCGGCCTGGATCAACGCCTCACTCGGCAGCGCCTGGCCTTTCTTGTTCATCTTCACTAGCGCGGAGGTCTTCATCACGTGCGCCAGATCCACCGCCACGGGTTCCGGAATTCGTTTCGCGTTCGGCGGCATGATCACCATCCGGCCCGGTAGGAGCAGGAGTGAGTCGCCGATTTTCCCATTCATCGAAAGGCGCAGGCTGCCTTCGAGCACCAGAACCTTGAGATGTTGGCCGGGAATGTTTTCCATCATGATCGTCGTCCCAGTGATCGCGGCGGTGACGGCGGCGGTATGAATTTTCGCGCCACCCAATCCCTTGGGAACCTGCAAGAGCATGGTCCCTCGCGGGAGCGACATGTCGCGCGTGCCGGGCTTAAAACTAAAGCTGCTCTCGGGTCCGAGACGGGTCAGGGTTTGATCCTGGAAAACAAGTTCCGAGCGCGACTTCACGCCCGTCTTCAACGTGATCTCGTCCTTGATCGTCTCCTGCAAGGTAGCCGGATGAGCGCCGTGTGTCGGATCGACCACGCGGACATCGTTGACGATTTTCGTCACCTGCGCCTCGATCAGTTCGCCGCCATGAGCGAGCGGGATAAACCCAAGCAGCGAGACCAGCAGAATAGAGTGAATGCGCATGATATTACGGCTTCCGATTAAGCACGGCACATGCCGCTTTCCATAATTTCCAAAAAGAGTCCGGCCTGCCGGAGGAAGGTGCGAACGTTCTAGAATCCCGGCGCGCTGTTTAGCGGTTGGGTGTTCGCGCCTTTGCCGGCGAAAATTCCCGTGGTCGAAGCGTTCCCGCCGGAGCCAGTGTAGTTCGGCTGATTGGTGAAAACGTTCGCCGCCGCGGGGCCGCTAATCGTGACTACTTTGCCGTTAAAGATCGTGACTGAATCGGCCGCGATTGTCTTCACGCTGTTGCCATTCAAGGTCACACTCTCGTTGAAGTTCACGCGGCCATTGCTGCCGCCGGCGTAGAGTTTGATTTCGGCATCGGCGCTGATCGTGCCGCCACCGACGTTAAGCGTGCCGTTAGCGCCGAGCGCGCCCGCTTTGACGACACTGCCATTCAAGTTTGCATTCGTTAGGCTGACGTTGCCGCTGGCTCCGTTGTTTCGAATGTCAACCGTTCCGCGATCGGCACGCAAATTGCCGCCGTTGAGCGCGATGTCGCCGCCGGCGGACGTAATGACGATTTTCCCGCTTGGCCCGGCCGCAGCATTGCTCAGAAGCGCGAGTAACTGCGCGCTACTGGAAATGGAAATTGCGGGACCGCTAGTCTTGCGGCTCTCGAGACTGATCGTGCCGCTGCTGCGGCTGGTGGCCGCGCCGGAACTTTCGGAAACCTTGACCGTGTTATTGATCGCGATCGCACCGTTCGCAACCACGCCGACGGTACCGCCAACGCCGCCGGATCCGAGCAAGTTGTTCGACCCGGTGGTGGCGGTGATCGGCGTGTTCACGGTGACGTCGCCGGTAATCGGCTGCGCAATCGTGCCGACGTTAAGCGTGCCGCCATTTCCGCCGGGAGAAATATTCAACAAACCGGCCGCGGAGCCGCCGTTAAAATTCGCGCTCGCGATTCCGTTGGCCGAATCGAAAAGGACCGAGTCGCCGAGAAGTGTCAGGGTTCCGCCACCCGTCGGCGCGGAGAGAAGCAGGCCCGCATCGCTTCCCGAAAAATCGATCCCGCCGCCGACACGGAAGGAGGCCGCAGCGAACGTTTGCGCGCCGACCGAGGAATCGAAACTGAGCGCGCCACCGATCGTCAGCGGACCGGAAGTGGCGACGTTGGCCGCGAGGACCGAGCCGGTGACATCAATGCGCTCGAAGCCCGAGAGTGTTCGCCCGGCCGCGGAAATTCCGCCCGCACCGATGGTGAGAATGCCGGCCGACGTTTGCACATTTGCTTTCGCGACGAGGCTGGCGGCGTAAGCGTCGAAGCGCGGGAGGGCGAGAGCGTTGTTCAAAGTCACGCCGCCGACAGCGTAGAGCTGGAGCGAGTTTGCGGTGATGCTTCCGCCTAACGAGACGTTGCCGCCGCTGTTCAAGAGACCGCGATCAAAGGTGTAGCTCCCGCCGAGATTGAGCGTGAGATTGCTCTGCGCATCGATGAAAAGATTCGCCGTCGGCAGGTTGACTGTGCCGCCGAGGGCAGCGGTGGAGGCGCGCGAATAGAGATGAAGGAAGCGGAAGGATGAACCGGCCGCCGCGTCGAAGGTTAATTTGGTCCCGAGATCGAGTGCGCCGCTTCGGGTGGCAATCGTTAGGCTGTTCAGCCCGTTGACGCTAAAAATTCCGCCGGGATTCGCGGCGGTCACGGTCCCGACGCTGACCAAGGCGATGTCCACCGGGCCGCCGAGTTGTTGATAAACCGGGCCGCCGGTGATCTTGAGATTTTTGAATTTGTAAACGGCGACTCCGCCCGCCGGGAACGAGGGCTCGTAGTTCAATCCGAAACGGCCGTCGAAATCATACTGCAGGTCGAACGCCGAGGTAACTCCGAAGACGAAAGCCGACGCCGAACCGTCCTGCGCGCCGCCGCCGTAAATCGTGCCGTTGTTAGTCGCGCCCGCGGTCGTGAGCGTCGGGGTATCGCTACGCAAAGTGATCCGCGTCGGCGATGAACCGCCTTGGATGATGTAGGTCGAGGGATTGTTAATTGTGATCGGCAATCCGTGCGGTGTCGGGGCAGGTGTGGGCGGCGGAGTCGGCGTCGGGATGGGCGTTGCGGTGGGCAGTGGCGTTGCGGTGGGCAGTGGCGTTGCGGTTGGCAGTGGCGTTGCGGTGGGCAACGGGGTTGCGGTCGGCAAAGGGGTCGCGGTCGGCAACGGCGTCGCAGTCGGCAAAGGCGTCGCAGTTGGCAAAGGCGTCGCGGTTGGAAATGGCGTTGCCGTCGGGAATGGCGTTGCGGTTGGAAATGGAGTCGCAGTCGGGAAAGGCGTGGCCGTGGGTAACGGAGCTGCCGTCGGCAAAGGCGTCGCGGTCGGGATCGGGAAGGGCGTGAATGCCGGCGACGCGCTCGGCAGCGGGAACGGCGTCAGCGCGGGCGTGGCCGTCGGGAGCGCGCCGGGCGTGCCGATCGGCGTCGGCAACGGCGCGGGCGTGGAAGAAACCGCAGGCAATAGGTTCGGCGGCGGCTGACCGGTGACGCTGCCGGGATCGCTGGTCTCGTTAGGCGCTTCGGGGAACGCGTTCCGCCGGCGATCGATCGTCTGCTGGACATCGTCCGGAGTGAGCGCCACGTCGGTACCGTTGCCGTTGATCACCAGGTTGGTCGGGATCAATTGCTTTTTCCCAATCCCGCGCGCTTGCTGGCGGATGGCGTCGTCGATTAAGCCGAGACTCGGCAAAGGTTTCGCGCCGGCAAAATTTACTAAAGTGGAACTACGCATCAGTTGGGCGAGATCGACGTCGATCGGGTCGGGAATGCTTTTCGCATCCGGCCGCATGATCACCATTTTGCCGGGATGAAGGAGCAGGGCGCTCCCGAACACGCCGTTAATCGAGAGCCGTAAACTTCCTTCGAGCACGAGCACTTTGATGTGCTGCTTCGGAAGATATTCCAGGAGAATCGTGGTCCCGGTGATGGACGCGGTGATCGCCGAAGTCCGAATGGTGGCACCGCCCAGACCTTTCGGGACTTGGAGCAACATCGTCCCGCGCTCAAGCATCAGGTCGCGCGTGCCGGGTTTAAAACTGAAGTAACTTTCCGGTCCGAGACGAGTGAGCGTTTGATCCTGAAAGACCAGCTCCGAACGCGATTTGATCCCCGTGCGCAGGCCGAGATCTTCGACGATTAACTCATTCAAAACCGCGCGATGCGGACCGGCGGCAGGATCGAAAACCTGAACGTCGTTGATGATCTTGGTGACGTTTGCGCGTTCCAGCGGAGAGGGAAAAACGCGGCCGGCGCTCAAGAGCGAAAGCGCCAGAAAGGGTAGAATAGATAGACGCATGCGGAAAATCTTCCGCCGTCTTTAGAGCAAAGAATGTGCCCCGATTATAATTTTGAGAATGCCGGCGCGGTTCAGAATTTGGCGGTCAGGCCAACGCCGAAGCCGGTGGTGACGACGTCGTAATCGAAGACGCTGCGATCCGAGCGATTGCTTCCGAAAGAGAAAAAGGCGTTCGCTTCCGCCCAAGGAGCGAGGTGATAGCGCAGGTTCCAGGAGACGACCTGGTTGAGGTCGACGCGCCCGTTGCTGTTATAAAAATGCAGCGCCGGCCGATAGGAGAGCTCGGTGTCGAGGCTGCGGGTGAGTTGCAATTGGTAAGCGAAAAACATTCCCAGCTGGTCGCGTTGCGCGGCGCGCGGATTGGAGATCCCGGCCATGGCCGTTCCGCCAATGGTGAAGGCGTGCGAGCGGCCGAGGGCGAAAATCTTTTGCGCGCCAAGAGTGAACTCGTGGTCCTGCAAAATTTCGTCGCTGTGGCGATTTAAGAGCTCGATGAAATCGTAACGCGCGAAAATCCCGATCCCGCGCAAACTTTCGGGGCTCCAAAAAAGACCGGTCCCGAATCCGAGGTTAGTGAAATCAAGCGAGGAGGTGTCGTTGTAGCGAAAAGTGGAAACCGTGGCCCCGAACTGCGCATCCAGGTTCCGCCCGATGTGCGGATTCCAACTCCCACCCGCGTGCGCCACGAAAAAACTGTCGTCGACTTCCGCGCGCCGCGTGAGCGCGACGTTATCGGTATAAAAAATGGTCGCGTCACCGGTCACGGTAAAGAAACGCGGGCGCGGCTGGCTTTTTAAAATGACCTGGTCGCCGAAGCTATCGTCACTGGAGGGACTCGCATCGCCCAGCGCCATCCCATCGGCCGTGACTGAGTTGCTGTTGGTAATCGCGGCCGGCTTTTGAAACAGGCGCGCCTGCTCGATGGCCGCGTCGTTTTGCGCGACGAGAACGCCGTTGGCATCGGTATACGGTGCGGGCGTTTGCTGCGCCGACGCCGTATGGATGAGCGCGAGGAAACAGGCGCCGAAAATAAAGCGGACGATTGGAGAAGCCACGAATTTCGATTTAGCAGTCGCCATGCCGCGTTGAGAAATTCATCTGCGCGATTTGCGCGAGCGGCATGCTTTTGGCTCCCGCACGATGAGTGTTTCGACAGCGCCTCCTCCCGATCAGCCTCTGCGCGCTCGTCTGTTTAGCCTGCGTGCTCGCGCTCGATTTGTTTGCCCCTTTCGGTTACGTCCGCACGCGCAACATCCTCCGCGACGCCTTCGCCCGGGCCGGCCGCAAGACGCCCGCGAATCCTGATCTCGTCTTTCTCGCGATCGATTCCGATTCCGTCGGTCTCGAGGAAACCGCGGACATCGAGGAGCTTTACGGACTCACCGATGCGAAATCGCCCGAGGCCAGGGCGCTCCGTTTGATGAGCAAACTCTGGCCGTGGCCGCGGGAGGTTTACGCGCTCGTCCTCGAGCGACTGGTCAAGGCCGGCGCGAAAGTGGTCCTCTTCGATTTAACTTTCCCGACCTCCACCGATGGGGATGAGCCTTTCCGAATGGCCCTCGATCTCTACCGCGATCACGTGGCCGTTGGGAGTAATTTTGTCTCCGCAACTTCGCGCGGGCCGACGACCGTCGGCGCCAGCCAAACGCGCCCGCCCGATTCGTTAATCCCACAAACAGTCCCGATGGATAATCGCGTGGCCTACACCAATTTCTGGCCCGACGAAGATGACGTCGTCCGGCGCGCGCAATACCGCGTGACCTTTGAGCAGGTGCAGGAACAAACGCCGACCCCGGAGGCGGAGCGTTTTCTTTCCCTGGCCGCGCGTGGCTTGATCAAGGCCGGCTTCGGCAATCGCGTCCCGGCCGGCGAAGAAGGTCACACTTTCCGCTACACCGCGCCGGCGCGCGAAGGTTTCCGCCCACACTCGCTCTTCGAAATTTTCGTGCCGGAATATTGGCGACGGAATTACCAGGGCGGCGAATTTTTTCGCAACAAGATCGTCATCGTGGGCGCGGAAGGAAACTGGCAGCACGACGAACACGCCACGCCCTTCGGCCCGATGCCCGGCCCCGAGCTGCACCTGAACGCGATCAACGCGGCGATTCATCACCAATTCATTCGCGAGATGCCGCGCGGTGCGGCCGGCGGAGTGACGCTGATCGCGGCCATCGTGGGGGTCGCGCTTTCGCTTTCAATTCGTTCGCCCTGGCTGCGGCTGATCGCGCTTCTGCTCGTCGATCTCTTCGATGTCTGGATGACCTTGCAAGTCTTCAATCGCAGCTCGCTCTATGTCCCCTGCCTGCCGGCGCTGCTGCAATTAAACCTCACCGTTGTCCTCGGCTTGATCTGCGATTTCACTTGGGAACGGGTGGAGAAAACGCGCGTCCGCCGCACCCTCGAACGCTACGTTTCCACTAACGTCGTGCGCGAGCTGCTCGATAGCCCGAAGATCTTCCAGCAATCCCTCGGCGGCGTGGTCAAGCCGGCAGCGATTTTGTTTTCCGACATCCGCGGCTACTCCTCGGTCAGCGCCCGGACCGATCCGCAAGCACTCGTCAGCCAGCTGAACGAATACCTCAGCGCCATGGTCGAGTGCGTCTTCCGTTACGGCGGCACCCTCGATAAATTTATCGGCGACGCCGTCATGGCCGTCTGGGGCAACGTCACCAGCGAAGGCGCGCGCACCGATACCGCCAACGCCGTCCGCGCCGCCCTCGCCATGCGCGGCGAACTCGCGCGCTTGAACCGCGACTGGCGCGCGCGCGGTCTCCCCGAGCTGCGCATCGGCATCGCGGTCAACCAGGGCGACGTCGTTGTCGGCAACATCGGCTCCGCCCAGCGCATGGAATTCACCGTCATCGGCGACGTCGTCAATATCAGTTGGAAGCTGCAGGAATTAACCAAGCAACTCGAGTGCGACCTCGTCGTTAGCCGGCGGGTGCAAGCCCTGCTCGTGGAAGATTTCGACCTCGAATCGCGCGGCAGCTTCATCCTCCCCGGGCAATCCGCCGGCGTCGAAGTCTTCGCCGTCCTCGACGCCGTCGATCTGAGCGCGCTCGCGCGGGTGTAGTCGAGCGCGCGGCGCCATAGCGCCGGCACACGGAGATTCGCTACTGTTTCGCGTGCCCGCGAAATCGTCCGTCATCGACAGTTAAGGAAAGGCGATACGGTAGAACCTTTTAGTTTGACTGACTGCGTCCACATCGGTGAACGAGAACGCTCCAGCTGCATCGGCCGTTCTCGTGGCAAGAGTTGAGAATGGCGTCACCAAGTCCGGCGAGAACTGGATCGTGTTCACGCGATTTGGTGCGCCCAGGCATTGCAGAACGATGTCGTTGCCAACGCGCGTGTTGGAAACGATTTCAAACAGGCCCGGGAATCCGACTCGGATCGTGTCGTTGTCCCGGTCCGCCACATACACGTTCCCGCCGCTGTCCACGGCTATCCCGGCCGGATAATTAAATCGCGCCGCACTGCCGGTCCCATCCGCACTCCCGATGCTCCCGGCCAAGCCCGCTAGCGTCGTCACCACTCCACTTGAGGTCACCTTCCGGATCGTGTGGTTGCTCAGTTCCGCCACATATACGTTTCCGCCGCTGTCCACCGCTACCCCGTTCGGGTTGAAGAAACGCGCCCCACTGGCGCTCCCATCCGCACTCCCCTGGCTCCCAGCCAAGCCCGCCAACGTGCTCACCATTCCAGCTGAGGTCACCTTTCGGATCGTGTGGTTGGAGTAGTCCGCCACATACACGTTCCCGCCGCTGTCCACGGCCACCCCCGACGGTAAATGAAATCGCGCCGCGCTCCCGGTCCCATCCGCACTGCCAAAAAACCCGGCCAAACCTACCAGCGTTGTCACCATTCCAGCTGGGCTCACCTTCCGGATCGTGTTGTTGTTCTGGTCCGCCACATACACGTTCCCGTCGCTGTCCACGGCTACCCCCGTCGGAAAGTTGAACCGAGCCGCACTCCCGGTCCCATCCGCGCTCCCACTGCTCAAGGCCAAACCCGCCAGCGTGGTCACCGCTCCGGCTGAGGTCACCTTCCGGATCGTCTGGTTGCCCTGTTCTGCCACATACACGTTCCCGCCGCTGTCCACCGCTACCCCGGTCGGAAGATAAAACCGAGCGGCACTGCCGGTCCCATCCACACTGCCAAAGCTCCCGGCCACACCTGCCAGCGTGGTCACCACTCCAGCTGGGGTCACCTTCCGGATCGTGTGGTTGCTCCGGTCCGCCACATAAACGTTCCCGCCGCTGTCCACCGCTACCCCGTTCGTACGCTTAAACCGAGCGGCGCTGCCGGTCCCATCCGCACTCCCGTAGCCACCGTCGGCCAAGCCCGCTAGCGTTGTCACCACTCCAACTGAGGTCACCTTTCGGATTGTGCGGTTGCCCTGGTCGGCCACATATACGTTTCCGCCGCTGTCCACCGCTACCCCGGCCGGATTGTTAAATCGCGCCGCGCTGCCGGTGCCATCCGCACTCCCGATGCTCCCGTCGGCCAAGCCCGCCAGCGTTGTGACCGCTCCAGCAGAGGTCACCCGCCGGATCGTCTGGTTGCTCGTGTCCGCCACATACACGTTCCCGCCGCTGTCCACCGCCACCCCGCGCGGATAATAAAACCGGACTGCGCTCCCGGTCCCATCCGCACTCCCACTGCTCCCGGCCAAGCCTGCCAGCGTTGTTACCACTCCATCTGAGGTCACCTGCCGGATCGTGTGGTTGCTCGAGTCCGCCACATACACGTTCCCGCCGCTATCCACCGCTACCCCGGCCGGACTGTTAAATCGCGCCGCGCTCCCGGTCCCATCCGCACTCCCACTGCTCCCGGTCAAGCCCGCGAACGTTGTCCACCACTCCAGCTGAGGTGACCTTCCGGATCGTCTGGTTGAATAAATCGGCCACATACACGTTCCCGGCGCTGTCTACCGCCACACTTGCGGGATAACGGAACCGGGCCCCGCTGCCGGTCCCATCCGTACTCCCCACGCTCCCGGCCGAGCCCGCCAGCGTCGTCACCACTCCACTTGAGGTCACTTTCCGGATCGTGTAGTTGGCCCGGTCTGCCACATACACATTCCCGCCGCTATCCACCGCCACCCCGGCCGGATTGAAAAACCGCGCTGCGCTCCCGGTCCCATCCGCACTCCCACTGCTCCCAGCGAAGCCCGCTAGCGTTGTCACCACTCCAGCTGAGGTCACCTTCCGGATCGTGTGGTTGCCAGTGTCTGCGACATACACGTTCCCGGCGCTGTCCACCGCCACTCCGGCCGGGTTGAAAAACCGCGCAGCGCTGCCAGTCCCATCCGCACTCCCGTAGCCTGAATAGCCGGCGAGGGTGCCGAAAAAATATGGCTCGTAATTCGATTGCGCACGCGCCGTCGAGAGGATCGGCATGGTGCCCGTAAACAGAAGGAGTGAGAGGAGGATTTTTTTCATGGCCCAGGAGGGAGTGATTGCGGGTTGTATCAGGCTAGCCGCGGTAAGTCACGAGGTTCTTGTGACCGGTAGCGATCGTTGCGGAGACAGGGAGACTGCTCCGCTGGAGCCGCCTCGCATGCTGCTGGCGATCCGTTGGGCGCTGCTGGCGAGCCGACAACGGTTGCTGGCGACGCGCCGATCTCTGCTGTCGAGCCGGCGGAGATTGCTGTCGAGCCGGCTGCGATTGCTGGCGAGCCGCCGGAGGCTGCTGGCGGTCCGGGCGGCGTTGCGGTCGTCCGGCCGGAAGTTGCGGGCGAGGTGAAGACTGTTGCTGGAAAGACATCGGCGGCTGCTCGCGGTTGCGCGAGCCTTGCTGGCGGCGTGGTTTGGGCTTGTCGCGAACGGCCTGACTCGTTAGACGTGCTCCCGTTCAG
>JBPCJC010000091.1:0-3258 GCA_051005695.1 Chthoniobacterales bacterium | reverse complement strand
GCCATCGAAGCCCAGCCGATCGCTTCCGTTTTGAGCGAAATGCCGGGACCCGCGCTGCCGGTGACCGCGGTGTGGCCCGCGAGCGCGAAGCCTAACGAGATCGAAACCGCCGCGAGTTCGTCTTCCGCCTGCACGAAGAGGCCGCCGTATTTCGGCAGTTCGCTCCGGAGAATTTCCATGACCGACGACCAGGGGGTGATCGGATAACCGGAACCGTAGCGCACGCCGCCCGCGAGGAGTCCGTAGGCGAGCGCCTGGTTGCCATCCATCGTGATCTGCGCGGGCGCGCCGTCTTTCTTCTCGACGTGCTCAAATTGGTAGAGGCGCGAGAGGACGTTGCCGACCGGATAATTGTAGCCGGCGGTGAAAGCCATGATCGCGGTGTTGACGATGCTCTCGTCTTTGCCGGCGAATTTTTCTTTGATCAACGTCGCCAGTTTCTCGACATCGAGATGGAAGATCTTCGCAATCAACCCGAGGATGAAAATGTTTTTGCCCTTGTCCTTCGCAGTTCCACCGAGCGCTTCGACCGTGAGCCCCGTGATGGCGACGCCGACGTAGACGAAACGCTTATCGTCAAGGTTCGGCTCGACATTATCCGAGTCGTAAAGGAGCACGCCGCCTTCCTTCAAAAAGCCGATGTGGTCCTGATAACTGTGCTGATAAAACGCCACCAAAAAATCCGCTTCGTCGCCCGCGGACAGCACTTCGCCCGTGCCCATGCGCACCTGAAAAATCGACGGCCCGCCGGAGATGGTCGCGGGGATCGTCATGTAAGTCATCACGTCCTGATCGCTCCGGCCCGCGAGCCGCGCGAGGAACGCGCCTACGCTCTGGATTCCATCCTGCGAATTGCCCGCGAGGCGAATGACGGCGTCGTTGATATTCTCCGGCCGGAGATCGGCGCGGTCGTGTTGGGCGGCGGCGCCGGTGGGAACTTCAGCTTTTTTGGCGACAGGATCGGTCGGATTCACAGGATATTTAGACCCTGAAGACATAGGCAATAATCCTCCTATTGCGAGAGCAAATGCGGAATCGGCCACGGCCACGCGCGGTCGCCGCGCGGAAGGAGCTTGACCGCGCGCTGCATCTGCCCGGAGGAATGCCACGCGATGTACGGGATGGATTGGATCGAACGACGACGCTTGCAGCGCGCGCGCGCGGCCAACCGCTCGTTAGACCCGGTCCATCCGGTGGTCTGGAAAATCGGCTTCACCAGTTTGCTGACCGACATCTCGTCGGAAATGGTCAACAGCCTGCTGCCGGTTTATCTGGTGCTCCATCTGCACCTGAGCACGCTGCAGTATGGCGCGATCGACGGTCTTTATAATGGACTCGCGGTTGCGCTTCTCAGCCTCGCCGGCGGCTTGGTGGCCGATCGCGCGCGACGTCACAAAGAGGTCGCGATTTTCGGCTACGCGCTGTCCGCGATCTGCAAACTCTTCCTCTTTTTTGCAGGCGCCATCTGGGGTTGGCTCGTCGCCGTCATCGTTCTCGATCGCACCGGCAAAGGCATTCGCACCGCGCCGCGTGACGCGCTCATTTCGCTCTGGAATTCCGAGCAATCGCTCGCCAGCGCCTTTGCGGTTCATCGTGCGCTCGATGCCGGTGGCGCGCTCCTCGGACCGGTCGCCGCCTTCGCTTTGCTCTATGCGATGCCGAACCGTTTCGACACCGTGTGGCTAACGAGTTTCGTCTTCGCTCTGCTCGGCCTCGCGGTCCTGTGCTTGTTCGTCGAGAATCCGCCAGTCGACACGCGCGCCGATCGTCCGCAATTTTCGCTCCGCGGAATTTCGCGCGCCCTTGCCGGACGCGGCTTTTGGACCTTGGCGCTGGTCGGCGGTTTGCTGGCCGCGCTCACCATCAGCGACGGTTTCTTGTATCTTCTGCTGCAACGTCGCACCAGCCTAACGACTGGTTTCTTTCCGCTCTTTTACGTCGTCACGGCCTGCTGGTATATGCTCCTTTCCCTTCCGCTCGGACGAGTGGCCGATCGTTTTGGGCGGACGCCGATTTTCCTTTTCGGTTACGTGGCCCTTGGTTTGATTTACCTGCTCCTGCTCGGGACCAGCGCTGCCGGATTACTCGTTAGTCTGCTGGTTCTTTTCCTCTTCGGCTTTTACTACGCCGGCACCGAAGGCGTCCTTCGGGCGATGGCTAGCCGGGTGATTCCGGCGGAATATCGCACCAGCGGCCTGGCCCTTCTCGCCACTCTTATCGGCGGCGGGAAATTGCTTTCGTCGCTTCTCGTCGGCTGGCTCTGGGGAAGTCGCGGAAGCAGCGCGGCGCTGATCGCGCTCGGTTTGGGGCTGATTTTTGCTCTTCCCATTTCCTTGCTTTGGTTGCGAAAAACTCCCGATGCCCAGCCCGCTTAACCGTCTCCACATTTTTCTCGCGCTCTGCCTCGCCTGCGGGCTCGGTCTGGCAGGCTTTTTCTGGTTGGGCCAGCCGCGGAAATCAGCACTCGTTAGGCAAATAGATCCATCGCCGGCGATCGTGACTTCCGATAGCGCTCCGCAACCGCGCCAGATTTTCTTCCGCTACACCGGCGTGGACGACAACTACGGCAAACTCGCAGTGGTAAATTATCCGCAACTCGGTCCGCCGCGTTTCATCGACGGGTTGTCCTGCGAGGCGGTTTATTTTGCGGCCGGCCACGGCATCTGCCTGACCGCCAATCGCGGCGTTTTCACCACTTACGCGGCGCAACTTTTCGACGCGCACTTCAAGACCCAGTTCACACTTCCGCTGCGGGGCGGGCCGAGTCGGACGCGGGTTTCCGCGGATGGAAAAATCGCCGGCCTGACCGTCTTCATCAGTGGGCACGGCTACCTCTCGTTAGACTTTTCCACTGAAACCTTGCTCGTCGAAACCGCTACCGGCAAGACTCTGGCGACGCTGGAAGATTTTGCGGTCACCCGCGCTGGGCAGCTCTTTAAAGCCAAGGATTTTAACTTCTGGGGCGTGACCTTTACGCCCGATTCGCGGCATTTTTATTGCACGCTTTCGAGTGACCAAAAGCATTACCTGGTGGCGGGCGACATCGCCGCGCGCACCGCCCAAGTGGTGCATAAAAACGTCGAGTGTCCTTCGGTTTCGCCGGACGGGACGCGCGTGGCCTACAAGAAACGCTTCATCGAAAACGAGCGACTTTTCTGGCAACTGCACGTGCTCGATCTGGCGACGCAAACCGAAACGCCGCTGGCGGAAAAACGTAGTGTCGACGACCAGATCGAGTGGCTCGATAACGCGCAGGTG
>JBPCJC010000090.1:0-22160 GCA_051005695.1 Chthoniobacterales bacterium | reverse complement strand
TCTTGCCTGGCAGCCCCGCCTATAACGCCGGCGACAACACCCGCGCCATCGACGTTAGCGCTAATCCGCTCACTACCGACCAGCGCGGCGCAGGCTACCCGCGCATTGCTGCCGGTCAGGTCGACCTCGGCTCGTTCGAAGTCGTCCGGGAGCTAAAAATAGTTTCCATCACGCCGGCCGGAAACAGCATCACTCTGCAATGCCAGGGCGTACCCGGCATCGTCTACACGGTCCAGTTCTCGCCAGACCTGGTCACGCCATTTTCAACTCTTGGCCAAAGGACTGCCAGTGCCGACGGAACGTTTTCTTATACCGACGTAAATGCAGAGTTATACGGCAAGCGATTTTACCGACTGGCGCTTCCGTGAAGCTATGGGCAAGCGCCTTCACATCCGGAAGCGCTCGCCCAAGTAAAGCTGACGGCTGATCGGATCGTTGATGAGAAAATCTTTCGTCCCTTCGCTTTCGACGCGGCCTTCGAAAATCAGATAAGCGCGGTCTACGATCGAGAGGGTCTCGCGCACATTGTGGTCGGTAATCAGAATCGCCAGGCCGGATTTGCGAAGGTTGACCACAATCTGCTGAACGTCGTAAACGGCGATCGGATCCACGCCGCTGAACGGTTCATCGAGCATCAGCAGCCTCGGATTGGTGACCAGCGAACGCGCGATCGTCAGGCGCCGTTTCTCCCCGCCGCTGAGCGTGAGCGCGATGTTCTTGGCCAGCTTCTCGATCCCGAATTGGTGCAGCAAATCATCGCAACGATGACGCCGCTGTTGTTTCGAGAGCGGGAGCGTTTCCAGGATCGCGAGGATGTTTTGCTCGACCGTCATCTTGCGGAAAATGGATTCTTCCTGCGGGAGATAACCCATCCCGAGCCGGGCGCGTTTGTACATCGGGTAATTGGTTACATCCACGCCGGAGAACAGGACCCGCCCGCTATTTGGCCTAACGAGTCCAACGATCATGTAAAAACTGGTCGTCTTGCCCGCGCCGTTCGGCCCAAGGAGGCCGACAATCTCGCCCGCGCGCACGTTAATATTCACTCCATTAACGACTGCGCGGCCGCCGTAAATTTTCACCAGCTCTTCGGTGCCTAACACCTGCTCGCCGCTCACCGCAGTCTGCGGCACAAGCGGCGCTTTCACGGGCGCGATGGGAGCGGATTCGCCGATCATGGTTTCGGGGCCACGGTCGGTGACGGCGACGCTTTTGGTTCCTGCCGAATCTCCGTTCGGCTCGGGCCGCGGGTGACCAGTCGCCCATCCTGGCTGATGACCATGACCGTGTCCGGACTGGTGGCGACGTGCATGTTCAAGCCGCTCTGCACGCGCGGATTTCCGCGCAGCTCGACGTTGCCATCGCTGGTCGTATAAATCGCCATGTCCGCGCGTCCGATCGATCGCATCGGCGGCCCGCCGTTGTCATCCGGGCGTTCGCGCACCACGCCCACATTTCCCTCCGCGACCGCTTTGTCGAGCGCCTGCTGCGGCGGCTCCGGCGAAGCGCCCGGCTCCGGTTTTGCGGGTGTTTCCTGCGGGCCGGGCATCCCCTGATCTTTGTTTAAATAAATGGTCAGCTTGTCCGATTGCACATTGAAGCGCGGATCGTTCACGATCACGTGTCCGGTGAAAATGCCGATGTGTTTCGGCGAATCGAAGAACGCCTGGTCGGCGTAAATTTCCGTGGTGATCGCCTCACGTGCCGGGAGGGCTGCGCCCCCGCCGACCGCCGCCTTCAGCGGATCCTTCTCGGGATTTTTCTTCGCCGCTTTCGGTGGTGGCGACTTCAGAGTGGAGGCGGTCAGATTCTGCGCCAGCGCATCAGCGGCGAAGAATCCGAGAAGCAGGAAAATACATCCGGCCAGCCTCTTCATTCGCGCGGCTTTTTCTTCAGCTCGGATTGATCGGTGATGACCATTTTCACATTACCAACGAGCGTGCCCTTGCGCGCGATGGTGTCGAAATTCATCCGGTCGCCGGCGATCTGAAAATCGGCGCGCGTCACCGTCGTGCGCGCGCTCGAAGTGAGCACGCGGTTATTCAGGTCGAGCTTTGAGACCGGCATGTCGATCGTTAATTCCGGGATGTTTTGCACGGTGAAGGTGGTCATCTTTAAACCCTGAAACGCGAGATGATCCGCATCGATCCGCTTCGCCACGGCCGCTTCGAAGCGCGCCCGCATGTGCCCCTCGAGATCGATATCCGGCAGCACCAAACCCTTCGCTTCCTGTCCGATCGGCAGCGGAATATTCGCCAGCGAAGAGGTCCCTTTCGGCGTCGGGCTGGTCTTGGGCGCGCTCGGTTTCGGACTCGCCGCTACCGCCACGTAACCCACCATTCCTACGGTCAAAAACAAGCCTGTCGTCCCTGATTTCCAGAAGCGACCGCTACGAGACGGCAGCATGGATAGCCTTTAACATGCGGAGATGTTTCGGCAACTGCTTTAGCGGGATCTGATTCGGTCCATCGGACAGCGCGCGCGCCGGATTTTCGTGCACTTCCATGAAGATGCCATCGCAACCCGCGGCCATCGCCGCGCGCGCCAGCACCGGGGCTAGCTCGCCGTCTCCAGAAGTCGCATCCCCTGCTCCGCCGGGTCGCTGCACCGAATGGGTCGCATCGAAAATCACGCGATAACCGGCTGCGCGAATCCAGGCGAGCGAACGCATGTCAGCCAAGAGATTGTTGTAGCCAAAAGTGGTGCCCCGTTCGGTGAAGCAGAATTTTTCGCAACCGAACGACTGCAATTTCTCCGCGATGTTGCGCACATCCCAGGGCGCGAGGAATTGGCCCTTCTTCACATTGACCACGCGGCCAGTGTCGGCCGCAGCGCGCAGCAGATCGGTTTGCCGGCAAAGGAACGCCGGGATCTGCAACACATCGATGAACTCGCCGGCGATTTCCGCCTCGTTAGGCGAATGCACATCCGTCGTCACCGGCACGCCGATCTCATCGCGGATTGACGCGAGGATTTCACAACCTGCACGCGCGCCGAGGCCGCGGAACGATTTCACCGAAGTGCGGTTCGCCTTGTCGTAGGAAGCCTTGAAAATCGAGGCGACGCCTTCCGCCTCGCAAACTTCGGCAATTTTCCGCGCCATCCGCCTAACGAATGCTTCCGACTCCATTACACACGGCCCGAGAATAAAGACCGGCTGCTTCCCGCCGAGAATCACCTCGCCGATCTTGAGAGGCTTGCTTTTCACCGGCCATCATCCGCCGATTCCACCTCCGCGTCCACGAGCACAAGTTCATCCCAAAGCGTGTCATCCTGAGGCTGGCGAAGCGCGCCGAAGGATCTCACCCACGCGCTCCGGATCGCCCGAGCAAGCGCGCGTGGTCTACCATCCCTTTGACTATGCCGGGAATCGCCCAGCCGTCCAAAGCCCGGTCGTTTCCGACAGGCCGAGCGCGAGGTTCATTGATTGCACCGCCTGCCCGGCCATGCCTTTCCCGAGATTATCCAGCGCGACCATGATCGCCCCGCTGGTTTCATCCTCGGCCACACCGAGGTCGGCAAAATTGCTCCCGATCACCGCCGCCAGACGCGGACTGTCTTCGACCACGCGCACAAACGGACAATTTTTGAAAACTGAAACCGCCGCCGCCCGCAAATCCAAACCATCCGGTCGCGCAAACTGCAGCGTCGCGAAAATTCCCCTAACGAATGGTCCACTTTGCGGGACGAACGAAAGCTGGCCTTTGATCCTGTTCGCCGACATCGCCCGCGAAACTTCCGACAGATGCTGGTGCGAAAGCATTTTGTAGGCGCAAAAATCATTCGCCCGCGTCGGATGATGCGTCGTCGCATTCGCGGCCGCGCCGCTCCCGCTCGATCCCGTGACCGCCGTCGCCGCGATGAATCCCACCTCGAGCCCGCCCAACGGCAACAACGCCAGTTGCAGCGCGGTCGCAAAACATCCCGGGCTGGCAATGCGTTTCGCATTCTGGATCGCGGCGCGATTCCATTCCGGCAATCCATAAACGAACGGGCCCGCGCGGAAATCGGTCGAGAGATCGATCGCCAGCAAGCGCTCTGCGATTCCCGCCTTGGTCCACGCTTGCTCGAGTTCGTCGAAAAATTTCGCGAACTCACCATGCGGCATCGCCGCGAAGACCACCGGTTGTTCGCTCTCTTTTAATTTCGCCCAATCAATCTCCGTCTCGAATTTGCCCTCGACCACGCCGCGCAAATTCGGGTGCGCGTCCGCGAACGGTTGACCCGCACGAGCGCGCGAAGTCCCGCGGACGCTGCTGACATCCGGATGTCGCGAAAGCCAGTGCAGCAGCTCGCCGCCGCCGTAGCCGGACGCGCCCAAAATGATTGCGTCAACCTTCACGCGGCGAGCCGAGATGCGGCCGGATTTTCTCCAGCACCAAATCGCCGAGACGTTTCGCATTCGTCCGCGCATTGCTCGCGGGCACGCCTAACGACTCCACAAAACGCGTGCCGACGCGGTTGTCGGTTGCCGGTCCCGTGACGACATCAACCGGAAGGCCGAAGACCTCGCGAAAATGGGTCAGCGCGCCGGCCACGCCCGCCGGATCGTTCGCGCAAAGCACGTGCACTTTCCCCCACGCTTGCATTTCCGGATGGGAAAGAATGGTCTGCACGCCGTACTCGCCCATGATCCCATCGCCGGTTTCCGCGATGATTAAATCGACGCCGCGGCTCGCGAGTTCCCTCAGGATCACGCGCGCGATTTGCGCGGAAGTTTCCGGCCCGGTGCAAGCCACGCCGGCGTCGGTAAAATCCAGAATCGCGTCCGCCCCGTAGTCGCGCATTGAAAGAATATCGCGGAGCAAACTAACTCCAGTAAGCTTCGCGCCGCCTACCTTGAAACCGGCCTGTGATAATCGCCTAACGAGTGCACAGGCGGCGTGCGTCTTGCCGGCATTCATACAGGTCCCGGAGATGAAAACCACCGGCACCGGCGCAGCATTCGTTAGACCTTTGACCGCGCCCGCTTCGATCGAGGCCAACTGGCCGACGCGGCTGCCAAATTCCTTGAAGAGCAACACCTGCCCGAGCACTTCGACTTCGAACGGCGCCCCGACATCGGGGCTGCCCGAAACCGCCGTCCCGATGACGCCGCCCATATTCAGGAGCTGCAGCGTCTCGCCCGCGCGCACGCTCTCCGGCATCACGCCTTCATAACCTTGAAGCGCATTCCGATGCCCGAGCGCACCGACGATGACATCGCCATCGTGCAGCACACTCAACCGGCCGTGAATGTCCTCGAGCTGATTGTAAACGCTCTTCTCGCCGCGAATTCTGCCAGCAATCACCGCACCCGGTCGCGCCTCGATTTCAGTCGTTAGTGTAACCTGCCGGCCGAGCTGCAGATTGCGTGTGACCGATGCGATCTTATCAAGATGAACGCGCATCAATTTTCCTTTTCGCGCGCATTCATCGCCAGCATTTGCGGAACACCAAAAACTTTCGCGAACGCCGCCGCTTCCGCGCCCGTCCAGAGCGAAGTTCCTTCACCGTAACTAGCCTCCGCGCGCATGAGCGTGTGCGGCGAACGCACCCCTTCGATCGCGAAAGTTCGCGGATAAATCCGGAGCCGCACATCGCCGGTCACGACCGTCTGACTGGAAACGAGAAACGCTTCCAGGTCGCGCCCAATTGGATCGAAAAATTGCCCTTCGTGTAAAAGCGTTCCGTAAAGATTGCCGAGCTGTTCCTTCCAAAACATCTGCTTGCCGGTGAGGACCAATTTCTCCAGCTCACGATGCGCCGCGATCAACAAATGCGCCGCCGGCGCCTCGAATCCGACGCGCCCTTTAATCCCGAGAATGGTGTCGCCCAAATGGATTCCGCGACCGATCCCGTACTGCCGACCGAGCCCGTTCAATCGCTCAATGGTCGCCACCGGATCGGGCGGCGCGCCGCGTTCGAAACTGATCGTTAGGCCATGCGGTGGAAGATTCGGATGGATCAGGCCGCCGGGGTACGCCGCGTCCGGCAAATGCTGCCAGGAATCGTGCGTTTCCTTCCCGCCGATACTCGTCCCCCACATCCCCTCGTTGACGCTGTACTGCTCGATTTTTTCCGGAAATGGAAAACCGCGCTCGGCGAGATAGGCGCGTTCTTCCGCGCGGCTCAAAGCGAGATCGCGAATCGGGGTCACGATTTCCAGCGTGGGCGCGAGGGTGCGGAAAGCGACGTCGAAACGCACCTGATCATTCCCCGCCCCGGTCGAACCATGCGCGAGCGCACCCGCACCGATTTTCGCTCCGTGCCTAACGACTGCTTTTGCCTGGCAAACTCGCTCTGCGCTCACCGAGAGCGGATAGACCGCGCCCCGCAGAACATTTCCCGCCAACAAATAGCGCAGATAATCGCGAAACAACTCTTCGCGCGCGTCGACGGTCACATGCGAGACGGCTCCGAGTTCGCGCGCCAGTTTTTCGATCCGCGACAACTCGTTAGGCGAAAAACCGCCGGTGTTGACGGTGACCGTGTGGACTTCGCGACCCTGTTCGCGCAACCAAAGAACGCAAAACGAGGTGTCGAGCCCGCCGCTGAATGCGAGGAGAGTTTTCATGGCCAATCGAAAAGACGCGCGCGCGTTTGCGCGAGAAACTCGCGCCGGTCGGTTAACCATTGACGATGTTCCGCCAGCTCGCCGGAGATGGCGGCGGGATCTTCCGGCGCGGAATTTTCCGACGCACCAACGAAAGACTTGTCGGCTAACTGTTGTGCCACCTTCGCGTAAGCATCGCGAAACGGCATTCCTTCCGCGGCCAGGCGCGAGGCTTCACGCGCCGCGTAAATCTCCGGCGTGCACGCGGCCGCGGATTTTTCGCGATCGATTTCCAAGGCCGGAATGAGGCGCGCAAAAATTTCGAAAAGCTTTTGCGCTTTCCCGAGCATCTGGAAGAACGGCGACTTCAGGAGTTGCTGATCGCGGTGATAGCTCGAAGGCAAACCGCCCGCGAGCTGCGCGAGTAATGCGGCCAGCCCGCGAAGTTCACGACAATTCCCCCGCGCCAGTTCGAGCACATCGGGATTGCGCTTTTGCGGCATGATGCTCGAGCCGGTGGTGAAGGCATCCGGCGGCCTAACGAATCCAAATTCTTCCGTGCTCCAAAGGAGCAAATCCCAGATCGCTTTCTCGATCGTGCCGCTCGCGGAAACGATCCAATTCGCCAGCGCCTGCTCGTGCCGTCCGCGGCTGTTCATGACGTCGCCGGGGCTGCGCTGCACCCGGCTGAAACCTAACAACTCTGCGGTTCGTTCACGCTTGATCGCGACCGGTGCGCCGAAGCCGGCGGCCGCGCCGAGCGGGCAGCGATCGAGCCGCAACCAAAGCGCTGGCAGTTGTTCCAATTCCTCGATCAATCCTTCCGCGATCGCTACGCTCCACGCGCCCCAACTACTGGGCATCGCGCGCCGCATGTGGGTATAACCCGGCAGGATGGCGTCGCCGTTGGTTTGCGCGAATTCGAGCAGCGCGGACGCGCAATTCGTTAGGGCATCGCCGAGCTCGGGAAGGCGCGCGCGCATCAGTAAGCGGAGCGCGGTTTGCACCTGGTCGTTGCGCGAACGTGCGAGATGAATCCGGCGGCCGGCTTCGCCGAGCGCATGCTCCAGCGCGGTGTGTCCATCCTCTTCCTCGCGCGTGATTTTCAATTCGCGCCCGCGCAATTCCGCCAGTTGCCTAACGAGTGCTTTCGCCTCCGTTTCCGGAAGCAAACCGCATTCGCCGAGCATGCGCGCGTGGGCCGCGCTGCCCTCGAGGTCAAAGGGGAGCAATTGCAAATCCGTCACCGGATCGTCGCCGACGGTGAAGTCGTGAATCTGCTCGTCGAGCGGCAAATTTTTCGACCAAAGCTGTTCAGACATGGGCGTGCACTAGTTCGAAATAAGCGCGAATCGCCGAGCGATAAAACTGCGCCCCCGCTTCCAGTTCGGAGACGAGCAGGAACTCGTTAGGCCGATGGCTGCGCAGAGTGTCCCCCGGCCCTGCTTTGACTGCGGGAATCCCCTTGAGAAAAGCCCAGTCGGAAGCGGTCGCAGAGCCGATCCCGTGTTGCTTCTTCGCTGCAGTCAGGGCCGCGCGCACGATTGCTTCGCCTTCATCCGTGGCCACGGAAACGTAGCGATCGGAATGGACGATGACTTCACTTTCCAAGGCCGCGTCGATCCGCACGGCGGTTTTCGCGTGATCGAGATTTGGCGTGGTCCGCAAATCGACAAAGAATTCGCAGTGATCCGGAATTTGATTCCGCGCCAGCCCGCCGCTGATCTGGGTGACTTGAGCGCGCGTTTCGCCTAACGAGTGGTGCGCTTCGAATTTCATCGCGGCGAGCGTTGCGATATCGCGCGCGGCCTGGTGGATCGCGTTCTCGCCCAAACTGGCATGCGCGACATGCGCCGATTCCCCGTGCGCGACGCAGCGCAGCAAAAGCATCCCGCGCTGCGCGGTGCAGATTTCGAGACCGGTCGGTTCGCCGATGATCGCGGCATCGATCGTTCCCAGTTTTGGTTTGACCGCGCGCATGCCGTCGCCGCCGCGTTCCTCCTCGGCGACGAAGGCGAAAGTAACCGCACCATCGAAAGCCAAGTCGCGCGCCGCCAGGATCATCGCCGCGACGCAACCTTTGGCGTCGTTCGCGCCGAGGCCGATTAATTTTTCGCCCTCGCGGCGCAACTTGAACGGATCGCCTGTCCAGCCTTCAGAAGGCGGCACGGTATCGAGATGACTAACGAGTAGCAGGTGCGGCCCATCGCTCCGGTGCAACTTAAACCAGAGACTGTGGCCTGCGCGCTCGACCATGAAACCTTCTTTGCCTAACGAGTCCTGAAGAAAATCCGCGAGCGCGACTTCCTGGCCGGAAACGCTGGGAATATTGACCAGCTTTTCCAGGAGCTGCGCCGGGTTCATGATTCGCGCGGCCGCTCGGCGACGAACATCGTCCCACTGCCTTCGTTGGTAAAAACTTCGGCGAGGATGGCGTCGGAAAGAATCCCGGAGACGATGTGAATGCTGTGCACGCCACCGGCGAGCGCGGAACGCGCGGCGGCGATTTTCGGGCGCATCCCGCCTTGGAGCGACCCGGATTTTTCCAACTCGGCGACACGCGCGAGATCGACCAACGGGAGCAAGCTCGAAGGGTCGTTAGGATTGGAAAGGAGACCCGGCGCTTTGACGACGAAGAAAAGTTTTTCGACGCCGAGCGCGACCGCCACCGCGGCGGCAACGGTGTCGGCGTTGGTGTTGAGGATTTCGTGCTGCGCGTCAGCGGTGAAAGGCGCGATCACCGGAACGTAGCCGCCGGCGATCAGGTGCCGCAGGAGTTTCGGATCGGCCACCTCGATGTCGCCCACACAACCGAAGTCGACGGTTTCGCCATCCACGGGAACCGGCGCGCGCCGATGACTGCGCAACATCTCCGCGTCTTGTCCGGACAAACCGACCGCGTGCAAACCGGCCGCCTGCATCGCGCTGAGCAGGTCCATTTGCGCAGAACCTTTCAGCGCCATCTTCGACGCCTCCAAAACTTCGGGCGACGTAATCCGACGCCCGCCCGCTTTGTTCACCGGCAAATCGAGTCGCTGACAAAGCGCGTCGACGGCGGGGCCGCCCCCATGCACCACAACCAGCGGAATCGCAAAGCTGGAAAGCAGCGCGAGTTGTCCGCAGACACTTTGGCGGAGCGCGGGGTTGGCGAGAATGTCGCCGCCGATTTTGACCACGAAGGGTTTATCGCGAAAGGCGCGCACGTATTTCGCGGCGTCTTTCAACGGATCGAATGGAGAACGCGTGGTCATGGTCGGAAGAGCCAATCAAGCAGGGCTCGTTGGACGTGAAAGCGATTTTCCGCCTGATCGATCACCCGGCTCCACGGGCTATCGAGCACCGCATCCGCGACTTCGACGTTGCGACGAACCGGGAGGCAATGGAGAAAAATTGCGTCGGCCGCGGCTTGCTGGAGGTGCGCGGGACTCGTCATCCACGACGGATGTTTTTTCACCTCTTCGGCGGCGAGGCCGGACGCAGTAGCCGGCCCCCAGGCTTTCGCGTAAACCACGCGGGTACCGGCCAGCGCGACTTCCAGTTCGTTGCCTAACGAGACCTTGCCGCCACTTTGCGTAGCGTAGGATTCGGCTTCGCGAATAACCTGCGGATGAAGCTCGAAGCCCGGCGGATGCGCCACCCGGATGTCGCAACCGCGCATCGCGGCGGTCAGCAAGAACGATTGCGGAACTGCCTTCGGGAGCGGTTTAATATGCGGCGCCCAAAGCAGCGCGACCGGCAGACCTTTCGTTAGGCCAAAGTTCTCCTCGATCGTCATCAGGTCGGCCAAGCCCTGGCAGGGATGCTCGCGCGCGCCTTCCATGCTCACGATCGGCACGGTCGCGTGCGCTTTGATTGCATTCAGCAAGGGCTCGCGTTCGCTCTCATCGTCGGGACCGGTGGCGAAGGCGCGGACCGCGAGTGCGTCGAGGTAACGACACAGCACTGGAATCGCTTCGCGCAAATGTTCAGGACGATCGCCGTCCATGATCGCACCGGGACGATCCTCGAGTTTCCAACTGGTGCTGCCGGCTTCGAGCGCGAGTGCGCTTCCGCCGCCGCGGGCCATGACCGCTTCGAAGGATGCGCGGGTGCGCAGCGAAGGATTGAGGAAGAGCATCCCGAGCAATTTGTCGCGCAGATGTTTTCGGGCTGGCTGGGTTTTCCAAAGAATCGCGGTCGCAAGAATTTCCGCGACCACTTCCGGCCCGAGATCGGACAAACGCGTGGCGTGTTTCATTCGTTAGGCCGAAAAATTGTTCACCGCACTGGCGAGCGCGGCGATGGCTTCATCGCTCAAATTCAGTGGCGGCATCAGGCGCAAGACTTCCGGATCACTGCTGCCGCCAACGAGAATGCCGTTGCGCTCGAGATGTTTTTTCAGCGACGCCGCTCCGCTAAGCGTGCGCAAGCCTAACAACAAACCGGCGCCGCGCACCTGGCTGACGCAGGTTCCTTCGAGCGCGCGCCGAATTTTCGCTTCGGCCGCGAGTGCATTCGCCATCAGCTTTTCGTTTTCGATCACTTCGACCGTGGCCAGCAATGCCGCACAAGCCAGCGGCGATCCGCCGAAAGTGCTTCCGAGATCGCCCGGCTTGAGTTGGTCGGCAATCTCGGCCGTCATCATCATCGCGCCCATCGGAGCTCCCGACGCGATCCCTTTCGCGGAAGTCAGCAGATCGGGCGCGATTCCGTATTTCGCCGCCGCGAAAGGCGCACCGAGTCGACCCATGCCGGTTTGGACTTCATCGAAAATTAAAAACGTGCCGGAGTTTGCGGTGCGCTCGCGCAGTTTGCGCAGGAACTCCGGCGTGGTTTCGCGGATTCCGGCCATGCTTTGGATCGGCTCGAGAATCACCGCGGCAACTTCGCGAAAATCGAAACCGTCGAGCGCGTCTTCGTCATTCCACGGCAGCCGCGCGCAAGGCGGGAGAAATTCGGAATAAGGCGCGGAAATTTTCGGATCGTCGGTGACCGAAAGCGGAAGCGTGCCGCGGCCATGCCAGCCGCCGGCGAAGGCGGCGAAGCGTTTCCGACCAGTCAGCTTGGCCGCGACTTTGAGCGCGTTCTCATTCGCTTCGCTGCCGGTGTTGCAGAAAAAAACCGAGGCCATGCCGATCGCGGCGGTCGAGTTCGCAAATGCGATCAGCGCTTCGGCGGCGCGGGTGCGCACCGGCACTTCCGCGGCGCCGCTGTAGAACAACAACTCGTTAGCCTGACGATTGATCGCGGCGGTGACGTGCGGATGCGCGTGGCCGGTGCTGCAAACGCAATGGCCGCCGTAGAAATCGAAATAGCGCCGACCTTGATCATCGAAAACGCAATCACCTTTTCCCCTAACGAGTGGAAAGGGAAACGGCGGATAAGTGCTCAGAAGCGCGGGCGTGCTCATACGGTCACGCCTTCCCGATTGAGCCGACGAAACATGTCGTAGAGCGCGAAAGGCAGATAGAGAACCACGAAGAAGACGAGCGCGAGCAGATGCATTTGCAAGAGATAGATCGGGCGCGAATTCGAAAGATAACTGAGGAGCGAGAAGGCTTCCGGTTGGTGGAGAAGAAAACCGTAATTAACCCCGGTGATTTGGTCCGCGACCAGCGCGCTGACGAAATATACTTCCGACCAGAGAAACGCGCGCACGATCGAGATCGGATAGGGCCGGAGCCGGCGCGTGAGCATGAGAAAAATCACGCCGACGATGATCCCCGAATGGGCCACGAAAAAACTGATGAAGCGCAGATCGGGAAAACCGAAACGCAGATCCGGGGTGAGCACGGCCTGCAAGGTTCCGCCGATGCCCCAAAAATACGCGACTTCAAACCAACGGCGATTACCGGTCCAGAGCGCGACCATGATCACGACCATCGCCCAATCGCACATCTGCATCGGGAGCATTTGCGCGAGGGTTTGATCGCCCAACCGGCGAATGAAAATCAGATAGCCGACGTAGTTCGCGACCAGACTGGTGAGGATGAAAATCGTAATCGCTCGTTCGACCAGCGCGCTCCGGGAACGCCGCACAATCGCCGCGAGCAAAAAAGGCAGGACCAGCGTGAGCGCGATCGCGACCAGGTGCTCGGTGCTGTAGGCGTGAAACGTCGGCTCCGGTTCCATCCGATTTTTCGCCTAACGAGTCAGCGAACGATCCAGAGATTGCACGGAATGACATCGGTGACCCAGGAAATATGCGCAGGCAAACCATCGGAGTGCGCGCTCTTTTCCACCGGGACGACGAGGAGATTGGCTTCGACGGCCTGGATGAAATTCGAGGCCGCGAAACCAGTGTTGCCGCGGATGCAGCGAGCTTCGATTGGCACCTTCGTCGACCCAGCCGCATCGATGAATTTTTCCAGGGCCGCTTCTTCTTCCTCGAGGGTGCGCGCCGCCGGTTTACCGGCTTTTTTTTGCTTGGCGCGCGCGGCGTCGAAGCTGGTGTAAACGCGGATGACGTAAAGTTTTTCGGAGTTTTCCAATTCCGCCAGACGCAGAGTCCGGAGCAAAGCGCGTTGCGCGTGCTCGGAATATGCGGGGACGAAAAAAACCAAGTGACGCAGCGGTTGCGGAGTTCGTTCTGGCTTGGTGAAAAGCAGGACCGAACAAGGCGCTTCGCTCACCAGCCGGCGGGCGACATTCCCGAGAAAGGAACGAAGCACGACTTCTTTTTCGAGCGCGCCGGCGATGATCAATTCCATCCCGCGCGTCTTGATTGCCTCGAGAATGGCGTCGGCAGGCGAACCCTGATGGTAATGAATCGGCGAATCTGCGGGCAACCCGATGGCGGCGAGCGCGTCGGCAAAACGCTTGCTCGTCTGCGCGTCTTTTTTGCCGACGTAAATCAGGTTTAATTCCGCGCCGAAGCGGTCGCGCACCCGCTTCGCTTCCGCGAGCACCTGCTCGAAGCGAGGCGAGAACGCGCTGGCGACGGCGATTTTTTTATACGGCGGCTCGTTCATGGAAAAATCGGCGCGAGCTACTTTCCGGCTTTGCTCTGCATCGGCAATAACGATTACGGAAACGGTCGAGGTCGCGTGCAGAAATCCACGTTGGACGCGCGCCGCGGGACGTTGAACCTTCCGGCGGCATGCGACGCGCAATTTATCCCGGGAGCTTCGACCCGGTCACCAACGGGCACCTCGATGTGATCGAGCGGGCGCGGAAATTATTCGACGAAGTGATCGTGGCGGTGGCGCACAACGACCAGAAGCAACCGTTGTTCAGCCTTGAGGAACGGCTGGAGATGTTGCGTGAGACGGTCAATGGCGCCGACGGGGTGAAGATCGCGCCGCTCGCCGGTTTACTGGTCGACTTCGCGGTCAAGCAGGAGGCGAGCGCGGTCGTGCGCGGGTTGCGCGCGGTCTCGGATTTTGAATTCGAATTCCAGATGGCGCTGATGAATCGAAAACTGGAGGCGCGGGTGGAAACAATTTTTTTGATGCCGAAAGAGGAATACACGTATTTGAGTTCGCGGATCGTGAAGGAAATCGCGCGCCTCGGGGGCGACATCGCGAAGTTCGTGCCCGCGCATGTGGCGGCAGCGTTCGCCAGGAAACTGGGGAAATGAAAGTTCACCTTCGCCAGATTCCGCCCGACGGATTGCATCTCGAGGGCGAAGAAGATTGTCCAATTCCCGAGCTGGAAAAGGACGAAGTTTTTTGCGCGGGTCCGCTGCGCTATGCGTTGGACGTGGGGATTTCTGAAGGCTCGCTCTGGGCGAGCGGCTCGCTTTCGCAACCGGTCGAGGTCGCGTGCGTGGCCTGTCTGGAGCGCTTTGTGCACACGATCAACGTGCCGGATTTTGCGCTCCACCAGGATCTCGCCGGGCCGGAAACGATCGATCTCGCACCATTCGTTAGGGAAGATTTGCTGCTCAATCTGCCGGCTTATCCGCATTGCGATCGCGATGGCGGGCGGGTTTGTCCGGCGCCGCAAAATTTGCCCCCGCGCACCGAACTGGATGAGGCGGTGGAAAAAGCGCGCAAGCCCGATTGGAGCGCGCTTGATAAACTGGAGTTGTAACGCGACTGCGCAGTTGCCTTTCGGCGAATCCCTGCTTTCGTGAGCCGCTCGTATGGGAGTTCCAAAACGCAAAACCTCGAAGATGCGGCTGCGCACGCGCAAAGCTTCCCACCGTTGGGTGGCGCCGCAGTTAAACAAGTGCACGCAATGCGGCAGCACCGTGGCCTCGCATACCGCCTGCCCGTCTTGCGGTTACTACAAAGGCCGCCAAGTTTTGACGGTCAAGGACTGACCAATTCCGCGACGAGCGCGCGGGTGACGCGGCGCCGGCGCTTAGATGAGCTTGGCGGCGGCCGCGTCGCAAGTGCGAGACGTTTTCCTTTTGCATTCCCCTACCGGAGTTCGCAAACTCCACTCCTCGGATGAAAATCGCACTCGATGCCATGGGCGGCGATTTCGGGCCGCCCAATCTCGTTGCCGGCGCGGTCATGGCCCTGCGCGAATACGCCCGGATCGAGAAGCTTTTTCTGGTTGGCGACCAGGCGCGGATCGAGGCGGAACTGAGCAAACACAGTTGCTCCGATGGCCGCATCGAAATCGTCCACACCACCCAGGTCGTCGAGATGTCGGATGGCGCCGTCGAAAGCGTCCGCCGCAAAAAAGATTCCTCCGTCAGCCGCGCGGTGGATTTGGTGAAAAAAGGCGACGCGGAGGCGATCGTCAGCGCGGGTCACACCGGCGCGGCGGTCGCTGCGACCACGATCAAGCTGCGCACCCTTCCGGGAATCGATCGCCCGGGCATCGCCGCGTTGATCCCCTCCGAAACGAACGTCTTCGTCCTCATTGACGCCGGCGCGAACAGCGACGCGCGCGCCGAACATCTCCTGCAATACGCGATCATGGGCTCCGTTTATTCGCGCCACGTCCTCGGTTACGAGAACCCCGAGATCGGCTTGATGTCGATCGGCGGCGAAGACGTGAAAGGCACCGACCTGACCAAGGAAGTCTTCAAGATGCTCAAGCAAAGCTCGCTCAACTTCCGCGGCAACGTCGAAGGGCACGACCTCTTCACGCACCCGGTCGAAGTCGTCGTTTGCGACGGCTTCGTCGGCAACGTCATCCTGAAAACGTGCGAGTCCGTCGGCGACGCCATCTTCAAATGGCTCAAGCACGAGCTCATGAAAACCAAGTTGCGCATGGCCGGCGCCTACCTCGCGCAGAGCGCCTTCAAGACCATCCGCAAGAAAGTGAACTACGAAGAATACGGCGGCTCGCCCTTGTTAGGCTTGAACGGCATCTGCATCATCGCCCACGGCGCCAGCACCCCGCTCGCGATCAAAAACGCCCTCCGCGTCGCGGCCGATTCGATTGAACAAGAGGTGAACCCACATATCGTCGAGGAAGTTCGCCGTTATCATGAAACGACAACCCCGCTCGAACCGGCGATCCGCTAAACCCGGGCGGACTGTCTCCATCGTCGGCACCGGCAGTTACGTGCCCGACCGCGTCCTCACGAACGAGGACCTCTCGAAAATCGTCGAGACCAACGACGAGTGGATCACCAGCCGCACCGGCATCAAAGAACGCCGCATCGCCGCCAAGGACGAATACACCAGCGACATGGCCGCGCGCGCCGCCCTCAAAGCCATGGAGCAGGCGAAAATCACCGCCGACGAGATCGACCTCATCCTCGTCGCTACCGCCACCCCGGACATGATTTTCCCCGCCACCGCCTGCTTCGTCCAAACCAAGATCGGCGCCAAAAACGCCGCCTGCCTCGACATCTCCGCCGCCTGCGCCGGCTTCCTCTGCGCCCTCGAGATCGGGCAGCAATTCATCACCTCCCACACCTACGACACCGTCCTCGTCATCGGCGCCGAGAAGCTCACCTCCATCACTAACTGGACCGATCGCAACACCTGCGTCCTCTTCGGCGACGGCGCCGGCGCCGCCATCCTCCAGCACCGGAGCGAAAGCGCCCACGGCGTCATCAGCACCCACATCGGGAGCGACGGAAATTTCGCCGAAATCCTCTACATGCCCGGCGGCGGTTGCAAAACCCCCATCACCGCCGAGAACGCCCACCAGCATCTCCAAACCATCCACATGCTCGGCAAGGACGTCTACAAACAAGCCGTCACCTCCATGATCGACGCCTCTAAAAAAGCACTCGATAAAGCCGGCCTCACCATCGAAGACATCACCTGCGTCATCCCCCACCAGGCGAACTACCGCATCATCGAAGGCATCGCCGATCGCCTCAAAATCCCCCTCGACCGCTTCTTCGTAAACCTCGACAAATACGGCAACACCTCCGCCGCCGCCGTCGCCATCGCCCTCGACGAAGCCAACCGCAGCGGCCGCCTGAAAAAAGGCGACTACATCCTCATGGTCGTCTTCGGCGGCGGCCTCACCTGGGCCAGCAGCGTCATCGAGTGGTAACCCGCGCCTCCCGGAAAACCGCGCGGCCACACTTGGAATAGGTTCCCGCGCACACCTAGCCTGCACGCCCCGCGTGTACGCCTCGCCTGTAGCCACGGCCCTGCGGGCCGTGCCCCCAGATCCATCACTCGCCCAAAAATCCGCAGAAAGCCGCGACAAATCCAGAAAGCGCGAAAGCAAAAAGCCACAGAGCAATGGCAATCTCAGAAAGAGCGCCTCCGATTTAACACAGAGCCGTCCCGACTTCACAGAGAGTCGTGCCAACTTCGGACAAATCCATGCTAAAAACACAGAGAGCCGAAGCAAAATCACAGAAAGCAGTAAGAAAATCAGACAAAGTTGTCTCAAGAATGCAGGGAGCAGCCTCAAATTTGCAGAAATTCATCCAAAACAGCTCCCCGCCCCGATAAAGCACCCGTCTTCCCGAGCCCGACGTCCGCCACCAGCGCGCGTGCCTTGTCATCCCGAGGCGGCAAAGCGCGCCGAGGGACCTCGCACGGGCCGCCATGATTACCCTTCCACCCAAACCCCCGACCAAGCCCATGAATCAGGAAAGCAGGAAAAAACAGGCCCCGACGCCAGCAAACGCCGCTCCTTGCGCCTCTCCACCTTTTCTGAAAACGAACATCGAGACCGTGAGCATCGGCGTTGGCCGACAAATGCTGTATTTATTTCCGGATCGAGTGCTCGTTTACGAGTCAGGAAAAGTGGGAACAGTTGGGTACGACCAACTTCACATCGCGGTCACTCAGTCAAAATTTATCGAAGATCGGGCACCGTCCAACGCACGAGTAGTCGATCGCACCGGGCGTTACGTTAACAAGAAAGGGGGGCCCGACCGCCGATTTTCAAATAACAGCGAATTGCCGGTCTGCCTGTATGACGAGATTCACTTTGGGAGCCCGACCGGGCTAAATGAAATCATTCAACTCTCTCGCTGCGGTATCGCGGAGAGCTTCAGTCAAGCAGTCACCCTTCTGCGAAAGCACCTTGTCGAGGCGGCCGAACAGGCGAAAAACAAGTGGGCAACCGTCGAGAAAACATTCTTCATTGGAAAAAACGGCGCTGATCTTGGAGAAATCTCGCTCACGAAAATCCGGCAAATGCTTTCGAGCGGTGAACTGGTGCCTCAAGATTACTTTTTCTTAGCTGCTCGAAACGAATGGCTAACTATCGACCAAATTCCGGAATTGGGGATGTAGAGAGGCGAATTGATCAGTTCAATAGCCGAACATTTCAGCATGCGATCGTCTGATCACTTGCGGGCCCGCACTCTTGCCTTCGATATTACTTCCACATTCAGTTCGCAGCCACGCGCGCCCTCGCCAGCGGTGGCGGATCTTGTTCTCGTTAGGCCGCTCTGACTCTTACGTCGCATTTAATTCCATGCCCCTGAACAACATCGTAACCATTGTCCTACGGCTATCCAGTCTCTCGTGGCTGGTGCAGGGCATCACCGGACTCGCTGCCATGGCGGCTGCGCGTGCTGCTTCATCACCTTCCCTGAGCTACTGGAGCTACGCTGGTCCCGGATGCTTCCTCTTGGCGGCGGTCGTCGCCTGGCTGGTCGCCCCGGCACTTTCCCGCCTCGCCACTCCTTCATCAGAGTTCACGCTCAATGTCGGCGCGCTTACCCGCTACGATCTATCCAGCTTCGCGTTTGTCTTCCTCGGTCTCTATTTCATCCTCTCGTCCGTCGGCAACGCCATTAACTGGCTTCACTATTTCATCTTCTTCGCCGCGACTGCTCCCGCAGCCGACTCGCAACAACGGGTTTCGTTTTACCGACTCACGCAGCCGCTCATCACTCTCATCGCCGGCGGGGTTTGCGTCGCCTTCGCATCGCGGTTGGCCAGGAAGCTCACCAACGTCCAACGCAAGTATGAAGCAGCCTAACCATGCCTTACACCCAACCGCTGGCCGCGATGGGTTTTAAAACTGTCGACATGAAAAAGTTAACCCTTTTGTGCGTCGCCGTCTTTGCGATTACCAACGCAAGTGCGGAACGTTACTCGACCGAAGACGAGTCGCGTTTCACCAGCCAGGACTACACCAAGGCGGAGGCCGGGATGCTGCCGCCGGCCGCTTACATCGCGCGGGCGACGAAAGCGGTGCGCGCCCGCTACTCGGATATTCGGGTGCTTTCTTACGAGCCCCCCACAGTAACCCGCCGCTTTTACCGGGACGCCCCCTCGTTGGATCGGGACATCATCTGCGTGAAGTTTCTCTACAAGGAACTAATCAAGGCGCCGATGCCGGCGGCTAATCGTCTGCCCAACCCGGAATTCATGGTCCGGCCGGGGATCTTGGTTTTGATCCGCAAAGACCTCAGCAAAATCTACGTGAACGAAGTCTACTATCAGATTTGGTGAAATCGCGCGGTTCTCGCTGATCTTGGGTTTCGTTTCTGATCTTGTTCTCGTTAGGCCTGCATTGACACGCGAATAGAACAAATATGAAAGTCCCAACCGACAATCATTCGAAATCATTCCTTTGTGTAAGTGGCTTAAGACTCCGTCCGCTTCCGCTAGCAGTGGTTGTTCTGCTCGGCCTGTTTCTGCCACTGCCGGGGCAAATAACGGCCCTGTCGCTTAGCTATCGTCTCTTCCCGGTTGTAGCGCATGAGATGCCGTGGGTGCCGTTGTTTATCGGCCATGCGGTTACACTGCTCGTGACGCTCGCGGCAATCGCGGTTATGAAACGCTTCGTGCCTGGAGATTTCGGTTTGTGCTGGCCTCACGGCAAGACGTATGTCGCCGCAGCTCTCACGTGGGGCCTTTTTTTTGGCCTCCTGATGACGTTTATTGACTTTGCACCGCAGATCGCAACTCGCCAAGCACCTCAAGGTGCTTATTCTTTAACACCGCTGAATCTCATCGGATGGCTTGCGTTCGAGGGCCTATTTGCCGGCTTCCCCGAGGAAATTCTCTACCGTGGGCTTCTCGTTACATTTCTCGTATCGAAGGTTCCTGGGCGGATAGCTCTTGGCCGTTATGAGATGAACATCGCCGGCGTCATAATCGCGTTCATCTTCGCCTTGGCCCACGTCGGGAGTTTTTGGGTACATCCATTTTGGATTGCACTAGGGCAGCAGGTTTACGCGTTTGCCCTTGGCGTTCTTTATGCTTACTGGTTCGAGAAATCAGGAAGTCTTTTAGCACCCATCGTGGGACACAACATGGGGAACTTCTTAGAGACGGTTCTTACCTTCTGCATGGTCGCTGTATTGCGTTGATAAACTAACGCCGGGCCTAACCAGGCGATGCAGCCAACCGCTGGCCAGCGTACTGCCTCGCTCCCCTTTATGAAAACGCTCCCATCGCTAGCCCTGCTCGTTCTCGCCAGCGGTGGCTGATCTTGATCTCGTTAGTCGCGGAGAGCGAAAATCCGCTGAGTCGTTGCTAAATGCTATGAATGCGGCGAATGGTCGCGCTGCTTTCAAATCACTCCGTTCGGCTCACGCGTGAGCGGAGCGAGAGAATAACTATGAAAGATAGATCCGGTGAGGTTGAGAAAAAGCAGAGCGCGCCCCGACGCGTTGTGCCGGCGATCGCATTGCTCGTGGCCGGCGCTCTCGTTGTCCTGGTTTGGCGGGCTGCTCCTTTGCTGCGCATTGCGACGGGATCGGTTAGTAGCTCTGTGTGCGCGGGAGTATTCATCTCTGGGCTCGATCCGGAGCAAGTCTATCGCGAGGAACAGTTGCCAAATCCGGGTATGGCCAAGTTGAATTGGGCTCTCCGTTACACCGTTGATCGGGCGCGCAGGGAGGTTAGCACTACGATTTTAGGTCGGTTTGAGTCTCGTGCTGTTTACCGCGAAGGCTTCGGCTGTCACCTCGTGTTGGGGGATTCGCCGTCAATCATCGACCGAGCCGTTCCACCCGTGGCGATTCCCGAGGTTAAAGGAAACATCCCGCCACTGGTCGAAGCAATCGATCCACGATTATCACCGGCGCTTGATGCGGCGTTTGCCGAAGTCGATCCCCGCGGGTGGCGTCAGACCAAGGCTGTGGTGGTGCTGCGGGATGGCAAGCTCATTGCTGAGCGATATGCGTCGGGCTATGGCGTCAACACCGCAATTTGGGGCCACTCGCTGACGAAATCGGTGACGAACGCGCTGATCGGTATTCTAGTTCGAGAGGGTAAGCTGAAAGTCGATGAGGCTGCGCCGGTTGTCGCGTGGCAGTCGCGGGCGACCCCCGGCGCGGCATCACCTTGGATCAACTGCTGCGGATGAGTAGCGGACTGCCGCCGGACGAGACGATTACACTGGCCACGCGCATGTGGTTTCTGGAGCCGGACTCGGTGGCCTTTGCGGCAAGCCAGCGACTTGCCGCAGTGCCCGGCACGCAATGGGCCTACAGTAACCTCTGCTACTCGCTGCTCTCCGGCGTGGTCCGCGATGCCGCGGGCGGCGGCGACCCGGCTAGGACGCTCGCGTTTATCCGGAAAGAACTTTTTCAGCCTGTGGGCATGCAACACTCCACGCTGGAATTTGATTCGACCGGGACACCGGAGGGAACGCTTTCATGTTCGCGACTGCGCGCGACTGGGCGCGCTTCGGTCAACTTTATTTGGATGACGGCTTGGTCCAAGGCCGGCGCATACTCCCCGAAGGCTGGGTAAAATATAGTGTTAGGCCTACACTCGATACCGGCTATGGCGCCGGCTTTTGGACTAACCTGAAGAAGGATGGCGAGATTCCCTACTGGGGCATCGAATGGGGGTTACCTAGTCTGCCGGCGGATACCTATTTCGGACGTGGCGCGCTGGGCCAGTACATCGTCATCGTGCCGTCGAAGCGGATTGTGGTGGTGCGCCTCGGTCTAAGCCATGACACGAGTGCGGGCGTCGGGAAGTTAGCTGCGTCGATTCTCGAAACGCTGGAGTCTGAACCCGGCGAGCTTCCAGGATCGAGATACTAAGGGGCAATCTTCGATATGTTGCATTCCTGCGAGGCGTTCGTTCGACGAATTTAAGGATGCCGGAGCTAAAAAAACGCTTCGAGTTGGCTGGCTTTACCGACGTAAAGACGTTTCTCTCAAGCGGAAACGTGGTGTTTAATGCGGGGGATACTCCAGCCCGAGGGGAGAATAGGGTCAGTCTGGGGTTGCCCTGATTTGACGGACAGTGGGCTTAGGGTCAAAAGGCCGAGGAACCCACATGAAAACACAGATCAGCAAACCAACTCGTGAGAGAACGAGCTACCCGCAGGAGTACAAGCAGGAGGC
>JBPCJC010000089.1:0-74415 GCA_051005695.1 Chthoniobacterales bacterium | reverse complement strand
GCGGGCACGATTTCGATTCCGCCGAACAATCCGTTTGCCGGTTCCGCGACCTCGCGGCAGGAAATTTTTGCTTACGGTTTGCGCAATCCGTTTCGCGACAGTTTCGATCGCCTGACCGGTAATTTTTTCATCGGCGATGTCGGCCAGAGCACGCGCGAAGAAGTGGATGTGCAAAAACCTACGAACCCCGGCGGCGGTGAAAATTTCGGCTGGCGGGTGCGCGAAGGTTCTTTCCAAAACCCGGATTTCCCTAACGACACTCCGCCGGCGAATGCGCTCGATCCGATCATCGATTACGGGCGCGATACCGGCGGCACCGTCACCGGCGGTTTCGTTTATCGCGGCCAGCAAATTCCCCGGCTCCGCGGGACATACGTTTTCGGCGATTACCTGCTCTCGAAAATCTTCGCGCTCGATTACAACAACGGCGTCGCGGCTAATTTTCAAAACATCACCGCGTCCCTCTTCCCGACTGCGACCGGGAGTTTCAACCTCAGCGGCCCGGCTTCCTTCGGCGAAGACGCGAACGGCGAGATTTACATCGTCGCGATCAACACCGGCAGCGTCTTCAAGATTGTCCCGAAAACGCCGAACATCGAGCGCACCACAGTCGTTAGGCAGACCAACGGCAGCGTGCTCATCTCCGCGATCGGCGTGCCCTTCAAGGTCCACCACGTCGAGATGACGAATACTCTGGTCCAGCCATTCGGTCCGCTCGGGACCGCCACCGCGGCGGGGGACGGCGCACTGCAGTTCGTGGACAACAATCCCGGCGCCCAGAGTTTCTATCGCTTCACCTATCCGTAACCACTCGTTAGTCGTTCGGGGGCGCAGCGGCCGAGAGAATCGCGTTAGGCGTTTCTAAATTCACCGGCGTCGTCTCGTCGCTGGCGGGCAATTTCGGGATCCGCGTCGACATCAGCATGGCCAGGAAAAGTAAGGCCGCGCCGAGATACCAGGGCGCACCGGGAATCTGCCAGCGATGCGCGTGCTCAATAAAATACGCGAAGGTAAAAGTGAACAATCCCGGCCCGATGATTACCGCCAAACTGCGCAGGCTGCTGATCGCGCCCTGTAATTCGCCCTGCTCCGATTCGCTCACCCGCCGCGTCATCATGCCTTGCGCTGCCGGGCCGGAGATTGTCCAGAGCATCATCACCGGGATGGACCCGAAATATCCGGCACCGGTGCGCGCCAGGCCCGCGATGACCATCCCGAGGCCGCCGAAAAATTGGCCGACGTAAAGCGTCTTGCGTTCGCCTAACCACTTCACGATCGGGCCGACCATTCCCGCCGAAATTGCCACCGAACAAACACCCACGAGCGCGAGCGAAAGCCCGACCATTCCTTCATTCCAGGCGTAGCGAAAAATCGCGTAGAGCGCCCAGACGTTGAAGACTTCATGGGCCACGTAGCCAATGAATTGGATCACCGCCAGCTGGGTCAATTCCGGATGCGACCGGAGCAAAACCAGCGCGCCGACTGGGTTCGCGCGCTTCAAAGTGAAGCCGCGCCGGCGTTCGCGCGGGAGTGATTCCGGGACGAAAAAATAACCATAGATTGCATTCGTTAGGCTCAAGCCGCCCGCGACCCAAAAAGGCAGCCGAGGATCGGATGTGCCTAACAAACCACCGAGCGCCGGTCCGAGAATAAAGCCGACCCCGAAGGCCGCCCCGACCATCCCGAACGCCCCCGCACGTTTTTCCGGCGCGACCACATCCGAGATGTAAGCCATCGCCGTCGAGATGCTGGCCGCGGTGATGCCCGAAATTACCCGGCCAAGAAAAAGCCAGCCGATCGTCGGCGCCACCGCCATGACGATATAATCGAGCCCGAGCCCGAGATTGGAAGCGAGAATGATCGGCCGTCTTCCGAAGCGGTCCGACAAGACCCCGAGCACCGGCGAAAAGACAAACTGCATCAGCGCGAAAACCGTCCCGAAAATCCCAAACCATTTCGCGGCCGAAGAAGTGTCGCCGCCGAGAAAATTCAAGACCAGCTTCGGCAGGACGGGCGCGATCAAGCCGAGCGCGAGCATATCCAGCGTGACGGTGATGAAAATAAAAACAACGGCGGCCTTGCGTGGCTTCATTGGGTTTTGACTCAACCAGACGAAAGGCGCGCCCGCAAATTCCGGAACCAGAATTCGCTGCGCGAAATTCTTGGTAGGCGAACACCTTCCGCCCATTCATGTTTGTGCATCGTGAGCATAGCGAAGAAAAACGAAACCGATTACGTCCTCGGGACGCATGATGAAGAAGTCGCGCGCCTCGGTCTGCAGCATCGCGTCTGGCGCGACATCGTCACCGCCTGCTGGCAACGCGTCGGGATTACCCACGGTTGGCGGGTGCTCGATGTTGGCGCCGGTCCCGGTTACGCGACCGCGGACCTCGCGGAAATCGTCGGACCGACGGGCTCGGTCGTCGGGATCGAACGTTCCGCGCGTTTCCTGGAAGCGGCCCGTGAACGCTGCCGGCGCCGCGGCCTAACGAACGCGGAATTACGCGAAGGCGACCTGATGGAGGTCTCGTTAGGCGAAGATGAATTCGACGCCAGTTGGTGTCGCTGGGTGGCGTCGTTCGTCGCTTCGCCGCAGACCCTGGTGGAGAAAATCGCGCGCGCCCTTCGGCCCGGCGGGTTGGCGATTTTTCACGAATATAGCGACTACGAAACCTTCTGTTTCATGCCCCTGAAACCGACCCTGCAGCGGTTCATCCAGGAGGTTATGGAAAGCTGGCGCGCTTCCGGCGGCGAACCAAACATCGCCCGCCAGTTGCCGTCGCTCCTGCATGCCGCGGGCCTGCGCGTGCTCGAGATTCGCCCGCAGGTGCGGACCGTTTCGCCGCGCGATTACACCTGGCAATGGCCGAAGAGTTTCATCGAGATCAACATCCAGCGCTTGCAGGAACTCGGGCGGGTGACGCCCGAATGGGGCGCGGATTTGCTGCGGGAGTTTGCCGAGGCGGAAGCGAGCGCGAACGCCTGGTTCACCACGCCGATGTTTCTCGAAATCGTCGCCCGCAAAGAATGATCGAACGGTCGAAGATCCGCGCTGCCGACGTTCCGACCTGAAGCCGTGAAAGCGAACTTAGTCCCCTGGGCGATTCTCCTCTGCGCGGTTCTGACTCCGGCGCGCGCCGAGCAGGCGCTCCTGCTCCATCCGGCCGCGGTTTTCGACGGAGAAGAGATGCACGCCGATTGGTCGGTGTTGGTTTCCGGGGACAAAGTCGTTGCCGCGGGATCGAGCCTGAACGCGCCCGCGGATGCGCGGACGGTCGAATTGCCTAACGAGACCTTAATGCCAGGAATGATCGAGGGGCACTCGCACCTCTTTCTCCATCCTTACAATGAGACGCCGTGGAACGAGCAGGTGACTAACGAGTCGTTGGTCTTGCGGGCGGCGCGCGCGACGGTGCATGCGCGGAAGACGCTCGAGGCGGGCTTCACGACCGCGCGGGATCTCGGGACGGAAGGCGCCGGTTACGCGGACGTGGGTTTGAAACAGGCGATCGACTCAGGAATCATTCCCGGCCCGCGCCTGATCGTGGTGACGCGCGCGATCGTCGCCACCGGAAGTTACGGGCCGAAGTACGCCAGCGAGATCGATGTGCCGCAGGGCGGGCAGGAAGCCAGCGGCGTCGACGAATGCATTCGAGTCACGCGGGAACAAATCGGGAAAGGCGCGGATTGGGTGAAGGTTTACGCCGATTATCGGTGGGGAAAAGATGAGCCTGCGCGGCCGACTTTTTCGCAGGAGGAATTAAACGCAATCGTGCAGACGGCGCATTCCGCCGGTCGCCCGGTAGCGGCGCACGCGACGACCCCGGAAGGCATGCGCCGCGCGATCAACGCCGGCGTCGAGACCATCGAACACGGCGATGAAGGCACGCCCGAGGTCTTCAAGTTGATGAAACAAAAAGGCATCGCGCTTTGCCCGACCGTGGCGGCCGGCGATGCGGTTTCGCGTTATCGCGGCTGGAAAAAAGCGACCGACCCCGAACCGCCGCGGATCGCCCAAAAGCGCGCGAGCATGAAAGCCGCGCGCGCCGCTGGGGTGACCTTCGCGATGGGCGGTGACGTCGGAGTTTTCCCGCATGGCGAGAACGCGCTCGAAATGGAATTGCTCGTTAGGGAATACGGCTTCACTCCGCTCGAAGTGTTGCGCCAGGCCACGAGCGGGAATGCGGCCATCTTTCATCTGGCGGATCGCGGACTCGTTAGGCCGGGAATGTTGGCTGATCTGGTCGCGCTCGCGGGCGATCCGATGCGCGATATTTCTGCCCTGCGCGAAGTGCGTCTGGTAATGAAGGGCGGAATGATCGTGTTTCAGCCTAACAAGTGATGGATTCGGCCGGTCCTCTGCCCACTTCGAATCCAAAATCGCGCCGCTGGCCGGTGGCTTTGCTGGTTGGGTTCGTCACCGCGCTGGCGAGCGCGGCCTTGACTATGCCGGTGGCGGCTTGGGCGATGGAAGCGCTCGAGGTTTCGAATCGGGAGGGTGGTCGCGGTTTCGCGATTGTTTTAATCTGGGTGCCGCTCGCGCTTTTGCTCGGCTTCGTTTCCGGTTTTGTCGTTAGCTTCATGATCAGGCGCGCCGGCTTTGCCGGTTATGCGATGCGCCAGGGTATTGCGCTCGCGCTCATGGCGGCGCTGATCCTGGGCGTAGGCGGTCTCGTTTATGGCACCGCCGATCATCCGCCTTTGATCGACCGGAAAAATCTCGCGCTCGAGATCGAAACGCGAGTGCCGACGAAAGGACGTTCGCTGGAAGATTTGCAGGCGCAGGACTTCACCGTCGCGCTCGTGGTCAGCGATAGCGATCGCAGCTATTCCGACCTGCGTTGGCAGAACGCGACCCGGACCGAGGAGTTCATCACTGTGCCGGCCTGGGCAGGGTTGAATTCGCGCAATGCCGGCCGCGAAATCACCGCCGGCGTGAAGGACGAAAATCGCCAGATCTTTAATGTCCTGCTCGGGGCGTCGCCTGGAAAGACTGACGATAGCCGGTCGGAGCGGGCGTCGCCGCGCGAGCGTTTTGATCACAGCAAGCCGGCGCCTAACGAGCAATACCTGGTGCGTTACCGCGTCCGTTTCGCGGAGGAATATTCCCCGACGCCCACTCCGAGCGCGCCAACGGATCCAGCGGCAGCTCCTGCGCCTAACGAGTCAGCAACTCCGGAGCCGTAAGCGCCGAACGGGCGCATCGGGCAGCTTATTGTCGTCCTTCGACAAGAAAAAGCTTGCTCTTGTAGAAGATCGACACTAGAACCGGTTCCTGATGGACAAAGTGCGCAACGAATTGCTGCAGGGGACACTGGATCTCTTAATTCTGAAGGCGCTCTCCGCGGCCGAGCTGCATGGCTGGGACATCTCGAAACGGATCGCGATCGTTTCGAACGAGCGCCTTTCGTTGAAACAGGGTTCGCTTTATCCGGCGCTGCATCGGCTCGAAAGCCGCGGCTGGATCGAGGCGGAGTGGGGCGTGTCGGACGCCGGCCGGAGCGCGAAGTTTTATCGCATCACGCGCCGCGGGCGGAAGGAACTGGAAGTGGAGACGGCGCACTGGCTCTCGTTTGCGGAGGCGATGAGCAGCGTGCTCAGGATGGAGTGATGGCGCATGAATGCTGAACGCCTCCGCTGGCTCAAAACGAAATGCCGCCGCCTTTTCCGCCGCGACCAGCAGGAGAAAGCGCTCGACGCGGAGTTGCAGTTTCATCTCGACCACCTCGTCGCCCAATTCCGCGCAGACGGAATATCGGAACGCGATGCCCGCCTGGCCGCGCAACGCGAATTCGGTGCGGAAGCTTCGGCTTATCGCGAGGAAATTCGTGACACCTGGCGGCCGCCGGAATTGGCGGATCTCTGGCGAAGCCTGCGCTTCGCGATGCGTTCGCTCGCGCGCAGCCCGGGCTTCACGGTGCTGGCGGTGATCACGCTCGCGCTGGGCGTCGGCGTGAACACGGCCATGTTCAGCGCGCTCAACTCGATTATTCTGCGACCGCTGCCGTATCGCGATACCGCGCAGTTGGAGGAAATTTTTCGCACGACCGCGCAGGAGCCGCGCGGCAAAATTTCCGTGGCGGATTATGTGGATCTGCAATCCCAAATGGACGGCTACGGCGCGATCGCGGCCTTCACCCGCGCCGATGCCAGCCTGGCCGAACCGGGGCAACCGGCGGAGTTTGTCGAGTCGGTGCGGATCTCGGCAAATCTCTTCGACTTGTTAGGCGTGCCGCCGCAGGTCGGTCGCGATTTTCAAGCCGGGGAAGTCCGGGAAGGGAGCGATCACGTTCTCATCATTAGCAGTCGTTGTTGGCAAAAACGCTTTGGCGGCGCGAGCGATATCATTGGCCGCGTCGTTCGCATCAACGGCCAGCCTAACGAAATCATCGGCGTGCTGCCGCCGACCTTTAACGACTGGCGTTTCCTCGGCTGGGTGGATGTCTTTCGGCCGCTGGGCTTGACCGGCGAAGAATCGGCCGATCGGAAGCCGCAGCTTCTGCAACTAATCGGCCGGCGCGCGGGCACGAGCGCGCAAGCGGCTGGTTACATCGCGCGTTTCGGTGAACGGCTGGCGAAGGATTTCCCGGCGGATAATGCCGGCAGCACCTGGGAAACGGTTTCGCTGGAGGAAGACAAAGTAGGCAACTCGCCCAAGTCCGTTTTCGGGATGCTCATCGGTCTCTCCGGTTTCGTCCTCATCATTGCCTGCTCGAACCTGGCGAATCTTTTGCTCGCGCGGACGATGGCGCGGGCGCGGGAATTTGCCGTGCGCTCCGCCTTGGGCGCTTCGCGTCGCCAACTCTTGCGGCCACTGGTGGTGGAGTCGCTGGTGCTCGCGCTGGCCGGCGGAGTCGGCGCAGTCCTGGTGGCGATGTGGGCGACCGATTGGCTTTCCGCGGCGTCCACCGGCGACAACGGCGAAGCGGTTCCGTTTATGCTCGACTGGCGGGTGCTCGCCTGGGCGTTCGTGGCCTCGTTAGGCACGGCGGTTGCTTTCGGGCTCGCGCCCGCGCTTTTCGCGATGCGGCTCGATCTTAACGGCACGCTGAAGAGCGGGGCGCGAGGAGCAACGGCCGGCCGCGGTCATCAACGTTTTCGGAGCGTGCTCATTGGCGGGCAATTTGCGCTCGCGATGATCCTGCTCACGGGCGCCGGACTCTTCATTCGCGGCCTCGATGATTTAAATAATCGCCGCGCCGGTTGGCAATCGGATCAGATGATCAGGGGCACGATCCTTCTTCCCGCAGCCACGTATCCGGGCGCCACCGAGATCAATGCTTTTCAACGGCTGGCGCTCGAGCGTTTGCGAGCGTTGCCCGGCGTGGCCTCGGCCAGCGTTTCCTACACGATGCCGTTTCTCGGTTTCGCGGGCGCGCGCCGCTATGTTGTCGAAGGCCGTGAAATCCCCAAAGCCGGGCAGGAACCGACGGCTGATATCAACGGCGTGAGCCCGCGATATTTTGAAACCGTCGGCACCCGTCTTCTCGCCGGTCGCGTTTTCGATGCGCATGACACGCCGGATGCCCCGAGGGTTTTCATCATCAGCGAGACGATGGCGCGCGGCCTTTTCGGAAAAGAAAACGCGCTCGGCCATCGTCTCGCGCGGGTCGGAGGAGATACGATGGAATGGGGACAGATCGTGGGCGTGGCCGCCGATACGCGCTCGATTTTTCCCGATCCGCACCCGGTGACTTTTCAACTCTACCAGCCGATGGCGCAGGAGCCGCGACCTTACAATGAGATCGCCGTGCGCACCGCGGGCGCGACTTCAGCCGCACTCGTCGATGCCATTCGCACAACCATGACCGCGCTCAATCCCGACCTGCCGGTGCGCGATCTGCAACCGGCGGATCGCCGCATCGCGCGGCGCAATTATCAGCTCGGTGTCCTGAGCAACATGCTCAACGGTTTCGCCGTCCTCGGGCTGGCTTTGGCCTCGTTAGGCATTTACGGCGTGATCGCGCGCACGATGCGCAACGCACCGGTGAGTTTGCGATTCGGATCGCGCTCGGTGCGGGGATTCGGGATATCACTCACTTGGTTTAACGGCGAGGGTGAAGCTGGCCGCGGCCGGTGCGGCGGTGGGTTTGCTCGGAGCTTTTGGGATCACGCGCTTGCTGAGCTCGCTCTTCCCAAACATGCAGCTCAACGGTCCGCCAGTGTTGGCCGGGGTCACGCTTTTGCTCATCGCGGTCGCGCTCGTCGCCTGCTATTTGCCGGCGCGCCGCGCGGGACAGATCAACCCGATCGATGCCTTGCGCGCGGAGTAGATTGATAAACTCGACGAAATCAGTGAACTCGTTAGGCCAATGAAACTAAAACGTTTTTTCAAATGGAGCGCAGCGGTGATTTTCCTGCTCCTCCTAGCCGTAATCGTGATCTTGTTCGTCGCTTATGGGCGATCGGATAACGAATGCCCGCGTAACACCGCCACGCCGACCAGCCCGATGAAAGCGATCGTATATTGCGACTACGGCGCGCCCGATGTCCTCCACTTGCAGGAGATCGAGAAGCCGGTGCCTAACGACAACCAGGTGCTGCTCAAGGTACGCGCGGCTTCGCTCAATCCCTACGAATGGCACTTCATGCGGGGGACGCCGTACGTGATGCGGCTCGAAGCGGGGTTGCGTAAACCGAAAAGCGTTCGCATCGGTGGGGACGTCGCCGGAGTTGTCGAAAGCGTCGGCCGCAACGTCACTCAATTTAAACCCGGTGACGAAGTCTTCGGGCTCTGCCAGGGCTCGTTAGCCGAATACTGCCTCGCGAAATCCAAGCTGGTCGCGAAGCCCGCAGAACTGAGTTTTGCAGACGCGGCCGCGATTCCGGTGGCGGGCATCACGGCCCTGCAGGGTTTGCGTGATAACGGAAAAATCGTTGCCGGACAGAAGGTGTTGATCAACGGGGCGTCCGGCGGCGTCGGGACTTTCGCGGTGCAGCTTGCGAAGTCGTTAGGCGCGGAAGTCACCGGCGTTTGCAGTGGGCGAAACGCCGAGATGGTGCGCGGGCTCGGCGCGGACCAGGTGATCGATTACACGAAGGCAGATTTCACCAGAAGCGGGCAGCATTACGACTTGATCCTCGATTGCGTGGGCACGCAGCCCTTGTCTGGCTTCCGGCGCGTGCTGACGCCGCACGGTCGATGTGTCCTGATCGGTGGTGGCGGCCCGAACGAGGGGAATTGGATCGGGCCGATGAGCCGGCCGATCAAAGCGCTTCTTCTCTCACCGTTCGTTAGTCAAAAATTCGAAATGCTCCTGGCGGACGTGAATCCCACTGATCTGGCCGCGCTGCGCGATCTCATCCAGGCCGGAAAAATGAAATCAGTCATCGACCGGCATTATCCGCTCCGCGAAGCGCAGGCCGCGATGCGCTACCTGGAAGAAGGGCACGCGCGCGGCAAGGTCGGGATCGACGTCGAGTAAGAGCGACGGTCGGGAACAAAAAATCGCCGTCGGATTTCTCCGACGGCGATCTTCAAAACAGACTTAGCCTAACGACTAGTAGCGGTAGTGCTCGGACTTATAGGGTCCGTCGACAGGAACGCCGAGATATTCGCTCTGCTTCTTGGTCAAAGTCGTCAGCTTGACACCGATTTTCTCGAGATGCAGGCGCGCGACTTCTTCGTCGAGCTTCTTCGGCAGGATGTAGACGCCCGGCTTGTATTTGTCTTTGCCGGCCCAGAGGTCGAGTTGCGCGAGGACTTGGTTGCTGAAGCTGTTCGACATCACGAACGACGGGTGGCCGGTGGCGCAGCCGAGATTCACGAGACGGCCTTCGGCGAGCATGAAGATTTCATGGCCGTCAGCGAAGGTGTACTTGTCGACCTGCGGTTTGATGTTCGTGCGCTTCACACCTTTGGTGGTGTTGAGGAGGTCGACCTGAATCTCGTTGTCGAAGTGGCCGATGTTACAAACGACTGCCTGGTTCTTCATCTTCGACATGTGGTCGAAGGTGATGATATCGACGTTGCCGGTGGTCGTGACGTAAATGTCGCCGCGGCCCAGCGTGTTTTCGATCGTGGTGACTTCGTAGCCTTCCATTGCCGCTTGGAGCGCGTTGATCGGATCGATCTCGGTGACGATGACGCGAGCGCCCTGGCCACGCAGCGATTGCGCGCAACCCTTACCGACATCGCCGTAGCCGCAAACGACCGCGACTTTGCCGGAAATCATGACGTCGAGCGCGCGATTCAAACCATCGACTAACGAGTGGCGGCAGCCGTAGAGGTTGTCGAATTTCGATTTCGTCGCGGTGTCGTTCACGTTGATCGCAGGGACGAGGAGCTTGCCGGCTTGCAGCATTTGATAAAGGCGATGAACGCCGGTGGTCGTCTCTTCCGAAACGCCGCGCCATTCTTTGACCACTTCGTGCCAACGGAACGGATTGCCCGCTTTGATTTCACGCAGCGCGTCCTTGATCACTTTCTCTTCGTGACTGCCTGCTTCGGTATCGATCCAGTCGCTGCCTTCTTCCAGCTCGTAACCTTTGTGAATGAACAACGTCACGTCGCCGCCATCATCGACCACCATCTGCGGACCTTTGCCGCCGGGAAACGAGAGCGCCTGATCGGTGCACCACCAATATTCTTCGAGTGACTCACCCTTCCATGCGAAAACCGGCACGCCGGCTTTCGCGATCGCGGCCGCGGCGTGGTCTTGCGTCGAGAAAATATTGCAGCTGGCCCAGCGCACATCAGCGCCGAGATCGACCAGCGTTTCAATCAGCACAGCCGTCTGGATGGTCATGTGCAACGAGCCGGTGATACGGACGTTTTGCAGTGGCCTGGAGGCGGCGTGCTTTTTCCGGATCGACATCAAACCGGGCATTTCCTGCTCGGCGATTTCGATTTCGCGGCGGCCATAATCAGCCAGGCTGATGTCGGCGACCTTGTAGTCGTTAGTCTTGGTTTGAGTGATGGTTTGTGTGTTCATGATTCGTTAGGGGTTAGCGCGCTGCTTTCTTGAGCGCGGCAGCTTTATCAGTTTTTTCCCAGGTAATATCGGGATCGTCTTTGCCGAAGTGTCCATAGTTTGTCGTCTTGGAATAAATCGGCCGCAGCAGGTCGAGTTGATCGACGATGTCAGCCGGCTTGAAAGAAAACGTGCGGGCCACGGCGCGCTCGATCATTTCCTCGGGCACGGTATTGGTTTCGAAAGTGTTGATGTTGACGCTAACGGGATCGGGGTAACCGATGGCGTAGGCGAATTGGATTTCGCAGCGTTTGGCGAGGCCGGCCGCGACGATATTTTTCGCGACCCAGCGACCCATGTAAGCGGCGCTGCGATCTACTTTGCTCGGATCTTTTCCGGAAAACGCGCCACCGCCGTGACGGCCCCAGCCACCATAACTATCGACGATAATTTTGCGGCCAGTCAGTCCAGTGTCGCCCTGCGGTCCGCCGATGACGAAGCGGCCGGTCGGGTTGATCAGGAATTGGGTAATGCCGTTGACCATCGATTTCGGCAGGACCTTGCGAATGATTTTTTCAACGCAGAATTTCTCGATCTCTTTGTGTTCTTTGCCGTCGGCGTGCTGCGTCGAGATGACGACGTTCGAAATGCCAACCGGCTTGCCGTTTTCATAAACGACCGAGACTTGTGACTTGGCGTCAGGGCGAAGCCAATCCGCCTTCCCGCTTTTGCGAATGCGGGTCAATTCCCGACCGAGACGATGCGCGAACATGATCGGCGCCGGCATCAACTCTTCCGTGTCATCGCAGGCAAAACCGAACATGAGGCCCTGATCACCCGCGCCTTGCTCGGCGGTTTTCTTGCCCTTCGCTTTCTTCGCGTCGACGCCTTGCGAAATATCTGCCGACTGACAGGTGATGATGTTCTGAACAAAAATTTTGTCGGCGTGAAAGACGTCATCGTCGTTCACGTAACCAATATCGCGCACGGCATCGCGCACGATTTGGACGTAATCGAGATTCGCTTTGCTCGTGATCTCGCCGCCGACGATGACGACGTTGCTTTTCGCATAGGTCTCGCAGGCGACACGGCTCTTTTTATCCACGGTCAGACAGGCATCGAGCACCGCATCGGAAATGGTGTCGCAAACTTTATCCGGATGACCTTCACCGACGGATTCGGAAGAAAAAATGAAACGACGAAGCATTTAAATAGAAATGATGGTTAAAAGTGAATGGCTGCTGGGAACCGCCGGCTCGGCGGGTCATCACTGATCATATTGACCAATCATGATGCGTAGATATATCGTTTAATCTCCGATGACGTCAACGATAGATTTCCTCCGTCTGCTGGCCGATCCGACCCGTTTGCGGTTGCTCCTGTTGCTCGAACGCGAGGAACTTTCGGTGGCGGAATTGCAGGACATCATGGCCATGGGGCAGTCGCGGATTTCCAGTCACCTGGCGCAATTGAAACGTGCCGGTGTGGTGGCCGACCGGCGCGCGGGCAAGAACGTTTATTATGGGCTCGTCGAAAAAGCGGAAGCGAATGCGGCGCGCGCACAAGTGAACGAATTGATGCGCACGCTCGCCCACGAAATTCCGGAGACGGCGCGCGATGAGACCGCGCTCAAGCTGGTCCTGCGAAAACGGAAGGACCAGGCGCGCGAATACTTCGATGAGCTGGCGGGTAAATTCGGCCGGAGTTATGTCCCGGGCCGTTCCTGGCAGGCATTGGCGCACACGTTGATTTCATTGTTGCCGGCGCTGACCGTGGCCGACCTGGGCGCGGGTGAGGGAACGCTGTCGCAACTGCTGGCGAAGACCGCGCGCAAAGTGATCGCGATCGATAATTCGCCCAAGATGGTGGAGTTCGGCGCCGACCTGGCGACGCGGCACGGCTTCGCGAATTTGGAATATCGCCTCGGTGACATCGAGGATCCGCCGATTACCAAAAGCTCGGTCGATCTCGCGATTCTCAGCCAGGCGCTGCATCACGCGATTCATCCGGAAAAGGCGATCGCGGCGGCGCATCGGATTTTGAAAAAAGGCGGACGGCTGGTGATCCTCGATTTGCTCAGCCATCGTTTCGAGCGCGCGCGAGAATTGTACGCCGATCACTGGTTAGGCTTTAGCGAAGTGCAATTGCACCAATGGCTGGAGGAAACCGGCTTCAGCAAAATTGAAGTCACCGTCGTCTCACGCGAAAAAGAGAGCCCGCATTTCCAGACCGTTTTTGCCAGCGGTATTAAATAGAGGCTCGGCGTCGGCTCGATTGAAGCGCGCGGCGGCGTCGGGTTAAGATAGTCGATCGCCCCCGAACGCGGGACGTTGCGCGTTTTCAAAAGCTGATCGCGGCGAAATAAACAAACGCGATAATAAACCGGTGCGAATTCTGAAACTCTTTTTCTGCGCCAGCTTTCTGCTCGCGCGCATCGCCGCTGCGCAATGGCAAGTGGTCTCCCAGACTAACGAGACCTCCGCCAGCGGCATCGTCGAGCATCGGCAGGCCCTGGTGGAAAATTCCGCGAACGGTGCGCGCGCGACGATCGACGCCGCAATTTTTTCCAACAAAAACGCCACTCTGCGCGTGCTCGATAATCCCACCGGCGCGGACTCGTTAGGTGAGGCGATGCCCCGTGAACATGGTCTCGCGGGCGTGAATGGCGGTTACTTCGATCCGAATGATGCGCCGGTCGGTTTGTCGATCAGTGATGGCCGCATGCTCGCTCCTTTCCGCAAAGCGCGCTTGCTTAGCGGGGTGGTCACGGTGCTGAACGGGCGCGTGCAGATTCGCCGGAGCGCAGAGTTTTCCATGAACAAGAAACTCAGCGCGGCGCGCCAGTGCGGGCCGTTTTTGGTCGATGGTGGAAAGGCGATCGCGGGGTTGAACGATACCCGCGCGGCGCGGCGAACATTTGTCGCCACGAGCGCGAATCAGCGCGCTCTGATTGGATTTTGTTCCGCGGTCACGCTGGCGCAGTTGGCCGATTTGCTGGCCGCGATCGAGCTCGCGCCGCAGACAAGAATCCAGCGCGCACTCAATCTCGACGGTGGCTCCTCGAGCGCCTTTTGGTTCGATGGCGCGGAGGGCGTCTTCTCGATTCGCGAACAGAAAACGGTTCGCGATTTCCTCGCGATCGTCCCGCAAACCGCGCGTCCGTAAACGTCCCCTGTTCGTCGTTGCGCGGCGCGGCGCGTTCTGAAAGGCTCTCGCTCCCATGCGGACTTTCGGCGGCTTTAAAAAGGACGAAGAACATTTCTTCGGCGAAGTCCGCGGAGACGAAGTCTCTCGCCTAAGGAGTGCTCCGTGGCTCGGCGGCGAAACGAATGGAAGCAAGCACTCGTTAGGCGATTTGAGGATCGATCTCCCGGTGAGGCCGAGCAAGATCATCGCAGTCGGCTTGAACTACGCCGATCACATCGCGGAGATGAAACGGACGCCACTGGGGACGCCGCTGATTTGGTTCAAGGCGCCGAGTTCACTTCTGCCGCACGAGGGCGCGATCGAGATTGCGTTCGCCGAACATCAAACGCATTTCGAGCTCGAGCTCGGTGTGGTCGTCGGGAAGCGCGCGAAGAATGTCCGGGTCGAAGATGCGCTCGATTACGTCTTCGGTTTTACCGCCGCCGAAGACATCAGCGACCGCGATCTGCAGAAGGCGGAGAAGCAGTTCGCGCGCGCGAAATCTTTCGACACTTACACGCCGGTCGGTCCCTTTGTTTATACCGAAGTGGAGGTCGCGGATCTGGCGCTGACGCTGCGGCAAAACGGCGAGATTCGGCAGCAGGCGCGCACCAGCCAAATGATTTATTCGGTGGCGGAAATTGTTTCGTTCGCCTGCCAAAGTCTGACGCTGTTACCGGGCGATTTAATTCTTACCGGAACGCCTTCTGGTGTGGGGCCGATTCAGGCGGGCGACGTCCTCGAAGGATCGATCGGGAACTGGCCCGTCTTGCGGAACTCGGTCGCGCTGGCAAGAAAATAAGTTCGCCGGAAATGAAATTTGATTGTGTTGCTTTACATCCCACAAAGGTAGTTGATGCGAAATACCTTGTGGCTCCCGGCAGCCAATGGCGAATGACAACGACAAAAGTTTTAACTCGACTCGCGGTGATCGCCTTGGGGAATATCGCGGAACTGCCATCACAGAATCGGACGGGTTCAGAGCCTGTCCTCTAACTTATGAAAAAACTGCTAATCGTCTCCCTGTGCTCCTTCACCTTTGCGCTCACCGCATTTAGCCAAGTCTCTCCGCCGCCAGCGGCCACCACCGTGCCGGCCACTTCCGCGATGACGCCGAGCGCGGCGAATCCGGCCGTCGCTCCGTCGGCTGCGGGAATTCCGCCCGCTCCGGGACTGGCACCCACGGCACCCGGCGTCGCGCCGGCCGCGGGCATGTCGCCGGCGATGCCTGGCCTTTCGCCCGCTCCGGGAATGACACCTTCGACGGCTGCCGGAATGACACCGGCGGTTGCTGCGACCCCCTCGCCGACTCCTGTGCCCGCGACCGCGGGAGGCTACGCTCTCACCGGTAATTTCCTGATCGACAATTTCCACAAGGGCGGCCCGATCATGTGGCCGATCTTGATTGTCTCAGTGACGGCGATCGCCGTCGTCCTCGAACGCATCTTCTGGTGGCTCGGCCGCTGGATGCGCCGCGATCCGAAACGGATTGAGAAGGTTTTCACCGCGATTGAAAATGGCGATGTCGCGGAAGCCTCGCGCCTCTCCCGCGGCTCTCGCGATCCGGTGCTGCGCATGATGTGGAACGGCTTGAACCATCAACATGCTTCACTACAGGGCGCGCTTCAGGTGGCCGCCGGTATCGAAATCAAACGGGCAGGTCGTTTTCTTGTGGTCATGGATACGTTGGTCACCCTGGCTCCTTTGCTCGGGTTGTTAGGCACGATCACGGGTCTGATGCGTTCCTTCAGTTTCCTTGGCAACGAGGAACTGGCGGTGCAAGCGGTCACCGGCGGTATCGCGGAAGCGCTCATCGCGACCGCGTGCGGTCTCGGTATCGCCATCTTCGCGTTGGTTCCGTTTAACTTTTTCACTTCTCGCGTGTCTAACTTGGAGTTCGAACTGCAGACGGCAGCGACGAACCTCGAAGTTATGCTGGAAGCTCAAAATAAGGCGCGTGGCGGGGTGGATCTGGATATTCCGGCAGATCCGACTTCCGCGACTCGTTCGTCGATCTAATTAGCCAGCGCTCGCATGCACCTTTCCTCGCCCATCCCGAAGAAGCACGCGCGGATCGAGATCATTCCCTTGATCGACATCATGTTCTTTCTCCTTGCGAGTTTCATGATGGTCAGCCTCAGCCAAACGACGATGAAGGGGATCAAGGTGGCGCTCCCCGTCGGCAGTTCGGGCGAGGTGCAGTCGAAAAAAGACTACGTCAGCTTCTCCGTGGATCGCGATGGCTTCATCTATTTCGATAAACAAAAAATCGCCTACGAGGACGTCCCGCGCTTGTTGAAACCGATCTACGCGGAGCGACCGGAAGCGAAGATCTTCGTCCGCGGAGATTCCGATGCTCTTCACGGGAACGTCACCCGGTTGCTCGATCAAATTCGTTCGACCGGATTCACCAAGATCGCTTTTGAAATCAAGAGCCAGGCGTCTGCCGGAGTGCCTGCGCCGGGCAAGTAAATCCTTAAATCGATGGGCCCTCTACTTTATAAACCACCCCCACGCTGGCAGGTTTATGCCGCCCTCGGTGGCGCGCTTGCCATCCATGCCGTCGCGGCAGTGATCGCCGGTATCCATGCGGAAGCGCCGATCGCCGATCTGGAACAAATTCCCGAAGCCGTGATCGAGGCGTCGATCGAGCAGGCACCGCCCGAGCCGGAGCCGACTCCTCCGCCCGAAGAGCCGGAGCCGGTGGAAGCGCCGCCCGAGCCGATCACGCCGCCGGAATTTGTCGAAGAGCAACCGACCCCGCCGCCTAAACAGCGCACGGAAAAACCGAAACCGGTGGCGCCGATTGCGCGCCCGCGGGCCGCGGCCTTGCCGGGTCCGATGTCGATGTCGAATGCGAAAGCGGTGGCAGTTAGTGCTCCGCGTCCCGAATATCCCTACGAAGCGCGCCGCACACACGCGACCGGCAGCGGTGTTTGCGTGATGACGGTGGACACTTCCAGTGGCGCCGTCACGAGCGCGGAGATGGCGACGAGCACGGGTAATTCTGCCTTGGATAACGCCGCGGTCAGCGCCTTCCGCCGGTGGCGCTTTAAACCGGGAACGGTTTCCAAAGTGCGAACACCGATCACCTTCACCATGACGGGTGCACAGTATTAGCAGGAGCGAAGGACTGACGAGATGAGAATGCGGTCACCCATTCCGAAAAAGCACGCGCGGATCGAGATCATTCCCTTGATCGACATCATGTTCTTCCTGCTCGCCAGCTTCATGATGGTCAGCCTCAGCCAGACCCACATGAAGGGCATTCGGGTGAATCTGCCAGGACCGAATACTGCCGCGAATCCCAATCCGAATAAAGATTACGTCTCTATCCGGGTGACTGAAGGCGGCCTGATCTATTTCGATAATGCGCCGGTCAACGATGACCAAGTCCTGCCGCGGTTGTATCAAATGCACCAGGCCAACTCGCAGATCAAAGTCTCGATCAGCGCCGAACAAGCGGCGCTCCATGGCGACGTCATTCGGGTGCTGGACCGCGTCCGTTCCTCTGGGATCACCAAGATCGGATATCAGATCAAGACCGCTGCGGCGCAGGGTTCGGTCGGGACGGTCGCGCCGCCCTCCCCTTAAGGCACGGGCGATTCGTTGCCAAGACCGAATTCATTCACTCCCGCGCCGAGGTGTCCGCGCAAAAGTGCGAGCGCCTTCGCTCGGTGGCTTATCCGGTTCTTCGTTTCCTTCCCCAGGCTGGCAAACGTTTGCTCGAATCCCGCGGGCACAAAAACCGGATCGTAGCCAAATCCTTTTCCACTCTCGCGCGCGCGGCTGATTTTTCCCGCGATCGCGCCCTCGACCACGGTGATGATTTCGCCCTCGCGGGCAAGCGCGAGCGCGCAGCGAAACCGTGCGCTGCGGGAATCGATCGCGCTCATTTCTGCCAGGAGCTTCGTCACATTTTCTTCATCGCTCGCTGCGGCGCCCGCATAACGCGCGGAGAAAATTCCGAGCGCGCCCGCGAGGGCCGCGACCTCGAGCCCGGAATCATCCGCCACCACCAGGCCCGGCATCGTTCGGGAAACCGACACCGCTTTCAGGATCGCATTTTCTGCAAACGTGCTCCCGGTTTCATCCACCACCGGGACGTACCCGGCGTTGGTCAAATCCGAAACCGCGAATTCCGGCCCGAGGATCTCGGCGAATTCACGCGTCTTGTGCGGATTGCGAGTGGCGATGAGAAGATGGAGCACGCGGTCCAGATTCATCGGCGGACAGGATTTTTTTTCCAGCGAGTTTCGCGACAATCTGCTGAATGCTGTTAATCCTTTTCCTCCATGAGCGAGCGCCGCAAACCGTATCCATTCGATCAGCTCGAGCCAAAGTGGCAGGCGATCTGGGACGAGCACCGCTCCTTTCACGCGCCTAATCCGGGCGACGCCGGCTTCGATTCCCGCAAGCCGAAATTCTACATCCTCGACATGTTTCCGTATCCCAGCGGCGCGGGGCTGCACGTCGGCCATCCGGAGGGCTACACCGCCACCGATATTGTGGCGCGCTACAAACGCATGTGCGGTTTCAACGTCCTCCATCCGATGGGTTGGGACGCATTCGGGTTGCCCGCCGAGCAATACGCGATCAAGACCGGCCAGCACCCATCGATCACCACCCGCGACAACATCGCGAAGTTCAAAACGCAGCTAAAACGAATCGGATTTTCCTACGATTGGGAGCGCGAAGTGAGCACCGCCGATCCGAAATTCTTCCGCTGGACGCAATGGATTTTCCTCCAGATTTATCACTCCTGGTTCAACCCGGAGAAGAAGCGCGCGGAGCCGATCGCGACCTATCGCGGCGATGATCCGGACCGCGTCCGGCTCGCTTACGTCGCCGATGTCGCGGTGAACTGGTGCCCGGAACTCGGCACCGTGCTCGCGAACGAAGAAGTCATCAATGGCAAGAGCGAAGTCGGCGGATATCCAGTCGTTAGGCGACCAATGCGGCAATGGATGTTGCGAATCACGGCGTTTGCCGAGCGGTTGATCGACGAACTGGACCCGCTCGACTGGCCGGCAGGAATCAAGCTACTCCAGCGAAATTGGATCGGGCGAAGCGAAGGCGCGGAAGTGCGTTTTACGCTCGAGAAAGCGGGCTCGAAAGCGATCAGTGTTTTCACCACCCGGCCCGACACGCTCTACGGCGCGACCTACATGGTGCTCGCGCCGGAGAACTCGTTAGTCGATGAAATCACCAGCGCGGAGCAGAAAGCCGCGGTGCAAGATTATCGCCAGCAGATCGCGGCGAAATCCGATCTCGAGCGCACCGACCTGGCGAAAGATAAGACCGGTGTTTTTACTGGAGCGTTCGCGATTAATCCGGTCACGAACGAGCGCATCCCGATCTGGATCGCCGATTACGTGCTCATGAGTTACGGCACCGGCGCGATCATGGCCGTGCCGGCGCATGACGAGCGCGACTTCGAGTTTGCGCAGTGCTTCAGTTTGCCGATTCGCGAAGTCGTCGCGGAACGACCGCGGCCTAACGAGGGCGGCGAAGCGCCTTGCAGCATGCCGCCGCTCGCCTGCTTTGCCGGCGAAGGTTTCGCGGTCAACTCCGCGCTGATCGACGGCCTTCCGACCGCGGCCGCGCAGACGCGGATGACCGAATGGTTGGAAGCGCACAATCACGGCCGCCGCGATATTCGCTACAAACTGCGCGACTGGCTTTTTTCGCGCCAGCGTTATTGGGGCGAGCCGTTCCCGATCGTCTGGGAAGACGGCCGGCACCATTCGTTAGGCGAGGAGGATCTTCCCTTAACCCCGCCGCCGCTGGACGACTTCAAGCCGACCGGCACCGGCGAGCCGCCGCTGGCGCGGGCGAAAGATTGGGTGCGCTATTCGGAGACGGCGACGCGGGAGCTGAACACCATGCCGCAATGGGCCGGTTCGTGTTGGTATTACCTCCGCTTCTGCGATCCGGGAAACGACGCGCGCTTCGTCGGAGAAGAGGCGGAACGCTACTGGATGGCGGCAAATTCCGCGCGCGGAGGCGTCGATCTCTACGTTGGCGGCACCGAGCACGCCGTGCTCCATCTCCTCTACGCGCGGTTTTGGCATAAAGTGCTGTTCGATCTAGGGCACCTTTCCACGGCCGAGCCGTTCCAGCGGTTAGTGAACCAGGGGATGATCCTGGGCGAAGACGGCCGCAAAATGTCGAAGCGCTGGGGCAACGTGATCGACCCGCTGGATGTGATCGCGGACTACGGCGCGGACGCGTTTCGTTGCTATGAGATGTTTATGGGCCCGCTGGAACAAATGAAGCCCTGGAGCATGAAAGGCGTGGAAGGCGTCTTCCGTTTTCTGGCGCGCGTCTGGCGTTTGATCATGGAAGAGAACCAGGCCGGCGAATGGATTTTGTCCGCCGCAGATTCAGAAACAGAGCCGACAAAAGCGGAGCTAAAAATCCTTCACGCCACGATCAGGAAAGTGACCGAGGACATCGAGACACTTTCATTCAACACCGCGATTTCTCAGATGATGATTCTGGTCAACGCGCTCACCAACGCGCCCGCAAAATCGGTCAGCGCGCTGCGGAGCTTGCTCGTCTTGCTTAATCCTTTCGCGCCCCATCTGACCTCCGAGTTGTGGGAAATCCTCGGCCACAAATTTCCCGTGGCCGGCGAGCTCGACGCGCAGCCGTGGCCGGAGTTTAACGACGACTTGTTAGTCGATGACGAAGTCGAGATCGTGATTCAGGTGAACGGCAAGGTGCGCGCGAAAATCACCGCCTCGATCGCTGCGACTAACGAGCAGTTGGAAGCGGCCGCGCTGGCCGAGCCGCGCGTCCAGGAAATCCTCGCCGGCAAGACCGTGCGCAAGGTCGTGGTCGTTCCAAAAAAGCTTGTCAACCTCGTGGCCGGCTAACGAGACTTCGCTTTCATGTGGAAAGAATTCAAAGAATTCGCGGTCAAGGGCAACGCGGTCGACCTCGCGGTCGGTGTCATCATCGGCGCGGCCTTCGGCGCGATCGTGAACTCGCTGGTCAAAGATATCCTGATGCCGCCGATCGGATTGATCACCGGTGGACTCGATTTTTCGAACAAGTTCGTCATCCTAAAATCTGCGCCCGGCGGCGGCGTCTTCGCCACCCCGGCGGAAGCGGTCAAGGCCGGCGCGATCACCTGGAATTACGGCAACTTCATCACCCTGCTGATCAATTTCATCATCGTGGCCTTGTGCATTTTCCTGCTCGTGCGCGCGCTTAACAAAATGAAACAGCCTTCGGCCAACACCGCCCCGGTCGCAAAAGATTGCCCGTTTTGCTCCATGTCCATTCCGATCAAGGCCACGCGTTGTCCGCATTGCACCTCGGAGATGGCGGGCGCGGCGCGCGCTTAATTCGCGGCGGTTTCGCTCCGCGGAATTTCCAGCACGCGCCGCGGCGTGCAGAGCCAGATCCGGCTGTCTCCGTCCGCATCCCATGATGCCCCCGCGGCCCACGGCGAGAACGCGGGCAGGATCCAGCAATTTCCTTTTTGCACGAACGCCGGCAGCTTCAGCCGCAAGCCCGCGCCGTCCGTGATGCTGCCCGCGGGATGATGGTGCCCGATGATTTGTACCGCCTCCGCCACCTCCGCGGCGCAGTGGCCGTGATGAAAATAGAATCCATCGGTTCGCCAGGAATCGCGCAGCGGAATGCTCGCGCCCAATTGCCGATCGTGATTCCCCGCGAGCACGATCGGTTCGCAAGATTGCGCCAGCCGCGCGAGCAGCTCGCTCGCCGGTGCGGCCGCGGCGCGATCGTGGACGACATCACCGACGATGACCAACTGCTGCGGCGCGTAATCCGCGATTAAATCCCGCAAACATTCCTCGACCGAAGTCATGCCCCACATCGGCATCAGGCGTCCGGCTGCGCGCTGGCTGAGTTCGTATCCGAAATGAAGATCGGCCACCGCAAGCCAGCGTTGTTTCCGATGAAAAAGCGCCAGCCGGCCGTCGAGGAGAATGTCGTCGGCGACGAGTGCCTGGTTGGCGGTAAGACGGTTCATAGTGGGCGGCGGGGCGGGAAGTTATTACTTGCGACCGACGGCTTCAATTCGTATTGAGCCGGTCTCGCAAATGGCATTTCTCCCCAGACTTGCGTTGCTCGGTGCGATGAGCGCTTTGCTTAGCAGTTGCGCGGTGCAACCGGCGCCGACCGCGGCCACACACACGCGCGGCATGCTCCAGAAAGTGCGCACCACCGCCTACACCCACACCGAAGGCACCGGCGGCCGCAACGCCATCGGCCGCCGACTTTCCGGCAACGGGGTCATGAGCGCGTCTTCGGATTGGTCGCGATTTCCGCTCGGCACGCGCTTCCGGGTGCTCGAGACCGGGGAAGAATATGTCATCGACGATTACGGAGGCGCGCTCGTCGGGACGAACACGATCGATCTCTACAAAACTTCGCGCGGTGCGATGAATCGCTGGGGCGTGCGCCACGTGGACATTGAGATTTTGCATTGGGGGTCCAATGACGAGAGCCTCAAAGTTCTCCGTCCGCGACATCACATCGGACGCGTTCGGCGGATGATTGCCGTTCTCGAGCAGAAGAAGACCTGACGCGGCGCGCACGTTCTTTTTTGACAGCCTGCGCGCGCGCGTCCTACTTAAGCCCGTGAAAATTTTCGTCGCCGGCGGCGCGGGTTACATCGGCAGCATCTGCACGGAATTGCTGCTCGATGAAGGCCACGAGGTCGCGGTCTTCGATAACCTGACCGAAGGACATCGTCGCGCCGTCGATGAGCGCGCGGAATTTATCGAGGGCGAACTCGGCGAGCGCGAACAGATTGAAGACGCACTGCGGCGGACCAAGCCGGATGCGGTCATGCACTTTGCGGCCAGTGCGCTCGTGGGCGAATCGATGACCAACCCGTCGAAGTATTTTCGGAACAACGTCGCCAACGGGATCAACCTGCTCGACGCGATGGTCGCCGCTGAGGTGAAGCGTCTCGTTTTTTCTTCGACCTGCGCCACTTTTGGTCGGCCGGAACGTGTGCCGCTCGATGAGACTTTGCCGCAGCGGCCGATCAATCCCTACGGCGAATCCAAGCTCGCTTTCGAACGCGTGCTGCGTTGGTACGATGAAATTCACGGGCTCCGTTTTGTCGCCTTGCGTTACTTCAACGCCGCGGGCGCTTCGGAGAAATTCGGCGAGGATCACCGCACGGAAACGCACCTGATTCGGAACGTGCTCAAGGTCGCACTTGGCCAAAAAGATTACGTGGAAATTTACGGAACGGATTACGAAACGCCGGACGGCACCTGCATCCGCGACTACATCCATATCCTGGATTTATCGCGCGCGCACATCCTCTCGTTAGGCGCGGAGAAGAGTGAATTCTACAATCTCGGCACCGGCGGCGGGGCCAGCGTTCGCGAGGTCATCGACACTTGCCGCAGAATCAGCGGCCACAAAATTCCAGTGGTCGAAAAACCGCGGCGGCCGGGCGATCCGCCGCGCTTGATCGCGGCTTCCGCTAAGATCAAAAGCGAACTCGGCTGGAAGCCGCGCTTCGAAAAGCTGGAAACAATCGTCGAGAGCGCCTGGAAATGGCACCAGAAATTCCCCGGGGGCTACGGAGACTAACGAGTCCTGGGTTACTTTCGCGAAAAAAGAAACGCCCGCGGAAACACGTTCCGCGGGCGTTCTGTTTAATTGAGTCTAACGAATCCAGCCTTAGGGCTTGCTCGTCGTCGTCGTCGTGGTCGTGGTGTCCTTCGTGATCTCAGTCAGCGGCTTCTCAACCGTAATCCGCGAGACGACCATGCGGTCGCCTTCCTTCACGTAGGTGTACTTCACCGGCATGTCCGGACGAAGCAACTTCCAGTCAATCGTCGCACCGGTCGGATCCACCACGGTGGTGTCCTTGGTGTAATAATATTTCACCGGCGAGGTGCTCGATTCCGTGCGGAAACTGATGTTGTCCGAACCCGGCGAGTAAGTGGTGATGGTGCCAGTGCCGTCCATCGTGCTCGTGCTCGTGGTGCTGCTGCTGACGCCGCCGCCCGAGGTCGAGGTCGTCGTTTCTTTCGTGCTCGTCTGTGCGAAAGCTGTGCTCATCGCGACCACGCTGACCGCTCCAATCGCCAACATTTTCATCAATGGTGTCTGTTTCATATTTGTCCTTTTGTTTGGTTAAACGGAAAGTCTCCGTCGTGCAGTTATCCGACTTGCCAAAGCCTCGCTTTATTCAATCGGCATCTTCTTTTCGTGTGCTCGACCTGCCTCGGTTGCCTCGCCCGAGGCGCAAAAATTCGCTTTAATGCAGGCGCTCCCCGGATTCCGCGATTTCCTGCCGAACGAGTGCGCGCTGCGTAATTACATCTTCGCGCACTGGCGGGAAGTTTCGCGGCGCTACGGCTTTGTGGAATACGACGGTCCGCTGCTCGAGGACCTTGAGTTGTTTAAGAAAAAATCCGGCGAAGAAATCGTCACCCAACTCTACGATTTTACTGACAAAGGCGGTCGCGCCGTTGCCTTGCGGCCGGAGATGACGCCGACCCTGGCGCGGATGGTCGCGGCCAATCACCGCGATTTCCGCAAGCCGATGAAGTGGTTTTGTCTTCCGCAAATGTTCCGTTACGAACGCCCGCAGCGCGGACGTTTGCGCGAACACTATCAATACAACTGCGACCTCATCGGTGAAGCCGCACTCGATGCCGATGTCGAATTGATCGCGGTCTGCATCGATCTGCTGCGCGCCTTTGGTTTCACTGCGGAAGACGTCGTCGTGCGGATCAGTGACCGCGAATTTTGGGTCGACTTCTTGCGCGCGCAAAATGTTCCGGAAGAACAATGGCAGCAAATGCTCGAGGTGATTGACAAGAGTGAGCGCGCGCCGCGCGAAAAAACTGCGGAACGGTTAGGCGACCTTGCCACGCCGGTGTTTGAAATTTTCGATGGCGGCGGAAAGAGCGAGAAGCTCGACCGATTGCTGGACGGCTTGCGGCAGCGTGGACTCGTCGAGTTCGCAAAAGTGGATCTGCGTATCGTGCGCGGGCTCGCCTATTACACCGGCGTTGTTTTTGAAGCGTTCGATCGCGACGGGAAATTGCGCGCCATCGCCGGCGGCGGTCGCTACGACAATCTCGTCGCGCAGCTCAGTGATGGCGCGGTTTCGCTGCCGGCGATCGGATTCGCGATGGGCGACGTGGTGCTTGGCGAATTGATCCGCGAGAAGACCGCGGCGCGCGAAAAAATGGAAACCGCCTTGAAGCGCGATCAATGTCTCGATGTTTACGTGGTCATCGCAAAAGAGGAGCGGCGCGCCGAGGCCTTGCATGATGTGCAGGCGCTGCGCGATGCCGGTTATCGGGTCGATTACCCGCTGGTCGCGACCAAGGTGGGCAAGCAATTTCAAACCGCGGAAAATCTGAACGCCCGCTGCGCCGCGCTCTATGGCGACGAATGGCCGCAGGTGAAAATCAAGGACATGGCCAGCCGCGACGAAGAGCTAATCGCGCACCAAGACCTGCTTGCGTACCTGGCGCGTCTCCCCACTTTGTCGTCCGGCTAACGAGACCTCCTCGACGAAATGTATCGCACTCATCATTGCAACGAATTGCGCGCTTCCGACATCGGCCGCATCGCGAAGCTGGCTGGCTGGGTGCATGTGCGCCGCGATCATGGCGGCGTCGTTTTTATCGATCTGCGCGATCGCGAAGGACTGACGCAGGTGGTCTTTCGCCCGGAGGAAAATGCCGAACTCGCGACCGTCGCGCACACTTTGCGGCACGAAGACGTGATCGAAGTGCAAGGCAAAGTGGCGCCGCGCGTGCCCGGGACGGAGAACCCGAAACTCGCCACTGGCGATGTCGAATTGCTCCCGCAAAGTTTGCGCATTTTAAACCGCGCAGATGTCCTCCCGTTTCCGCTCGATTCCGATCCAAGCAACGAAGATTTGCGGTTAAGTTATCGATATTTCGATCTGCGTCGGCCGAGTATCGCGCGCAATTTGCGAATGCGTCATCGAATCACGAAGGCGACGCGCGATTACCTCGACGAGCAGGGTTTCGTGGAAATCGAAACCCCGATTTTGTCGAAGAGCACGCCGGAAGGGGCGCGTGATTTTCTCGTGCCGAGTCGACTGACGCCGGGAAAATTTTACGCGCTTCCGCAGGCGCCGCAGCAATACAAGCAGCTCCTGATGGTCGGCGGGATCGAAAAATATTTTCAGATCGCGAAATGTTTTCGCGACGAAGACTTGCGCGCCGATCGTCAGCCGGAGTTCACCCAGATCGATATCGAAGCGTCGTTCGTTGAGCCTAACGACATCTTGCAGTTGGTCGAAGGTATGCTCGCGGCGATCTTTAAGGCCGCACGCGGCGTCGATATTCCGCGGCAGTTCTCGCGGCTGACTTATCGCGAAGCGATCGCCACTTTCGGGAGCGACAAACCGGACCGGCGTTTCGGAATGCAGCTGGTCGATTTCACCGAAGAGTTTCGCGAAAGCGGGTTCAAGCTTTTCCGGAGCGTGATTGAGAGCGGCGGAGTGGTGAAGGCAATCAACGCCAAGGGATTTGCCAGCCTAACGATCGGGCAGATCGATGAGATGACCGCGATCGCTAAAACCTTCGGAGCCAAAGGGCTCGCCTTCATCAAAATCGAAAACGGCGAATGGAAATCGCCGATCGTGAAATTCTTTTCCGAAGCAGAGAAAGCGGCGTTGCAAAACAAGCTCGCGCTCGAGGAAGGCGATCTGATTTTTTTCGGCTCCGACAAGTGGGATATCGCCTGCGAAGTGCTCGGGCGCCTGCGCCTGCGCGTCGCCGAGATTCAGGGCCTAACGAAAGGTTCCGAGGCGCTCGACTTTCTTTGGGTGACGGATTTCCCGTTGATGGCTTTCGATCCGGCGGAAAACAAATGGAACGCCGTGCATCATCCGTTCACCCGACCAAAGACGGAAGACTTGCCCTTGATCGACGCCGGAAAATTTGGGGAAGCGCGTGCCGAAGCCTACGACGTCGTCCTGAATGGTGTCGAAATCGGTGGCGGCAGTATCCGAATTCACGAGCCTGATTTGCAGGCAAAGATGTTCGCCGCGCTCGGCGTGAGCGAGGAAGATCAGCAAACGATGTTTGGCCACATCCTGCGCGCCTTCCGCCTCGGTGCGCCGCCGCATGGCGGGATTGCGATGGGCCTCGATCGGATGGTCATGCTCATCTGCGGCGCCGAGAGCATCCGCGAAGTGATGGCTTTCCCGAAGAACAACCGCGGCCTCGATCTCATGTCGCAATCGCCCAGCGAAGTGGAGCCGAAACAATTGCGCGAGCTCGGAATTCGGCTCGCGGAGAACGATAAGTCGCAGTAATCATTTCCGTATGTTCGTCGAAGGCGGACTTCATCCCGAGCAGGTGAAGGCTTTGCGCAAAATGTCGCTGCAACGCCGCGCTGAAATTGCGCTTGGCTGTATTCGTTCGATGCAGCGCTTAAAGGCGGCGGCGCTTCGCAGCCAGCATCCGGACTGGGGCGAGCAGGAGGTCGCGGCGGAACTTCGGCGCCTGATGTTGCATGTCCGAGGATGATCCGGCTGCGATTTTTGCGCCGCGCTTTAACGCGCTTGGCGTGCCGTGGGCAGCGACTGGATCGATCGCCTCAATTATTTACGGAGAAGTGCGGACGACAAACGACATCGATATCGTCGTGCTTCTGGATGCGAAGGCGGGAAGGGCGATCGAACAGGTCTTTTCTGAAAACGAATTCTACCGTCCGCCTAGTGAGGTGATTGAAACCGAACGACGGCGGGACACGCGAGGGCATTTCAACCTAATTCATTTCAGTAGTGGGTACAAAGCCGATGTCTATCTCCACGCGACGGACCCGCTGGATGCGTGGGCGATACGAAACCGCCGCACGATCGACCTGGTTGGCGGAGAGAAACTTTACTTAATGCCGCCCGAGTGCGTGCTCGTTTACAAGCTCGAGTTCTTTCGCGAAGGCGGCAGCGAAAAGCACATCCGTGACATTCGCGGAATGCTGGCGGTCACGGATGTCGATCGCGCGTTGATCGAGCGTGAGGTTCGTCTCCGCGGATTGGAAGAGGTTTGGCAGCAGGCGAACTCTACGCCCTGACTTATTATTGATTCCAAGCGGGCGCAGAGTTCCGCTTGACCAACCGTTCGAGCACATCTGGCATTTGGCTGGCGGCTGGAGGGCGCACGGTTCCTCTGAAGATGCGAATCGGCCTAACGAGCGACGGCTTTTGCCGGCGGCGGCGCCGCGGTGCGGAAGAGCATCGCGACGGCGAAGGTGACGATGGTGCCGGAGCAAATCCACCAGGGGAATTCCATCACTGGGAGCCAGCCGGGTTGGACGTAGAAGTTGTAATGTGGGCCACCGATGACGTGGGCGATGTTATTCGGTAAACCGCTGACGATGGCGACGATGATGAAGCCGGTAATCATCGCAAGGACGTTGCCGAAATCGTTTCCGCGCGTCTTCGTAAACATGCCGACGAGGAAGACGCCTAACAAGGAACCGTAAGTATAGCCGAAGATGCCGAGAGCGATCGGGATGATGCGCAGATTCGGATAAACGATGACGAGATAGGAGGTGCCGGAGGAGACGGCGATCATGAGGATGGAGAAGACGACCGTAGCCCAGCGGACGGCGCGCAAGCTTTGCTGATCGTTCGCGCCGGGACGGATGTAGGTCTGATACCAGTCGCGGGTGAAACTGGTCGCGAGGGCGTTGAGCGCGGTGCTGAGCGAACCCATGGCGGTAGCGAAAATTCCGGCGATCAGGAGGCCGCGCAGACCGACGGGCATTTCGTGCAGGACGTAGTGGCAGAAGATCTCGTTAGGCGTTTTCGGCAGAGTCGGGTCGCTGTGCGTCTGGTAAAAGGTCCAGAGGAGAATGCCGATGCTGAGGAAGGTGAAGGCGATCGGGAGATCGGCCAGGCCGGAGAGAATGAGCGAGCGCCGGCTGCGGCGAATGTCGGGCGCGGTCAACATTCGCTGGACCATATCCTGGTCGGTCCCGTGGGTGGCCATGGTGACGAACGTGGAGGCGAAGAGGCCGGCGAAAATGGTGTATTCGATGGTGAACATTCCTTTCCATTTATCCCAACCGCTCTTCGCCGGATCGAGCCCGGTGCTGATGAGATCGGAGAGATGGAAGCCGCCGTGGAGCGCGGAGATTTTCGCCCAACCGCCGGGGATGGAGACGTAGAGTAGGACGAGGGCAACGACCGCGCTGCCCATCATGATCGAGGCTTGGATGAAGTCGGTCCAAACGACCGCTTTGATGCCGCCGAGGGTGGTGTAGATCGCGGTGATGATGACGAGGAGGATCGACGCGCCGACGTAGATGAAGAGCGTGCCGGTTTGGCCGGGCCGCGCGCCGGCGAGGAGTTCGTAAATCAAAACGAGTGCGATCGCGGCTACGTAGAGACGCGCGCCGGAGGCGAGCACGCGCGTGACCATGAAGACGGCGGAAGCGGCGTTTTTCGTGCGGGCGCCGAAACGGAGCGTGAGGTATTCGTAGATCGAGAAAACTTTGTAGTCGTAATACGGCTTGATGAAAATGTAGCTGACGAGAATGCGCGCGATGATCGTGCCAAAGGCGAGCTGCAGGTAGGTGTAATTGCGCAGCGAAAAGCCTTCACCGGGCGCGCCGAAAAACGTGCTCGCGCTGGTCTCGGCGGCGATGATCGAAGCGAGCACGGCCCACCACGGAATGCGCCGGCCGCCAAGCGCGAAGTCTTCGAGGTTGTCTTCCTTCCGGCCCATGCGCAGGCCGATGGTGATGATGATGACGAAGTAGGAAAGGAGAACGGCGGCGTCGATCAGCAGGTGCGCGTTCATCGAGTTGTTAGCTGCCAGAATTCACCGGAGGCGCAAAGGATTTTGCGCGGGACGGCGGTATGGTGGGCCATGGAAATTGCGGCTCCCGAGTTCGATCTCGCGCTGACGCTCGACTCCGGGCAGACGTTTCATTGGGACTCGTTAGGCGCCGGTTTTGTCGGGACGATTGGGGAATCGGCGGTTTATGTGGAGCAACGCGCGGGTCGATTGCTCGTTAGGGGAATCGACGCTGCGGGGGCGCGCAATTATTTCGCGCTCGATCATTCGCTCGAGGAAATTTGCGCGGCGTTTCCGAGCGATCCGGCGATGTGTTCGGCGCGGGATTTTTGTTCCGGCCTGCGAATCATGCGGCAGCCGATCTGGGAGTGCCTTGCCAGTTTCATCACCTCGTCGATGAAACAGGTGGCGCATATTCGGCAGATGTCGCGCGCGCTGCGAGAGCGATTTGGTTCACGTCTGATGATTGATGGAACTCAGGTGCATGCGTTCCCGACAGCGGAGCGGATCGCGTGTGCGACCGAGGCGGAGTTGCGCGGGTGCGCGCTCGGGTATCGCGCGAAGAATTTGCACGCGACCGCGGAGCGCGTCAGCAGTGGCGCGGCGAAACTGGAGTCGTGGCGCCGGCTTTCCGACGACGAACTGCGGGCGCGGTTGTGCGAGTTGCCGGGCGTCGGCGCCAAGGTGGCAAATTGCGTGATGCTTTTCGCCTACGAACGGCTGCGCGCGTTTCCGATCGATGTTTGGATCGAGCGGGTCCTGATGGAGAAATATTTTTCCCGCCGGCGCAGAGTGACCGCGGCGGAGTTGCGGGAGTTTTGCGACAGCTACTTCGGCGAACACGGCGGCTACGCGCAGCAGTATTTGTTTCATCACGCGCGCAAGACGACGTCGCGAAAACGGGTAAAACCGAAGGCGGTCGTTGCAACCAGAAGATTGCGCACTCCCACGCTGTCATCCTGAGCCGCGGAGACGGCGAAGGACCTCGACCATGCGCACGGACGTTCTTCGAGCGCGTGTCATTTAATCGCGCGGTCCTAATAGATTGCTGTGCCGGCCTGCGCGAGGTCCCCCGCCGACTTCGCGGCTCGGGATGACAGCGCCAAGGTGAAGAGAATTTTGCGCGTGCGGCGCGTGTGGACGCGACTGGTCGCGGGAATACGCGATGCTACATTCGCCGGTATTCGGGAGGTTGGAGTGACCACATTCGGCAAACGAGAGCGCAAAAAAGTCTGGCTAGCGGTGCTTGCATCGCTCCTCCTCCATGTCGTCATCGGGCTTTCGTTAGCCGCATTTAATAACGGCTCGACGCCGTTGCCACCGGAGGACGCGCCGACGGAATTAACCGTGATCGATCTCTCGGCGCCGCCGCCGCCGGTGAAACCGAATCCGGCTTACATCGAAACGGCGCGGGAATCCGCGGAAGCGCCCCAAGAAAAAACGTTCGAGTCGAATGCAAACTCGATCGCGGCCAGCAGCGTGCCCGTAACCGGGGAAGCGCCGTTGCCTTCGCAGGAGGGGAAAGAGCAGCCGTATTTGGAAATGCAAACGCGCGAGCTCGCTTTGCCTAACGAGTCCAAGCCGGCGGTGCCGGTGCCGCAACCGACGATCCAACCAACCCCGCCGCCGCAACCAACCGCCACGCCGACGGCCGCGCCGACGCAAAAACCCAAACCGTCCGCGACCCCGCAACCAACTCCGGTAACGACTCCGCCACCCGCGGCCACGCCGGAACCGGAAAGGCTGGCGATGTTAACCGCCACGCCGCCTCCAGCATTACGCGATACCGATGAAGTGGAAGCGACGCCGCCGCCCGAAGTGGGGCCGACCGAGCCGCCCACGATCACTCGGCCGCGGCCGGAAACTCCCGCGTCCGCTTTTCAACCGGAAAAACAACAAACGCGCATCACCGGCCGGATTTCTAATCGCGGTCCGTCTTCGGTCAACGCGGTCGGCACGCCGCTGGGGAAATACCAGAAGGCGGTCTCGGATGCGATCGGTTCGCGCTGGTATTATTATATGAAGGACAAGATGGACCTGGTCAGTATCGGGACCGCGCACGTGGAAGCGGAAGTCGATGCCAAGGGGAAGATCAAGAATTTGCGGGTGCTCTCGAACAATGCGAACGAAGCCTTCGCTAACATCTGCTTGCAATCATTTCAGGAGGCGCAAATTCCCCCCATCCCGCCTGACCTGATCGCGACCCTGCCGGAAGGCCGGCTGCCGGTGGACATCTTTTTTACGACCTACGCCAACCGATGATTTTTCTTTCGCTCCTCGCGCAACTTCCCTGGCCGGCGAACGACGTCTGGCAGTTTTTCATCTCCGGCGGAATCTTCATGTGGCCGCTGTTGCTCTGTTCGATCATGACCGTGACGACGATCATTCTCCGCGGGTTGGCCTTGCAACGAAAGAATGTGCTTCCGTTGGTGATCGAGAGCGAAATCGAACGGCTCGTTCCCGGCGGCAGCGCGGAACGCTTGGCGCGGATTGCGCAACAGGACGACTCGTCGCTCGCGCGTTTGGTGCGGATGGCCTTGCAACATTTGCGCGCGCCGCGGAGCGAAACTGTCGAGGTGGTGGAAACCAAAGCGCGGCACGAATTGGTCGTGCTCGAACGCGGGCTAATTGTGCTCGAGATCATCACCGGCATCGCGCCGTTGTTGGGATTGATCGGCGCGGTCTCGGGGTTGGTGCACGTTTTTTCGGCGCTCGGAATTAGTTCCGGCGCCTCGAACACGCAACAGGTGGCGCGCGGCATTGCGGAAGCGTTGAACGCAACCGTCTTCGGCCTTTCGATCGCGGTGCCTTCGCTGGTGGCCTTCAGTTATTTCTCGAAAAAGATCGAAGTGATGTCGGTGGAAATGGAGACCCTCGTGGTCGAGTTGATCGGCAAATGTTATTACGGAAGGGTGAAACGCGCGGATGGTGCCGCGACCCAACGCGCCACCGCCGGCGCGGTGACCACGCCCGCGCCGGTGCCGATCGTTCCGGTCCATCCCAGCGCCTAACGAACGCGGTTTGCTGTCATGAAGATCGCAGTGCGGAAGCGGCGCGCGCCCTCCATCATCATCGTCTCGTTAGTCGATATCCTGACCATTCTGCTGATCTTTTTCGTCGTCTCGACCACCTTCAAAAAAGATCAGCCGGAAGTGCAGATCAATCTCCCGGAATCCCAAACCGCGACCAAGGCGCCGTCGGAAGAAGACCATGCGATTGTCAGCGTGGATGCAAACGATGAGGTCTCGCTCGATGGCCGGCCGTTGCCGGTGGAAGAACTCGAAGTTGCCGTCCGCGAATTGGTCGCCGCGAAGAAATCTGCGCTCGCGCTGCAGGCCGACAAAAAGGCGTCGTTTGGCACCATCATCAAAGTGATGGACGCGCTCAAATTAGCGGGCGTGAAAAACTTGCCCGCCTTCACTCACGGCGAAAAATGAAATTGCCGATCGTGAAATATGGCGACCCGATCTTGCGGGCGAAAGGGCGCCGGATCGCGCAAGCGGACGAACGCGTCCGCGCTTTGGCTTCGGACATGTTGGAAACGATGCAGGCGGCGAATGGGGTCGGCTTAGCGGCGCAACAAATCGGCGAAGCCCTGCAACTGATCGTGGTCGATGTCTCGGAAGCGGAGGAAAAGCCGAGCACTTTGAAACTCAACGGACAGGAAATGGATCCCGCAATTGCGATGCCGTTAGTCCTCCTCAATCCGCAGCTTCAGCTCGGCGAAGAAATCGTCGCCGGCAGTGAAGGTTGTCTGAGTTTTCCGGAGATCACCGGGGAGATCGATCGGGCGCATGCGGTGGTCGTGAAAGCAGAAACGCTCGGTGGTGAAACGGTCGAGATCGCAGCGTCGGGTTTGCTGGCGCGCGCGTTGCAGCACGAGATCGATCATCTCAACGGGATCCTTTTCATCGATCGAATGAGCTCGGTCTCGAAGGCCAGCGTGGCCAGCCGGCTGAAGCGTTTGCAGAAAGAAACGCAACGCGGTTGACCCGCGATCACTCGTTAGGCCAGCGCAGCGCGCCCTAGATGGCGCGGTAGGTAACGGTGATGGTGCGGAAAAGATTCGGCTGTTTTTCCGCGGAGAAATAGAAAAGCTCGAGCATCGTTCCGCCCACAATCCACTGATAGCCGACCAATGTTTGGACGACATCCGAGTCGGTGTCGCGGGTGCGCGAAACCAGCTTGCCGGTGCCGAACTTGGAATCGAAGTAGCGGCGAATTTCGCCCATCCGGCTGTTATAATTTTCGATCGTCCACTTGTCGTATTCGTACTGCAGTTCGACCTCGACGAGAAAGCCTTCCTTGAACTTGAAAAGGGTTCGCTTGAGCCCCGGTTGGACCAGGCCTTCCACACTCCAGATCTCGCGTTTTTCTTTTTTGTCGCGGCCGACAATCTTCGCCTTCGCCGCCACCAGAACCTGCTCGACTTTGGCCACAGGATCGTTCCAGCGGAATCCGAACGGGGGCGGAATGTCGTCCCCGGCGCGCGCCGAGATCACCGCCAAAAACAGCAGGACGAGAGAGGCGAGGAGTGGTCGCATTACTCGTTAGGCCGGGAAATTTTCGACACGGAAATGGGCGAGGGATCGGGTTTTCGTGGCATTTTCCGTGAGTCGATACGCTCCGCGCAGTCTTCCTCGAAGAGCGAAAATGCGCGAGCGCGCATTACCGGTCAACGCTGCACCTGAGCGGTCTCGTTTAGACGCCCGAGGCACTCGCCGGTTCAATTTTTCCGTCAAGATTTTTTTGGACGCGAATGGAAAATAAACTTCCGAATTTTTCTTGTTCGACCATGGATGCGTTTCTAATCTCAAGCCGCTGGCAGAGAGGGAATCGAGTGGGTGTGAACAAGATGTGAACAAACTGTCAGCCAACGAAGTAGCCGCATGATTTTGACACCCGCCCCTCACGACCGCCGCGCAAAAAATTGCGGCCGTGCGGGTGGGTTTCAATTTCTGATCAACGGGCCAAAACGCGTTTCCCCCTCGTGTTTTGCGATTTTTCCCATCTTATTTTCCTGCCGGACGGCTGCGCCTGCACCTAATTCTTTCGGGGGAGACGAGATCTGCGTCGGCTCTTTTCCCTCATGGCACCTCGCTGCGCGGGTTGCTTAACCCTGTTAACAAGTCCGTATGGAAGAGAAGTGTGCTCAAATATGGTTGAAGCTTTCGACTGCGCTGAAACCGCAGGTCAGCCCGGACACTTACAAGCGTTGGTTTTCGGCGGTGAAGCTGGTCGGGGCGACCGAAGATGTGCTCACTTTTTTAGTCCCGAATAACATCTACCAATTCTGGATTGAGAGTAACCACATGGTCGCTTTGCAGGCCGCGACGGAGTCGGCATTGGGCGGTCCGCGGGCGATCAAATTCACCATGCCGTCGGATAGCGCGAATGCGACCGCGCAAGCGGCTGCGGACGAGATCGAGGAAAGCCAAAAAGTGCGCGAGACTCCGCGCGACGCGAAGCACAGCGGCAGCGCGCTCGGGTTAAATCCGCGAAATAATTTCGAATCATTCGTCGTCGGCCCGAACAACGAAATCGCCCACGCCGCCAGTCTCGCCGTCGCAAAATCACCCGCGCGCACGTACAACCCGCTCTTCATTTATGGTGGCGTTGGCCTCGGCAAAACCCATCTGATGCAAGCGATTGGGCAATACGTTTGGGCGAACAAAAAAAATCCGAAAGTGATGTATCTCTCGAGCGAGCTCTTCATCAACGAGTTCATCGACGCGATCCAGCACAGCACCCTGGTGAAATTCCGGAAGCGTTATCGCCAGGCCGATTTGCTCTTGATTGATGACATCCAATTCCTCGGCGGCAAAGAGCGCTCGCAGGAAGAATTTTTTCACACCTTCAACACCCTTTTCGACGGGCATAAACAAATCGTGCTCTCGAGCGATCGCCCGGCCTCGGAGATTGCCAACCTCGAGCATCGCCTCGTTTCGCGTTTCGAATGGGGCCTGACGGCGGAGCTGCAACCGCCCGACGTCGAGACGCGCACCGCCATCCTGCGCAAAAAAGCGCGCACGCTGCACATCACTTTGCGCGATGAGATTTTCGATTTTCTCGCCTTGCGCATCCGCACCAATGTCCGCCGGCTGGAAGGCGCGCTCATGCGCGTGGCTTCCTTCGCTTCGCTGAGCGGGAAGGAACTGACCAACGAAATCGTCGAGCACTTACTCAAGGACATCCTCAACGAGGAAGCGCGGCACGCGGTCACGATCGAGCAAATTCAACGGCGCGTGGCCGAGCACTTCGACGTCCGGATTGCCGACATGACCAGTAAACGCCGGCCGGCCAACATCGCTTTCCCGCGCCAGATCGCGATGTATTTGGCGCGCGAACTAACCAAAGCTTCGCTGAACGAAATCGGCGATGCCTTTGGCGGACGAGATCACGGCACCGTCCTGCACGCCTGCAAGCTGGTGAAGCGACGGATGGTGGAGCAGGATAACCTCCGGCAAACGATTTCCTTCATCGACAGTTCGCTGAAACGCTGAGTTCCAGGTCTCGTTAGCGCAGCCAACGCGATCACCAACCGCACGCCTCGTGCATAGGAGAGATTGCGGTTGCCGAATAAAATCGTAAGCCTTACATCATAGCTCGCCCGCCCTCATGAAATTTAGCGTCACCAAAGAAAAATTGCTCGAAGGTTTGCAGCAGGTGCAGAACGTTGTCAGCACGCGGACGACCTTGCCGATTCTCTCGAATGTTTTGCTGCAGGCGAACGGCGATGAAGTTCATCTGACCACGACCGATCTCGACGTCGGAGTCCGCGGCAGTTTCGAAGCGAAGGTGGAAAAAGAAGGCGCGACCACTTTGCCGGCGCGCCGCTTGTTCACCATCATTCGCGAACTTCCTTCGAGCGAAATCCTCATCGAAGTCGACGGCAAAAACGCGGCTTCGATTCGCAGCGGCCAAAGTTTTTTCAAGATTCTCGGATTGCCCGAAGAGGAATTTCCGCCGCTCCCGAAATTCGAGGGCGCGAAAGTGGTCACGATCAAGCAGAAGGATTTGCGCGACGGTTTGCGCAAAACTTCCTATGCGATCTCCACCGACGAAACGCGCTACGTCCTCAACGGCGTTTTGTTTAGCCTGAAGGACAACAAGCTCACCCTCGTGGCGACCGATGGACGGCGTTTGGCGATGGTCGATATCGAGCTCGAATTTCCGCGCAGTCACGAAGCCGACATCATCGTGCCGACAAAAGCGGTCACGGAATTGCAGCGCCTCCTGACGGACGACGGCGAAGTGAAAGTGAGTTTCGGCAGCGGACAGATCGCCTTCGATCTCAACAACACGCTCCTGGTTTCGAAATTGATCGAAGGTAATTATCCGAACTATCGACAGGTCATTCCCTCGGAAACGAAGGAGCGCGTCACCCTCGAGCGCGAGACATTTTTGAATTCGCTCCGCCGCGTTTCCCTGCTGGCGAGCGACAAATCCAACTCGATCAAACTTAATTTCACCAAGAACAACATCGACATCACCGCGAACACTCCGGAAGTCGGGGAAGCGAAAGAATCGCTCGCAGTGGCCTACAAAGGCCGGGAATTTTCGATCGCGTTCAACCCCGAATTTTTCATGGCGCCGCTGCGCGCGTTGACCGAAGACGAAGTCTTCCTCGATCTGATCGACGAGATGAGCCCGGGCGTGCTCAAGATTCAAACGCCGTTTCTTTACGTCTTGATGCCGATGCGCATCAGTTCGTAGTCGACCGCTCGCTGCACTCGGGCGCCGGAGATTTCCGCCAAGGTCTCGTTAGGCGAGCGAATCACTTGCACGTTTTTGCCCAGTGGCGCCCAGACTGCGGGATCGGTCGGGCCGAATAACAAAATGCAGGGCGCGCCGACGGCTGCGGCCAGGTGTGAAATCCCGCTGTCATGACCGAGGAAAAGCGCGCATTGCTCCAGGACGGCAGCCAGTTCTGTTAAGGAGAGGTTTTCCGCGAAGCGGACGGTTGCTGGCAGGACACGCCGCACGCTGGCTAGTGTTTCGCGATCCGCTTCGCCGCCGACGATGAGGAGCGAATCGGCTGGTCGCGATTCGATGAGCCAGCACGCAAGCTCGAGCCAATTTTCGACCGGCCAATTTTTCGTCGGGCTTCCGCTGCCGGGATGGAGCGCGATGATTTCGGACTCGTTAGTCGAGAGAAAATCTCGGCCAAACGCCCGATCGGCTGACGAGGGGAAAAGCTGCGCGCCGGCTTCGCCTAACGAGAGATCCAACTCCTCGAGCGGTCGCGCGAGCTGGCGTGCGGCGTGTTCGTGTGCTCCGATTTTTGGTGAGCCGGCGAGAAAATTGTCCACCCCGCACCGACGCAGATTGCGTTCGAAGATTTGATCCGGATCGAAGAGATAACTAACGATGAGATCGAAGCCGTGGAAGTAATCGGCGAGATCAGGAGGCAGTTCCGCGTCGCGGGCGAAGAAGCTGGCCAGCCGGCCGTATTCGATTGAACGGACCGCTTGCGCGTAGAAGCGCTGCTCTGCGAGCGCGACGATGTGTTTGTAGCCAAGAATTTCGAGATGCGCGCGCGGGAAATTTTCGCGCAGGAGTTTGATCGCCGGGAGGGTGAGGATGAAATCCCCGATCGCACCGCCGCGGATCACGAGGATGCGATTCATCGAAACGACAGGAGCGCCGCGCGCGCCTAACGATCAGTAGCTGGTGACGGCGCAGGCGAGAATCGCGGCGCCGTAAATCAACGCGAGCAGATGAAGCGCACGCAGGCGGCCATTGCTGCGCGTGCTCCAGTTAATCTGATCGCGCAGGAGATACGGCATCGTCACCCAGAACAATCCAAGCACGATCAGAAGATAAGCGAACACGGTCACGAGCAGGCGGCTGGTTTCGTAACGGAGAAAGGCGGCTTCCAAAAGTGGTTCGCCCGCGAGCAAGCAGAGCATCCCGAGCGCGCGCACCGAAAGGAATTCATCGACGAAGCGCAGGACGAGGAAAAATGCGATCGGCAAACCGATCAAGAGCGGCCGGCGAAAAGCGGAGAACTCGCCCATTTCCATGGTTGCGAGGAGCCAAAAGCTCCAGACGAAGGCAACGCTCAAGAGTGCGATCCCCATGCCCTTGGAACGGGGAAGCGCGCGCGCGAATTTGCTGACGGCATCGGGAGCGACCAATCCCGCAACCCCAAGCAAGAGCAACAAAAGCCCGGTAACTAGGCCAACCGTGTGCAGCGAAAGGTGATAAATCATGACGGGAAAACGGCAGGGTTACATGCGCGGCGTGCCATACAAGCTGAAACCATTGGCCTGCTGGACGTCGATCTGGAGCAACTTTCCGGCAAGCTCCGGTTGCCCTTCGAAGACGACGATTTTGTTGGTGCGGGTGCGGCCCATGAGGCGCGCGGAATTGTTCCGGCTCGGTCCTTCACAAAGAATCTCCACCGTCTGACCGACGAGCCGATCGTTCGCGCGATGAGCGGAAAGATCGACCACTCCGAGCAGGTCCTGGTTACGCGCTTCTTTGGTCTCCTCAGGAATTTGGTCTAACGAGTCCGCGGCGGGTGTTTCCGCGCGTTTGGAATAACGAAAGATAAACGCGTTATCGAACTGGATCTGCTCGACCAGCTGGCGAGTTTGCGCGTAGTCCTCTTCAGTTTCACCCGGGAAACCGACGATGACGTCGCTGGTAATCGCGACCTTCGGTTGAGCCGCGCGAATTCGTTCGACCAACTGCAAAAATTTCTCCGCGGTGTAGGGGCGATGCATCGCTTTCAGGATCCGGTTCGAGCCGGATTGCATCGGCAGGTGCACGTGCTCGGCGAGCTTCGGCAGGTCCGCGAGCGCGCGCAGAAGATCGTCACGAAAACCGATCGGATGCGGCGAGGTGAAACGTAATCGTTCCAAACCATCGACCGCGTGCACCGCCTCGAGCAATTGCACGAACGGGCTCTGGCCAGCGCGCGCGGGAAATTCATGGCGGCCGTAGAGATTCACGATCTGGCCGAGGAGCGTGACCTCCCGGACTCCGCGCCTAACGAGTTCTGTCACTTCCTGCACGATCTCGGCGATCGTCCGGCTCCGCTCCGCGCCGCGTGTCCGCGGGACGATGCAGAAAGTGCAATGCATGTTGCAGCCCTGCATGATGGAGACGAAGGCGGTCGCCTGCTGCGGCGCGAGGGCTTGCTCGTGAATCGTTCCCTGCGAGCCCGCTTCCTCCGCGGTGTCGGAGATGGAGAAGCGCGGATCGTCCATCCGGCGGGTGCGCTTTTTTTCCAAGAGCTCATCCACGTAATCGGCTACGCGATGAAATTTTTGTGTCCCGACGACGAGATCGAGATGCGGCAGACCCTGGAATAACGAGCCGCCGCGCGCCTGCGCCATGCAACCGAGAAAACCAAAGACGACTTCCGGCCGGCGCCTGGCCAGCGGTCCCATCATCCCCATTTTGCCGAGCGCTTTCTGCTCGGCCATGTCGCGCACGCTGCAAGTGTTCAGGAGAACCACGTCGGCCTCGGCTTCGTTCGCCACCGCTTGGTACCCGCGCGCGAGGAGCGAGTGCGCGACCTGCTCGGAATCGCGCTCATTCATCTGGCAGCCGTAGGTTTTGATGTAGAACTTCGGCATTGTCGGCGGGCCGAAATAATACACGACGCGTGGGCGCGCGCCACGAATGAGCGGGCCGGCGTGGCTGGCGGCGACCGCGCCCACGGTGTCCCAGTTCTCATTATCTGCCTGCGTTCGATCACGAAATGGGTCGCGTTGTTCGAGCCGGGCTGCCAGGAGACGGATAACTCCGTGTCGGATTACCGGTCGACCTGCACGTTGACCGCCGCTGCCGGAGCCTGGGAGGCGTCGAGATTTTGGATGACCACTCCTTCGTTAGGCGCATTTTTCCCGACGCGGATCTTCACCTTGGACAGCGCGCTTGGACCTGACGGAGCAGCAAAATTTGCTGAACGAGGCCGAGGCGGAATCGCGTCGAAAATTTGAATCGATGAATGGATTCGGCCTAGGAATGCGACCGCTTTATCCCGAATAGTACGACGCCCCTCCGCAAAAAAGTAAGCGGCGGCGAAAGATATCTCTGTTGTTCTTCGAGCTCTCGGATTTAATCACTGCCCCAGATGAGCAATTCGCCCGCAATCGGAATCATCGGTGGCAGTGGCTTGTATCAAATGGAGGGCGTGGAGGAGCCGCACGAGCAGCGGATCGAGACGCCGTTCGGGCCGCCGTCCGATGCGCTTATCGGCGGGACGATGCATGGCCGGCAGATTTATTTTTTACCGAGGCATGGGCGCGGTCATCGCTTGCTGCCGCATGAATTAAATCACCGCGCGAACATCTGGGCGCTGCGTTCGTTAGGCGTGCGCTGGATCATTTGCGTGACTGCGGTCGGGAGTTTGCAGGAAAAATATGCGCCGCGTAATGTCCTGCTGCCGTCGCAATTTTATGATCGGACGAGCCAGCGCGCGGAGCACACTTTCTTCGGGGAAGGAATCGCGGCGCACATCGGCTTCGCCGATCCGATCAGCACCGGCTTGCGAAAAATCCTGCGCGATGCGGCCGGTGAGGTCGGAGTCAAAGTGCACGACGGCGGGACCTACGTGAACATGGATGGTCCGGCGTTTTCGACCCGCGCGGAATCGGAGTTGAATCGGCGCCATGGTTTCGACGTCATCGGCATGACCAACTTGCCGGAAGCGAAACTCGCCCGCGAAGCGGAGATCGCGCTCGCGACGATGGCGATGATTACCGATTACGATTGCTGGAAGGTGGAAGAAGAACCGGTTTCCGCGCAGGCGGTTTTCGGTCACCTGATAGCGAATGCGGAAACCGCGAAAAAAATTCTTGCGGAAGCGATTCCGGCGGTGCCAACGGAAGCAAACTGGCCTGAGCACAGCGCGCTCGATTCCGCATTAACGACGGATCGAAAACTATGGCCGGCGGAAACGATAAAGAAGTTGGGTCCAATCCTGAGCCGATTTTAGACGGGGCGGCGCGCATTTTTTTCGCAGGAATGAGTCGCAGAAATGACCTAGCAAAGATCGTACTTGTCAGCCGAAATTAAAATATAGTAATTATAAAGACCGTCGGCAGTGCAGTGACTTCTGCCGCTGAAATGGAGCTGAACATGACTATTAAAATCGCCTCTTGCCTACTGACTCTCTCGCTTTTGGGCGCCTGCCAGACAACGCAACCGACTGCCAGCCGCACGACTCTGCAGCAGCGCATGCTCGCGCAAAATACCGCCAGCCCGAACGCGATTCAGGAACCGGCGCCGCCTGCGGAAGGACCTGGAGACGTGCCGGCGGAAGGTCCAATCGATCCGAATCGCAACCCCGGCCTGTTGCCCACGCCGCTTTTGCGCGGCAACGCAGCCTCCGGCCTCTAGGCAGCTGCAGTTAGCTCGGGTCGCAGGCGATTGAGCGTCCGGACTAACGAGTGGATCTGTGGCTCTTCGTGCGCCGCCGTGACGGTAATTCGCAAACGGGCCGCGCTCCGCGCGACCGTCGGGTAACGAATCGCTGGGACGAGAAATCCTTCAGTTTGCAGTACACGTGACAAGGCGATCGCGGCTTGTTCCTCGCCCACCATCACCGGATGGATGGCGCTCCCGCTTTCGGTGATCGCGGGATCGTTGAGCGAAAGTTTAAGAAGCGCGCGTCGCAAAATGCCGATGCGCTGCCACAATAACACGCGCCGATGTTCGCCGGCCTCCGAGTTTAGAAAATCGATCGCGGCCAACGCAGCCGCAGCCAACGCGGGCGGCGGGGCGGTCGAAAAAATAAAAGCGCGCGCGCGATTCACCAGCCACTCGATCAAGTCCCGTGAGCCACAAATGTAGCCGCCGCTGACGCCGAGTGCTTTGCTCAATGTGCCCATCTGCACATCCACTTCGGAGACTAAATTTTCTTCCGCGGCGAGCCCGCGCCCGTTCGGTCCGATGACGCCGATCGCGTGCGCTTCGTCCAACATCAGCATCGCGCCGAAGCGCTTTTTCAATCCGACGAGCGCGCGCAGAGGCACGCGGTCACCGTCCATCGAAAACACCGATTCGGTGACAATGAGCACCCGGCTTTCGGGATGTTCGCGGCGCGCCCAATCGAGATGGCTCTCGAGTTTGCCGAGATGATTGTGCGGGAAAACGCGAATGAGCGCGCCGCTCAATTTCGCACCATCGATGAGTGAGGCGTGGCAAAGTTTATCGAGTACGACGACATCCTGCTTGCCGACAAGCGCGGGGATGGTGCCGACCGCGGCCGCATAGCCGCTGCTGAACGCGAGCGCGGCTTGCGTGCCCTTCCATTTCGCGAGCGCGGTTTCCAAGCGGACGTGCGGCGATTGCGTGCCGCTGACTAATCGGGAGGCGCCGGCGCCGACGCCGAACTCCGCGATCGCGGCAGTCGCGGCTTCGCGGAGCAGCGGATCGTTCGCCAGCCCGAGGTAGTCGTTGGACGAAAAGTTAACCAGTTGTTGTCCAACGATCCGCACTTCGGGCCCCTGGGCGGTGCCGATCTCGCGCAATTTGCGATGCAACGATTGCGCGCGCAGCGCCTGCAATTGCTCGTGAAAAAAATCGCTCATGGCTTCGCGCCCGAGCGCAACTCTACATCCAAAGCGCCCAGGACAGAAGCGCGGCCGAGTCCGTCCAGACGTTCGATTTCTTGTCGCCGAGCACGACCGCGATGACATCGCGACCCGGACGCGCGCCGCTGGAGATCAGGCAATGTCCAGCGGCATCGGTGTAGCCAGTTTTCATCCCGTTACAATACGGCAGGCGGGTCAGGACTTTGTTCGTGTTCTCCAATTCGCGAGTGCGTCCGTTTTCGTAACGAAAGACCAGCTTCGGCAGACAAACGATCGAGCGGATCGTGGAATTGGCGTAGGCGGCGCGCGCGATAATGGAGAGATCACGCGCGGTCGAATACTGCCCGGGAATCGGCAGGCCATTCGGATTCAAGAAATGCGAGTTAGTCGCGCCTAACGAACGCGCTTTGAGGTTCATCATTTCCGCAAAGCCGTCGAGCGTCCCGCCGGTATCACGACCGAGGCAACGGGCGACGTCGTTGCAACTTTTCACCAGCAGCGCTCGCAGCAGATCGATGCGGCGATAGGTTTCGCCGCCCTTGATCCCGAGCTTGGTCGGCTCCGCATCCGTGTCGGTTGGCATTACGGTCACGTCCTGATCGAGATAGCCGCGCTCGGCCACGAGCAGCGCGGTCAACAACTTCTGGGTGCTCGCGGCCGCGCGCGGAGCATCCGCATTTTTCTCATACAAAACCTGGCCGTTGCGCGCATCGATCACAATGACCGCAGCCGCGCGCGTGGACGGCGCGTTCCCACCGGTTTCTGTCGGGACGGTTTCAACCGGCAAGGCCCGCACCGCCGGCGATTCCGCATGCACCGGCATCGCGCGCACCGCCGGTTCATCGAGATCAAGATGATGTCTTTTCTTTTTCTTCGGCGCCGCGCCCGCGGTCGTCGTGATGGCGACGAGCAAGGTCAACCAAAGCTGCCATGGCCGGCGCCTGATTGATCTTCGCGAAAATTTCATCGCGCAGAGTGCGGCATGCGGTCCGAATCCGCAAGGGGAGCGCGGAAATGCGCGCCCTATTTAACCGGGCCGTGCTGGATCAATTCGATCTCGTAACCTTCGGGCGCGTCAATAAATGCGATCGCTCCGCCGCTGCTGTTTTCGTGTGGGCCATCGGAAAGCGGATAGCCTTTGGTGGCCGCGTGCCTGGCGAATTCCTGGATATCATCCACCTCGAACGCGAGATGAGTCAGGTCGGGACCAACGACCACCGGCCCGCTCTCGTCGAATTTACAAAGCTCGATTTCCTCCGCGCTGCCCGGCGCCTTGAAGAAAACCAACTGCGAGCCGCGCCCGGAAGTGTGCCGCCGAGTTTCTTCGAGGCCGAGGACGTCTTTGTAAAACGAGATCGTCTTTTCCAGATCCTTCACTCGATAGCGCGTGTGCAGCAGCCGTTTGATCATGCGCCCAACCTAACGACCGTCGCCGACTCCGCTAGTCTTCCGCGGTCGAATGTGATTCCTTAGCGCCGATGAAACTGGTCATCGCCGCCACTGGCGCCAGCGGGACAATTTATTTGCAGCGTTTGTTAGACCAAGTCGATTGCGCGGCACACGAGATTCATCTGATCATGAGCGGCCACGCCAAACAAGTGGCAGCCCAGGAAACCGACGAACTTCGGGTTCCGGCCGGTGTCGTGAAGCATCCGGAGAACGACCTCAACGTCCCCTACGTCAGCGGCTCGGCGCGCTTCGATGCCATGGTCATCGTGCCGTGCTCGATGTCCTCGTTAGGCCGAATCGCCAGCGGCTCTGGCGAGAACGCACTTCTGCGCACAGCCGATGTTTTCCTGAAAGAACGCCGCAAGCTCATCGTCGTTCCGCGCGAGACGCCGTGGAGTTTGATCCACGCGCGCAACGTCGTCACCCTGCTCGAAGCCGGCGCCATCGTCCTGCCGGCGATCCCGTCGTTCTACAGCCGGCCGCAATCGGTCAACGACGTCGCCGACACGGTCGTCTGGCGCATTCTCGATCAACTCGGCCTGCCGAATCCGCGCGCCTTTCGCTGGAAAGATGAACCTGCGGACAACTCGCCCGCGAACAGTTGAAAAATCTCAAGTGGTCCGAGCGCCTCCTGGTCGCGCTCGGTTTTCATCTGCTGCAACTCTGGACGCGCACTCTGCGTTTCCAACTCGAAGACGGCGCGGACCTCGGAAAAATTTCGCCTAACGAGCCGCGCATCTGGGCCATCTGGCACAATCGTGTCCTCCTCTTTCCCGCGGTCATGCGCCGTTTCGCGCCGCATCGCGAAGGCGCGGCCTTGATCAGCGCCAGCCGCGACGGCGCGCTTCTCGCCGAGTTTGTCGCGCGTTTCGGCTACAGCGCGGTCCGCGGTTCCAGTTCGAAAAAAGGGGCGAGCGCAGTCCGGCAGTTGAGCGAAGTGATGGCGCGCGGCGAAGACCTCGCGATCACGCCCGATGGTCCGCGCGGGCCTGCGTATGAACTTGGCTCGGGGATTGTTTACCTCGCGCAAAACACCGGCGCGGCAGTCATGCCTTTGAACCTGGAATATTCCGGTTGTTGGCGCCTAACGAGTTGGGATCGCTTCGTCGTCCCCAAACCCTTTACGACCGTCCGGGTGAAGTACGGGCCGCCGCATCACGTGCGCCCGACCGCGACCGACGCGGAATTTGAAGAGGAGCGGCTGCGTTTGCAGAATGCGATGATGCAACTGGTGGAGAATCCCTGAGCCATGGCCGAACTGATCGATGGGCGCGCGATCGCGGAGAAAGTGTATGCAGAATTGCGTGGCGAAATCGCAACCCTGAAGGCGCGCGGCGTGACGCCCGGTTTGGCGGTCGTCCTGGTTGGCGATGATCCGGCTTCGCGGGCGTATGTGCGCTCGAAAGACCGGATGTGTCGCGAACTCGGATTGCACTCGGTGAAGCTGGAACTGCCGGCCACCACATCGCAGACCGAATTGCTCGCGCGGATTGCCGAGTTGAATCGCGATCCTGCGGTCCACGGCATTCTGGTGCAGTCGCCTCCCCCGAAACAAATCGACGAAGCGGCAATTGTGCGCGCGCTCGATCCGGCGAAGGACGTCGATGGGTTCCATCCCGAGAACGTGGCTAAGCTCTCGTTAGGCGATATTTCCGGCTTTGTTCCTTGTACGCCTCTTGGTTGCCAGCGTTTATTGATCGAGAGCGGCGTCGAGATTTCCGGCGCGCATGTGGTCGTGCTCGGCCGGAGCATGATCGTCGGCAAACCGGTCGCCTTGCTCCTGATGCAAAAAGCCGCGGGCGCGAACGCCACCGTCACCGTCCTCCATTCGCGCAGTCGCAATCTGCCGGCGATCGCGCGTTCCGCCGACATCATCATTGCCGCCATCGGCCAGGCAGGATTCGTTAGGCGCGAACACGTGCGCGAAGGCGCGGTCGTGATCGATGTGGGAATCAACCGCGTGGAAGATGCGGGCGCGCCGCGCGGTTATCGTTTGGTCGGCGATGTCGCTTTCGATGAAGTCGCGGCGATCGCGTCCAAGATCACGCCGGTCCCTGGCGGAGTGGGGCCGATGACCATCGCCATGCTGATGGCGAACACGGTCAAAGCTTGCCGGCAATTAATGCACTAATTTCGCGGTCAGCCGGCTAAGGAATCCGGGCGAAAGCATTCCCGAGCGCAAGAGCAGCGAGGTGATTTGCGGCGACAAAACTGCGCTGCGCGCGATCCGATTTACCCACAACCGGCCGCGATAAAGTTGCGCGTGGGCCGCGGCGTAGGTCGCCGGCGATTGCCTGCGAATGATCGCCTCGGCCGCGAGTTCGCCGGAGCGAAGCGCGTAATAAATTCCTTCGCCAGTGAAGGGCTCGACCACGCGTGCGGCGTCGCCGATGAGAAACAAACGCGGCTGCGCGGGCGTGATCGCGGCGCGGCGCAGCGGCGTAATCGTCCGCCAACTGTGATCGAGCGGAACACCGAATTCTTTCTGCGCCCAACCGCGCAACGCGGGCAAATCCGGCGGCTTGCCGACGAGGCAAAGATTGAACTGCCCATCACCGACCGGCGAATGCCCAGAGTAACCTTGTGGAAGAAATTGCAGGACGACGCGGTTGCCGAAATTTTCCGGCAGCGGCAAATGCGTTTGCAGTCCGACGCGTTCTTTTTGAATGCGGGGAAGCAAACCAAGTAAACGGGCGACGGTGGAGTTGCGGCCATCCGCAGCCACGAGGACGCGCGCTTCGAACGACTCGTTAGGCGTGATGATCGTCCAGGGTTCGCCAGGCTGGAGCGCGCTGACGGTGGCGGCGTCGTGGATGAGTGCGCCGCTTTCACGCGCGCGCGTCATCAGCAATTGATCAAAGAAGCTGCGCTTGACTGCGATCTCGGCGCCGGGCGGCAAATTTACGCTGACCGTCTTGCCGCCGATGGCGATGAAATCGACGCGCTCCAGTTTCGCGTGCGGCAAGGCACGCACGCGCTCGAAAAGTCCAAGGCGTTCCAGCACCGGCGTACAGGACGGATTAAGACAATCACCGCAGACTTTTTCGCGCGGAAATTTTTCGCGCTCGAGCAGGAGGGTTTGCAAACCGGCGCGCGCGCAAAAGCTAGCGCAGGCCGCGCCGGCTGGTCCGCTGCCGACGATAGCGACATCAAAGATCATCGGTGGGTTTGTCTTTCAAGGTGACGGTTGCAGCAGCGGCTGTCAGCATCACGCGATGTTTCGTTCCCTCATTTTTCTTACCCTCGCGCTTGCGCCGGTTTCGGCGTTCACGCAAACCGCTTCGCCCACGCCGGGCTTCGATTTGGTGATCAAAGGCGGCACGATTTACGACGGCACCAGCGCGGAACCGAAGCGCGCGGACCTGGCGATTCGCGGCGATCGCATCGTTGGCCTCGGCGATTTCAAAGACGCGCCCGCCAAGCAAATCATCGAGGCCAGCGGGCTCGCAGTCGCCCCAGGATTCATCAACATGCTCTCCTGGTCTAACGAGTCGTTGCTTGAGGACGGGCGTTCGCAAAGCGAGCTGCGCCAGGGCGTGACCACCGAGATCATGGGCGAGGGAACTTCGATGGGACCGGTGAACGACGCGATCAAGCGCCGGATGCTCGCGGAGCAGAAGGATTTCAAATACGAGATCAAATGGAACACGCTGGCCGAGTATTTGCAGTACTTGGAGGCGCAGGGGATTTCCTGCAACGTCGCTTCCTTTCTCGGTGCGACCACGATTCGCGAATACGTCATCGGCCTGGAGGACAAACAACCGACGGCCGAACAACTCGCGGCGATGCGCGAATTGGTGCGCAAGGAAATGGAAGCGGGCGCGCTCGGGATTGGCTCGTCGCTGATTTATCCGCCGGCGTTTTATGCACACACCGAGGAGTTGATCGAGCTCTGCAAAGTGGCTGCGAAATACCACGGCAAATATATTTCGCACATGCGAAGCGAAGGGAATCACCTGATGGAAGGCGTTGAGGAGTTGATCCGGATCAGTCGCGAAGCGGGTTTGCCGGCGGAGATTTATCATCTCAAGGCCGCGGGGCAGAATAACTGGGACAAGGAGGATAAATTGCTCGCGCGAATCGAGGCCGCGCAGAAGGAAGGGCTGAAGATTACCGCCGACATGTACACTTATACCGCGGCTGAAACCGGGCTCGATGCTTCGCTGCCGCCGTGGACCGCAGATGGCGGAAATCCGGCGCTTTTCAAAAGGCTGCGCGATCCGGAGACGCGAAAAAAAATTGCCGCGGAAGTGCGCACGCCGAGCAACGCGTGGGAGAATTATTATCTGGCCGCGGGCTCGCCTGATCGAATCCTGCTGGTCGGTTTCAAAGCGGCGAAGCTGAAACCATTGACCGGAAAATCGCTCGCCGAAGTAGCGAAGATGCGCGGGAAAGATCCGGTGGAAACGCTGATGGATTTGATCAGCGAAGATGAGTCGCGGATCGACACGATTTATTTTGTGATCTCGGAAGAGAACGTGCGCAAACAAATGGCGAAGCCGTGGGTTTCGTTCGGTTCCGACGAAGCTTCGCAGGCCCCGGAGGGAGATTTCCTGAAAGCGAATCCGCACCCGCGGGCTTACGGGAATTTCGTGCGTGTGCTCGGAAAATATTCGCGAGACGAAAAGTTGCTCTCGTTAGGCGAAGCGGTTCGGCGTTTAAGTGGATTGCCGGCGACGAACCTCGGACTCGATCATCGCGGATTCTTGCAGGAAGGGATGTTTGCGGATGTGGTCGTGTTCGATCCGGCGACGGTGACGGATCACGCGACTTTCGAGAGGCCGCATCAGTACGCGACCGGCGTGAGGCATGTGTTCGTCAACGGCGTACAGGTGATCAAGGACGGCGAGCATACGGGCGCGAAACCGGGACGTGCTTTGTGGGGACCAGGGAAGTTGTAGGTGATACGTGTCATCCTGAGGCCGGCGAAGCGCGCCGAAGGACCTCCGCCGGATGGTTGGCCTCTCGTTAGACTGGAGTTGACCAAGCAGCCTTTGCGAAGTCCCTCGCCGTCTTCGCGGCTCGGGATGACAGGTGGCGCGCGGGTAGGTCGTTTGGCTGCCGGGTTTGCAATTTGAAGAGCGTGGCGGGAGTCTGATTTCCCCGATGGCGTCCGTCTTACCGAAAGAGAAACCTGACTTCGCGAAGCTGGTGCATGAGGTGCCGCACAAGCCAGGCGTTTACTTGATGCGCGATCGTTTCAATCGCGTGATCTACGTTGGAAAAGCGCGCGATTTGCGCAAGCGAGTGGGTTCGTATTTCATGCCTTCGAAAATCGCGCAGGCCGATTTGAAGACGCGGGCGATGCTCACGGCGGTTTGGGATTTTGAAACTCACACCGTGCAGAGCGAGGCGGAATCGCTCCTCCTCGAAGGCAAGCTGATCAAGGAATTCCGGCCGCGTTACAACATCTCGTTCCGCGACGATAAGCGCTTCCTTTTGGTAAAAGTGGACCCGACGGAAGATTGGCCGCGCTTTCGTCTGGCGCGTTTCAAGAAGGATGATGGCGCGCGATATTTTGGCCCGTATGCGCATGCAGGCGCGTTGCGGCAAACGCTCAATTTCATGCGCAAAAAATTCGGCGTGCTCACGTTTGGCCGCGGCTCGCCGACGGAGCGGGAATTGAAATCGTCGACCTATCAGGTGCCGGTGCGCTTGAGCGAGACAACCGCGGAACAATATCGCGAGCGCGTGGCGCAGGCTTCAGATTTTCTGGAAGGACATTCGCGCGAGATGATCGATCTGCTCGCGGCCGAAATGCAGAAGGCAGCGGGGAAGCTCGATTTCGAGAAGGCGGCGGAGTTGCGCAACATGCTCGAAGATCTGCGGCGGACGACGAAACCGATGCGGCGTTTTACGCGCCATAGTTTGCCGAGCGCGATCGATCCGGTGGCGGACGTGCAGTCGTTAGCCGACGCCCTTCAACTGCAGAGTTTGCCGGTGGTGATGGAGTGTTTCGACATCTCGAACATCTCCACGACGCATGTGGTCGCGTCGATGGTTTGCTTCCGCAACGGCGTGCCGGACAAGGACAACTACCGTCGTTACCGCATCCGCACAGTGATGGGCCAGGATGATTTTGCGAGCATGGCAGAAGTCGTTAGGCGACGTTATGCGCGCGTGCTCCTGGAAGCGCGAGAGGCGAATCCGGAGACCGCGGAGTTTTCCCAGGAAAGTCCAGCGGAGGCGATGGAGCGGGTAGCGAAATTCGCGCCGGTGCGGTTGCCGGATTTGATCATCGTCGATGGCGGAAAGGGTCAGCTCTCATCCGCGTGCAAGGAATTGCAGCGGCTTGGATTGCACGAGCTGCCGATCATTGGTTTGGCGAAGGAGTTCGAGGAAATCTACCGACCGGGGCGCGCGTTGCCTTTGCAATTGCCGGTGGATTCGGGCGCGCTCCGATTGCTGCAACGCATCCGCGATGAGGCGCATCGTTTCGCGAACACGTATCACCAGTTGTTGATGAAGAAGCGAATCGGCGAAAGCATTCTCGATGATTGCCCGGGGGTGAGTCAGAACCGGAAGAATTTATTGCTCCGGAAATTCGGTTCGGTTAATCGGCTGCGGAAAGCGAGCGTGGAAGAAATCGCGGCGACCGAAGGGATCGGGCCGAAACTGGCGGAGGATGTGCATCGGTTTCTCGAGCGACATTGATTTCACACGCTACCGCGGCCGTGTCCCAGATGTGTCATCCTGAGTCGAAGGTGTAACCAAGGACCCAGCGCGAGGTCCCTCGCCGTCTTCGCGGCTCGGGATGACATGAATGGGAAATTGTGGCGCCAATTTACGAAACGCCGCGGGCTGCTATCTGTTTAGGCTCTTGAACCGACTGACGATTCTATTTCTGGTGAGCGCGACGGCGCTGAGTGTGCGCGCGCAAGAAACGCCGATTCCGTCGCCCGCACCCGCAGCGACGGAGGACACGATTGTGCCCACCTACGAAACGCAGAAGAAGGCGCGCGCTTACGTGCTCGATATTCCTGCGCCCCGCGGCCAGATCGTCGATCGCAATGGGCTGCCGTTGGCGCAGAATCGTTTGAGTTACAATCTCGCGATCCGGTTCCCAACGCCGCTGGAATTCTCCGATGCGCAGGCGGTGCGTTTCGCGCAGGACAAAATCGCGACCGCGGAAAAGCTGCTCGGGCGTTCGATTAAAATCCGCGACGACCTGATCCTGCGGCATTACCACAACCGCGGAATTCTCCCGTTCGAGATCGCGCAAAATCTCAGCGAAGAGCAGCACGACGAATTGAAGGGACGCTTGCCGGCGGAGATGATGTTGCGACCGATTTACGTGCGGGTTTATCCGAATGGGAAAACCGCCGGCCACATCATCGGCTATAGCGGCAAGACGGGACGGAATCCCGACGGCGTGATCGATAATCACGAAGTGCTCTGGCCGGAAACGGAGGGACGCGATGGGCTCGAGCAGACTTTCAACAGCATGCTCACCGGCCAGCATGGTGAATACAAACTGACCTTCGATAAGGATGGCCACAAAACTTCCGAGCGGATCGTGACCCCGCCGGTGCCGGGTTACACGGTAGTGACGACGCTCGACTTGCGCCTGCAGGAATTGGCGGAGAAAGCGCTGGAAGCAAAAGCAAAACGTGGCGCGATCGTGATCATCGAACCGAACAGCGGCGACATTCTGGCGATGGCTTCGTGGCCGACGTACAATCCGAATTCGTTCATCCCGAACATCACCGCGGAGAAGTTTAAGGAGCTGCAGGACGATCCGAACATTCCGCTATTGCCGCGCGCGTTTCGTTCGTCTTACCCGCCGGGCTCGGTGTTTAAAATTGCGGTCGGGATCGCGGCGCTCGAGAGCGGGACGATCAACACCGATGACGAGTTCGATTGCACGCCGTCTTTGCAGGTGGGCAACGTCACCTTTCACAACTGGAAGAAATCGCAGCGTGGATATCTCAATTTCACGCAGGCGCTCACGGAGTCGTGCGACACCTGGTTTTACCAGGCGGGAATCAAGACCGGCGCGGAGCCGATCATCGAGTGGGCGCTGAAAATGGGCTTCGGGGCGAAGTGCGGGATTCCGTTGCGCGGCGAAGTGGAAGGGCGCGTGCCTAACGACCAGTACATGAAGGCGACGCACGGGCGGAAATTACTCAACGGTGACATCGCGAATCTTTCGATCGGCCAGGGGGACTGCGAAGTGACGCCCCTGCAGGTGGCGCAGGCGATGGGGATGGTGGCGAACGGCGGGATTTTTTACCAAACGCGCCTCGTCCAGCAGGTGCAGACGCTCGACAACGAAATCGTGACCGCGTATCAGCGCCGGGTGAAACGCGAGCTGAATATTTCGCCGCGGACGATGGAGCAATTGCACGAAGCGATGGTCGGAGTGGTCAACGGCGGCACCGGGACCGGACATCAGGCGGGCTTGGATAACGTGGAAGTCGCGGGCAAAACCGGGACCGCGCAGTGGGGTCCGAAAACCAAGGAGCGGACGGCGGCGTGGTTCGCGGGTTATCTGCCGGCGAAGCAGCCGCAGTTTGCCTTCGCGGCGCTTTACGAAGGTGATGTCGGCTCGACCATGCACGGCGGGAGCGCGGCGGCGCCGATGATCAGCAAGATTTTCCGGTCAGTTTACAAGGGCGCGGAAGTCGCGAGTCACCGTAAACGGCGAACGGAACCGGACGGCGAAACCACGCCGAACGAACAAACCGGCGAAGACGATCGCTCGAATTAGCGACGATCACGCGGCGGCGGTTTCCGCCGGAAGCTCCATCGTCCCTTTGTATTTCGGCTCTTCGCGTTCGACGCCGAAATTTTCTCCGTAGAGCTCCGCGATCCTGGCCATCTCTTCACTCGTTAGGCGCGGAGTCTCGGGTGCTTTGGCGAACTCGATCAACTGGGCTTCTTCGTAAATGTTCGGGAGAGTGGAGGCGACGCGCTCGTCAGCGAGCAACCACTGCAAGGCAGCCTGGCCTAACGAACGCTCGGAGTTTTCCAGGAAACGCAGGGTATCGATTTTCTTGACCCCGTTCAGGAGCCAGCTGCGCGGGCGGTGGTTGCGGTGGTCGTTAGGCGGGAAAACCGTTTCAGCGGTGTAATTGCCTTCGAGCATGCCGGACGAATGCGTCACGCGAATGAGGAACATGGTGTCCTTGTTCGCCTCCGCGGCGGCTTCGTGCATCGCGCGTCCGGGATATTGTTCGAGGAGGTTGTAGATGTGCTGCACGCTGGTGGTGTCGCGCTCGCGGATGCAATTGATGCCTTCGTACATCCAGCCGATCGCCGGCCCGAGGGCGATGCCGTGATAACGAATTTTCCCGCTGGTCTTCAACTTCTCGAGCGTGGTCCAGAGTGCGTCATCCTCGATTTGCTCCATCCGAATGTTGTGAAGTTGCAGGAGATCGATGCGATCGGTTTTGAGTCGCTTGAGCGCGGCATCAGTGGCGCGGGTGATCGCGTCCGCGGAAAAATCCTGCGGGATTTCGCGTTGCCCGCGGCCGCGGGCTTCGCCGTGGTTAACGAAGTCGTAGCCGACTTTGGTGGCGATGACGATTTCGTCGCGCTGCGTAGGAAAGGCTTTCGCGATCAGCTCTTCGCTTAAGCCATTGCCGTAAGTGTCGGCGGCGTCGAAGAGCGTGATCCCGAGATCGAACGCCTTGTGCATGAGCGCGATCGCCTCGCCTTCCGTGAAATTTCCCCACCAACCGGTCGAGATAGTCCAGAGCCCGAAGCCGACTTCGCTGACTTTGAGGTCGGTGTTTTTGTAAGTGCGAAAGCGCATGGCAAAAGAGTCGCGCGCGGGCCGGGAATCGTCAAAGCCTCTCGCACTCCGCGCGAATGTGCCGGAGGACGCGGAGATGAATTTGGTGGATGACGTGATCCGACCAGAGATTCCAATAGGCGGCTGGCTCGAGTTGGTTCGTGTACCAGGTGGTGCCGCGAAGCAAGGTGCTCCCGTCGGCTTGCCTAACGAGACGAAACTCGCCGCGATGCGATTGAAAAACTCCGCGCAAATGCGGTGTCTCGAGATGTCCGTAAGGCGAGAACTCGGTCAAGGGATCGGGCTGCTGGCGGACGTCGAAGGAGAGCTGCGTGGGTGCCTGCCAGACGGTGATCGGTTCAACGAAACTGCCGGTGGAAAAATTGCAATGCCGGACTGCGCCGACGCCATGACCCTCGATGGTTGCGCGCATCGTATAGGCGATCCCCGCGCGAAAGAGGAGTTCGCGCGGTAGCGGGATTTCGGAAAATGAAATCACGTGTTCCCAAACGATCGCGGGCGGCGCGGCGATGCGAATTTCGGTAACGAGTGCGCGCGGTCCTCGCGCAATCGTTTCGGCATCGGTGACGAAGAGCAAGGGCAGAACGAGGAACGCGGCCGTGCCGCTGAGGGTGCGATGGCGCCAACGTGATAGGTCAGGAAATGTGCGAACAAGCAGCCGCAACAGGCTTCGACGAGAATGAGCGGCGCGGCCATCAGCAGGCACATGCAAAACAGAATCCACTTGGCGATGGGGACGAAGAAAAAAGCGACCAACCAAAGTGGCAGGCCGGCGGTGCGCAGCCTCTGCGTGCAAAGGCAAACGCCCGTCCAGGCGAAGGGCGCGGCGACGGCGAGGAGAGCGAGGTAAAGATAGAATTGTCGGTCCGCGGTTCCGGTGAGTCGGCTGGCCGGCGATTTCGACCAAACGTATTCGCGCGGATTCCAAGCCTGTTGAAAGACCACGGTGGTGACGAACCAGTCGAGCGCGAGCTTGAGCGCGACGAGCAGGAGCCTGAAGGCGAGAAAGCGGAGCCGCGAAATTTCTCCGAGCGGAAGGAAGAGACGGCGCGCGAGCGACACGTGCCAGTTGTAAGCGGCGGAGATGTCGGACGGCAAACACTCAGTGGCGCGCGCTAAGTTTCCCGGCAAACTATCCGGGTGAAAGAACGAAGCGCGCTATTGATCGTCGGTCATGGATCGACCGTAAATCCAGACTCGAGCGCGCCGAGTCTGGCGCAAGCGGCGGCGATTCGGCGGCGTGGAATTTTTGCGGAAGTGCAGTGCTGTTTTTGGAAGGAAGAACCGAGCCTGCGCGATGCGCGCTGCCTGTTTCCGAAGACGGTGATCGATGAAGTTTATGTGGTCCCAAATTTCATCAGCGAAGGTTATTTCACCCAGACGGTGATTCCGCGGGAGCTGGAATTGAGTGGTCGCCTAACGACACGTCCCGATGGGCAGGTTTGGAAATACTGCGCGCCGGTCGGCAATCATCCGGCGATGACAGAGTTGTTGTTAGACCGGGCGCGGGTGCTGGCGCCGGGGATTCCAGAAAACGAAACCAGCCTGCTGATTGTCGGTCACGGAACGAGCCTGAACGACAACAGCGCGGTGGCGGCGAAGCGCGAGGTGGAAGCGATCCGGCAACGCGGGCGCTACGCCGCCGTCCTGAATGTTTATATGGAAGAAGCGCCGCTGGTCGCGGATTGGGCGCAACTGACCACGACCCGGCACGTGGTGGTGGTGCCTTTTTTCATCGCCGACGGTCTGCACAGTTACGAGGACATCCCGGTTCTGCTCGGGATCGAAGGCCGCGATGCCTTCCAGCGAAATCCGCACGAGCTCCGCGGGCGCGCACTTTATTATGCCAACGCCATCGGGACCGATCCGCGCTTTGCCGAGATCATCATCGAACAGACGCAGGCGTGGGAACGGGAACAATGCTCGCGCACCGGAAATTTTGCGCGAGGTTTGGTGGCTTGAAAGATCCGGCGACGATCAAAATGCTGCAGGAACTCGGCGCGTTTATTCTCGCTGGGGCGAAAGGGCCCGAGGCGGTCAAAAAGATGGGCGAGATGATCCGCTGGGCGCGCGGCTATCGTTGGATCGGAGTTTACAAACTTGCGCGCAAAGAGCTCACGATTGTCGCGGGCACCGGCGACGAGCCGGTTTGTTATCCGCGCTTTCCGGTGACACAGGGTTTGTGCGGGGCGGCGGCGGAAGCGCGCGCGACCATCGTCGTCGATGACGTAAGCAAAGACGCGCGTTACCTGCCGACGTTTCATTCTACGCGTTCGGAAATTATCGTCCCGATCATCAGCCGCTCGGAGCGAGTGGTCGGCGTGATCGCGGCCGAGAGCGAAAAGTTGAAAGCGTTCACGAAGGAAGATCGCGAAGTCCTGGAGCGAGTGGCCTTGCTGATGGGCCACGCGTTTAAGTGAGACAAGCGCTCCGGCCGGCGTCGGCCGAGGATGCAGTCGAGGAATGGCTGCAGGAATTGCCCGCGCGGATCGGGGAAATTTTCATCGCGCGGCGTGCCGCCAAGGAGATCGCGCTGTGTCATCGTGACGATGCGGGGCACGAAACGCCGGAAGTTTTTTCTAACGCGGAAGCTGCGATCGAAATCGCGCGCTACGATGACGCGGGAGTTTATCGGCCGCTAAAGACGGCGCCGAATTTGCGCCATGGCTGGTTGCTTTTGCTGGCGGATTTCGGCGAAGTGCGGCGCGCGCTGAATTATTTTTACCCTGCGCGCCTGGCAGTCTTCGCGCGCTGGAGCGCGGACGAATTGAAGCCGACCGCGCTGCGTGAAACGCTCGGCCGCCAGACCGGAATGTACCGGACGGCGGCAAAGATTTCCGATGAACAGGCGGACTCGTTAGTCGGAAATTTTTGTCGTTCGGAGGGCGGATGTTTGCGGACGATTTTGTGGAAGCGCGATGCGCTGGGCGCGTCTCCTTCGTCGTTGCTGCCGCCGGAGAAATTCGCGCCGGCGTTCGATCAAAGCGGTCGCGGCGAAAAAGCGTTGCCGTTGTTTTGCCAGGAGGGATGCAACCTCTTGGTGGCGGAAGCGCGCAAGGTGGTGAAGGCCGGCAGATGATTCTGCGCGCGCACTGGGTGGTGACGATGGAGGGGCCGCCGATCGCCGACGGCGCGGTCTGGATCAAAGGGAATAAGATCGGTGGAGTGGGTCGATTGGAGGAATTGCGCGCGACGAATGTGGGGTCGGTTATTGATCTTGGTGAATGCGCGCTGCTGCCCGGTCTGATCAACGCGCACTGCCATCTCGAGTACACCGATTTTCGCGAGAAGATCCCGGCGCGGGAAAGTTTTACCGGTTGGATTCAGGAGATCAACGCGCGGAAGGCGGAGTTCGCGGCGGAAGATTATCGCGCTTCGATCGCACGTGGTTTCGCCGAGGCTGCTTCCTTTGGGACGACCACGTTGGCGAACCTGGAGGCGTTTCCGGAGTTGCTCGATGACCAGCCGCGCCCGCCGCTTCGGACGTGGTGGTTCGGGGAAATGATCGATGTGCGCGCGCCGGTTTCGCCAGAGGCGGTTTATGAAAAAATGCGCGCAGCTTTCGAGCGGGGCGACGACTGGCTTGGCGGAGTCGGGCTGGCGCCGCATGCGCCGTTTACTGCTTCGCGGGAACTTTATGCGGAGGCTGCGCGGCTGGCGGCGCGTTTGAATTTTCCCCTGACAACGCATCTCGCGGAGTCGCGCGAAGAAATGGCGATGTTCCGTGACGGTGGGGGCGAGTTGTTTGAATTCATGCGCGGGATAGGTCGGCCGATGGACGATTGCGGCGGCGCGACGCCGCTTGCCCGAATGTTCGAATTGCTGAACGAACGCTGGCTGGTTGCGCATTTGAATGAATTGACGACCGATGATTTCTCGCGGCTCGCGAGCGGTCCAAGATTTCAAGTCGTTCATTGTCCGCGGAGCCATGCGTATTTCGGGCACACGCCGTTCGCGTTCGCCAAGCTGCGCGATCTCGGATTCAACATTTGCCTCGGGACGGACAGCCTCGCGAGCAATGCGAGCCTGAGCCTGTTCGCGGAGATGAGGCAGCTGCGTGTGGTCGAACCGGCGGTGTCGGCGCGCGAAGTTTTGGAATTGGTGACGACAAACGCGGCGGCGGCTTTGGGTCAGCAGAATTCATTGGGACGAATTCGCGCAGGTTATCTCGCGGACTTAATCGCAGTTCCTACCGCAGCGGAAGAAGGTGATGTCTTCGAGAACGTGGTCGCCTTTGATGGCCGCATTGATTGGACGATGATCGATGGCCGTTTGCCGGGCGTTGCCTGAGAGATTCTCGTTTCTGAGGTTGCTTTTCTCAATTCTGAAATTACTCTCCGCTCCCTAGATGGCTAAGATCATCATTATCGACGACGAGCCCGCGATGGTGGAGGTGATCGTGACACTCTGCCGCGAAAAAGGGCATCAGGTTTTCCCGTTTAATTCCGCCCCGAAAGCGATCGAAAAACTGGACGAAATCGCGCCGCAGGTGGTGATCGCGGACATCAAGATGGAGACGATGACCGGGTTCGATGTGCTCCGGCACATCCGCGAGCATCATCGGCAAACTGCGGTCATTCTGATCACCGCCTACGCGTCAGTGGAGACGGCAGTCGAAGCAATGAAAATGGGCGCGTACGATTACGTGACCAAGCCGTTCAAGATCGACGAGTTGCAGATGACCGTGCAACGCGCGCTCGATTACCAGGCGGCGCTGCGAGAGAACGTCTATCTCCGTAAGGAACTAAAGAATAAATACCGCTTCGAAAATATCATCGGCACCAGCCGGCCGATGCAGGCCGTCTATAACTTGATCAACAAAGTCGCTGACACCGACTCGACGGTTTTGATTCAAGGCGAGAGCGGTACCGGCAAGGAATTAGTCGCGCGCGGGTTGCATTTTAACAGCAACCGACAGCATCACCCGTTCGTCGCGATCAACTGCAGCGCACTCCCGGAAAATTTGCTCGAGTCGGAATTGTTCGGACACAAGAAAGGCGCGTTCACCGGCGCCGTGGTGGACAAGCGCGGGCTTTTCGAAGAAGCGAATCTGGGGACGATTTTTCTCGATGAGGTCAACTCGATGGCGACCTCGTTGCAGACGAAACTCTTGCGCGTTTTGCAGGAACGCGAAGTGCGCCGGGTGGGCGACAATAAGAGCTCACCAGTGAATGTGCGCGTGGTCGGCGCGACCAACGAACCGCTCGGGCCGAAGATGAAGGACGGAACTTTCCGCGAGGATCTTTATTACCGGCTCGCAGTCATTCCGGTGGAGATTCCACCGTTGCGCGAGCGCCTCGAAGATGTGCCGTTGTTGGTCAATCATTTCCTGCAAAAACAGGCGAGCGCGACCGGCGGCGAACCGAAGAAAATTGATCCGCAGGCGGTCGAGATTCTCTGCCGTTACAGCTATCCCGGGAACGTGCGCGAATTAGAAAACGCGATCGAGCGAGCCTGCGCGCTTTGCGATGAGGAAATGATTTTGCCGAGTGATTTGCCGCCGCAGATCGTGGCCGAAGCGCAGGGCGGCAAACCTAACCAGACGATGACGATTACCGTCGGGCAAAAGTTGGATGATTTTATCCAGCAACAAGAGCGCGCATACATTGATGCGACGCTCGAGCACTGCGAAGGCGCGCGCGAGAAAGCCGCGACCATGCTGGGGATCAGCATGGCGACGCTTTACCGGAAACTGGAATCGAAGGGCAAGGTCGAACCGAAGAGCAAGAAGTAGCCGAGCCGCGGATCAACCGCGCTTGGTGTAAATCTTGATCTGGTCCGCCGCTTTTTCCATCTCTTCCAACTGCAGCAGGGTCCCCGCTTGCTTGGCGAGGATGGCTTCGTTCGCAGTCTTAATTTCCTGGAGAGTCTTGAGCGAAGAGTCGTTAGGCGGAGCAACGGGCTGTACCGCCACGCGAGCGACGGTGGCGCTGGGGACAACGGCTTGGACGATGATCGGCGCGGGAACCTGCGCGACTGCCTCGCTAACGACAAATGCGAGGCCGACCAGGGCGAGAGCGATTTTCGATTTCATAATTAGCGGCCTCCTCGGCTGGCGTAAATGCGCGCGACCCGCACGGCTTCCGCGACCGTGACCAGCTTCTCGTCGATCTTCGCCTGGTTTTGCGCGATCGCGATTTGCTGGTCCTGGATTTCCTTGATCAACGGCGTGAGTTCTTGATTCTGCGCGGGCTGGGCGCCGTTGCCGCCGGCGATGAAGGCAGCGGTTAAGTAGGTGATGGCGACGATTCGTTTCATGATGGAGAAGAATGGGTTCTGTTAAGCAAGTCGCATTCCGTAACGACACAGGAGGAAAACATGCCCGGCCTAGGATGGTGCACGGCGCGCAAACTGCTTGCTTTTAAGGCTTCTGACTGCATAAACTCTGGCCAATGGCCGGCCAAGGAATGCACCAATCGCAGAACCTCTCGCTTCAGCAGGTCCTGGCCCCCCAGTTGCAGCAGAGTCTTCTCATCCTACAGGCGCCGCTGCTCGAGCTGAGAAATCTGGTTCAGCAGGAAATGGAAACCAATCCAGTCCTGGAGGAACTGGCGACCGAGATCGGTTCCGACGAGGGCGAGGAACCCAAGAGCGAGACCGAAAAAGCCGACGAAACTTTTAAGGAAGAGTTCGATCAGCTGGCGAAACTCGATGACGAGTGGCGCGATTACATGGCGCAATCGACCAACTACAGCGCGCGCTCGCAGAACGAAGAGGAGAAACGTCAGTTTTTCTTCGATTCGATCGCGACCCAGGAAACCCTGCAGCAGCACTTGATGGGGCAGCTGAACCAAACCGCGCTCGACACCAACGATCGCAAGACCGCGGAAGTCATCATCGGCAACATCGACGACAGCGGTTTCCTCCAGTCTTCCCCCGAGGACATGGGCATGAACACCGGAATCCCGAAGGAAGAATTCGAGAACATGCTCATCTTAATCCAGAGCTTTTATCCTCCGGGTGTGGGCGCGCAGGATTTGCGGGAGTGTTTGCTCATTCAACTCAAACGCGAAGGCCGACAGAGCAGCCTGGAGTACAAAATCATCAGCGAGCACATGACCGATCTCGGGAAACGCCGTTTCCCAGAGATCGCGCGCCGCATGGGCTTAAGTGCCGAGCAAGTGCAGAAATGCGCTAACAACATTGCCCAGCTCGATCCGCGGCCGGGTCAGATTTTCGCCGAGTCGCCGCAGAATTATGTCTTGCCCGATGTCACCGTGGAAAAAATCGATGGCGAATATCAGATCATTCTTAACGGCGAACAAATTCCGCATCTGCGGATCAGCAACACCTACAAAGACATCATGTCGCAGGATGGAAACGGCAGCGAAGTGAAGGATTACATCCGCGATAAAATTCGCAGCGGAAAATTCCTCATCAAATCGATCCACCAGCGCCAGCAGACCATTTCCAACATCTCGCACCAGATCGTTTCGCGGCAGCGCGAGTTTCTCGACCACGGCTCAGCGCATTTGAAACCGATGACGATGGTGCAAATCGCCGACGCGGTCGGCGTGCATGAGACGACCGTCAGCCGCGCGATCTCCGGCAAATACATGTCCACGCCGCAGGGCGTCTTTGAGATGAAATATTTCTTCACTCCCGGTTATCAAACCGCGAGCGGGGAAGCGATGAGCAATACCAGTGTGAAAGAAGCCATCCTCGACCTGGTCAAAAACGAGGACGGCGCGACTCCGCTGAGCGACAAGGAAATCGTCGAAATTCTGAGCGAACGCGGGATCCCGATCGCTCGCCGGACGGTCGCGAAATATCGCACCGAGCTGAATATTTTGCCGAGTAACATGCGGCGAAAATATTGAGCCGCATCGCCGGGATGAATTCGTCGCTGCGCGCTGCGGTCATCGCCGAGTGGCGCGGTTTGCCGGAGAAAAAAACGCGCCTGGACCGCTGGCAGGCGCCCGGCGATCTGCTCCCGAAATTAATGCAGCAGCTCGGCTTGAACGAGCGCCTGCGCGAGCAGGAAGTGATCGAGGCCTGGCGCGAAACGGTCGGCGAATTCATCGCCGCGCATTCCGCGCCGGTCAGTTTGCGCGAAGGCGTTTTATTCGTCCGCGTCCTGCAGCCGGCACTGCATTATCAATTCGAAACCATCTCCAAGGCCGAGATTCTGCGCAAATTGAAGCGCCGCTTCGGCGGCAAGCTTATCCAGAATATCCGCTTCCGGCTCGGCTAGCCGTCAGGACTCGTTAGGCTAACCGCCAATCTTATTGAGCCGGAAGCCACCCCCCGGTCTCGGCCAAATGGCCGCGTGGCACCGGCGTCGTGAAAGAAGTCAACCGCGGATGCGCGTAGACCTTGCCCGCAGCCACCGTTTGGATCGCTTGCATGAGCCTCGCGCCGGAGTCGCTCTTCAAAAAATATCCAAGCGCGCCGGAGTGCAGCACTCGATCCGCGTAGCGTTCTTCGGCGTAAGCCGCGAGCACCAGGATTCGCAGCGCCGGATGGGAAGCGAGCAGATCGTTTAAAAACGAAAGCCCATCCCGTCGGCTGATCGAAAGATCAATCAGGAGAATATCGGGCCGATGTCGCGCCAGCAGTTCGCAGGCTGCCTGTTCGTTTCCGGCCGTGCCGCAGATGGTAAACTCCGGGGCGCGCGCGATCACGGCCGCAATGCCTTCGCGGATTAGTTCGTGGTCATCGGCGAGCAGAATCCGGCGGCGTTTGGTGGTTTCGGGGGAGTTGGGAGGAATCATCATTCGTGACTACGGATTAGCGGGCTCGAACTTCGCGATTACTTTGCGCGAAACCCAGAATCCGGCGGAAGCGCCGCGATCATCGCGCCAAGTGGTTCGCTGCGTTTCATTGTGTTGACCAACTGCGGAGCGCCCGAAGCGGAGGAACTTCCTCCGATCAATTCCACGCGGTTGCCCTGATCGGAAACCGTGGCGCAGTAATTTTTCCCATCGGTGGCCTTCCACAAAATAACAAATTCGTCTGTGTGAGTTTTCGTTTCCTTGCCGCCGACGATCGCATAAACCGTGTGCCGCTTCGGATCGATGGCCACGCCAGCCAAGGCCAGGCCAATCGAACGCGCGCCTTGCACCAACGGGACGGTTTGGTAGCCGGGCGTAGCCCGATCGAGCCAGCGCACAGCCGAACAAAATAGAACGGCGATCGCGATCCCGAGAACGAGGAAGCGGATAGGCTTTATCGCGCGCATACTAATTTCTACGGGTTTTCCGCAGACAAGACGCGCGTTTGCGGAAAGAAATTTCGAGCCCGCGAACGATTTCTTACTTCGCCTTTGGCGCGAGCGCGGCCACCACCGCCTGGAAACGCGGTTCCTGGCGCAGCGGATCCCAGGCATCTTCCAACTTCAACGAACCGTAGTTGATCGCGCCTGGCATGGCCGCGCAGGCCTCGAGCAAATCGAGTGCTTTTGCGATCTCGCCGAGTTGCGCGTAAACGCCAGCCATTCGACTCATGATCGTCGGCCCGTCAACCGCATCGCGCGCCGGCGGGAGCAACTCGCGCGCATGTTCGCCCGCGGTGATCGCTTCGGATTTGTTGTCGAGGCGCGCTTCGATTTCCGCGAGGACAATGTATGCCTTCGGATCATTCGGCCGCGTTGCGATCGCACCTTTAACGAGCTCGCGCGCCGCCGCAAAAGCCGTGCGCGCTTCCCCCGGGCGGCCCAGCGCGCGCGCGATCACGCCACGATACCAATCCCGCGGAGTGAGATAGCCGGACCAGTTGAAATCGGAAAACTCCTGCGCGGTCAGCGCCTTTTCCGCCGCGCGATAATCGCGTTCCGCCATCGCCAAATCCACTCGCTCGAAGGCGAGCAGGTCCGGCTCGGCGGAAGTGGTCGCGCTCCCCCAAAGCAGTTCGCGCAATCGCCGCAGATCCGCGCGGCTCGCAACATCGACTTTGGCGCGTGCGAGCTGGAAATCGAACGCGTCCGGTTTCCATCCCAGGACGCTGTCGCAGACTGCGGCCGCTTCGCGATAACGTTTCAGGGCGAAAAGATTCGTTCGCGCGAGATCGAAGAGAAGCAGCGGATTAAGCGGATCCATTCCCTTGGCCTCGTAAAGATGACGGGTCGATCCCTCCCAATCTCCTTCGCGGCGCTCGATCAGGGCCTTGAAGTGGAGAACCTCGGACTCGTTAGGCAAAAGTTGGCGCGCGATCGCCAGCTCCGCGAGGGCGGCCGGGTAATCGCGGTTTCCCCAGTAGAGCAAAACTCCGCGATCGAGATGCACTTCGCCAGCGTTCGGTTGCAGGCGCGCGGCGGCCTCGAGCGCATGCCACGCTTCCGCCAGCCGGGCCGAAGAGTGATCGAGGTTATACCAATACGTTTGCACGTGCACCCGGGCGAGCAGGCAAAACGCGGCCGCAAAATTCGGATCGCGCGCCACTGCATCGTGCAACAACCGCACCTGATGCGCGGTCCGTTCCACGGTCGTGAGGCCGGCGCGCCGCCCGATTTCATTCGCGCGCAGGTAAAGCTCGTAAGCGATGATGTCGCTCGTCGGCTTGGCTTGAATGTTCGCCTGCTCCGTGGGCGAGAGCTGAGCCTTTAGGTGCGCGGCGATTTCCTGCGCGATCTCGCTTTGAATGGTGAAGACGTCGGAGACGTCGCGATCAAATTGTTCTGCCCAAACCTGCGCGTTCGTTTTCACGTCCGCGAGCCGCGCGTTGATCCGCACCCGCCGTTCCGAGCGCTGCACGCTCCCTTCGAGGATGTAACGGACGCCGAGCGTGCGCGCGATTTCCTGCAGGTTCCGTGGCGCGCCCGCGGAGTAATTGCGCACGCTCGTGCGGGTGGCGACTTTCAGTTCGGAGACTTTTCCGAGATCGGTCAGAATGTCTTCTTGCATACCGTCGGAGAAAAATTTGTTTTCTTCGCCAGCGTTGAGATTTTCGAAAGGCAGAACCGCTACGCTCTTCTCCGGTTCCAGCGGTAAGGGGTTCGTTTTCGGCGGCGCGCTCAGTAACCAAACGACCGCGCTCGCGAGGAGTAAGCACGCGGCACTCGCGCCCGCGAGAACACGGTTACGTTTCGACCAGCGCCACAAACGCGTCGGCGGCGAAACCGGCCGCGCGATGATCGGTCGTCCCGCCAGCCAGTGCTCGAGATCAATCGCGAGCGCGGCCGCCGAGCGGTAGCGCGCAGTCGGTTCGCGCTCCAGACAACGGGCGCAAATCGTTTCCAAATCGCGCTCCGCACTTTTGACTAACGAGCGCAACTTCGGCGCGGGTTTGTCCGCCGCCTGGCGAATGACGGCGAGCGCGTGCTCGCCGAGAAAAGGCGGTTGGCCAGTGAGCAGGTCGAAAAGAATCGCGCCCAGACTGTAGACATCCGCCGCCGAAGTTAGCGTTGCCGCGCAGCCATTTGCTTGCTCGGGCGCGATGAAACCGGGCGTGCCGAAAATCGCCAGGCTGCGGGTGAGATCGCTGCTGGCGTCGATCCATTTCGCCAGGCCAAAATCGCTCACCAACGGCTCGCCGCGCGCGTCGAGCAGGATGTTTCCCGGTTTCAAATCGCGATGCAAAATTCCCGCGTCATGCGCGTAGCCGACCGCGCGCGCCACTTTCGCCAAGAGAAAAACGCATTCGCGGGGCTCCGCGCTGAGCGCCGCGGCGGCGGTTTGCAGGCTGCCGCCAGTCGCGAATTTCATCGTGAAAAACGGCAGCCCATCCGCTTCGCCCACTTCGTAGATCGGCAAAATATTCGGATGATCGAGACTGGCCGCGGCTTCCGCCTCGCGACGAAAACGCTCCAGGGTATCGCGCGAATCGCCGTGATAACTGAGGACGCGTTTCAGGGCCACGATCCGTTTCGAATGCCGCTGCCGCGCGCGATAAATCACCCCCATCCCGCCGCGCCCGATCTCGTCAAGGATTTGGTAATTCCCGATGCAACGATCGGAATCGCGCGCCTCCACCTCCGCGACCACGCTTTGGAAACTCTCGTCGGTGACGTCTTTCTCGAGCTCGAGCCCGGCGCCGAGCAGGCAATTCAGGCAGGCGCCATCATTGACCCGCGCGATCGTCCCGCAGTGCGGGCAATGCTTCCCCGGCTCATTGATAATGCCGGAGATGGAATCGCGGATCGCGGCGCCTTTCATCGGCGATTATTTTGCGGCCGCCACCAGGACCGCGCAGAGATAACGGATTTCCTCGTCGATGTCGGCCTCGCTCTCGACGGTGCGCGCGACCTCTTCGCGCAAGAGTTCGCGATAGCGTTTTCGCAGTTGATAAACCAGCCGCCTAACGACTGAGGTCGAGACCCCGAGCTCGCGCGAAAATCCATCGTAGGCTTCCGCGCTTTGATGGTTGGAAAGCGATTCCTGTAAGGAATCGAAAACCCGGCGACGCCCGCAGTTTTCACATTCTTCCCGCAGGCGGCCGACGGCGCGGCCGACAATGGTCGCCGCCCAGCGAATGTCGAAGAGCCGCTCCGCCGTCCAGGTTTCGAGCACCTGCGCCGGCACCCGCAACTGCGACGGCGCCTCAGCCATCCAGTCATCCCAGGAGATAAAAATTTTGTCACCACCACGCTTCCGCGCCATTCGCTTGTCGCGCGCGTCGATGAGAAAATTTTGTAGCGCCTTTTGCAGAAGCGATCGGAACTTCCCGCGTTTCGGATCCGCGCGCTGGAGCAAAGTGCCCTCGAGCAGATTCGCAAAAAAATCCTGAGTCAGATCCTGCGCGTCGCTCTCGGAATAACCGCGCCGGAAGATGAAGGCGAAGATCGGCCGCCAATATATCCGGCAAAGATGGCTGAGCGCTTCTTGGCCATTGGCGCTGTCGGCGTCGCGCGCCGCGGAGGATAGGACCACGCTCCAGCGCGTGGTATCGAAGCGGTTGTGACCCAAAACGGGTTGGTGCGGGAGCTCTGGGGTCACACCCGGCGATACTGGGAATGCGGAAATTCATATTCAAGGCTAAAGGACGCGATTTTTCCCTCTTCCTAACGAGTCGCGGCGATTGTCCCCGCGATTTCGTTTACATTTCCCGCCGGGACCGCGGCGGGTTTTTGTCCGGTAAATTCTGCGTGTTCCGATGCGGCTGGACGCGGACCCGGTGCGATCCCCGGCGTCTTCGGAGGGATGCGCACGTAAGCTACGCAAGTCAGGATGGAGATGAACAAGGCGATCACGAAACCGTGGAGGATTCTTTCCATGCTAATCTTCTACGGAGTTTCGCGGGTCGAACGCAGAAAAATTTGCGATTCATTTTTCGCGCGCACCGCTTTGACCTTGGATGAGCGACCGGCTGGCCTTAGATCATCGGCACATGAGCGACTCTCCGGAAGACGCCGGCGATATTATCCGGATCGAGGAACTGGAACTCTCCGTCCGGGTCGGCGTGCCTGAAGAAGAGCGTGCCGAACCGCAACGCCTGACGGTTTCGATCACCCTCTGGCCGGTGCGCAGTTTTCGCGAGATGGAGGATCAACTCGAACAAACCGTGAATTACGCCGAAGTCTGTCGCGCCGTGGAAACCTTCGCCGGCGCGCGCCGCGACCAATTGATCGAAACCCTCGCGGACGAAATGGCCGCGCACTTGCTGGAGAATTTTTCGATCCGCAAACTCCGGCTGGAAGTGCGGAAGTTCATTCTGCCGAAAGTAAATTACGTCGCCGTCAGCGTGACTCGCGAAAAGTGAACTCCGTTCGCTTTTCCTGCGACCGCTAATAATCTTCCGCGGTGAAACGCAAGCACAGGGCCGCCGATCGCGACGGTTGGGAAACGCTCAAGAGCGAAACCCATTTTGAGAGCGATCACCTCACCGTCGTGACTGAGGACGTGCGCGGTCCCGATTGCCCGAAGACGCGCAGCTGGACAGTGGTTTATCGCAAGGCGGCGGTCGTCGTCGCGCCGATGACGGCGGACGGCGAGTTAATCCTGATTTGTCAGGAGCGAATTCCGATTCGCTCTTCGCTTTGGGAATTGCCGGCGGGCCAGATCGATGACGAAGGCGGCGATGAAATTTCGCGCGCGCAGAGAGTGGCCTTGCGCGAGCTCCGCGAAGAAACCGGCTACGAACTCGCGCCCGCGGGCGAGCTGGTCAGTCTCGGCGATTTTTTCTCCTCGCCCGGTTTTACTAACGAGCACGCCTATTTGTTTCTCGCGCGACCAGTCGAGCTCAGCGCCGACGGGCCGGCGCACGACGAGAGCGAGTCGATCAGCGATTGCCGATCCTTCTCGCCGGTGGAAATCGCGCAAATGGTTGAAACCAATATCATCCGAGACGCGAACACTCTCGCGGTCTGCGCCCGCTTGCTCGCCCGCGGCTTGCTCTCATTGCGCGGATAAGATTTCCATGGCCATCCGCAATTTCTTTAAGTTCCGCGAAGTCCCCGAATCCGAGACCGCCAAGCCTTTCCTCGAACATCTCGAGGACCTGCGTTGGACGGTGGTTAAAATGGCGATCACGCTCTTCGCAGCGATGATTCTTTGCTTCGCCTTCCGCGCCTCGCTGGTGCATCTCATGCAGCGACCGCTGCACGCCGTCGATCCGCAAATCGGCGCGCTCCGCGCCCTCGGGATTACCGATTCGATGACGATTTCGTTCTCGCTCGCCTTCTATGCCGGCATCGTGGTCTCGTTCCCGCTCCTGCTTTTTTTCCTCGCGGAATTTGTCCTGCCGGCCCTGACCGCGGTCGAGAAACGGATGCTCCTTCCGGCGATCGGGGTCAGCTTCGCGCTCTTTCTCAGCGGCGTCGCGGCCTGCTATTTTTTGCTGCTGCCGAAAACCATCCTCTTCTTTTTCCAAGACACGCAATCGCTCGGCTGGCAGCCAGCCTGGACGGTGCAGGAATATTATTCCTTCGTCACCCGTTTCACCATCGGCTTCGGGCTGGCCTTTGAATTACCGGTGGTCGTGCTCGCGCTCGTGCGTTTTGGTTTGGTCACCTACGGGCTCATGAAACGCACCCGGCCCTACGCGATCGTGCTCATCTTCGTCCTCGCCGCGGTGATCACGCCCACGCCCGATATGTTGAGCATGGTGGCGATGGGTTTGCCGATGTATCTGCTCTACGAAAGCTGCATTTGGATCGCCTGGTTTATGCAGCGCAAAGCCGCGCGCACCCTCGCCGACTAAAGCCGCGTGGATCCGTTGCTCGAAGCTTACCGGTATTTTTTTAACGCCCTCGCCTTCGTCCTCGGCGCAGTTGTTGGTTCTTTTCTGAACGTCTGCATTTACCGGTTGCCGCTGGATCTCTCGGTCAACGAACCGAAGCGCTCCTTCTGTCCGTCGTGCAAGCAACAGATTCCGTGGCACCAGAATTTGCCCTTGATCAGCTGGCTGGTTTTGCGCGGCCGCTGCGCGAAATGCGGGAGCCGGATCGCCTTCCGCTATTTCGCCGTCGAACTCCTGAGCGCACTCCTCTTTCTCACCGTCTGGCGCGCCTTCGCCTGGGAGCTGGCGCTGGTTTACTGGATTTTCGTTTCGCTCCTGATCGTCGCCACCTTCATCGACTTCGAGCACTTCATAATTCCCGATGAAGTGACCATCGGCGGCGCGATTGCCGGTGTCCTCGCAAGTTTTTGCCTGCCGGGGTTGATGCAAACCGACAGTCGTTTGCTCGCGCTTGGCACCTCGATCGCCTCCGCCGCGCTCGGTTACGTCTTGCTCTGGCTGGTGCTCGAAGGCGGCAAGCTCGCCTTTGGCAAGAAGAAAATCCGGCTCGACGCGCCCACGCCGTTTACCTGGACGCGTTCCGGCGACGACGCCGATTTCGTCGTCGGCGAAGATCGCGCGCTTTGGAGCGATTACTTCGCGCGCGAAAAAGATCAGCTCCTGCTTCATTGCGACGAAGCCATCATCGACGGGCGCAACCTTGGCCTAACGACACTTAGTTTTCATTACGACCGCGTCGCTGTCGACATCGAAGAAATCGCCCTCGACACCATCGATCAGATTTCCGGCGTCGTCCGCGAGCTCCAAATTCCGCGCGAAGCCATGGGCCGCGGCGATTTGAAATTCCTCGCCGCCATCGGCGCCTTTCTCGGTTGGCGCGCGGTTTTGTTCAGTGTCTTCGCCGGCTCGCTCCTCGGCTCAGTCGTCGGCATCATCACCTTGCTCATCGGCAAACGCGTCTGGTCCGCGAAACTCCCGTTCGGCCCGTATCTCGCCCTCGGCGCGCTCGGCTGGATGTTTTACGGCGACGCGCTGGTCCGCTGGTATCTGCGCATGCTTAACCCCTAGACGACCTCGTCGAGCGCGTCGTTCGCGCAATAGGTGTCGTAAGTGGCGTGGCCGATTTCGACCAGACGCCGCTGGATTGATTCCAGATATTCGTGCAGCCCGCACTTAAAGATTTCGCCGATGGTGATGTAATCGAGATCGGAACGTAACCGGCCGGAGAGGCGCTCGGCGTCGTTGGCATAACGACTCTCGTCCGTGCCGGAAATGCAGTGAAGCGCTTCGTCCATGTTATCGACGCTGAAACGAATCGATCGCGGAAAATGGGAATCGATGGTGAGGAATTCCGCGACCTTCCACGGCGCCACCTGGTCGACATAAACTTTCCGGTACGCTTCCAGCGCGCTGCAGGATTTGAGCACGGACATCCACTGGATGGTATCGACGTTCCCGCCGACGCGTTCGCCGCTCGGGAGGAGGATGTGATATTTCACGTCGAGAATGCGCGAGGTGCAATCGGCCCGCTCCAGCAACCGGCCGATGCGCATGAAGTGCCAGCCTTCGCTGTGGGTCATGGTCGCGTGTGTCATCCCTTGGAAAAGATGCGAGCCGTGGATGATCCGTCGGAAAAATTCGTACGGGCTGGAGCGCAAAAGCTTCCGCGCGGAGTCGCTCTTGACGAAAAGGTAGAGGCTGTTGACCTGCTCCCACATCTCGCTGGAAATCTGCTCGCGGGTGGTGCGCGCATTTTCCCGCGCCTGCGAGATGCAGGAGTAGATGGAGTTGCGGTTCTTCTTTTGCAGACTAACGAAATCAATCGCCGCCCGGCCGTCCGGTTTGGCGTAGAGCGAAGCGAAGAGTTCATTCTCCTCCAGCGAGCTGATGATCGGTTGCCATTGCTGCTGCGGGTCGGGATCGAGCTGGTTCGTTAGGTCAAGAATAAGCTGGAGATTAACGTCCGCGATCCGGGCGTTGTTCTCCGCCCGCTCGATGTAGCGGCTCATCCAGTAGAGCGAATCGGCGACCCGGCTGAGCATTACTCGTTAGGTAGAAACGGCTGCGGTTTCTTCTTCGTCGATCACCCAGGTTTCCTTGCTGCCGCCGCCTTGCGAGGAGTTGACCACCAGCGAGCCCGGCGTGAGCGCCACTCTGGTTAGGCCACCGGGAATGATCGTCACCTTTTCGCCGTAGAGAATGTAGGGCCGCAGATCGACGTGACGCCCGTGCATCGCGTCCTCGGAAAACGACGGCGAACGCGAGAGCGGGATCACCGGCTGGGCGATGTAATTGCGCGGATCTTTGCGGACGCGTTCGCGGAAGTCGTCGCACTCCGCCTTGGTCGCCTGCGTGCCCACGAGCATGCCGTAGCCGCCGCTCTCGTTCGCCGCTTTCACCACAAGCTCCGGAATGTGTTCGAGGATGTAGGCGAGGTCTTCTTTTACCGACGCAAGATAAGTCGGCACGTTCGCCAGGATCGGATCCTGATCGAGGTAGTAACGAATCATCTTCGGGACAAAATGATAAACCACCTTGTCGTCCGCGATCCCGGTGCCGATGGCATTCGCGAGACTGACATTGCCTTCGCGATACGCCCCGACCAATCCCGCCGCGCCCAAGCCGGAATCTTTTCGAAACACCGTTGGATCGAGGAAGTCGTCATCGATTCGGCGATAGATCACGTCCACCTGTTTCAAGCCCTTGGTCGTGCGCATGAAAACCTTGCCCTCCTGCACGACCAGGTCGCGCCCTTCGACGATTTCGATTCCCATCGAGCGCGCGAGGAACGAATGCTCGAAGTACGCCGAGTTATAAGTCCCCGGCGTCAGTAATACGACCGTCGGATCCGCCTGCGCGTGCGGCGCGACATAGCGCAAAACATTGAGTAACTCCTGGCTGTAATCTTCCACCGGGCGCACCCGATATTCCGCGAGCAAGGTCGGGAAGACGCGCTTCATCGCCTGCCGATTTTCGAGCACATAGGAGACGCCGGAAGGACAGCGCGCGTTGTCTTCGAGGACGAGATAATTCCCCTCGCCGTCGCGCACCAGATCGGTCCCGCAGATATGGATGTAAACATTCCGCGGGACATCGAAGTGCATGAACTCCGGGCGAAAATGGGCCGCTTCCCAAATCAGATTCTTCGGGATCACGCCGTCGCGCAGGATGTTTTGGTTATGATAGATGTCGTGCAGGAAAAGATTCAGCGCAGTGATTCGCTGGACCAATCCGCGCTCGACCGTTTCCCATTCCTTCGCCGGAATGATGCGCGGCACGAGATCGAACGGGAAAATCCGCTCCGTCCCCTGGTCGTCGTTATAGACTGTGAAGGTGATTCCCTGGTTTAAAAAAGTGGACGCGGCCAAGTCGCGTTTGCGCTCAAATTCCGTGCGCGCCATCTCCTTGAAACGGTCGAGCAATTTGCTGTAATGAGGCCGGACCGAATCCGGCGCGGCGAACATCTCATCGAAGAATTCTCCGACCTCGTAGCCGGAAAAGAAGTCGCCCATTGGTGGAGTCTGGCAGTGCGAAAAACCGAAGCAAATGGAAAACGGAAATACTGCCGACCCCAGTCATGAACAAGCGTGCCGCGAGGTCGGCGCGCTTTTTCCGCAACGCTGGCTGCGCGGTTATGTCGCGGGAAAACTGCGCACCGACCATGCATTTCGCGCGGCTTATGACTTGTTAGGCAAAACGGACGCGCCCATTCTCGACCTCGGTTGCGGCGTCGGTTTGCTCGCGCTTTATCTGCGCGGGCGCGGGTTCCAACCAGCCGTGCTCGGACTCGATGTCGATGGCCGAAAAGTGCGCCTGGCGCGCGCGGCCGCGGATGTCGCCGGTTGTCTGGACCTGGATTTTCTCGAACAGGATGTGCTCCGCGAATTGCCCGAGTTCCTCGGTCACGTGGTCCTCTTCGACATGCTGCATTACCTCAAGCCGACCGCGCAACGCACGCTCCTCTGGAAACTGGCCACGCGCGTCGCGCCGGGCGGCCTGTTGTTGGTGCGCGATTGTCCGCGCGATCCGACGCCGCGTTTTTGGGCGACCTATCTCGGGGAAAAATTTGCCCAGGGCGTGCGCTGGAACATTCGTCGTCCGCTCCACTTCCCAACCCGCGAAACGCTCCAGCGATCTTTCCCGCCTAACGAGTTCACGAGTGAAGAAGTGCCGATGTGGGGCCGCGGTCCATTCAATAACCGCCTTTTTATTTTCCGGCGAAACGCAGGCTAGGCGGCGTTCGTTAGTTGTTCCGGCCGCGGAACGACGAAGCGATAACCGCGCGCCGACAAACGCTGCAAAGTCAGTTCCAGGCAGCGCGGATTGAATTCCGGATCGCGCCGGAGTTGGTGGCCTTCATGCAAAAGAATAATCGCGCCTGGTTTCGCGCGGCGCTCGATGCGATCGGCTACTGCCACCGCGTCGGATTTCACGGTGTCGAGTCCGCGCACGGTCCAGCCGACCAGCTTAAGTCCGCGCGCCTTCAACGCGGGTTGCACAAAGGGATTTCGAATCCCCGCGGGCGCGCGGAAAAAAAGCGCCGGCCGTTCCGGCGTGGTCCGCAATGGTTCCGCCCCGAGCGCGATCTCGCGCTGAATTTTTGCCGGACTCGCGCACCAGAAACTGCCGCTCGGATG
>JBPCJC010000088.1:0-24182 GCA_051005695.1 Chthoniobacterales bacterium | reverse complement strand
ATTTTTTCTTACCCACGAACATTACCTCGGGCGATACGCAGTGAAGTCCCGTCCATGCGATCCTCGGCGGTTGGGAAACCGCCGCTCCTTGTGCTACGCTGCCCGCGATGGCAGATGATCGCTGGCGTGCAGTGATGCGCGCTGGAGGAAAGTCCGAACACCAAACGGCAGCATGCCGCGGAGAACACGCGGGCGCCGCGGACTTAAGCGCGCGGCGACGGATAGTGTCGCAGAAAATATACCGCCTGCGCTTTGGCAACAGAGCGCGGGTAAGGTTGAAAAGGCGAGGTAAGAGCTCACCGCGCGCGGAGTGATCCGCGCGGCAGGAAAAACCCCATGCGGTGCAAGACATAACAGAGGGAGGGCAGCCGGTCCGTTTGAATCCTCGGGTATCGTCGCATCACGCGGCGCGCAAGCGCGGCGGGCGGCTCACGCAAGTGAGTTGAGATAAATGATCATCCCGGCTGAGTAATCAGCCGGACAAAATTCGGCTTATCGCCATCGAAATGGAGGGCGCGTTCGGAAACGAGCGCGCCCTTCCCTTTTCCCTCGCGTTCGTTTCAACTAGGTCCGAATCGGTGTCTGTTCGACGGAAAGATTATGATCGCTCCCAAAAAAGATGTGCAGACTACGACCGCGAGCGGGGAGCCGATTCTCGATTTAATCGAGGGCGTGAGAATCCGGCCGGCGACGCCGCTGGCAGATGAGCGGGGCACGCTCTGCGAAATATTGAACCCAGCTTGGGCGCTGCATGAGGCGCCGATTGTTTATGTTTATCAGTTCACGATCCGGCCCGGGAAAATCAAAGGCTGGCATCAGCATCATCTGCACGACGATAGGATTTTTCTCAGCCAGGGCACAGTTAAGGTCGTGCTTTACGATGACCGCCCAGATTCGCCGACCTACCGGAAGGTCAACGAAATTTGTCGCACCGAACATCAGCGCACGATCATGGTCATCCCGGCGTTCGTCTATCACGCGCACCAAAACATCGGCCACACCGAGGCGCTTTTCGTGAGCATGCCGACGCGCGCGTATAATCACGCCGATCCCGATGTCTTCCGGTTGCCGCTCGGGACGGATTACATTCCGTATCAATTCGAAGGCCGGCCCGGCTGGTAAGAGATGTCGTCGCCGCGGATCAGTGTTATCACCGCGACGTACAATTGGAGCGCGGTTTTGCGCTACGCGATTGAGTCGGTCCTCGCGCAGACTTTCCCGGATTTTGAAATGCTCGTGGTGGGCGATGGCTGCACCGATGACTCCGGCGACGTCGTCGCTTCGTTTAATGATCGGCGGTTGCACTGGCACAATCTTTCCGAAAACAGCGGCCACCAATCCGCGCCGAACAACGCTGGCCTCGCGCGTGCCCGCGGGGAGTTCGTCGCTTATCTCGGGCATGATGATCTTTGGACGCCGCACCATTTGGCCGAGTTGGCGGCCGCCCTCGAACAATCGAGCGCGGACGTGGCCTATTCTTGGACGGTCCTCGTTTTTCCGCCGCCGAGTCCGCTGCGAGTGATCAGCGGGCTGAATCCTTCCGGCAAATTTGAACCCGGACTGTCGGTGCCGCCTTCGTCGCTCATGCATCGCCGCGACCTGATCGCGACGGTTGGTGAGTGGAAGGATTACCGCGCGATCCGCGTCGATCCGGAAACGGATTTGCTCGAGCGCGCCTTCGCCGCCGGGAAGAAATTCGTCGCTGTCCCCAGCCTTTCGGTTTTCAAGTTCAACTCCGCGTTTCGGCGAAATTCTTATGTCGAAAAACCGTCGCACGAGCAGGCGGCCTACAGCCAACGCATGCGTGCGGAACCGGACTTCCTAGTTCGCGAGTTGAGCGCGGCGCTGCAATCGCACATCGTCCGCCATCCCGAAGATGTGCTCCACGCGGCCGACCCGGGAGACAACTCGTTAGGCACAAACGTCCGGCGATCGCGCGTTTTGCGCGGACTGGATCGGCCGGAGAGAGTGCCGCTGGCGGAGGCGCCGTTCGTTCCCGCGAAGATTCTCTTCGATTCCGCCGAGGCGGAGAACTTCCTCGGCGATGGCTGGGCCGCCACGGAAACGGGTTTCCGCTGGAGCGATGGCGCCAGGGCGTCGTTGATTTTTCGCCTGCGGGAGTTGGCTCCATTGCGATGGCGGATGGCGCTGACGCCTTTTCTGCACGGCGACCAACTCACTCGACAGACGGTCCGCGTTTTGTTGAATGGCGAGCGCGTGACCGAGCACCAGTTGAGCAACGCGGCGACGACGGTTCTGGAAGCGGCGTTACCCCGCGGATTCTTAAAACTCGAAAATTGTCTGACGCTCGATTTCCCGGATGCAGTTTCGCCCGCGGCGTTGGGCCTGAGCACAGATGTGCGCCAGCTCGCGATTGCGGTGCAGTGGATTGAATTCCTGCCTAACGAGTCGTCGGCCTCGCCAGTTCACTGACGTCGGCGATGAATTCCTTGAGCAATTCTTCCCGCACATTCCACGAGCACATCAGGCGATAAATATCCGGCTCGAGGAATTTGTAAAAATGCCAGCCGCGCGCGTGCAGTTGCCTAACGAGTGCTTCGGGCAACCGCAGAAAGAAGGCGTTGGCTTCGCGAGGAAACGCGGGCTCGAAACCGGCGACTTCGCGCAGTTGTTTCTCCAGGAAGGCGGCGGAGGCGTTGGCCTGCCGGGCGTTTTTCAGCCAGACATTATCGCGTAAAAGTCCAGCCCAGGGCGCGCTTAGGAAGCGCATCTTCGAGGCCAACTGTCCTGCTTGCTTGGCGCGATAATCAAACTCGTAAGCCAGTTCCTTGTCGAAGAAGACCACCAGCTCGCCGCCGCCAGTGCCGTTTTTGGTTCCGCCAAAACACAGGACGTCGATGCCGAGTTTCCAGGTAATTTCGCGGGGCGCGCAGCCTAACGAGACGATGGCGTTGGCGAAACGCGCGCCATCCATGTGCAACTTGAGCGAACGCGCGCGTGCGAACTCGGCGATCGCGCCTAGCTCAGCGCGCGTGTAAACCGTCCCGAGCTCGGTCGCCTGGGTGATGCTGAGCGCATGCGGTTTCGGCGAATGCAGTTCGCGTTGTTTTTCGATAGCGGCCGCGACTTCGGCGAGATCGAGTTTACCATCGACTCCGCGGGTCGGGATTAACTTCGCACCGCCAGAAAGAAGTTCCGGCCCGCCACATTCATCGACTTCGATGTGCGCCTGTTCGTGACAGAGAATGCTGTGGAAAGGCCGACACAGTTGCGCGAGCGCCAGACTGTTGGCCGCGGTGCCGTTGAAGACGACGAAGACTTCGCAATCGGTCTCGAAAATTTCGCGAGTTAAATCGCAGACGCGCCGCGTCCATTGATCTTCGCCGTAGGACGGCGCGGTCTCGGCGAGCGCGGCCCACGCTTCCGGGCAAATCCCGGCGGTGTTGTCGCTGGCGAGTTCGTAGCGCTGGATGCTCATCGCTAATTCCGTAGGCGAAGTTGCGCGCGCCGGCAACGTTCACCTCGTCAGTACAAAAAGATCGCCTGGCGAAAATCGCGGGCTCCTATACGCCGCGAATTCGCCAGGCGAATCCTCCCTATCGCCCTAACCTTTAGGTGCAACCACGCAAAAGAAAAAAGAGGAGGAGAATCGGCACTGGAATTCCCAGAAGCCAAAGAAATATGTAACCCATCGCGCCTTCCTGGCCGGCTTTGTCAGTGATTTTCATAAGGTATAAACGCTCCGTCGTTAGGAATTCGCATGCGCTCAATTCCTTGAGCGTATCGCGTTGCATTTTCTCGAAAAATCGGCGCGCGGATCGGCTTTGCCCAGCGGCAAAGCTCGCAGTATCATCGGCCCATGAGTCCTCTGCAGACGGAGATCGAGCGGCGCGGCGAAGAAATTTTTCACCTGGTGGATCGGCATCCCGAATCCGTTTTCAGCAAGGCCGGATTCTATCAGCGGATGATGGCGCTGTCGATGAAGGACGAAACCTTCAAGGTGCAGATGTTTCGCTTCGTCGACGTCCTCGCTTCGCTGCGTAAATCCGACGAGATCGTGCGCCATCTCGACGAGTATTTCGCGAGCATGCGCAACGGTTTTGCGCCCTTGCTCCACACTGGTGTGCGGGTGGCCAAAGTGGTCCCGTGGTTCTCCAGTTGGTTCCTGCGCTGGAACGTTTCCGGGATGGCGCGGCAATTCATTTCCGGGCGCAATCCGGAGGACGCGATGAAGACCCTGCGCAAGAGCCGCAAGAATCGCATCGGCTTCACTGTCGACTTGTTAGGCGAAGCGGTCGTGAGCGAACAGGAAGCCTACGAGTACGGGGTGCGCTGCCTCGAGTTGCTCGAAGGCTTGGTCGCGCAAACCAAGAGCTGGACGGATCCGTTAGGCAAGAACGCGCATCTCTTCCCAGTGGTGAATCTTTCGATCAAAATCTCCGCGCTCTACTCGCAGATGAACCCGGCCGATCCGGAGGATGCGATCGAGCATCTCGTGCCGAAACTGCGGCCGATCCTGCGGCGGGCGCGCGAGCTCGGTGCGTTTGTGAATTTCGACATGGAGAGTTACGCGCACAAAAATTCCACGCTCGATCTCTTCAAGAAACTCTTCACTGAAACGGAGTTTAACAACTGGCCGCACGCCGGCATCGTCGTGCAGGCCTACCTGCGCGATGCCGAGCGCGACCTGCGGGAATTGGTCGAGTGGGGCCGGAAACGCGGGACGCGTTTCACCGTGCGTTTGGTTAAAGGCGCGTATTGGGATTACGAAAAAATCAAAGCTGCGCAGAACGGCTGGCGTTGTCCGGTCTGGCTGCAAAAGCCGGAGAGCGACGCGAATTTCGAAACCTGTACGCGCGTGCTTTTGGAGAACGAAGACATCGTTACTTCTGCATTCGGTTCGCACAACGTCCGCAGTATCGCGCACGCGCAGGCGCTCGCGGAACAGATGGGAATCGATAAGAGCCGCTTCGAATTTCAACTGCTTTACGGCATGGCCGGGCCGATCAAGCGCGCGCTGGTCGAGATGGGTTATCGGGTGCGCGAATATTGTCCCGTCGGCGAGCTCTTGCCGGGGATGGCATATCTCGTTAGGCGCCTGCTCGAGAACACGTCTAACGAGGGATTTTTGCGCGCGAAATTTTCCGACAACGCTTCCGCCGCGCAGCTTCTGCGCGATCCCTCGTTAGTCGTCGTCTCGAAGCGACTCCAGGAAACTTCGCAGGTGGAACCGGACGGCTCGTTGGAAGTGGATGGCGCGCACTCGCGCAACGGCGCCTCGCGTGAAACGCCGCCGGGCGATTCCTACGAGAACGCCCCCCTGGTCAACTTCGTTCATCGGCAGAGCCAGGAACAAATGCGGACGGCCTTACGGGAAGTGCGCGCGGGCTTCGGGAAGAAGTATCCGCTGGTCATCGACGGCCAGAGAGTCTCAACCGAAAAATGGATGCATTCCCTTAACCCGAGCAATCCGAGCGAGATCGTCGGCTCGGTCGCGGAAGCGGGAATTCCGGAGGCGGAATCCGCGGTCAAAGCGGCTCGGAAAGCTTTCAAGACCTGGCGGCACACGAGCGTCAATCAGCGCGCCGAATTGCTCGAACGAGTCGCCGCGATCATGGATCGCCGGCGCTTCGAACTTTCGGCCCTGGAAGTCTACGAAGTCGGTAAACCCTGGGCGGAAGCTGACGGCGACATCCGCGAGGCGATCGATTTTCTCCTCTTCTACGCGCAGCAAATGCGCATCCTCGGCCGGCCGACGCTGACGCAGCACGTCCTCGGCGAGGAGAGCTATCAACATTACTGGCCGCGCGGCGTGGCCATCGTCATCGCGCCCTGGAATTTTCCGATCGCGATCCAGTGCGGGATGGTTTGCGCGGCCCTCGTTACCGGTAACACCGTGATCATGAAGCCGGCCGAGCCTTCGGCGATTTGCTGCGCGATGATCATGGAGATGTTCGAAGAAGCCGGAGTCTCACCGGGTGTGCTGAACCTCCTCACCGGTCACGGTTCGGTTGTCGGGGCGCATGTCGTTAACCACAAGGATGTGGACATGATCGCGTTCACCGGCTCGCGCGAAGTCGGCTTGAAGCTCTGGGAAGGCGCCGGCAAAACCCAGCCCGGCCAGCGCGAGCTGAAACGCGTGGTTTGCGAGATGGGCGGGAAGAACGGGGTGATCATCGATTCCGATGCCGACCTCGACGAAGCGATCATCGACACGGTTTACTCCGCGTTCGGTTATCAAGGGCAGAAGTGTTCGGCCTGCTCGCGTTTGATCGTGCTCGCGGAAAACTACGATCGGGTGCTCCGACGCCTGATCGCGGCCACCGCCAGCCTGCGCGTGGGCAATCCGGAAACGCCGGGGATCACGGTCGGGCCGGTGATTGATGAGACCGCCTACAAACGGATTCAGCAGCGCATCGCGGAAGGGATGGGCGAGGCCACGCTGGCCTATCAGGCGAAGGAACTGCCGGCGCTAGGTTACTTCATACCACCAACCATCTTCACCGACGTGAAGCCCGATTCGAAGCTCGCACAGGACGAGATTTTCGGGCCCGTGCTCAGCGTTCTGAAAGCACGCGATCTCGACCACGCGATCGAGATTGCCAACAGCACCGAGTTCGCGCTCACCGCCGGATTTTTCTCGCGCAGTCCGGCAAACATCGAACGCGTCAAAGGCGCGCTCGTCGCGGGCAATGTTTACATTAATCGCTCGTGCACCGGCGCGGTCGTCGGGCGCCATCCGTTCGGCGGCTTCAAAATGAGCGGCGGCGGGACCAAAGCTGGCGGCTCCGATTACCTGCTCAATTTTCTCCTGCCGCGCGTGGTTACGGAAAACATCATGCGCCACGGTTTCGCGCCGGAGACGACACCGAAGTATCGCGATGAATTTGTCGGCCATTGGACGACGCCACCGATGACAGTGAGCGCCTCCGGAAATTCAAACGGGCACGGGGAGAAACTGGATCCCCGGTGATCGCTCGCAGATTGCTCTTGCTCCTGATCGCGGCTACCGCCGCGCAGTTTGCCGAAGGCGCGACCGCGGAGCGCGAGCCGTCCGAGTTCACTGACATCAACGCCGTCCTCCTGGCCGCACGCGTGCCGGAATATTCCGAGAATGCGCGCGCGAAACGACTGAGCGGTTGGGGAATTGTGCAGTTGGAAATCGATCGCGGCACCGGTCTCGTTAGGCGCGCCTACATGGAGCGGAGTACCGGCGAAACGATCCTCGATAAATCTGCGCTCGCGGCTTACAGCCAGTGGCGATTTTTGCCGGGCTCAATCAGTCACGCGCGCCTGCCGGTGGTCTTCACTACTGGAGGCAGCGCCGGCTCGGTCAGTTACGAATTTCACGAGAAGCCGATGGAGAAAGTGCTCGCGCGTTTTCTCGGGAACGACAACGCGATCAAGGCTTCGCTGCCCGCGTATCCGACGTTTCCGCCGTGGACGCTAAAGAGCGGGCGCGGGATTTATGAATTGCACGTTGGTGCCGACGGGATGGTCGGGGAGGTGAAAATTTTGAAACACAGCGGCGACGAAACGTTCGACCGCATCACCGTCCGCGGTTTGGGGAAATGGCGCTTCCGTCACGGCCCGGTGACGCTCGAAGTGCCGCTGCATTTTATGCTCACGCCGATCAGTTATTCGGTGGATGTGGCCCGCTGAAATCCTAGCCGCAATCTTTGCCCCGATGGCCACAGTGCAGTCAATGACCGCGTCGTCTTGCCTGCAATTGGAGCCATTTGCGCACCATTCGCTGCAGACCGGGGTCGAGCGGGAGTTGGTTCATTTCCTCCGCGGTGAACCAGCGCAGGTCGTGGCTTTCGGCGCTGGTTATCGGAACCCCGCCGGCCGGCGCGATGAAGACATAGCGAACGTCGAAGTGCTCGTGCCCCGGCTCACTGCCGTGCGCAGGAATTTCGTGAATGTCGAGATCGAAAGGGCGCGCGGAGGCGACGATCAGACTCGTTAGGCCAGATTCCTCCTCCGCCTCGCGGCCGGCTACGCGCAGGAGATCCTCATCGCCGTCACAGTGGCCGCCGAATTGCAGCCAGCGGTCGAGCTTGCGGTGATGATGCAGGAGGGCGCGGGTGCCATCGGCATTCACGACCAGGGCGCTGCCGGTGAAGTGCGCTGGAAAAGCCGTGCGCAGGAAGCAATCCGGCGTGCCCTCGAGCAGCTCAAGCATGCGCGCGCGGATCGGCTCCTCGTCGGACCGATCGTCTAGATCGAGGGCGAGCAGTTGGGCGCGGAAACCGTGGCGGTCCATGCCCGACTCTAGCATTGGACGGCGGGCAGTGGAGTGCCGGCTTACCGCAGCAGGGCAATGAGAAAGAGTAACATCCCCGTCAGTGCCGCATTGAAGAACAGCGTCGAACGCAGCATCCCATAACCCATCGCGGCCGCGAGCGCATAGCCGAGTCGCCCCCAGAAGTAAAGGTGCGCTCCCCAGAGCGTGAGCGTGCCGTCGCGCCCGGCGACATGAGCGGCCAGAACCAGCGCGGCAAAGAAAGGAAATGTTTCCATGAAGTTGGCGTAAGCCTGATCCACCCGGTTCGCCAAGCCGCGTAAAGGTGGCACTGGCTGTTCGCGCGTACTTGCCGTCCAACGATAACCGTATTGGAAGCTGATCAGGTGAGAGTCCGCGATCAGGTGTAGCAGTCCGAGGATTACACTCGCCGCCAGAAATCGGAGTTCGGTGGTCACAGCTACGGTGGTAACTCTATCGCCTAACAAGAACAAGCTCAGCCACACCTAATGCGAGCGAGCGTGGCGCAGAGAGAAAGGGTTGGGCGCATCGCATGCTTAGATATGTGCGTTGCATAGAGAGTGATCGTGGCACGAACTTTACGACAAAGCGCAACGCTCTCGCACGGCCTTAAGAACCGCGTCGTACATCTGTGGCTTCGCTAAAGTAGCTGCCGCTGCCGCTAAATCGAGGTCTTCTCGGTCCGAACTCATCTACTGCGCCATCTCACTAAATGCGGCTTGGCATAACGAGACCGGGAGTTGCTCCAGTCCGAGGAACCACAAACGAAGGCCTGCATCCTCGACGAGTGCGTGAGTGAAGCGAACCATACCTTCAGGAACGCTCGACTTTGCCATCGCTCACAACATCTAACGAGACCCAAGACTAGCGACCGCGCGAGCGGGAAATGATGTTCGACTCGTTTGAAAACTAGGCAGAAGGGCGGTTCGCGGCATCATCTGGTTAGATCTCTTTCGCGAACTCACGGTTTCTTCGCCGCCACTCGCTGAGAGAGATGTAAGTATACGGATCGCCGACGCGCCACAAAACATAGACGGTGCCAGAGCGAGCGTCGACCAGAAACTCATTCCACTTGCTGGAGTGAGCGTCGCCCGTAGCGGGGTCGTCGACTACGGTGTGCGTGACGCGGATAATCCATGCGGGCACTGGAAGTGTCGGCGGAGCGAGGCTGGATGCGTCCGTCACGAGTTCGTTATCGCTGACGTCGATCTCGGAATGATGTTGGCGAGCGAACTGCCGGAACTTGTGAAACTCCGGTAGCTGCCGCACCAGCCGGATGGCATCCCGCTCCGTCAGAGCCCGCGGCGGAGCAGCAACCGAGACACTGGCGACAGCCAGCCCGCAGAATACGCGAACGAAGAGAGCATTAGTGGCGTGCATGAGGTCTAACGAGACCCAAGATCAGCGACCGCTGGCGAGAATGGAGCGAACTGGGCAGCCGCGACATGGACGGGCAGGCCGTGAGGCCGAGGGAGCGGGAGCGAATGAGTCAACGCGCGTCGCTGCCGGTGGAATGTGGAAGTCATCGCAAGCTAGAACGCGAGGCGGCCAGCGGTTCGCTGCATCGCCTGGTTAGATGCGTTGGGAAGCTTGAGCCGCTTGTAAGTCACGATCTCACCATCGCGCCACGCCTGCACCCGAAACTCGTCTGCTGAGACATCCACAATGCGCCAAACGATGAGTGCCCGCTCAGCGCTCTCTGGATGGAATCGCAAGTAAAGGTTGGGCCCGCCCGCATACCACTTGCCAGTAAATGCGATCGTCTTTCCTTGGTCCGCTAGAATTTCGACTCGTCCGTCGGGCTGAAAATCGCCAGTAAATCCAATCGCCAGGTGCAGGATCGTGAATCCAAGGGCCGTAGAAGGCGCTTTCACCGGGCCGGTGGTCGCACGCGCTCAGTAGCATGGCGAATGCGACTAGGACGATATTTGGCGCTCGGTTCAGCATCTCACGAGGTCAAGATCAGCCACCGCTGGCGAGAGCGCGCGAGGTGGCGGGACATGAGGTTTGAGTCATGGGAAACGTGAGCGTACGTCGGCCAGCGGTTGGCTGCATCGCCTGGTTAGGCTGCATGGTCATGGTTTCTTCTCGGTAGGTGTTGGTGCTCTTGCCTTCAAACTCTCGGACAAGATTGTGAACGTGGGCAGAGTGACGGTCTTGAGGGTGATGTCCATATACATCAGCGCGGTCCCGTCTGGAGCGGAAATCTTCTTGCGCGCTACTAAGACCGAGGGGTCGGTCATATAGTTCTCATCCTCTATCCGCACGCCGTTGCTAGATTCGTATGTTCCCTTAAAATACGACCAGTGCCATGCAGGGCCAAACAACTTGCCTGAGCCGTGGACGGTATCGCCAGCGTCGGAAATCGTGAAGGTGTCTCCTTTGACTTTCATCGTGATCGTGTGTTCCTCTACCGTGTGGTCGGCCTTCACGACGATGGCGCGCTCGACTATTGTCTGGTTATTCGGATCGTGAACCTTCTCCAGCAAAAACGCCTGCGAATCGCGAGGTTGACCCGAGGGTGAGCTGAGCTTCGCTTCACCAATATAATAAAGCTTCTCGACATCTGCCGCCGAACTCGTGTAGACAAAGCATGCCATCAGCGGGACGAGGCAGAGATGTTTCCTTTGTAGTTTCATTTTGGTTTGGATTGTGTGCGCCGAAGTCGAAGAACGTGTTTTTGTCACCTAACGGGAACAAAATCAGCGACGCCTGCCAAGAGCGAGCGTGGATCGCAGTGAACGGGTCTTAGTCATGGAAAATGTAAAGCGTACGGCGGGCAGGCGTTGGCTGCATCGCCTGGTTTAGATGTTGCGCGTGGCCGAAGAAGCAAAACGTCTGCAAGCTTAAGATAACAGCACTCATACCGGGCGATCGACCAGGACAAACACACACCCCGTTTCGGAATGAACATCGGAATGGACAGAGCCGACACTAGCCACGCTCGCCGACCCGGGACCCAGGCGCTGCCCTGCCAAGATGAGCTCACCCTCCAGAACGTAGATGAATTCCGGGCATTCATGCGTGTGCAGGGGAATTCGCGCACCCGGCTCCAGGCGGACGATCTGCATCTCCAGGCCATTAGTCACCGCCACGTCTTTGACTAACAATCCCGCGGCGAAGGTCGAGGGCTTCCACGGGAGATCATCGCACCGCACACAGAGAAGCTGGCCAGAATCGAGTTCGTTCATTCGTTTGCCTCTTGGATAACCTATACCTCTAACGAAAACAAGATCAGCCACGCCTACCGGGAGCGCACCTGGCTGCGGGAATTGAGGTTGGAATCATGGGAAACTTGAGCGTACGCCGGCCAGGGGTTGGCTGCATCGCATGGTTAGGTGACCGGGTGCCACAACGCCCTGGCCTTCGCAAGATGTTCCTGCTCGTATTCGTCGGCGTGCGACTCGATGTAGGCGAGGTAATCTCGGAACGCCTGCTTCTGCGCATCCGAATATCCGCCGCTGGGCTGCATCCTGAAATCGCCGGACAGAGAGTACAAAACGAATTGAGCGACAACCGAATCTGGCTTGAGTGCGCCCACGCGAAGGAATGCTGGGAAGTAATACCGCTTAGCGTCGTCTGAGAAAAAAGGGAGCTGATCGAAGCTTCGTTCCACCCAAGAGTCGGACAGCTCGTCAGGGGTGTGACCTCGAACATTGTTGTAGAGCGCGCGACACTCTTCGCAGTCGTGGCAGACAATATTGTCGTCTGCCGGTACAGGCGCATCACTGAAGGCTGCGTTGATGTGCCGCATGAGTTCATCGTAATCCACAACGTATTGTCACCTAACGAGAACAAGATCAGCGACGCCTACCGGGAGCGCGCGTGGCGCGGAGGTAAAGGGTTCTAGCTATCATTCAAAGTGGATCGTACAGCGGGTAGGCGTTCGCTGCATCGCATGGTTAGGTGTATTGTTTGCGTTGCTGGTCACGGACGTGGCAATCGTGATGAACCAAGCGTGTGTTGGCGTCTGTGTAGCCCAAGAATGCCTCAAGCCGGTCAAGCTCTGCACCTGACGGCGGAAGAGGATCGGGGCAGAGTGGGCAGACTCCGTTCTGTGCGCGCAGCTTCCGGCGCTTCAACGCGGTCCGCATCTGGGGGGATCTTCGCTCAAGGTAAATCAGCTCCTTAGTGAGCTTGCGCCTGAGTGCCCACAGAACTCGCGGATCACCGGACGTAAGCCGCTCCAGCTCGGAGCGCACCAATGCGAATAGCGGCTCGAAGAGCTCGTCTCGCTGAGCGTCTGTTAATCGAGGCGTGGCCATACACCTAACGAGACAAGATCAGCCACCGCGCGATTTACAAGTGGCGTTCATGAAACAGTGAAATCTACGCATAGGGACGGTCGCGGTTGGCTGCATCGCCTGGTTAGGTGTGGACGTGGCGTTCACAAGAAGTGCCGCGATCGGCGTAACCCAAGTTGAAAATGTGTCACGGCGAAATGCCCCCTGAGAGTCTACGACGCCATCTAGATATGAACGCAGATTTGGAAACCCTTCGAGGTCTTTCGGATTTGAGGTCAGGATCGCGCGTACACGAAGCGGGAACGAAACCGGATCGAATGCTTCGACGTCTATCGTGAATCCTTCAGGGTAGGCCGAACCACTGCCGCGATTCGCCGCCTTTGCGGCGGCGAACCGCTCCGGCGCGGCCTTACGCGTGCGCGCAAGGATCGCTTGCTGTGCCACTGTCAATATGTCGACCTGTGACAGAATCGTACTTCCGCGAATCTGGATGAGCACGAGAACGCGAGGACTCCACTTTCCGTCCACCTCCCAAACCAGCAACGACTCGTCCGACGACCAGCGCGCCGGAAAGATGTCTCCGCCATGCGTCGTAACTGCACTCGACTTGATCGGACCCAACAATCGGCCTGCTCGCAAATCTGCGATGCGGTTATAGTCGATTTCTGGCGGCAGTGGATTGCCGGTCGTGGTGTCAAAAGCGGTGACCCCGTAGTGGTGATCCGGCGAAATCGACGACGGCACCACGATAGACCCTTGCGGGAGCTTTAGAACTCCGGCGACGGCCGCGGCGATAGGCACTACCGCCAGCAAACCCAGATGCACCACGCGAAATGTCATCGTGCGCTTCCCGAACACCTAACGAGACACAAGATCAGCGACCGCTGGCGAGGGCGCGTGTGGCTGCAGGTTTAATGTGGAAGTCATCGAAAGCTAGAACGCGGTGCGGCCAGCGGTTCGCTGCATCGCGTGGTTAGGCGTTTGGACGTGGCCACAAGTCCCTCGCCTGATCCTGATGCTTGAGCCAATACTTCTGTTCATCGGTCATTTCGATTTCGGGCGGCACGTCTGGTGGTCCGAACAAGCGCCAATGAATCGCCTCCTCGGGCGTAAGCTTCCGAACGCCACACTGCGGCACGCCGCAGTTCCGAGGGAAGGAGCCATCCACCAAGGAGATGCCGTCGACCGTGCCCATGCTTTTTCCAATGCAGAGACATGGGTGATACGCGCAATCTTCGTAGAAGTCGCCGACGCTTAGCTCCTCGCAATCTTGGATCGGGATAGGCATACGATCTTTAACGCCTAACGAGAACAAGATGAGCGACGGCGGACGAGGGCGAGCGTGGCTTGGAGTGGAAATGTGGAAGTCATGTCAAAAATGGTGCGCACAGCGGTCCGTCGTTCGCTCCATCGCATGGTTAGACGATTCGCGTGAATTCAAGTGATCCAATCGAGCGTGCCCCCAATCTCCTTTATAAAGCCACACCAGAAATATAAACCGGTCGTGCCATATGCAAGCTCGCCGGCCGTGTAAACGTCAGGGGTGACGCAAACGACAAATGGAGCATATGCGATGACTCTACAGGAATAGTTTGGGTAGATCGTCACGCTATCGCGCTGTGTTCCAACAGGCATTTGATGATACGAAGCATCGATTTCCGCATGTCTCAGCGCAGCCGAGCGCACTTGCGGAGCACCGAGCAAAAACGTTAATAACCAAAGGCCGCAGTAGATTGCGGCGATAAGCACGATGCGCCGTCGAGTGAAGATCCTTCGGCGCTGCGTCATTTCTTTCCCTCTAACGAGACATAAGATCAGCGACCGCTGGCGAGAGCGCGCGTGGCTGCAGGTTGAATGTGGAAGTCATCGAAAGCTAAAGCGCGGAGCGGCCAGCGGTTCGCTGCATCGCCTGGTTAGATGATTCGCGTTGCGAGCGGCAGACGCCGAAGCGAAGGCTACTCTCCGAATCGAGCGACTTAGAGACAGAAAAGGGACATCAGGAGACACACGACACCGACGAAACGAATACTGCCGACCGACGCGGGAGCTGTAGTGATCTTCGCTATCCAACGTGGAGTTCGCGGGTCCGACCGAAGGGCCTGCTCGCGCATAGCGGGGGCATACCGCCACAGGGCTATGCCGACGACGAACATCAGAGCTGCCGCCAAGAGAGCCGGCCACGGTCCCGGAGAAACATCAGCCATGAGAGAGGTGGCTGTCGTCATCTAACAGATAATAGACGAAACGGAGGTTCGTCTATTTCGATTGCTTGCCTCGTGGGGTTTTGGGTAAAGCGAAGGCATGCCAGCAAGTTTGCCCGCCAGAAGGGAGTACGGGGTCAGCTTCAATCTCGCCCTGCTTTCGATGGGTGCTTAGCAAGCCCTTCGCTTCTTGTAGGGTTGTTTCGAGCGACGTGCGCGGGGATGCAAGTCGGATCAGTGGTTGACGGACACTCGCCGTCAAGCTGATTGGCGCGGTTACCGCTCATGGTTGGAAGTTAGCTCATGCCTTTGTCGGTGGGGAGGCCGAGCCGGCGGCGGAGGGCGGTGTTGGCTGCGCCGTGGGGGCGTTCGGTGTCGAAGGCTCGTTGGAGGCGGCGGCGGCGGCGCTGGATTTGGTCGGACTGGTTTTTGTAGGTGCCGCGGGCGTCGGTGGTGTCTTTTTGAGCGCCGCTTTGGGTGGTTTGGACTTTGAGGTAAGTGCCGAGGTCGGTTTTGATTTTGGTGAGTTGGGTGGCGCCGATGCCGGGGAGGGTGTCCTGCGGGGTGACGGGGTTGTTCTCGTCGTCGGTGGTGTGAAACAGGCGGCGGCGTCTTCGATTTGCGGGCGCGATTTTATCGGTTGCCCGCGGTAGGGTTATCGGTGGGAGGTGCGCGGAGATGAAGGGCGACGTGGCCCGGAATCGTCGCGGAGTGAAAGGGAATGGTGGCGATGGGCGGGCCGTGATTTGCGCACTGCGGGTTCACGGAGACCGATCCATTTTTTGAGCAGAGGAATTGGCGTGCGAAGTTTTCGGATTTCTCGAAAAAGATGCGCTGTGCGCGACGTTTTCTTTCCAATCTGGCGGTGCGGGCGAACCGCGGCCGCTGGATTTGACCAGCGGGAACCGACCCGACATCGTGGAGGCAACATGCGTCTTCCGGTTTTCACCCTCACATCTGCGCTGGTGGCAGGCTTGGCCTTGCACGCGACGGAGGCGCGTGGCGTGGAGGCAGAATTGATGGACAGGAAGACCGCCATCTCCGCGCCGCGGCCGGATTATCCTTTGGAAGCGCGCCGGCTCGGGGTGACTGGGCGGGGAATGGTTTACCTCGAAATCGACTGCGCGACTGGAAAAGTCCGCCGCGCGTACATGAACCCGAGCACGGGCAGCGCCTTGCTCGATCAGGCTGCGATCAGCGCTTTCAGCCGCTGGCTCTTCAAGCCCGGCACCGCCAAGCTGGTCCGGACGCCGATTACCTTTACCAAAATTCGCGCCGGGGCTGATACAGCTGGACTCCGCGAAGAGGTCCAGAAGAGCTCGATCGACTATGCCTTGGAACGTTATCTCGGCCGGGGCGTGGTCGTTCCTGCACCGTTGCCCTCCTACCCAGTTCATCCCTGGGGCAAGCGCAGCGGGCACGGCATCTTTGAATTGCACTTCGGCGCCGATGGCCATGTCCGCTCGGTAAGGCTCTTGCACAGCAGCGGTGATGCGACTTTTGACGATTCGACCACCGAGGCGCTGGCGGGTTGGCGATTCGCCCGCCACAAGGCGCTGATCTTGCAGTTGCCGCTCAGCTTCGAGCTGACGCCCGACAGCTACCGCGTGAGCGTTCGTTGATTTGCGCCGCAGGCCAGCGCGCGTTCTTAGAGTTCCTCGATCTGCTCCTGCTGGTTAGGCGCTGCGTGTAGCAGCGGGAAATATGGAGCAGAGCCAGTGGAACCAGGGAGGAAACGATTTTGTGGCGTATCTGGTTCCCAAGTGGCCCGCACGCGCTTCCGAAAAGAAGTTCTATACGCGCGAAGGTTCCGTGCGGTTGCATTTATTTAAAACTTTTTATCGCCAGTCTGTCGGCTCGCGGCGTAAAAAGACAATCGACTATGAAACCTGACCTTCTCCGTTTCGCCTGTCTGTTCCTTCTCTTATTGGTGTTTGCACGTCCGGTTGCACTTCATGCGCAGGGCGTCACCACTTCGTCGATCACCGGCCTGGTCACGGATACAGAAGGCAAGCCGGTAGCCGGGGCGGAAATTCGAGCTATCGATACCTCGACCGGGACTCGCTATAACTCAGTCACGCGGGCGACCGGGCGCTACGATTTAGCCAATGTGCGCACGGGCGGTCCCTATCGCATCACCGCGACCGCGAATGGCGTCTCCAAGACGAAATCCGGCCTCATGACCACGCTCTCGCAGACGGCCGATGCGGATTTGCAATTAACCAGTGCACCGTCCGCCGCGCCGGCTCGGGCGGACACGGGTGAAGGAGCTGCGACTGAGCGTGTGGTCGTGGAGGGCGACCCGGTGGACGACCTCTACAGTTCGGATCGCACCGGCACGAGCACCTATGTGACGCGCAAGGAAATTAACAACCTGCCTACGATCACGCGCAGCTTGAACGATTACATTCGTCTCACGCCGCAGATCAGCACGCTGGCTCGCCAGGGCGCCTCGGCGGCCGGGCAGAACAATCGCTCGAATAACATTCAGATCGACGGCGCCACGACGAGCGATGCATTCGGTCTGGCGACCACGGGAGGCGGCACGGGCTCTCCGACAGAAAGCGCCGAGCCGATCAGCCTCGATACGATCGATCAGTTCCGCGTCAACATCGCGCCCTACGACGTGCGGGAGAGCAATTTCCAAGGTGCCTCGATCAACGCCATCACGCGCAGCGGCGACAACCATTTCCGTGGCTCTGTTTACGGTTACGGGCGTACCCAGGACCTGGTGGGCGACGGTTCGCGCAATATGCCGGTGGGCGATTTCCACGAGTACCAATACGGAGTGCGCCTGGGTGGCCCGATCATCCAGGACAAGCTCTTCTTCTTCGCCAGCTACGAGGCCAAGCGCGCCCTCTTCCCCATTCTGGGCGACACCTCGCGTTTCAACCTGGCCAGCGTGCAGAACATCATCAACATCACGCAAACCCAGTATGGATTTGATCCGGGCAGCATCGGCAACGAAACGCAGACGGTCGAGGACGATAAGTATTTCGTGAAGCTGGACTGGAATGCGACCCAGGGGCAGCGCGTTTCCGTGCGCTATAATCACGTGGACGGGTTCAATCAATTCGGCCTCAGCCGCGGCACCACCTTCGACCTGAAGAGCCGCGAGTACGACAAGCCGATCACGACCGACTCGGTGGTGGCGCAGGTCTTCAGCACCTGGGCGTCGAACTTCTCGACGGAAACGCGCTTCGGCTACAATTACTTCACGGCCAATCGTGTGCCGGATGGCATTTTTCCTTCTGTCGTGGTGCACGAAACTTATGGCGACGTCCGCTTCGGTTCCGAGCAGTTCAGCCAGGAAAATTCGCTCAACCAGGAGGTGATCGAAGCGACCGTGAACGCCGATTACTTCATCGGCAATCACCAGATCACGCTCGGGACGAACAATGAGTTCCTGAATTTCGAGAACAAGTTCTTGCGTGATTTTTTTGGAGCGTATGACTTCCGCTCCGCCTTTGGCCGGACGGCGACGCAGAATTATCAGCTCGGGCAGCCGAGTAATTATTCCGTCACCGTTCCGACCATTCCGGGCACCATTCCAGTCACGACCGTGAGCTACTTCGATTACAGCGGTTACTTGCAGGACAAATGGAAAATCCTCCCCAACCTCACCGTCACCGGCGGCTTGCGCATCGATACCCACGTCTTCCCGGATGACCCTTTGTACAATCCGCAGTTTGCCGCCGCCTTCCCCGGCCGGAGCACGAGCGCGGTGCCGAGCGACGTTATCTTCTCTCCGCGCATCGGCTTTAACTGGGACGTGTTTAACGACAAGAAAACACAGGTGCGCGGCGGGGTCGGCATCTTCGGCGCCCGCACCCTGGGCGTTCTCTACACGAATCAATTCGGAGGCACCGGCGTCGACTTCAAGCGCACCTCGCAGACCTTTACCACTGCTACACCCGGCTTCTTCAATCCGGATCCAAACAATCCCCCGAACGCGACTCGGGTGCTCGCGCCCGAGATCGACCTTACCGACACCGACTTCACGACACCACAGCTCGCACGGGGCAGTCTGGGCATCGATCAGAAATTGCCCTTTAACGTCATCGCCACACTCGAAGGACTCTACGCCAAGACACTGGTCGGCGTGACGGAGCAAAATTTGAATCTCGGTCCGCAAGTTGGGGTTCGCCCGGAAGACGGCCGGCCGCTTTACGGCGGCAATTTTAATTCCAACAAGAACTTCGATCGCATCATCCTGCTGACTAACACCGACCAGGGCTATACCTACAATCTGACCGCGCAACTCGAGCGGACCGATCCGGGCGATGGCTGGTATGCTAAGGCCGCCTACACCTACGGCAGGTCTTTCGATGTTAACAGCACCACCTCCAGCCAGGCTTCCTCGAATTTCGGTTTCAATCCGGTGGCCGGAAATCCCAACCGCGAGACGCTGAGCACGTCTGATTTCGAGTTACGTCATCGCGTGCTCGGTGTGCTCACCTACACCATCCCTTGGCGGAAAGGATGGGACACCACGATAGGTCTCGTCTACGAAGGCGCGTCGGGCCATCCTTATAGCGTCCTTTACAATGGCGACGTTAACGGCGACGGCCAGTTTAGTAACGACTTAATCTACGTCCCGACCGGCACGAACGACCCGATCGGCGCCAAGTACACCAGCCCGGCTAACTTCGCGGCCTTCAATACCTTCATCGATGGCAACACCTTTCTCAGCCAGCACCGCGGCGAAATCGCTCCGCGCAACGGCGGCCGCGACCCTTGGATTAACCGCCTCGACCTGCACTTCGCGCAGAAAATTCCGGTGAAGTTTATCGCGGCGGAATTCACCGTCGACGTGCTTAACCTAACCAATCTGATCGACAGCAGCAAAGGCCAGATCAAGCGTTACAGCAATTTCGGCACGCCGCAGCCGGTGGCTTTTAACAGCTCTACCGGCAAATATACCTTCAACCCCGCGGTCGGAACCTCACCGACCGTCCAGTCGGAGAACGACCTCGATTCCCGCTGGAAAGTGCAGCTCGGCGTCCGTCTGACTTTCTAGTCGCGTCTTTACCGGCCGCGCTGCGTTCTATCCGCGACGCGGTCGTTTCTTTTTCCGAACCGGCTGGTTTCTCGCCGAGCACGCTGATCACGATCTCGCTCCGATGCGGCGCCCGCCGGTGTTCGAAAAGGAAAATGCCCTGCCAAGTGCCAAGTCGCAGTTGGCCCTTGGCGATCGGGATGACTTCGCTGGCGCGCGTCAGAACCATGCGGATGTGCGAAGTCGAGTAGTCCCCGTCCTCGGCGGTGTGCGTGAAATAATCGGTGCCTTCCGGACGAGGCGCTGGAGACCCGGTCGAGCGGGAGTTGGTTCATTTCTTGCGGCGTGAACCAGCGTAGTTCGTGGCTTTCGGGGCTGGCGGTGGGGATGGCGTCGGACGGTGCGATGAGGATTTAGCGGACGTCGAAGTGCTCGTGCACGGGCTCGGCGACGTGGGCCGAGGTTTCGCGGGATGGCGATTGGCGATTGTCGGTTTCCTGCGAGATGGTGGGCGATGCTTTATGTGGTCGGAACGCCGATCGGGAATCTCGCGGACATCACGCTGCGCGCGCTCGAGGTTTTGAAATCGGTCGATCTGATCGCGGCGGAGGACACGCGCCACTCAGGGAATTTGCTGCGGCATTTCGAAATTCGAAAGCCGCTGGTCAGCTATCACGAGCATAACGAGGCGATGCGGACGGCGGAGCTTTCGGAACGACTCGTTAGGGGCGAAAATATCGCGCTGATCACGGATGCGGGTATGCCGGGGCTTTCTGATCCGGGGGCGCGCTTGATCCGCGCCTGTATCGAGCGGGGTCTGGAATACACGATCATCCCCGGGGCCTCGGCGATCTTGCTCGCGTTGGTGGGCTCGGGAGTTCCGCTCGATCGCTTTTGTTATCGCGGTTTTCTACCGCCGAAAAGTGGTGGACGCGAACGCGAACTGCGCGCGGCGTCGGAGCGTGAAGAGACGACGGTGTTCTTCGAGTCGCCGCACAAGATCGCGAAGACCTTGGCCGCGTGCGCCACGATCATGCCGGAACGGGAACTTTGTGTGGCGCGGGAGTTGACCAAGAAATTCGAGGAGTTCCGGCGCGGGACGGGCGCGGAGTTATTGGCGCATTACGAGGCGCATCCGGCGAAAGGTGAGATCACGCTGGTGGTCGGTGCGCGTGGAAAGCTAATGCCAGAGAGCTTGTCATACCGAGTCGCGAAGACGACGAGGGACCCCGTCGAGGGCGGATGATGGTCGCGGTCGCGCGTGGGGCCGCGGGTTCGCGCAGAGCGTGGGAATATCGCCGGTGCTTTGGGAGGTCCTTCACCGTCTTCGCGGTTCAGGATGACCAAGGCGCGCGCGAGGAGGGCGCGTTCACGGAATGACGTCGACTCCGCTTCTGCAGACTTTCCCCTTGTCAAAGCAGCCGGTGCGTGTGACTTTTGCCGACTTTTTCCAAGCCATGGCATTCGCAATTATCAAAACCGGCGGCAGACAGCATCGCGTCGCAGAAGGAGACATCATCGATGTCGATTTCCTGGATGCTGAAGTGGGTAAAGAGGGCGTCTTCGCGGATGTTCTCTTTGTCGGCGACGGCGAGAATTTGACCCATGGCTCGCCGTTGATCGAAGGCGCGAGCGTCACCGGCGAAGTGATCGAGCAACGCAAGGACAAGAAGGTGATCGCCTTCAAGTATCGTCGCCGGAAAGGTTACCACCGCACGGTCGGACATCGGCGCAAGCTGACCCGGGTGAAGATCACAGAAATCACCTTTGGGAACAGTTCTTCTAAGTCCAAGAAGGCCGCAAAAACGGAGGCTTCGGCTTAATCTCATGGCTCATAAAAAGGGACAGGGCAGCGTCAAGAACGGCCGGGACAGCGTCAGCAAACGTCTGGGCGTGAAAAAATTTGGCAGTGAGGAAGTGGTCGCCGGGAACATCATCATCCGGCAGCGCGGGACTAAGTTTCTCCCGGGTAAGAACGTCGGCCTCGGTCGCGATTACACCATCTTCGCGCTGGTCGACGGACAGGTGAAGTTCGACCGCGCTGGTCGCCGGGTGAGCGTCGTCGAGCCCGCGGCGGCCGAGTAAGTCTTCCCTCGTTTTCCGTTTCTTTGGGCCAGCCGCGACTTGGTCTCGGCGCGTTTTAGCAGGCGAACGCGTCTGCGTCCCCGACATCTCCATGGTTGTGCCTCGCATCGCTTTTCGGCTATAAACGATCCACGCATGAAATATAAAACTTTCCTTCTCTTTGGGCCTCCGGGCAGCGGCAAGGGAACCCAGGGCAAAACTCTCGGGACGATCCCGCGCTTTTTTCATTGCGCCTGCGGCGATGTTTTCCGCTCCATCGACACCCGCACGGAAGTGGGCCGCGCGTTTCTCGATTACTCGAGCAAAGGCGAGCTCGTGCCGGATGAAATCACGGTCAAGCTCTGGAAGGCGCGGATCGATGCGGCGGTCGATGGCCATCAATTCAAGCCTGATATCGATACGCTGGTCTTGGATGGCATCCCGCGGAACGTGGGCCAGGCGCGGATCATGGATCGGCTGATCGACGTGCAGAAAGTCTTCCATCTTTCCTGCCCGAATCGTGAAGCGCTTTATTCCCGGCTAAAGAAACGCGCCTTGAAAGACAACCGTCTGGATGACGCTAACGAGGAAGTGATCAAGCGCCGCCTCGCCACCTACGAAGAAGAGTCCAAGCCCGTCCTCGGGTATTACGGGAAAGAACGGATCACGTGCATTGACGCGACCGAGCCGCCGGCGAAAGTTTTGCTGCACGTTTTGGAAAGCATGAACGGGGTCAACGGGGAGCATGAGCCAGCCACAGTTTGAGAATTTCACCGCCTCGAGCCTTTACTGCGACAAGTGCAAAGCCGCGATGCCGGTGCGCGAGCGGCTCCTGCTCATCCTGCCCGACAAGGAAGTTTACGATTACCTCTGCACCGGCTGCGCTTCTTCAGTCGGTTCGCGCGAAGTGACTGCCGGCGAAAAATTGCTGGCGCAGCAATCGGCCGCGCGTCGTCCGCGCCGCCCCGCGCCCGCGCCTGCGCCTGCGAATCTTCAGCTTTAAGCGCGCGATGCGCGTCGTCTTTATCGGTACCGGCGAGATTGGATTGCCGGTTCTGCACTCGTTAGGCAAATCCGCCGCGCACCAATTGGTCGGGGTCGTTACGCAACCGGACAAACCAGTCGGGCGTGATCAGCGGATCAAATCCCCGCCGATCAAAGCTGCGCTCGCGGGCTCCGCGCTGCCGATTCTCCAGCCAAAACGAATCCGGGACAGTGAGGCGATCACGCAGATTCGCGAGCTCCGGCCGGATGTGATCGTGGTCATGGCTTACGGGCAAATTTTGCCGCGCGCAGTTTTGGAAATTCCTGCGATCGCTTGTTTGAACCTGCATGCCTCGCTCTTGCCGAAACATCGCGGCGCGGCGCCAATCCAGGCGGCGATTCTCGCGGGCGATCACGAGAGCGGGATCACGGTAATGTATATGGATGAAGGGCTCGACACCGGCGACCTGCTGCTCGCGCGCAGGCTGGCGATTGCGCCTAACGAGACTGGCGGATCGTTGCAGGATCGGCTGGCGGAAATCGCGCCGGAGGCTTTGACGGCCGCGCTCGACGCTTTGCAATCGGGAAGCCCGCCGCGCACGCCGCAGGAAAACGCCACCGTCACTTACGCGCCGAAACTCGAGCGCGATCATGGCAGGATCGAGTGGGCGGATTCGGCGGAAATGATCGAGCGAAAAATCCGCGCCTTTAATCCCTGGCCCGGCAGTTACGCCGTTTTGCGCGACGAAGGCGGCGTTGAAGTGAAATTAAAAATCTTCGCCGCCACGCTCGCCGACGTTTCTGCGAAGCTGGGCGAACTGCTCGTTAGGGAAAATTCCGTGATCATCGGCGCACGCGAGGGCGGGTTGCGGCTCGACGAAGTCCAGCTGGAAGGAAAAAAGCGCATGCCCGCGGCCGATCTCCTCCGCGGTCATGAATGGTTACGCACCGCCACGATCGCGCGCGCGGCGCGGGCGTAATTTTCCTTCCCACAAGCGGAGGTTCTGGTGGATGGTGGCGCCCCATGGCCTCCGATTCCGCCGCGCCGGTCTACAAGCGCATCGTCCTTAAGCTCAGCGGCGAAGCCTTGCGCGAAGCGGGCGCGAGGGAAAACATCTCGCCGCAAATCGTGCGCGAGATTGCGCATCGGATCAAAGAAGTCCGCGACCTCGGCGTACAAACCTCGGTGGTCATCGGCGGCGGCAATATTTGGCGCGGTTTGTCGGCCAGTCATCGCGGGATGGATCGCACGACCGCGGATTACATGGGCATGCTCGCGACCGTGATTAACGGCCTCGCCCTGAAAAGTGCGCTCGATGAAATCGGCGTCGAGACGCGCGTGCAGACCGCGATCGAAATGCAAAACGTCGCCGAGCCCTTCATCCTTGGCCGCGCCATTCGCCATCTGGAAGTTGGCCGCGTGGTCATCTTCGTCGCCGGCACCGGCAATCCCTACTTCTCCA
>JBPCJC010000087.1:0-17855 GCA_051005695.1 Chthoniobacterales bacterium | reverse complement strand
GGATCCCAACCCCAGAAACGGCCCCAGGATTGGTCCGCCCAGATGCCGCCGAGGATCGTCCCGACGAAGCTGAACAAGGTCGCAAAGCAGACGATCCCGTAGACCATGCGGGCGAGCGATTGCGCCGTCGGTCGATCGAGCGACGAGGTGAAAGCGCCGCGCACGATGTACACCAGCGCGAGGAAACCGGCGAGAAAAGTGGAGGCGTAACCGAGCGTGACGCAGACTACATGAGTCGCGAGCCAGCCGTTGGTGTCGAGGACGGCGCGCATCATTTCCATGGTGTCACCGTCCATCGAAAGGTGATGCGCGATCAGGAGAGTAACGAAGCCGAGCATGGCGGCGGTGGCGCTGCCGATGCCGTTGCGATAAAAACGCTCGAGCAAAATGCCTAACAAACAAACCGCCCAGCCGATGAAGACCGCACTGGAATAAAGATTGGTCACCGGCGGCCGGCCTTCGAGATACATCCGGGTGAGCAAACCGGCGGAGTGAAGAACGAAGGTAACGACGAGCAGCGTGAAAGCGTAACGACCAAAAGTTTCCGGCCTAACGAGCCAGGAAGTGCAGGCGAGGACGAAGATCAAAACGTAAAGCACCATCGCCGCGTAAAACGGCTGCAGTTGATTGAAGACCGCCTCCACGTTTGCCTTGCGCACGCGGTTCGGAAAATCTCGCGTCACTTGCTGCGCGTACTCGTCGAGCGTTTGATTGAAAGTCGCGCTGTCGTTCGCCGCGTAGGCCGTGGCCATGGTCGCGTAAGCGATCGCTGCGGGCGACATTTTCCCGTCGCTCAAAAACCCGAGCAGGCTCTCCCCCATCTTGCGCCATTGCAGCGGGTCGTCGTTAGGCACGCTCGGCGGGATCGGATAAAAATAGCCGGTCTCGGCGAGGAAGCCGAGGGCTTGCAAGGCTTCCGCGGAGATCCCGCTGTTCATGGGAATCGGCGAGGGCTTGATATTCTGTCGCAGCTCGTCGAGCTGGCCTTTGAAATTTTCCGTACCGTTCACTTCGAGACTGTTTTCGAGACGGTGATAAAGCGTCACCCGCTCGAAGAGCTTGATGATGTCGCGCTGAAACGATGAGCGCACCTGCGCCTCGGTCTTTTGCGCGAGCGCCGCCTGTTGCTCGATTTCCTGCAAGTGTCCGAAGAGTTCGCGGAAGGAAAAATATTTGCCGGACTCCGGCGAGAGACCGAAAGCCGCGAGCGTTTCTGCGTTGCGGATCACGAAGAGCTTGCGCAGATCAGCATCGGCCGGCTTCATCATCACTTCCGCCAGCCAATCCATCGGCGTGAGGGTTTCGTATTCGCCGCTCAGGGTTTGCTTGCCGTGAATGATCAGGAGCGAAGTGCGCGCGACGGTGTCGAGCGGTTTGATCCGGCCGTTGAGCAAGACCGGGAGGCGGCCGAATTTCTGCATCTCGAAACCGCCGCGGCGATCGTGTTGCGCCATCGGCGCGAGGACGTAAGCGATCACGCCGAGCAGGAGCAGCCAGGTGATGAGGGCGGATTTTTTCATCGGCTACGTTTCTTCACGAACCCAAAAAGATGCATCGAAAATTGTGTCGTTAGGCCAAGCGCCACCAGGCCGCAGGCAATGTAAGGCAGGAGCATCGCGGGATTTTTTACAACCTGAAGAATGGTCGTCTTGTCGTTATTGTCGAAGCCGGCCTGGTAAAAAGTGAAGCCACGATAACGCAGCGGATCGTTCATCGAAATCAGGACCTCGCGGTTTTCGTTCCGCTCGGGATCGATCAAGCGGACCCGGCTCGAAAAGTTCTTCGGAATGTCGGTCCCGGCATAACGATCGTGTTTGAAATCGAGCAGGGTAATCCCGAACTGCTTGTAGAAACGCCGCTGGCGCATGACCAGCTCGAAGGTCCGCCCGTTAACCTGAAAGGCCTGCGGCTCCGCGATTGCGTTCGAGACCAGCCAAGTACCTAACGAGCCCTCGACTCCGCGCACTTCCACGTAGGCGCAGCTCAAGTCGCGCTCGTCGTCCTTGCTCGTGCGCGGCAACTCCGTGACCGCCACGTTGGTGCCGAAACCGGTCGTGGCCAGCGAGGGCGGCGCGGCCGGATCCTGCCCTCGCATCGCGACGAGCGCATTGGGAAGGAAGCGTTTGATCGCGAGCGTGAACGGCAGAGTGGCGTTTTGGATGGTGCCGCCGCGCGCCAGCGTCGCCTCGGGAATCGCCACCACCTGGTCGTAATCCAGATTGCTCACATCGATCACCGCCAGCTCGGTTTCACGCGCGGCTTCGGAATAACCGAGCGTCTGCCCTTCATCGATCCGCATCTGGGTTTCCCGCGCGAAAAGGCCGGTGAGCAATTGGCCGATGAGCAACAGGATCACCCCGAGATGCAGCAGGATGATGCCCGCCTTCTTTTTGGTGAGCTGAAAACGAGTCGCGTGGGCCGCGATCAAGTTCACCAGCAGGACCGTGCCTAACAAGTAACCCCCGGGCAAAATCGGGATCGCCCAACTCGCACCCGCAGGCGACCAGAAGACGAAAAGACTTTGGAAATAACGAGCCTGGACCGCATGAATTCCGAAATGCACTTGCGCAAGGGTGCCGAGAAAAACCAGCAGCATCCCGAGCCCGAGACAGACCACGGTCAAGCGGAGGGACGCCAGGACCCGCAAGGGTGATCGGGAAAATCCGGAAGGCGCAGCGGCGGTGGCGGACATCTCGTTAGGGGAGCTTGAGGTTGCGGAGGAAATCCGCGAAAGCATTTTTCTGCGAAGCGACCGCGGCGTCTTCGCCAGTCATCTTGATGAACCACGAGCGTTCTCCTTCGTCGAAGATCGCCGCGATGATCCGCTGCTTCTCGTTGGCATCCCCGATGGGCGCGTCGCTGACCACATCCACCACGAGGTAATCACGACCATTCGCCTTGATGTGCTCGGCAGATTTCTCGAGCGCGGCTTGGTCAATCGGCCCGAGCTTCACCTGGTCGCGCCAGCGATTAACGTTCGCGAGATCGCCGCCGGCCATCCCGCCGAGCGAGACCACAGAGACATCGACCGACTTCTCGTTAGGCGCGCCGGCATTAAAACTGGCCACGCGCATCGGGGTCAGCGGTTTTTCCTGCCAACCGGCTGGCAGCGTGAATTGAATCGGCGCACCCTGCGGCGGTTCGATCAGCGGTGGCGTAGGCGCATTCGTGCTCGCACCGGCCACGGCGGTCATCGGCGCGGGCGCCGCCGCCTCGGCGAGATGGACGCTTCCGAGGAACTGCTTGAAAGCTTCACCTTGCGCGGCGACGACAGCGTCCGGGCCGATCATTTTGAAAAACCAAGTCTCGCCGTTGAGTGGAAAAATTCCACCAAGAATGCGCGACTTCGTTCCCTCGGGTGCGATCGCTTCCGCACTCACGAGGTCGACAAAAAACATGTCCCGACCCGCCACCGGCATCGGCGTGCCGACCTCCGCTTCGTTCGTGATCGGCGCGAGCTTCAATTGATTGCGCCAGCGATTGACGTTGGCGAGGAGACCGCCGGCCTGCTCTGGAAATGAAATCACCGAAACATCCGCCGTTTTCCCGTCGGCGCCGGTGACGAGAAAACTGCCTTTGCGAAAACCAGTGGCCGGTTGCTCCTGCCAACCCTCCGGCGCGGTCCAGTGCACCTGCGCCGGCCCGGCCGCATTCGTCATCGACGCCGGCGACATCGGCGCGGTCGGCTGCGTTTCCTTCGGAATGCGATAGACCGTGATCGCGGTGTCGTCGTTTTTGTTGCAGCCCGCGAGGAGGCAGAGCGCCAGCGTGAGCAGGGTTGAACGGGAAAAAAATTGCGGGGTCACGAGCAGTTGCGAAGTACCGACTGCTCGCGCGAGAAGTCAAGCGTTTGGCCGGGATTGAACCTCGAGATCGCACGCAGAGGAGCTGCGCAAAAACGGTTCGCCTCCGGCCAACACTCGACGCACGGGCAAGGGGGAATATGTTTTTTGCCGGCCATAATTTCCCGGTTGCATGCCCGCGCCGCAGGACCCGCATGGAGTTTGATTTCACCGACATCGCTGCAACGGCTGTGGAGTGATCTGCCGTGCGCGGCAAAGGAATCATGGTCGTCGGGCTGCCGATCGCCGCCCTTTTCGCTGGTCTGCTTTTCCTCTCTGCGATGACGGTGCGCGAAAATGAAGCCCAGGAATTATGGAAGCAGGCGCACGCGATAGAAAGCTTTGCCCAGATTGATCGCGCTCGGGTCGGTGATCGACTCAGTGTCATTACCGGTAGCGACTAGATCCGGAACAGTTGGGGCAAGGCTCTGCCAATTGGCGTCGGGGATGTTCAGCTTTCGCCCGAGACGGTAGGCTTGGCTCTGGACCACTTCGCAGCTGACGGAAATGTTGACCAGACTCGGGCCGGTCCGCGCGATCGAGACCAAGCGCAGGAAGCTGGCGTTATATTCGAACGCGCCGATGTCGCTGGGACCGGTGCGCAAGTAGCCGCGCTGATCGCGATGCGGCGCGATGCCATCGTTACCGGCATCGATCGCGGGACTACCAGCAAGTAGCGCATGGGTCTGGGTGGCGCCACCGTTGCTCGCGAGCGCTCCGAGTTGCGGATCGAGATTACGCTTATCGCCGCTCGCATTCAGGAATCCGCTCGGCCCAGTGGTGCCGTCCCCGCCAGCGGCATCGTTGCTTAGGTTATTTCCCTGCGAAGTGATCGACTCACCCGCGAAGTTCGCCCGCGCCAGATTGGTGCCCGCGGAGCCGCTTTTGAAAACGGTGTTGGCCGTCTCGACGGACGCGGTCGCGTTGTTGCCAATCGTTATGCAATAAACTCCGCCGCCAGATTGTGAAGCAGCATTACCAACGAACGTGCAGTTGATGAGGGACAACGTGGCGATGTATCCGCTTTCCGCACTGTTGGTGATTCCTCCACCACGGACAGCGCTGTTTCCGCTAAAAGTGCAATTGCTGAGTGTCGTCGCGGCTCCGAAGCTCTGGAATCCACCGCTAGCGTTATAGATCGCGCCGCCGTCCCCAACGCTGGCAGAATTACCGTTGAAGGTACACGCGGTCGCAGTGACATTTTTACCATTGAAGACCGCGCCGCCGCCATAGGATGTGCTGGCACTGTTATTGGTGAAGACACAGGCGGCCATGTTGTAAGTTGCGCCGTTTGAATTATAGATTGCTCCCCCGCCCTTGCCCGAGTTACCGCTAAAAGTGCAGCGGGTTAGGGTGATGGTTGAATCGCCGGCGCTCTGGATGGCCCCACCTAAAAAAGCAGCGGTGTTTCCACTGAAGGTACTATCGCTAATCGAGACCGTGTTGCCGAATGGCGTATAATTTCTGATCGCACCACCGTCCTGCGCACTGGTGTTACCGCTGAAGGTGCAGTTCTCCAAGGCGAAACTAACTCCGAGGTTCGAGATCGCACCACCTCCGTGCACCAGCGAACCTCCGGGGTTGCTGGAAGAGTTATTGGTGAAATAGCAAGATCGCGCCAGCAACGCAGCGCCGGTAAGGTTGGCGATAGCTCCGCCACCGCTGAAGGTGTTGGGACTTATCTCGACCGCGGAGTTGGAAACTAAACTGCAATTCAGCAACGTGACCGTGCCGCCCCGATTGCAAATGCCCCCTCCCTCATCGTATTGAGGTCCGCTGCCGCCGACGCCGGTGGCCTTCCCGTTTTTAATGCCGCACGCATTAAGAGTGAGATTCGCCCCCGCGGCGACGTCGAAGATCCGGAATGCTGGCGTCGCGCCCGCCGTGCTCCGCTCAATCGTGGCGAAACCATTGATGGTAAGGGAATGTCCACCATCCGCTTCGATTCGGGGAAGCCCGTCGAATCCGGTCGTGGTGAAAAGTTGAGTCGTGAGCGAGTAAAGGCCGAGAATCGCGAGGTTGATGGTGTCATCCTGACCGTTGCTGTTCGAGACCAGGATGGCGTTACTCAAGGCGGCGACGTCGCCGTCTGCGATATCGAAGGTGGCGGCGGATGAGACCGACACGACAAACAACAGACCTGCTCCGACGAGGAGATTATACAAGCCACACGGTTTCACACGATGAGGGACGATCTTTTGTAACCAGCGCTTGAAAGGGCGGCAAGACCTTTATCGAACACCGCCGCCAGAAATCCGTAAATCGAACAATCTCGAAGGTCGGCGCCGCCATCGAAGATAACAGGGCCGCGCGAATGAAATAAAGGTACCCCAACTTAAGCGGATTTGCTAAAAGAGTTTTCCCAAGACGATGGGGGAGCAAAGGCAGGAACGCGAGCTATTCAGTTGCTCGATTAACGACAAAGTGCTCAACGCAGAGCGATGCCGCGGGACCTGCTGCGGGAGTGCGTGGAGCGATGGCTGACGGAGCAGGGCTTAGCGCAACCTGGATAGCCTGCACGTTGGGTAGCCTTGCTCCGAAACGACTCACGTAACTCCCAAGTCCCGACTGACGGAGACGCCATACTCTGCACCGATTTAGAGCCATCTCGTAATTCGTCGTTAATGACGCCGAGAGAGTGTCGCGGTTGTAAACTACGGAAAGGTCAGGCGATAGAAGCGCTTGGTAGCGCCGACCGCTCCCGCGTCGTCGAATTGCACTGCCCCCGCTCCGTTGCTCATGACGGTAGCTAGATAGCTGAAGCCCGAGATCAGGTCCGATGACACTTGAACGGTGTGCGGGCTATTTGCCACGCCGAGACCCTGAAGGATGATGTGTCCATTCGCGGGACGCGTGATCGAAGTGATCGTCACGCTCGGCGTGAGACCATTGAATTCATAGGCGCCGATATCGGTTGCGCCATTGCGTAGCAGGTAACGTTGATCGTAGGCCGGAGCATTGGTGTTATCTCCGGCGTTAATGGCGGGACTGCCGCTTTGCAGCGCGTGGGTTCGCGTCGGGCCGCCGTTGTTGCCGAACGTCCCGAGCAGCGGGTTGAGCGGCAGCGCGACTGTTCCTGTCTGGTCTCCCACTGCGGTAAAGCCGCTTGCCCCGTCAGCTTTGCCGATCAGATTGTAACCTTGCGAGGCGAATGTCCCGCTCGCGTCAGCATTGGCTGCCACAGCGGAACTGTTTCCGGCGATGATCGTGTTGCGAACGTTGAACGTTCCGCCGTTGCTCACTCCGCCGCCGCCGAATCCTCCGCTGTTGTTCGTCACCGTCAGGCTGTTCGCCGTGACCGTGCCGCTATTGTTAATGCCGCCGCCGTTTGCCGACTGATTGCCGGAAATGGTGACGTTGGTAAGATTCAACACACCGCCAGAATTGCAGGTGAGTGCCCCGCCCACGCTGGTATTCGTGTTCCCGAAAAGCGCGGAATTGGTGATCGTCATCGTGGCGTCGCTCGCGATCGTGACCGCCGCGTTACCGTTATTGCCGTTACTGCCCGTAAAATTCAGATTGCTGGCACTGAGGTTCACACCAGTCCCGAGATTAAAAATTTGCGTGGCACCGTTGCCGCTCAGGGTGATGGTATTTGGACCGGTGTAGCCGTTGATTGTCGTTAACCTGCCGCCGTCAGCCGCCGGAGCGAGCGGGCTGGTTAACGTGATGGTGCAATCGGTACCGACGCAGCCAGCGTTGTTCGCTGGAATGTTAAAGAGAATGAGGTCCGTTGCGCCGTCGCTTCCGGCCACCGCCACAGCTTCGCGCAGAGAACAATCAGCCGCATTGCACACGCCGTCGTTCGTGTCAGCGGTCTTGTTGACGGTCAAAATGTTAGGAGGAGCCACCGGGAGCACGAGCGAGTTGGAGTTCGCGTATAGGTCAAACGCTTGCAAGGTGCCATTCGCGTTTGTGCCATCGCAGTTCGCGTTATCCGCCCATCCCGGATAGAGCTTACCCGCGAACGCGGACAGACCAATGTAGTCCCCAAAGTCGATACCGTTGCCGGACGCCGCCGCGTTCGAGAACCCGCCGCTCAAGCGGACGTTCGGCGCCCAGGTCGCGCCGCCGTCGGTGCTGTAGGTGCCGTAGTATTCCGCATCGTCGTTAGGTATGTTGTTCGTTCCGCCAGAACCGGGCACGCCGTTGTCATTGCGACAATCGTGAAAGCCCACTGCCACCGTGCCGGTTGTTGGATCGAGCGCGACGTAGGGCAGAAACTGGCTGCGGATCGGTCCTGCGGGGTCGTCGTTCACCCGCACCGGCGCGCTCCACGTCGCGCCATCATTAGTCGAAGTGCGCATCAGAATGTCGGTGTCGTTGTTCTCGTTGACCGTCTCCTCCGTGTACACGAGATAGATGCGATTGTTGAACGGCCCACCGGTGGCGTCCCATACTACCCCCGCCTCAGCGTCGATCGAGCGTCCGTTCTGCGCCGGGATAAAGTCGAAGCCACCTACATTGGTCGAGGTAGCGGCGACTTGCGCGCCGAAGCCGCCCGCTCCCAAACCATCTGTGTCTACGTTGGTGTAGATCGTCGCCGGACCTTGTCCACCAGTTGGGTTCTGATAGGTCACGATAACCTTGCCCCCATTAGGGCCGGGTCCGACGGCGATACCGCCGAAGCTGCCGGTCGCAGACGGGATCGACTGTAGGGCGTTGAACGGCCCCCAAACACCGAGGCCCGTAACTGGCGCCCCACGCGCGACCATACTTCCGCTCGAATTCCAGTCGACCCACACGCTGCCGTTGCCTACCGCGATGGACGGTTGGTCGACGCTGCCAGTGCCTACGGTTACTGGGACACCGAAGGTGACGCCGCCATCGGTACTTAAGATCACGTTGATCTGGTCCAGGCTGTTGTTGATGTAGACTAGAAAGAGGTTTCCGAACCTATCCCAGGCCGCCTGCGCGTCGCAGCATGCCACACCCGTGGCGACGGTGCCGCGCGTCCAGGTCGCCCCGCCATTTGTGGAGTACGCGCGGAAGATGCTGTTTGCGTTAGTATTCGAGAAGGCGACGAGGTTGTTGGGGTTGGTTGGGTTGACGTTTACGAAACTCTCAGCCTGGTTGCCGGTCGCGGCACTAACGTTTACAACCGGTGCCAGACAGGTCAATGGCACGGATGGATTGGTGAGTCGCGATGCACGGTCTTGTGGCTTGATGCATTTGCGTGTGCCATCCGGCACATCAATGCCCTTGTTCCGCGCAAGCAACTGCGCGTGCAAGGGGGATGTGGCGGGCGTGAGAAACGCGAAAACGGCGGCAAGCGTAGTAAGGCGGAGACGTCTGTTCATGTGTATTTTCATTGATGCCCCGAGCAAGTGCGGACTTCGGAAAGTCTGAAGCGCCGCGATTCTTGAATGATTTCCCGCCAATGTCGAGGACTCAACACCCTCCTCCGTTTGACAGCACTCCGAAAAAGTCGGTCGGTTGACCTGTCAATTATGCAACTCCTGCGCAAGGTCGTACTCTCCATCGTCACATCACTCGTCCTTCTGGCTGTTCCAACCCTGGCACGGGCGCAAGCGCCTACCAGAGAACAAAGGCCCCATTTGCCCGACGGACCCTGCCGCGCTGATGCCACCTCGCTGCAGAAAAAAGCCGCTCAAGCCCAAGCCCGGCTGCACGCCAATAAGGACGACCGCGACCAGCTGAAAAGAGCGATCAAGCTAAACGAAGTATCCGTGGCTAAAGAAGTCCTGTCCAGAAACGGATTCACCGCGGAGGACTTGGAAAATGCGAAGATTACTTTGCAAACGGGCGGAGGTAAGGGAGGCGAAGACGAAATAGAAATATCTGCCACCTGTTGTGATCCTAAGGAAATCACAATTCGACGATCCTTGGAGTACTTCACAAAATAATCGTCGCCGCGACCGCGCTCCTGTTGTAGCCCACCGAGTCGGTGACCTTATACAAGGTAACGGTGTGCCGTGCCAAAGGTCGAAACCGGAGTCGCTCTCCGACCGCAACCCGTAAACGTAGAACGCCCGGTCAGAATAAGACGATGAGACCGCGTGAGGCGAAGCCTTTTGCGCGGTTTCGCTTCCACATTCGCAACGCCGCGCGTAACTTCCCGTTGCTTGATCTCTCCATTCGCTCTCGCGCGTCTTCGTTCCGGCAGCGGGCTCATCATTGGCCTGTATGTCACGCTCCACCTTCTGAATCACGCCCTCGGCCTCATCTCCATTGGAGCACAGGAGGCTGCGCGGCCGTGGGTCATGGCTTTCTGGCATTCACCGCCAGGACAAGTGCTGCTCTATGGCGCACTTAGTGTCCATGCCGTTTGCGCGCTGCTTGCTCTGGCTCGTCGTCGCCACCACCGCATGCCCGCGTGGGAAGCTACTCAGCTCGTCATCGGGCTGGCGATTCCCTATCTCCTCCTCGTCCACATCGTCAATACCCGCGGCACCCGCATCCTTACCGGGATCGACATCGATTATACCTACGAAATCGCCAACCTCTGGGTCGTTCCCTGGAACCGCTTTTGCCAGATCGCGCTGGTCCTTCTGGTCTGGATTCATTTTGCGGTAGGTCTCCACTTCTGGCTCCGCCTAGGTGCCTGGTATCGGCGCATCTTTCCCGCCCTTCTCCTAGCCTACGTTCTTGTTCCTATCGGGGCGCTGCTTGGCTTTGCCGAAGTCGGCATGACCATGTCGGCGCATGCGCGTTCCGATCCGCGTTGGTTTCAGGAACTGAAGACGCGTGGCGTCCCGGCCGATGCCCAGCGTGCGGCTCTGCGTGCGCAGCTAAAGGAAAGAGTGGGCCCGGCCTGGCTCGCGCTCGTTGGCCTTGTCTTTGTCGGGGCACAGATCAGGAACTGGCGGCGTCGGCATAGTTACTTCAGCATGACCTATCCCGATGGCCACAGCGTCAAAGCGCCCATCGGACTCACCGTGCTCGAAGTCAGCCGTCGGGCACGACGTGCGCACGTTTCGGTTTGCGGAGGGCGCGCGCGCTGTACCACCTGTCGCGTGCGGATCGATCAAGGCGCCGACCGCCTCCTGCCTCCGAACGATCTCGAAGCTCGCGCCCTCGCCCGGATCGGCGCGCCGGAAAGCGTGCGGCTGGCCTGTCAGCTTCGTCCGGAAAGCGACCTTACCATTCGCCCGCTCCTTCATCCCGATCTCGTGATCAGGCAGTCGAAGACGAGAGCTAAGGAGTTCGGTGAAGAACGGAAAGTAACTATCCTATTCATCGACCTGCGCGGTTCTACTCGGCTCGCCGAAGCCCGACTGCCTTACGACGTCGTCTTTCTCCTAAACCATTACTTCGCCGAGATGGCGGCGGCGGTGGAAGCTTCCGGTGGTCACTACTCAAACTTCACCGGTGACGGACTCATGGCCTTGTTCGGACTTAAGGCGTCCGATGACTTCGGCGCACACGCAGCGCTCCGTTGCGCGGAGCAAATGCTCGCAAAGCTCGACCGCCTGAACCTACAGCTCGCGCCCGAGCTCAGCGAACCGCTCGCCATGGGTATCGGCATCCACACCGGCGAGGCCATCATCGGCCGGATGGGACCGCCGCGAGCGCCCGTCCTTACCGCCCTGGGCGACGCCGTCAACATGGCCGCGCGGCTCGAGAGCGCCACCAAGGAATTGGCAGCGCCAGTCGTCGTCTCGCGCGCCACCCTCGAGGCCGCGCAGCTTACCGCGGTCAACTTCTATCGCGAGATCCTTCTGCGCGGGCGCTCAGGTTCGATCGTAATAGCGCCCTTGGACCATCAAGACCTGCACAGTCTCCTGGCGAGCGATCCTGTCGCCGCGTAAGGCCGGTCCGGGCCTTTGCTGAACCGGCGCAGCCCGTAGAAGTGACGAAAGAGCGTAGATCCCGTCGATCAGGTGAACGATCAACCTGGGTTCACGGTTAGGTTTCACCGGCAATCATCTGGGGAAGTCGAGGACGTCGGGAGGGGTCAGGTAACATGAAAACAGTTCCACGAAGCGTAGGCTTTGAGGAAAAAGAAAGGAACTGTCCTTATGTTACTTGATCCCGAATTCCCCGCTCGGTCGAGCAGGTGGTACACGGCGCCCGGAAACTCTACCCGTGTCTTGCGCGGCATCGGACCATGCTCGCCCAGCGCCCGCTAGCAAGTCGAGTCGATTTTGCCGAGATTATAGGACTGACCCCCTTCCGACCCCCAGGCATACCAACTCCCATCGCCGGCCCATTCCATGATCGGTTTCCACCCGTCGTAGGCGTAGATCGTGACCGCGCCATTGAGCGTCCGTTTGAGGCACCGGCCCAGACCATCGTAAACGCAGTTCATGGAGAGGCTGGGGCCGCGGCCGTGAGCAAACGCCCCGCGGCATCGAAGCTATAGGCGGAAGCCGTGGTAGCCGGTCAGATTGAAGTTCCCGTCATAGCTAGGAGCTTCGCCGCCGACGGTGCCAAACTGGTTTATCCCGTCAGGCGTGTAGGTGGTCGGCGCCCCGCCGCTCTCCGTCATGCTTCAGCATGTCCACTCCGCGGCCAGTGTCGATAGTAAGCTCTGACCCCGAATTCTGCGAACCGAATTCTGCGAATTCCCCCTTCGGAAGCTTCGAACATGCCGACGTGGCCGGATGGACGCGCAGAGTTTCGCCCGCAACCCTTCTGGCGTCTCCTGACCGTAGCGGTTTTCGCTCGACGAGAGCGGCGCATTTGAAGATGCCGTGGGTCCACTTTCGTCGCCGTTCTGGATTAATTGCTTGTCGGTGGTCGACGAAACTGCTGCACTGAGGCGCGGGTGCCGGCATACAGCACCGACCGGAGGATTTATCAATCTATGAATGCACCTCGTTCGCTCTTATCGGCGGGAAGCTTGTTCGCCATCGTCGTGATCGCGGCATTGGCTATCGCAAATGAGCCGGCACGGGCCGGTATTGGCCTCTCGCTTCAGATGCAATTGGGGAACGCGAGCGGAGCCATCGTCGATCCCAATAACCATCAGCACTACCTGGTCCAACGGGATCAATACGCGCTCGATTACAGCGACACTCTGGGAGGGCCCAATTGGGTGGCTTGGGACTTAACCTCGGGCGACATTGGAACAACTCCACGCGGCAACTACACCACCGATAACACGCTGCCGGCGACATTCTACCACGTAAAGTCTTCCGATTACACCAACTCAGGATTCGATCGTGGCCACATGTGTCCTTCCGACGATCGCACGGATAACGTGACCGATAACAATGTGGTCTTTCTGATGTCCAACTTCCTCCCCCAAACTGCCGATAATAACCAGGGCGTGTGGGAAAGCTTTGAATACTACTGCCGAAGTCTCGCTAATGCGGGCGACGAAGTGCTCCAGACCGATGCCGGCAGCGGCTACACCGGCAGTTACATCCCGAGCGGTAAAGTGGCGATCCCCGGCTATACCTGGAAGATTGTCGTCGACGTCCTGGCCGGTGGTGGGACCGCGCTCAGCCGGATCACCACATCGACCCGCGTGATTGCCCTAAAGATTCCTAACATCGCCGGCATTCGCAGCGACCCGTGGTCGAAATACGTCACTTCCACGAATCAGATCCAGGCCGATACGGGTTTCGTCTTTTTTAGTGCCGTGCCAGCGAGTGTGGCTGCTGTGCTGCGCGCACGTGTGGATGGCGCGCCGGCGCCTTCGTTAACCTCTTTTTCGCCAAGCGCGGGCGCCGTCGGCAGCGCCGTTACTGTAACGGGCTCTGGCTTTATCGGCGCCTCCAGTGTGGCTTTTAACGGCACGAATGGCTCGTTCACGGTGAACTCTGATACACAAATCACGGCGACGGTGCCAACTGGCTCGACTACCGGGAAAATCACGGTGATTGCTCCGGGCGGACTAGCTACCAGCTCGACTAATTTCACTGTTTCCGCTTCGGTTGCGATCACCGTCAGCCAGGTCTACGGCGGCGGAGGTAATAGCGGGGCCACTTATAAGAATGATTTCATCGAATTATATAATGCCGGGGCGACGACCGTGGATCTCAGCACCTACGCCGTCCAGTACGCCAGCGCAACCAGCAGCAGCTGGTCAGAGACTCTTCTGAGTGGCTCGATTGCGCCGGGACATCATTACCTTATTCAGGAAGCTGCCGGCACCGGCGGAACCACTAACCTACCCACGCCGGAGGCGACAGGCACGATCAACTTCTCGGCCACTAGCGGTAAGATTGCACTAACTAAAACTCAAACCCTACTGAATGTGGATAACCCGGTGGGAAGCAGTGCGGTGGCAGATTTCGTCGGCTTTGGAACGGCCGACGCTTACGAGGGAGCCGGCGCTGCGCCAACTTTGAGCAACACCACCGCCGCGTTGCGTGGCGCTGCTGGTGCCACCGATACGAATAACAATGCCGCGGACTTTACCGCGGGAGCGCCGACGCCCAGGAACTAGTTTTACGGTTTAGTGGGACTGAAGAGTGGAGCGGCTGGGGAACCCAAAAGCAGTCGGCGCCGTTGTCTTACTGGCGCTAGGCATCCTTACTCTTTGCCTGGCCTACCAACCGCACGTTCGTCTCATGACGAAAGCGTCGAAGCTGTCTCAGACTCCACCTTCGCCGAGTCCGCTCGCACCCGGCGCTCAGGCGACGGCGAGTGTTGCTCCAGAAGATTCTGCGCCCAACTCGGCGACTGATCTCGAAGTAACGTTGCACGAACTGCGGAACATGCCGCACGGCGAGCAATACACGGCAGCTCTACTTAAGCTACTTTCGCAGGTAGCGAAGAGCAATCCCCGGGGTGCGGTAAGTCTGGCCGTCGAACTGGCGACTACGCCCGACGAACAAATCGTCTACAGCCAACTGTTCGACGAGATCGCCCGCAGAGATCGTGCGGTGGCGCTCGATGCACTCACACTCGTCCCCGCAAGAGAAGGTCGCGAGAACGCGTTACGCGCACTCGCCGTGGTTTGGGCTGGCCAGGATGTCGTCGGAGCTTTAAATTGGGCGCTCGGCCTGGCAGATACGGCGGATCGCGCGGCGGCGGTCGAAGCTACCCTCATCATCCGAGCGCAACGCGATCCCCAGCGGACGCTAAATCTGGCCCCACAATTCCTTACCGGCGATGCGCGCGATCATGTGGTCACAGAAGCGGTCCGGTTACTTATCGCCCAGGACCCGAACGCGGCCGGTCAGGAAATTTTGAAGTTACCTGATAACCCGGTGAAAATGCGGGCGATTCTCGAGGTCGCGCGCGCGTTCGCCGCGGTGCAACCCGAACTTGCGCTCGATTGGATTAAGAATCTTCCTGCAGGCTCTCTACAGCAGACTGCGGTGAATAACGTTCTCGATTTCTGGGCAGCCAGTAATCCGGATGGCGCCAGCCGTTTCGTTGTCCAACTGCCGGCAGGCGCCTCCCAGGAAAGCGCCGCCTCGCATCTCGCCAGCGACTTGGCTCGGGCCGACCCTGCCCGAGCCTTACGTTTCACCGACGAGCTACCGATGTCCGCCCGCACCGCCGCATATATAGGTCTCGCATCCGGCTGGGCGCGCAAAGATCCAGCTGCAGCTACCCGCTGGGCCGCGAGCTTGCCGGTTAGTAACTCTGCCCGCGCGACCGCGCTGAAGGATGCGCTCTCCTACTGGACCTTAGCCGATCCTGCCGCCGCAGGAGCCTTCGCGACTTCGTTACCGGCGGTTCCCGCTTCCTCTGATAGTCCGCGTTAGAATAGATGAATCCATGTCCATGGCGGATCTGGCTACCCTTTAATTAGATCACGAATCGCGAAGCCTATGACTGCGCTGTTCCAAAGCCGCCGGTAGTCTCACTGATAGCTCGTCATCTTTGACGAGAAGGTTTCAAGAACCGGAATCGGGGTCAGAGCTTACTATCGGCGGTCACTTCCCGCGGCGGCCGATTGAAACAGCGGCCAACGAGATTCACCGCCCAGTTTGGATCTCCAGGCGCAATTCCGTCTTCGGCTGGGCGATCATATATAAGGGCGACTAGGCTGTTCCACTGGAGGTTCTAGTCCATTCTGGGACGCGGCACATTCGAGCACTGTCACCTGAAGCGCCCGCCCCGGGCGATAATCGCCCCAAGACAGCAGAACGGTTCCGGATCCCATTTCACCAGGCCTCCACCCAAAGGCTAAGCAAGTTCCAAGCCTGCCTTGATCGCTCTCGGCGGCGTTGCGGGCGTGAGGTTAGCGACCCGCAAGCGATCCGAAGCACGAAGATAACGATGCCCAATACCCCGCAATTATTACCCTTCTCAATGCATGGGGAGAATATATGCCGGGGTATGACATCGCAAAACATTGGCACCGCGAACGATACCGAGCCCCTCCCAGCCCCCGGCGACCGTCCTCTCCACCCAGGCTTGCGTCGGAATCGGTTGCGGACACTACGGTGGGACGCCGAGAAAAAATCTCGGCGGCCCGACGTGAAGTCGAAATGGCGAAAGCGGATGCGGCGACCATGAAACGTTTGCGCGACGCGGCGGAGAAAAAGCTGCGGCGCAAGATGCATTTCGTGATCAGTCTTCTCTCGATTCCGCTTGGCAAGAGCGATCCGCGCTGGCTGGCTTTTGGACTGAATCAGCCGCAGGCGGGCGCGCCGCAAGCGATCGTTCCAAGATTTCCGGCACGGGCGGCCACGGAGCCGATCGAGATCGACTTCGCGCAGATCGCGATCGCGCAGGGCGATGCTGCCGTAGCGTAGCTTCTTCGCTTTACACACGGCCCTGCGCCGGCCGAAGAGGCGTGCCGGCAAAAACAGGATCGCGCGCACGAACGCGAAGAGAGCTTCGAACTCGCCCTAACTACAAGGAAGGGCGACGACCGCCGCCCGGCCGGAACAGCTCGTTAGGCATCGAGGACGAGGTCGCTCTTCGGGGCGCCGATACAAGTCAGGCGGGTGCCGGGGTTAGTCTCGAAATCGGATTGCTCGATGTAACCGACGTCGCCGGAGAAAACCGCCACCTGGCAGGTGCCACAGCTGCCAGCGCGGCAGCCGCTGGGGATATTGATCCCGTTCGCTTCCGCGAGATCGAGGATGCTGGTGTGGTCGCCGCACCAGTTCACGGTCTTGCCGCTTTTCTTGAATTGAATGGCGAAGCCGCTGGCGACTTGCGCGCCGGGCGCGACGACGGCGGCGACTTTCTTCACGCTCGAAGGGCCGAAGGTCTCGTAGTGCACGTGCTTCTCGGGCACGCCCCATTCTTTCAAGCCTTCGGTGATGTCCTGCATCAAGGGCCCGGGACCGCAGAGGTAGAAATCGAAATTATTGGAAGGTAACAGTTTCTGGAAGAGGCTGACGCAGATGCGGCCTTCGTGATGGTAGTCGCGGCCGAGCTGGTAATCGGGGTCCGGCTTACTGGCGCAAACCTGGAGGTGCACATTCGGGTGCTCGCGGGCGATTGCTTCCAGGTGTTCTTTCATGATGTGCTCGGCGCGATTGCGGATGCCGTGAAAGAACCAGATTTCGCGATGAGAATTCTGCGCGACCAGGGTGTTGAGCATGCTCAGGACCGGAGTAACGCCGATGCCGCCGCCGATAAGGACGATCCCGCCGGTGCCGGCGGGATCGAGATAGAACTGACCGGAGGGCGCCTTGACGTCGAGGATGTCGCCTTCCTTGACCTGATCGTGGAAGAAGGAGGAGACGAGGCCGGGCGGACAATTTTTATCGCGCGGCGGAATGCGCTTGATGGTGACGCGGTAGGCGTCGCGCCGCGGACTTTCCGAGAGGCTGTAGCAACGGACGGCGGGCTTGTTCTGGCCGGGGATGTCGAGATTGAAGGTGAGATACTGGCCGGGGAAAAAATCCGGGAGCGTTTTCTGGTCGTGCGGGGTGAGATGAAAGGAGCAGATGTCCTCGCATTCCATGATTTTTTTGTGGACGAGAAATTTACGCCAGCCGTTCCACGGGAGGCCGCCGGCGGCGCGTTGCCGGCGCTGATCGCGCATCATCTCGAGCTCGGTCCGGAGGAGCTCGAGATGGAGTGCGGCCTGGCGATTTTGACCGGCGAGCCGGCGGAAATTTGCCACCGTCACGAGGCCGAGTTGCAGCAACCCGCCACCAACGAGAAGGCCGCCGAGAGTTTCCG